>NZ_AXUZ01000003.1:0-650232 GCF_000482305.1 Chryseobacterium sp. UNC8MFCol
TCCATTTTCAACTTTTTACCATTTCCTAGCCCCGATAGAAGCGGTTACCCCACAGCAGGCGCTGGAGAATATAAGGTTAGACGTGGAGCGCAAGGGCGCGAGGAGTATGAGCGGATAGCGGGAAACAGCTCCTGAATATGAATATTACAGATATAATGAGGATCTACATAAAAAAACATTCCGTAAGAGTCCTTTTATAGGCTTCCTACGGAATGGTTATAAAGAAGTTATATTTTCTAATTCAGAACATAGGATGTTCCGTCTCTTCCATCTTTTAATTCGATACCTTCGGCAAGGAGTTTGTCTCTGATCTGGTCTGAAAGATCGAAGTTCTTGGATTTTCTTGCCTGATTTCTCAATTCGATCAATACTTTTAAAGTCTGATCAAGCTTTTCATTATTGTTTTCTTCTACAGTCTGTAATCCCAGTACGTCAAAGATAAATGCATTCAATGATGATTTTAAATCTTCGAGATCTGCTGTTGAAATTGTTTCTTTACCGTCATTTAAAGCAAAGATGTATTTTACTGCTTCAAATAAGTGAGCGATCAGGATTGGAGAGTTGAAATCATCTGTTAATGCGTCATAGCATTTGTTCTTCCATTCTGTAAGACTGAATGCCGATTGCTTGTTGTCATCTGGAGTAATGGAGTTCAATACCTTCACAGCTTCCATTAATCTGATAAATCCTTTTTCGCTGGCGATCATGGCATCATTGGAAATGTCTAACACACTTCTGTAATGTGCCTGCAGAAAGCAGAAACGTACAATTGACGGATGGAAGGGCTTTTCGAAAAAATCATTATCCCCGGTTACCAACTGCATAGGAAGGATATAGTTCCCGGTAGATTTGCTCATACGCTGGGAATTCATCGTTAGCATATTGGCGTGCATCCAGTAATGTACCGGTGCTGCACCATTGCAAGCTTTTCCCTGAGCGATTTCACATTCGTGATGAGGGAATTTCAGATCCATACCACCTCCGTGGATGTCAAATGTTTCACCTAAATATTTAGTGCTCATTGCGGTACACTCAAGGTGCCATCCCGGGAAGCCTTCTCCCCAAGGCGAATTCCATCTCATAATATGAGCAGGAGATGCTTTTTTCCAAAGGGCAAAATCCTGAGGATTCTTCTTCTCTCCTTGCCCGTCAAGATCACGGGTATTGGCAAAAAGCTCTTCTATATTACGTTTTGAGAGCTCACCATAGTTCAGCCCTCTTTTATTGTATTCCAATACATCGAAGTATACGGAACCATTACTTTCATAGGCAAAACCTGTGTCTATTAATTTTTGAGTTAGCTCAATCTGTTCTACAATGTGACCGGTTGCGGTAGGCTCGATATTGGGAGGAAGCAGGTTGAACATGTCCAGAACTTTATGGAAGTCTACCGTATATTTCTGTACAATTTCCATTGGTTCTAACTTTTCAAGACGGGTTTGCTTAACGAATCTGTCGTTATTTACATCTCCGTCATCGGTAAGGTGCCCTGCATCGGTAATATTTCTTACATATCTTACTTTGTAGCCCAAATGCATCAGGGTACGGTAAATAAAATCGAAAGAAAGGAAAGTTCTTACATTCCCCAAGTGTACATTGCTGTACACTGTAGGTCCGCAGACGTACATTCCTACGTTTCCTTCTAAAATAGGTTTGAATATTTCTTTTTCTGCTGTAAGCGAGTTATATATTTTTAATTGCATTTATTTTTTATTAAAAGATTCAATAGTTTTTTAAGATTCAAAAATTAGTTAAAATAAAAATCTGCCACAACATATAATTGTTGTGATGAAAATTTTATCTTCTATTTTTTTAAATTTTATCATTATTAAATCGCTTTTAAATGATGCTGCAGATGATCTACATAATCATTGATAATAAATTCCAAGGTAAACCTTTGAGGTTCTGTCTTGGTGGTGTCACAGGTTCTTTGCAACGCTTCATCGGGGATATTTTCAACAATGTGCACAACCTGATAATTCAGCATTTTCCACAATAAAATCAAATCAGCCGTGGGAACATTCTGATAGTTCTGAGCTTTTACCCAGGCATTCTGATCGTATACAATATTCTCGTTCTCTTTGTATTGTGTAACTACAAATCTACGGATATTTGTAAAAGCACTGTCACAAAGGTGACCAATAATTTCTTTTTTGGACCATTTTTCGGGTGCGGACTTGTAGCTCCATTCTTCTTCAGAAATCGTCTGAAATCTCTGAAGTTCTGCATCTATTATGTTTTTGAGTATCTGGTAATTCATGGATTAATCTAGTTTGGCATGGCTTCCAACATAATGTAAGAATTCCTGTCTTGTAATAGGGTTTGTTCTGAAAATTCCGCTTAATTCTGCTGTAATGGTAGAACTTGCAGTATCTTTAATTCCCCTGCAGTTTACGCAGAGATGCTTGGCATCAATAATGCAGGCCACATTTTTTGTTCCTAAAGCTTCTTTTAAAGCTTCAACAATCTGCATGGTCAATCTTTCCTGAACCTGTGGTCTTTTGGCATAATAATCAACAATCCTGTTAATTTTTGAAAGACCGATTACTTCACCATTTGAAATGTAGGCTACGTGAGCTCTTCCGATGATAGGTAAAAAGTGATGTTCACAAAAAGAATAGACTGTGATATCCTTCTCCACCAACATCTGGCGGTATTTATATTTATTGGAAAATGTAGAAATGCCGGGTTTATTTTCCGGAAGAAGTCCTCCAAAAATTTCATTCACATACATTTTGGCAACACGTTTAGGGGAATCTTTTAAAGAATCGTCTGTCATATCCAGCCCCAGTGTTTCCATGATTTCTCCAAAAAGCTCAGTGATTTTTTCTATTTTTTCCTGTGGCGATTTATCAAAAGCATCATCTCTTATTGGCGTATGTTCTTTTCCTGTGAAAATATCATCGTCGTTATCGGTAAAATCAACCATTTTTATTTAATTTGCAGCAAAAATACGGATAATATTTAATCATCTATTTTAAAATTAAATGAAAAATATTATCTTTTATAACCTTGTCTGATTAAAGAACATATGATTATTGTCGAAGAAGTACAAAACGAAAAACAAAAACAGGAATTTCTGGAATTTCCGGTACAACTGTACCAAAACGACAAAAATTATATACGTCCTTTAGATAAACATATTGAAGAAATTTTCGATCCTAAAAAAAATAAATTCTTCAAGGATGGTGAATGCAAAAGGTTCTTATTTAAAAAACACGATAAAACGGTAGGTAAAGTCGCTGTATTTATCAACAGTCACTACAAGCAGGAACAACCCACCGGTGGTTTTGGTTTTTTTGACTGCATTAATGATCAGGAAACGGCAAATTTTATTTTTGACCATTGTAAAAACTGGCTTCAGGAAAGAGGTATGGAAGCGATGGATGGTCCTATTAACTTTGGGGAAAGAGATAAATTCTGGGGACTTTTGATTGAAGGTTTCATCGAGCCTTTATTTGGGATGAACTATAATCTTCCTTATTATAAAGCGCTTTTTGAAAATTATGGTTTTCAGATTTATTTTGAACAGCTTTGTTTTACCAGACCCATTTTCACAGAAGTATCCCGAGTATTTAAAATTGCTCATGAAAGGAACAGGAGAAATCCTGCTATTTCAGCTCAACCCATGAAAAAGAACAATCTCGAAAAATTTTCCAGAGATTTCACTGAAGTTTATAATAAGGCATGGGCATCTCATGGGGAAGGTAAACAGTTGGATGAAAAGAAAGTGCTGAAGATGTTCAATACAATGAAACCAATCATCAATGAACACATTTCCTGGTTTGTATACGAAAATGAAAAACCGATAGCTATGTGGATCAATCTTCCGGATCTGAATCAATGGTTCAAGTACCTCAACGGGAAATTTGGAATTTTTGAAAAGCTTACATTTTTATTCTTAAAACATTTTAAGAAGAATGAGAAAATGGTGGGCCTTGTCTTTGGAGTTGTCCCGGAATGGCAAAAGAGAGGAATCGACGGATATATGATCTGGGAAGGGACTCAATATATTAGAAAGCATACGGATTTCAAAATTACTGAGTTGCAATGGATTGGTGATTTCAATCCAAAAATGATCAGGATTGCTGAAAATCTTGACACAACAGTAACCAGAAAACTTGCCACTTACCGTTATTTATTTGATAGAAAAAAGAAATTTTCAAGGCACCCATTATTGTAATATCCCATTTCCGTTAAATTCTAGCATAAATTCAAAGTTTTACGTTAGTATTATTTGTAAATTGCCTTAAAATTCTAATAATATGAAAAAAACATTTTTCTTAGCTATACTGATGTTTTCAGCTGTAAGCTATGCTCAAATTCTTCGTATGGATGAGATCCCTAATAGTGACAATATATTGTCCAACAGGCTTATGGATCCATTTTCGCCTGTTAATGGTGGGGTATTGAATCAAAGAGGTGAAATGTACATGAACCAACCCAGTGCTCCGGGAGCAAGAACTATAGCATATAGCGACATTCAGGGTGATCCTTATTTTAAAAAAGACTTCACGCCTACAAGATTCCAGGGTGTTACAGAACCCGCCCCGGCAAGATATAACACGTATCTTGATGAAATAGAATTTAAGAAAAAAGATGATAAAGTATATGTGCTACCAAAAAGTGATACTTTTCCCAAATTAACTTTTTTAGATAGTAAGGATACCTTAGTACGACTGGATACTGGTGATGATCTTTCAGGATATTTTTTTGAAATTGTAACGGGAGAATATGGACTGTATAAAAAGATCAAAACTACTTTTCTAAATGGCGAGAAAGCAGATAATGCATATTCAAACAATACTCCACCTTCATTTAAAAACCTGAACCCAATATACTATATAAAGACTCCGGATGGGTTTATCAAAAATCCTAAAAATTCAAAAGAATGTATGGATGGACTTCCGGGAAAAAAGGAGCAACTCGAAGGTTTCTTCAAGTCTAATAAAATTAAATTCAATAAACAGGATGATCTTATAAAACTGGTTAATTTCTTAAACGGTAAATCATAATTAAATCTGAATTTTTGATACAAAATAAACCCTGCTACATCACGTAGCAGGGTTCCTTCATTTAGTACTGATATTAGAATAGCTCGCCGGCTACTTTTTTAATATTATCACTTTTCCCCATGGAATAAAAATGCAAAACAGGAACTCCGAAATCCAGCAGTTCTTTGCATTGTGCAATAGACCACTCTATTCCGATTTGTTTGACTGCTTCATTATTTTTTGCATTTTCCACTTCGTTGATCAGTTCTTCCGGCAGATCAATTTTAAATACCTGTGGAAGCAGTTTTAAGTGTCTTTTGGTAGCAATGGGCTTGATCCCCGGTATGATAGGAACTGTAATTCCCATTTCCCTGGCTTTTTGTACAAATTCAATATATTTTTTGTTATCAAAAAACATCTGGGTTACAATGTAGTCAGCTCCGGCATCTACTTTTTGTTTCAGCCATTTTAAATCATAATTCATGGAAGGTGCTTCCATATGTTTTTCAGGATAACCGGCAACTCCGATGCAAAATTTATTCAACTCGTCACAGACCTGATCTTCATTGTGCAGGTACTTTCCTCTTCCCAGATCGTTAATCTGATTGACAAGATCCATAGCACTGGCATGACCTCCCTGCGTAGGTTCAAAATACTGGTGTCCTTTCATGGCATCTCCTCTCAAAGCCATTACATTTTCTATCCCGAGATACATACAATCTACAAGAAGGTATTCTGTCTCTTCTTTGGTAAAACCACCACAAAGTAAATGAGGCACGGTATCAACATTATATTTGTGTTGAATCGCCGCACAAATCCCCAATGTCCCCGGGCGCATCCTTGTGATTCTGCGTTCCATCAGACCATTTCCTTTATCCAGATAAATATATTCTTCTCTCGAAGTGGTAACATCAATGAATGGAGGTTTAAATTCCATTAAAGGATCAATGTTTGTATAGAGATCTTCAATACCTATTCCCTTTTGTGGCGGAACCACTTCTAAGGAAAATAGAGTCTTTCCATTTGCATTTTTAATGTGTTCAGTTATCTTCATGTTTAATTTTAATCTGCTAAGTTGGGTGACAACCATTTTTTAGCTTCCTGAATGCTACAACTTCTTCTGTCGGCATAATCTTTCAGCTGGTCTTCCGTAATTTTTCCTAAACCAAAATATTTGGCATGCGGGCTTCCGAAATAATATCCGGAAACAGATGCCGTTGGAAACATCGCCAGGCTCTCTGTAAGGAAAACACCTGTATTCTCTTCTACTTTGAGAAGATCCCAGATGGTTTTCTTTTCCAGATGGTCAGGGCAAGCCGGATATCCAGGTGCGGGACGTATTCCTTTGTATTTTTCGGCAATCAGTTCTTCGTTGCTTAAGTTTTCCTGATTGGCATATCCCCAATATTCGGTTCTTACTTTTTTATGTAAAAATTCTGCATAGGCTTCTGCAAAACGATCTGCCAATGCTTTCACCATGATCGCATTATAGTCATCATTGGCTTTTTCATATTCTTCTGCAAGTTCATCCGTTCCAAAACCCGTGGTGACACAAAATGCTCCCATATAATCGGTTTTCCCCGAACTTTGAGGGGCAATAAAATCACTTAGGGCCAGATAATCTTTTCCTTTTGATCTTTGAGCCTGCTGTCTTAAGGTTAAAAACTTGGCCTGTTCTTTATTATTTTCATCAAAAATCAAAATATCATCGGTCTCATTGGAATTGGCCTTAAAAATTCCGAAGACGGCTTTTGCCGTTAGTAACTTCTCATCGAGAATTCTTTTCAAAATGACCTGTGCATCTTTGAATAGCTCGCTTGCCTGCACGCCCACCACCTCATCTTCTAAAATATTGGGGTATTTGCCATGTAGATCCCAGCTTCTGAAAAATGGTGACCAGTCGATGAAAGGCAACAATTCCCGAAGGTCCTGGTTTTCAACAACGGTTACACCCAAATTATTTGGTGTGAAAATATCTTCGTTTTGCCAATCAATTTTAAAATGATTTTCTCTTGCCTCTTGTATAGAAACATAGTCTTTATCCACTTGCCTGTTCAGGAATTTCTCTCTGAAATCGGAATAATCGCTTTTCAGATCAGAAACATATTCTTTATTCCGGTCTCCCAATAATGAGCTGACTACATTTACTGCCCTGGAAGCATCATTCACATGAACGACAGCGTTTTTATATTTTAAATCGATTTTCACTGCAGTATGTGCTTTTGAAGTGGTAGCACCTCCGATCAATAAAGGAAAATCTAAATTTTGTCTTTCTAATTCTGATGCGATATACACCATTTCGTCCAGGCTTGGTGTAATCAATCCGCTCAATCCGATGACATCTACTTTTTCTTCAATAGCTGTCTGGATAATTTTTTCTGCCGGCACCATCACACCAAGGTCAACAATTTCGTAATTGTTGCATCCTAATACTACACTGACAATATTTTTTCCGATATCATGCACATCTCCTTTTACAGTAGCCATTAATATTTTTCCATTGGCAGGTCTTGATCCGTCTTTTTCAGCTTCAATGAAAGGCTGTAGATATGCCACGGCTTTTTTCATTACCCTTGCAGATTTCACTACCTGTGGTAAGAACATTTTTCCGCTTCCGAATAAATCTCCTACGACCCCCATTCCCGTCATCAGGTTTACTTCAATGACATGAAGTGGTCTTTCTGCCTGTTGCCTTGCTTCCTCCACATCCTCTTCTATAAAACGGTCAATACCTTTTACTAAAGCATAGGTAATTCTTTCCTGCAAAGGATTGTTTCTCCATTCAAGGTCTTCGGTCTTTTCTTTCTTTACCGATTTATGTTTTTCAGAATAATCAAGAAGTCTTTCTGTGGCATCTTCTCTTCTGTCAAGAATCACATCTTCAACCAGTTCAAGCAATTCCTTGTTAATCTCATCGTAGACTTCCAGCATAGCCGGGTTTACAATTCCGATATTCATCCCGGCCTGGATTGCGTGATAAAGAAAAACTGAATGCATAGCTTCTCGTACGGTATCATTTCCACGGAAAGAGAAGGAAACATTGCTCACTCCCCCACTTACTGAGGCATAAGGGAGATTTTGTCTTACCCATCGTGTTGCTTCGATAAAATCGATGGCATTTCTTCTGTGCTCATCCATTCCTGTAGCTACCGGGAAAATATTCAGATCGAAAATGATATCTTCTGCCGGGAAACCCAGCTGGTTGACAAGAATGTCATAAGATCTTTTTGAAATTTCAATTCTTCGTTCATAACTATCTGCCTGCCCTACCTCATCAAATGCCATGACAATGACTGCGGCTCCATATCTTTTAATAGCTTTTGCATGGTGGATAAATTCTTGTTCACCTTCTTTTAAGCTGATAGAATTCACCACACATTTACCTTGCGCGACCTGTAAACCGGCTTCCAGGATTTCCCATTTGGAAGAGTCCACCATGATGGGGATTCTTGCGATATCCGGTTCTGAGGCGATTAAGTTCAGGAATTTGATCATCGATGCTTTTCCATCGATCAGTCCGTCATCAAAGTTAACATCAAGAATCTGTGCACCTCCTTCCACCTGATGGCGGGCGATATCTAATGCTTCAGAGAACTTTTCTTCTTTGATGAGTCTTAAAAATTTCTTTGAACCGGCCACATTGGTTCTTTCACCTACGTTGATGAAATTACTCTCCGGCGTTATGATAAGAGGCTCGAGGCCTGATAATCTTAAATATTTCATTAATCTTATTCTTCTAAAATATAATAGGCATTATTTGCATTCTGCCTCAATAAATCTCTGTGCTTACTTAAAGCAGTGATCAAGGGAAACCTTTTATAGGCTAAACCATGCTCCCTGGCAAATTGTTCTATTTCCTCTGTGATTTCATTGTAATACATATAACTGTAGTTTGGAAAGAGATGATGGGCCACATGAAAATTAAAATTCCCCAATAGATTTCTTACAAACCAGTTATTTTCTTTTAAATCGTTGGTAACTTCCAGCTGATGACGAAGCCAGCTAAACGGAAGTCCGTTTTTATTATCTAATTTCGGAAAAGCATTATCCGGCAGCGGATGTAATGGCAGTAGAACAAACAGGGCAAAAATACTGGCTGCAATTACCTGCAAAAACCAGGCTCCCAGAGCCAATCCTATTGATACTTTAAAGAACACAACAGGGATCACAATCTGATAAAAGAAGTAGAATAGTTTATAACTCACCATTTTTACTTTTTCTACAACAGGAATTCTTCCCTGGGTTTTTAAAATCACCCTTTCCTTGTCAAAGAAGTCTCTAAAATCCCTTATAAACATCCAGTTGAACAAATACAAAGGATATACTAGAAAGAAAAACTTGTGCTGATACTTCTGAATGCCTTTTGCTTTAATCCATGGTACAATTAACAATAAACCACTTTGCTCGATGTCTGTATCCCATCCGTCTACATTAGGATAGGCGTGATGACTTGCGATATGCCTTTTTTTCCAGATATAGGAATTAGCCCCTACAAAATCAAAAATGTGTAAGACGATCCAGTTGAGTTTTTTGCTTCTGTAGATATTGTTATGGGCTGCTTCATGAATTAAATTCAGATAAATCAACACGAGAAGAATTCCCATACAGATAAAACTCAGTATATACCCCCAAGGTGTCTGTGCATTAAAAAGAGCAAAAAGATATAACCCCACATAGATCAATGGCAAGATGACCGCCTTGATCTGAATGTAAATATCCCTATTCTCGGAAATGGTTTCTACACGCTGGTTCACTTTCTTTCTTAATTCATTAAACAGTTTGGCATCGTCTGGATCTTTCAGGTAAATCGGCTTTTCCATTACATTAAATTTTGTGGTTTATTTAAAGTTAATATTTATAAGCCAGCCCACATTCTTGATTTTAATTAAAAAAATCTATCAAATCATACAAATTCCTTCAATTTTCTTGGTTGATACTTTTCTACCAGATCAGCAATGGCTTTGATATGTTCCGGTGTTGTTCCGCAACATCCTCCGATAATATTGATCAATCCTTTTTCTACATATTCCTTGATCTGTCTGGCCATATCTTCAGGAGTCTCGTCATATTTCCCGAAAGCATTAGGCAAACCTGCATTCGGATATGCTGAAACGTAGAACTCTGAATTATGAGCCAATGTTTCAAGATACGGGGTTAGCTGATCTGCTCCCAATGCACAATTGAATCCAACACTCAGCAAATTCAGATGGGAAACTGAGATCAGGAATGCTTCAGCCGTTTGGCCACTCAATGTTCTTCCTGATGCATCGGTAATTGTTCCTGAGACCATGATCGGAATTTTAATTCCTCTTTCGTCCTGCAGTTCATCAATGGCAAATAAAGCTGCTTTGGCATTTAATGTATCAAAGATGGTTTCTACTAAAAGAATATCGGAACCACCATCCAGCAAAGCTTCACACTGCTGTTTGTAGGCTACCCTTAACTCTTCGAAAGTAATGGCTCTGTAACCGGGATCGTTCACATCCGGACTTAAGCTTGCCGTTCTATTGGTAGGACCGATGGACCCCGCGACGAATCTTGGTTTATCAGGATTTTTGGCAGTATACTCATCACAGGCTTTTCTGGCAATCTTTGCTGATTCGTAGTTCAGTTCATAGACCAATTCTTCCATGTGATAATCAGCCATGGCTATGGTAGTTCCTGAGAAAGTATTGGTTTCAATAATATCAGCTCCTGCTTCCAGATATTTTTTATGAACTTCTTCTATCGCTTGAGGCTGGGTAAGGGAAAGCAAATCATTATTTCCTTTTACCGGATGTTCCCAGTCTTTAAATCGCTCTCCACGGTAATCTTCTTCTTCAAACTTATAACGTTGAAGCATGGTTCCCATCGCGCCGTCCAGGACTAGGATGCGTTCTTTGAGGGCTTTGTTTAGTGATTCTATATTTGTCATCTCTTTTATAGTTGTTGAGTGAGACTGATAGTTGGTTGATAGGACTTCGTTCTCTATCTTGGGTTAAATCGCCCCTTTGGCACTCTTTGTGATTAATCTAAGGCTTGTTTTAAGTCTGCAATAATGTCGTCTACATTTTCCAGACCTACTGAACAACGTACTAAACCTGCGGTAATTCCTACTTCGTTTCTTTCTTCATCCGACAGTTTTGAATGGGTCGTTGATGCAGGATGGGTGACGATCGTTCTCGTATCACCTAAGTTGGCAGAAAGCGAGCACATTTGTATCTTATCTAAAAAGCTTCTTCCGCCTTCGATACCTCCTTTAATTTCAAAAGCAACAATATTTCCTCCCAGCTTCATCTGTCTTTTAGCGATTTCATAGCTTGGATGGGATTTGAGGAATGGATATTTTACAAGTTCCACATTAGGATGGTTTTCTAAAAACTCTGCTACCTTCAGTGCATTTTCACAATGTTTTTCAACGCGGATGGCTAAAGTTTCCAGACTTTTTGATAGTACCCAGGCATTGAAAGGAGATAATGCAGGCCCTGTATTTCTTGCGAAAAGATAGATTTCCCTGATCAGGTCTTCCCTTCCTACTGCAATTCCTCCCAGTACTCTTCCCTGTCCGTCAATCAGCTTCGTTGCAGAATGTACAACAACATCTGCACCATATTTGATCGGCTGCTGCAGATAAGGCGTTGCAAAACAGTTGTCTACAATGAAAATCAGGTTATGTTTTTTGGCAATCTGTCCGAAAAACTCAAGGTCCAGGATTTCAATCGCAGGATTGGTAGGAGTTTCAAGGTACAGAATCTTTGTATTGGGTTTGATGTATTCTTCTACGTTTTCAGCATCTTCAGCTTTGAAGTAGGTGGTTTCAATATTCCATTTCGGGAAATATTTTGTAAACAAAGTATGGGTAGAACCAAAAACTGACTGACAGCTTACGATATGATCCCCCGCACTTAATAATGCTGCAAATGTTGAGTAGATGGCAGCCATTCCCGTTGCAAATGCATATCCTGCTTCTGCTCCTTCCATTTTTGCGATCTTCTCTGTAAATTCAGTTACATTTGGGTTTGAGAATCGGCTGTACAGGTTTTTAGGCTTTTCTTCCGCAAAGCTTGCTCTCATATCCTCAGCATCCTGAAAAATAAAACTGGACGTAAGGTATAAAGGTGTGGAGTGCTCATCAAACTGAGATCTTTCAGTCTGTGTTCTTATTGCTGATGTTTCGAAATTTTCCATATAGTTTTAATTTGATAGAATTGCATTCTATCTTTGGTTAAATCATCCCTTCGGGATTGTTTCTACAATTATTTTGTTTCACTTACTCTTAAAATGTCACCGAATACTCCTCTTGCAGTTACCTGAGCTCCGGCCCCGGCTCCCATGATGACAATCGGATTTTCGCCGTAGCTTTCTGTATAGATTTCAAAGATCGAGTCTGAACCTTTCAACTGACCTAATGCGGAAGTAGCAGGAACAGAGATCAGTTTTACATCCAATTCTCCTTTGTCTTTCTGTAAATCGCCATGTAAATCTCCGACGTATCTCAACACATGACCCGGTTCCTGGCTTTCTTTGATTTTTTGGTATTCTTCGTCTAATTCGTCAAGTCTGGAAAGGAATTCTGATTTTGAAACAGATGATAAACTTTCCGGTACCAGATTCTGAATGTTGATATCATCAAATTCATTGATCAGATCCAGTTCCCTTGCCAGAATCAATAATTTTCTTGCTACGTCATTTCCTGAAAGGTCTTCTCTCGGATCCGGTTCTGTATATCCTTTTTCAAGAGCTTCATTGATGATGGTTGAGAATTTGTCGTTTCTTAAAGAAAAATTGTTGAATACATAGCTCAATGTTCCGGAGAATACCCCTTTGATTCTTGTGATATTTTCTCCTGAAAGGTGTAATAATTTGATAGTGTCAATTAAAGGCAACCCTGCTCCTACATTGGTTTCGTATAAATAACGTCTGTTATTTTTACTCAACGTATATCTTAGTTTACGATATTCTTCAATAGGCAGCGTATTGAAAATCTTGTTGGATGACACTAAGTCGAATCCGTTTTCAGCCAATGCATGATAATTCTTCACAAAGTCTTTGCTGGCAGTGTTGTCTACAACGATCAGGTTTTCTAATTGATTTTCGTTTGAAAAGTTAATCAGTTCCTGAACATTTGACGGATGTTCTGCAGTCAACACTTCATCACCCCAATTGGCATCAAATCCTTTTTTGTTGAAAGCTATTTTCTTTGAATTGGCTACAGCAACTACTCTAAGATCTATTTTCTTGCGTCTTTTAATTTCTTCTGACGACTCAAGCACCTGCTGTATTAATGTTTTTCCAACATTTCCATGACCGATGATTGCCAGATGAACGATCTTTGGTTTTTTAAAAATTTCGGATTCAATGATATTTTTTGTTTTTTCATCCTGAGATGAAGTCACGACGATATTTACTCTGTTTTCTCCGGCTACCTGATTTAACAATAATGGAAAAACGTTGTTTCTTGCCAGTTCGGCAAATACTTTATTGAAATCTTCTGCAACAAATCCGATAACAGAAACATTATTGATACTATATATCTGGGATACTTTTCCTGATTTTCTTTCCGGTTCAAATTCATCAATAAGACAAGCTACTGCTTTTTCGGCATCATTTTCGTGAACCAAAATAGAGATTCCGTTTTCTATAGCTTGCTGGGAGATCACTCCTACACTGATACGCGCTAGAGTAAGCGCTTTAAAAATTCTTCCGTCAATTCCGATTTCTCCTAAAAAATCTTCTCCTTCAAATTTGACGATTGATCTGTTCTTCAAAAATTTTATTTCGTTAGCATTTTTCATTACTTTATAAAATGTTTTTTATGATATTATTTAATTGTTGGTATTCCATTAGGAAGGCGTCATGCCCGTGTATAGATTGGATCTCGTGATAGGAAACAGTATTCTTTTTTTTCTGCAGGCTTTCAAAACACATTCGGATTTCAGAAGCAGGAAAGAATAAATCTGTATCAACGGAGATCATGTGCATTCGTGCCTGTATGCTCTCCAGAGCAGATTCTTCCGTGTTAATATTCATCAGCAGATGATTCATCAGTTTATAGGCTTTTAAACTAAATCTATCGTTTAAAGCATTTCCATGATAAACCAGCCAGTCTTCTGATTCCAGGCGTTGTTTTTCCGGGTTGTATGTATTTTGAAATCTGTCATTGAGTGACTGCGGAGTTCTGTAGCACAGCATGGCATGAATTCTTGCTTTTTGTAATGGCTGATCTTCAGAATTCAATAGAAATTTCTGAACCAGACATTGTGCATGAAGCCAGTCATGAGTTCTGTGATCACAGGCTATCGGGATAAAAACTTCTGTCAGCGCAGGTTGCTTGGCCAGCATTTCCCAGGCAATTCCGCCTCCGAGTGAGCCTCCGATAATGGCGTATACGTTTTTGATATGTAAAGCTTCAAGCCCTTTCAGAAATAGATTTGCAATATCTGAGGGAGTGAAGTCTTCATAGTTGTCAATTAAAAAATGATCGTAACCGTTTCCGGGAATATTGAAACACAGAACTGTGTATTTTTCCGTATTGATCACCTGATTTTCCCCAATAAGTTGTTTCCACCATCCTTTTTCTCCTGAAACATCAGAGTTTCCGGTTAAGGCATGATTGACTACAATAATGGGTGCTGTAAACAGCTCTTTCCCGAACAGCTGATAGCTCAACGGGATATGGTATTCCTTTCCGGAATTGGTTTGATACGTAAGATTAATATAGTTTAGTTCTGTTTTCAATTCTATTATTTTAATACAATTGAAAATGCCACAGGAAATGGCTGAAAAGAACTTCAGTAAGTTATCTGTCCAAAATAATTTTGGTAGAACGTAGCACCTTCTTTGCTTGCACAAAGGGTTGCTAAGGTTTCATAGGGTCTAATCCCTCAACCTTTCTTGATAACATTTTCAATATTTGAATGAACGAATAGTGCAAAGGTAGTTCTTTTCTTTTAATTTCAAAAAAAAATTAATTTAATATTTAAAAATCGGCTTAAATACTAGTGTTTCAAGAGTATATTAATAATTATTCAGATGAAAAAAATTGGAATTACTTTTCAAAAAAACTAACTTCGTATAGAAAAATGATGAGATATGACCGCCGAAAAAGAAAGATTACAAGATACCAAATGGAAAAACTGGGGACCTTATGTAAGCAACCGGCAATGGGGAAATGTACGTGAAGACTACAGTCCGAACGGAAATGCCTGGAACTATACCAATCATAATAACGCGGAAAGCTATGCTTACCGTTGGGGTGAGGAAGGTATTGCCGGGATTTCAGATGTAAAGCAGCTTTTCTGCTTTGCTTTTTCATTTTGGAACAAAAAAGATAAAATCGTAAAGGAACGCTTCTTTGGATTAAGCAATCCACAGGGAAACCATGGAGAAGATATCAAGGAAATTTTTTATTACCTCGATAATACCCCTACGCATAGCTATATGAAAATGGTATACAAATACCCTATCAATGCTTTTCCTTATGATGATCTGGTGAATGAAAACGGAAGACGCAGCAAACAGGAACCGGAATACGAGCTTTTCGATACCGGGATCTTTGATCAAGATGAGTATTTTGATATTTTCATTGAGTACTGCAAGGTTGACCATAATGATATTCTCGCCAGAGTAACGGTGTGCAACAGGAGTCAGCATGAAGCTCCTATTGTTGTGATCCCCACAGCCTGGTTCAGGAATAACTGGAAATGGGGCTACAATACCTATAAAGGGCAATTGAATGCCTCTCAAAACGGATGTATAGATATCGGGCATGACAGTATTTCCATCAAGAAAATCTATTCTAGGAATACGGATGTTCAAAGTGTGTTCTGTGATAACGAAACCAATACGACAAAGCTTTACGGAGTTCCGCACACTGAAAATAATTACTTCAAGGATGGAATTAACGATTTTATCATCCATCATGGAACTGATACCGTTAATCCTGAAAAGAGAGGAACAAAAGCGTCTTTTCTGATTGATGAAATGATTGGCGCCGGACAATCGAAAGTTTTTGAATTCAGATTGTGTCCGAATGAAACAGACGAACCGTTTGCACAGTTTGAGGAGATCTTCAATAGGAGAATTGCTGAAGCTGAAGAATTTTATCAGGAAATTCAGAACGACCCTATCAACGAAGATGAAAAAAATGTTCAAAGGCAGGCATTTGCAGGACTTCTGTGGAACAAGCAGTTTTATCATTATAATATCGGAAAATGGCTGAAAGGTGATCCGAATTTTGAAGCTCCAAGGAATTTCAATGAGTATGTACGAAATACGGAATGGAACCACCTTCACAATAAGGATATTATTTCGATGCCCGATAAATGGGAGTATCCATGGTATGCGACATGGGATCTTGCTTTCCACTGTGTGCCTCTTTCCATTATTGATGCAGAATTTGCTAAAGGACAGCTTCTGCTATTGACCAAAGAATGGTATATGCATCCTAACGGCCAGCTTCCCGCGTATGAATGGAATATGAGTGATGTAAACCCGCCTGTACATGCATGGTCGTGCTTCCGGGTTTTTAAAATTGATGAAAAAAATAATGGCAAACCCGATCTTTTGTTCCTTGAGAAAGTTTTCCAAAAACTTCTCCTGAATTTCACCTGGTGGGTGAACCGAAAGGATAAAAACGGTAAAAATATTTTCGGAGGAGGGTTCCTTGGTCTGGATAATATCGGAGCTTTTGACCGGAATATGGTTTTAAAAGACGGCCAGCATCTGGAACAGGCGGATGGAACAAGCTGGATGGCCATGTATGCCCTGAATATGATGCGAATCGCTATGGAACTGGCTCAATATTATCAGGTGTATGAAGATATGGCGATCAAATTTTTTGAACATTACCTTTATATTGCTGAAGCCATGGAGAATCTGGGTGAAGGGACAAAAGGTCTGTGGAATGAGGAAGACGGATTTTTCTATGATGTCTTACAGCTTGGAAACGGAGACAGTGTCTCCCTGAGATTACGAAGTATTGTAGGATTAATTCCGTTGTTTGCTGTAGAAATTGTGGACCACAGATTACTGGAAAAAATGCCGAATTTTCAGGCCCGAATGGAATGGATCTTAAAAAATAAACCTGAGCTTACGAAGCTGGTTTCTCACTGGGATGAGGAAGGACAAGGCAGAAAGCATCTGATGAGTATTCTTCGTAAAAACAGATTGACCAAAGTTTTATCAAGAATGCTTGATGAAAAAGAGTTTTTAAGTTCTTACGGAATCCGCGCCATGTCTAAGGTGTATGAAGAAAACCCATTTGTATTCTCTGTTCACGGCAAAGAAAATATGGTGTATTATACGCCTGCAGAAAGTGACAGCCGGATGTTTGGCGGAAACAGCAACTGGCGTGGCCCTATCTGGTTTCCTATCAACTTTCTTATTGTAGAAAGTTTACAACGTTTTCATTACTATTACGGAAACAGCCTCAAGGTAGAACTACCAACGGGAAGCGGTGATAAAAGGAATCTTGACGAAGTTGCCCAGAACATCAGTAAAAGGCTCTGTTCGATATTTTTAAAGGATGAGCATGGACAACGTGCCTTTAATGGAGGTAATCCTAAGTTCAATTATGATGAGCATTTTAAAGATTATATCACCTTCTTTGAATACTTCCACGGGGATAATGGCAGAGGTGTAGGAGCTTCCCACCAAACGGGATGGACTGCTACAGTCGCCAAATTGATAAAACCAAGACTGACCATATAAGATAATGAGCAATCAGTCATAAACAATAAAAGCCGGATCAATTTCCGGCTTCTTTTATTTTTTTAAATCAAAAATCAGATCTTTTCTCCGTTGACAAATACCTCATACCTGATCTCTACATTAGGTTCTAATGTTTTGGAGACAGAACAGTATTTTTCAAAGGATAACTGAGCCGCCTTCTGAGCTTTTTTAGGATCGATTTCTCCTTCTAAAAGGAATTTTACATTAATTGATCTAAAGGGTTTTGCATCATCTACAGGAATTCTTTCTCCTTCTACTTCTGCCTGGAAACCTGTAATTTCCTGACGTTGTTTTTTTAAGATAGAAACGACATCGATTCCGCTACAGCCTGCGACTGCCATTAAAACACTTTCCATTGGAGAGACACCCTTTGCTCCGGGTTGGGAAGTATTATCCAAAAGGATAGAATTTCCCTGGGAATTGGTGCATTCAAATAAAAAGTCCTCGTTTATTCTGTTAAGTGTAATTTTCATTTTTACTTATTTCTTACTACAAAATTATAAAATTCCTCTCGCTTTAATCTCTAAATATTTATTGATAACATCGATATTCAAATTTTCCGGAAGTGTATATACTGTATAGATTCCGTATTTTCGAAGTTCCTGAATGATCAGTTTCTTTTCAAATTCAAACTTTTCAGCAATGATCTCGTCATAGATTTCCTGCATATTTTCAGGGTTTTTACTGATGATCGTCTGCAGTTCTGAGTTTTTGAAGAAAACCACAACCAGCAAATGGTTTTTAGCGATCCCGCGAAGATATTTTAACTGACGGTTAAGCCCGTCCAATGTTTCAAAATTGGTAAAAAGAAGAATTAAGCTTCTTTGATTGATGGAGTATTTTACATCCTGATAGAGACGATTGAAGTCACTTTCAAAGAAATCTGTTTTGATATTGTAAAGTGCTTCAGAAATCTTTTTAAGCTGACCCGATTTATTATCAGCAGCAATTTTATTTTCTGCTTTTTTGGAGAAGGTCATCATCCCTGCACGATCTCCTTTTCGCAGAATAATATGGGATAACGCCATTGTTGCATTGATGGAATAGTCTAATAAACTCAATCCGTTGAAAGGCATTTTCATGGTTCTGCCTTTATCAATCAGCATAAAAATGCGTTGTGATTTTTCGTCCTGGAATTGATTAACCATTAAACGATTGGTCTTGGAAGTCGCTTTCCAGTTGATGGTCCTGATATCATCGCCAGGCACATAGTCTTTGATCTGCTCAAACTCCATGGTGTGACCCAATTTTCTGACTTTCTTAATTCCTCCCAGTAAAAATTCACTCTGAAGAGCCATCAGCTCATATTTTCTAAGATGAATGAAAGAAGGATAAGAAGGCAGCATCGCATCTTTTTGAAAATTGAAGCGCTTGGAAACAAAGCCAAGTGGTGACGATGCATAAATATTTAAACTTCCGAAATGATATTCTCCTCTTTCTTTGGGCTCTAAGCTATATTGAAAATAGATGTTTGAGCCGCTGTCGATATTCTTTTCGATTAAAAAATCTCTTTTTTGAAACTGAAACGGGATTTCATCAATAATTTTAGTTGTAATCTTAAAGCTGTAATTATTTTTAATATCTATTTTCACAAAGTTTTCATCCCCGTTCGAAAGTTTTTCCGGCAATATTCTTTGCGCCTGCAGTGCATTTTTTTGATTAAAAAGCAACAGATAATCAACCATGGCCGCCAGGAAGCACAGCAACAATACGATATGTGCTGCCCACATCAGAATCGGGAAAAAGAATGCCAGGACATACAGGATTCCCACTCCAATGAGTGTAAAGAAAAAACGTGTATTGATGTATAAGTTTTTCATTATTAAGGTTGCAGGTTGCAGATGAAAGGTTTTAGGTAAACGTCTATTGGCTTTTTCATCATGATTATTATTGTAAGGAGTTAATAATTCCGTTCAACATTTTAGCTATTTCTATAATTTTCCCGTTTAATTTTAAATACTCATTTCATTTAAAAAATTAAGGTTTTTTGAGATAATTAATTGTGTTTCTACTTCTGCACAACTGCCTCTTGATATTTTTAAAAATTGCAGATAATCAGGTTTACTTCTATCAATCCATATGTCTCATCTTTAGGAAAAGGTTCTGTAGCGCTGTAAATTTCAGTAACAACATCAATAGATTTCTGCCAGACTAAAAGGTCTTTAAAATCTGCCATATATGATAATTTTGTAACTATTTAAACAGTCACTCACTACCAGCTGCCACCTATTATCTATCCCCTATCTCGGAATCTCTATTCCTTCTAAAATCTGGCGGATAATTTCATCTGCTGTCAGGCCTTCCATTTCTCTTTCCGGCGACACGATAACCCTGTGTCTTAAAACAGCATAACTGGCTTCTTTAATATCTTCCGGGGTTACAAAGTCTCTTCCTCTCAATGCAGCAAATGCTTTTGAAGCGGTAAGCAGTGCCAGCGATGCTCTTGGTGAAGCTCCCAGATATAAAAACTGATTTTCTCTGGTATTGATGATGATCTTTGCAATATATTCCATCAGCTGACCTTCCACAATCACTTCTTTTACCAGATGTTGATAGCTTTTCAGCTGCTCTGCAGTAATCACTTTACCTACTCCTTCTGTTTTATCTTCTTTTTTGCTTTCGTGCTGATTTTTGATGATGGCAATTTCCTGTTCAAGGTTAGGATAACCCACATTGATTTTAAATAAGAAACGGTCTAACTGAGCTTCCGGAAGTCTGTATGTTCCTTCGTGCTCTATGGGGTTCTGGGTCGCCACCACCAGAAACGGTTCTTCCATAATATACCGGGTTCCGTCCATAGTAATCTGACGCTCTTCCATTACTTCAAATAATGCCGCCTGGGTTTTGGCCGGGGATCGGTTGATCTCATCAATCAGGATAAAATTGGAGAAAATAGGTCCTTTTTTAAATTCAAATTCCGAATTTTTCATACTGAAGACAGATGTCCCGAGAATATCTGAAGGCATCAGATCCGGTGTAAACTGTATTCTGCTGAAACCTACGTCGACTGTTTTTGCCAGTAATTTTGCAGTAATGGTTTTTGCAACACCCGGCACCCCTTCGATCAAAACATGCCCGTTGGAAAGTAATGCAGCCAGGAGATGCTCAATCATACTTTCCTGTCCGACGATTACTTTTCCTATCTCAGATTTTACTTTATCCAAACTGGCACGAAGCTCGATCATATCGATTCGTGACTGGAACTGCTCTTCCTGTTTATTAAGGTTGACAGAGCTTTCATTTTCTATATTTGGGTGATCAGGGTTTTCCATAATTTTTATTTTTTGGTTGGACAGGACTTCGTGCTATCTTGTTTGAAATCGTCCCGTCAGGGCTCTTTTTATTTTAATATCTCGTCAAGGAGTTTATTGATTCTTGCCAGATCTTCTTTCATCACATTTGCATAAGGGTCCTGTGCTTTCTTAATGAGGCTTATCGCTTCGTGAATAATTTCCATAGGTTTTCCTGTTTTAAGTTGTAACTTTTTGGCAAAGTCTGCATCCAGATCCTGTGTATCGATCAGGAGATCTATTCTTACTTTATTCAGAAAATACTGAGCTTTCTTTGCCATCATATCATGAAAATCGCCTTCCTGAAGATATAGATTTCCTATGCTTTTCACAAAATCTACGGAAGTATTTCTCAATGGCTCTAAAACAGGAACGATTCTCTGTTTTCTTTTCGCATTAAAGAAAATAAATAAGACCAATCCTCCCAGAAACACCCACCAGGCATATTTCAGGGCAGGATTCCCCAAAATAAACCTCATAAAGAACCGGGATTCTTTTGAATTGTTCTCAACAAACCAAAGTGTTTCTCTATCCTGAAGATAGGAGAAAACATCCTGAGCATATTTTGTATTTCCGGGTTTCAGCAAATAATAGTTTGTCAGAAAAAGGGGTTCACTATGAGCATAGATATAGCCTTTCCCGAATTTCACCTTGATGAAATTGGCCTGATCAGCATTTTTATTTTCTATTGTTTTACCCAGTACAACTACTCCGGGTCTGATAAATGAAAACCCTCTTCCTGATGGAAATTTATCTAATTTAACAAAATCATTCTGATACTTTTTGTCCGTAAGCTTCAATACATTTTCCTCTTCAAATGATATTTCGGAATCATAGTATCCGATTGTATCCGAAATCTGCTTAGGCATTCTGCTTACCATCAGCATCGCATCTGAACCTTTTGAAACCTCATCTAGAATTTTCTTCCACGATTCCCTATCTATATCATTTTCAATAACGATTATATTGTGGGGCTCTTTTTTATACTGTTGATAATATTCGTAAGGAGCCTGCTCCACTTTTTTCAGCTTACCTTTAAAAAGATCCTGTGCTTCATTACTAAAAACAAAAAGTCCGAAAGGAGATTTCTCACTGCGATCAAAATTCCTTCGCCAATCTGTAGTTTCTTTCTTATTAACTTCAAGCAATGCCAAAATAATCATCACAATGATGAAAATAACAGCATATATTTTGAAAGTTTTGTTCATGGTAAATTAAGTTATGGTGTAAAGGTCTGAAATTGATTTTTGAATTTTTGATAATTCTGCTCTGTAATATCAAATTCTCCGTACCAGACATACTCAAAGATATGAGAAAGGTCGGAAAACTCTTTTTTAAGATGAGGAGCTTTTACTTCTGCAACGTAGTCTTTATTTGTTTTTTCAGGATTCCAGGTGATCAGTTTTTTATCACTTAATTTTTTGAGAATAAATAAGAACTGATAACGTACCGCAGAACGGTAATCTTTCTCGTGCTCAAACTTCGCAATACTTTCAGGAAAGTTAATTTCATGAATATTTTCGTGAAGCTCTTCTACATTGAGATTTAATTTTCTGTTCTTTTTACCAAAAATAAAATTACCATCTTTCCCAAGAACATATCTGATAACAAAATACAATAAAAAGCCGACAAGAATAATGGCAAATAATCTAACCAATGTTGTTGTAAATTGTGCCGATTTGGTAAAAACGGTTTCTCCAAAAATTCCCCTGAAAATATTTTTTATTTTTCTTACTAATTTCGCCCAGAATGATTCTCTCGGTTTTGATTCTGAATAATCAAATTCATTTCCCTTATATCTGGACGGAACATTTTTCTTAAAGGTTTTGGGATATACTGTATTCTCCGAAACCGGATTTGCTTTTAAAACAGAATCTGCGGGAAGCATATTTTTATAATGTACCGTAGCATATAACGAATCTATCAAATGATCATCCACAGGACTATCATTCTGAGCCCGAATAAACCCCAGAAAAAAAAGAAATACTATGGAAAAAAGTATTTTATTCATTGATACCAATCGTGTCTATTTCGGCAAGTTCTGCTTTCTGGTGAAGATCTGTTCTGCTGTCATAATACATAATACCGGCATTCACATACATCAGGTTTGACAGGAAAAATGAGAGAATCATTGATATTCCGTAGAAAATGAACATAGCGATTCCCATAGCTCCGGTAAACGGATTTTCCTCAAAACTGGCGTCCGGTGTGGAAGTAAGCATTGAGCCGTAGAAAAATATCATCGGAACCAATGTAAAAATGGTCGTTGCAATGTAGATAATGATAAACATGACAAATGAAGATGCCCAATATTTCCAGAACGGAGACTTTTCACTTCCATTGGTGTAAGAAAACTGAGAGCGGATAGAATAGCTTAAGCTTTCTAAAAAGCCTCTTGAGGAATTAAAATAGTCGTACATCAAAAATGTTGTACAGTTAAATATCGTAGGATATAAAAGCAATATCAGAAAAAATCCGATAATGATCAGTACAAGGAGGTAGGAAAATCCAACCACGAACAAAACCAATGGTGCCACAATAAAAATCATTCCGAGGCACAGTTTGCCTATTCTTCCCGAGTTTTTTTTGAAGTCATCCAGAATTTCATCTGTCTTTACTTTTTCGGCTCCGTGAGCAATTCGTTTCAGATAAAAAACGGGGTATAAATAGTTAATGATTGCAATAAGCATTAACAATATAAACATCAATACCGACACTACCACAAGCATGCCTGTGTTCTCAGAAAAGTACTTTTCGAAGTAATAGGTTTCCCCACTCATATTAGGCCCTAAGAGCTGTCCGAAAATCTCCCTGAATCCGAAAATAACTACCACAGCGGCTAAAATCAGAAGCAACCCGTTAATAAGAATATAATTTTTAAAGTAATTCTTTCCGTATAATTTGAAGAAGTTGAAACTATCACTGATGAAAGTTCCAAAATCTCTTTTTTTATAAAATTGTATCATTGACGTGTTTATTAGTTTTTTTATTAACAATAGCAGGATATATAAAATAATAAAACCCTATGATCACAAGTGAAGTGATGATAATCGCAAAATTCAGTACCAAAGGCATTTTCAAAGCATGCCTGGTGATATAACCCTCAATAATTCCTGCGCAGATCGTAAAGGGAACCGTACTCAAAAATATTTTAAATGAATCCTGAAAACCTTTTTTAAAAGAATTAAATCTTGAAAATGTTCTCGGGAAAAGAATTGATGCTCCCAGAATCAATCCGCACATGGCTTCCACCACCATCGCAAAAATTTCAAAAACCCCATGAAGCCATATTCCCCTTGCACTGTCTTTCAAAGCTCCGTAATCATAGAAAAAATATTGGAAAGATCCCAACATGACACTATTGGACAGAAGAGCAAATAAAGTTCCTACTCCACCGGCAATTCCGTAGATATACAATTTGGCTCCCACCTGGATATTATTGAAAATAATTCCGATCGTACTTCCCCAGGTAGTTCCGCTCTGGTAAATTCCTACTGCATTATTACTTTTAATATTTTCTATCGTTTGATTCACATAATCTTCACCCAGAATGACTTTGGCAAAATCTTTATCATAAATACCTGATAATACCCCTATGGAAGTAAATAAAATAAAAAAGAGGAAAGCATACATCAGATACCGTCGATACTGATAAACCAGTAAGGGAACCTCAGTTTTAAAAAAGTAAATAAGCCTGTTCTCTTCCACTCTTTTTGTCTTATAGATCTTCTGAAAAATCTGAGAAGATAAGTGATTGAGATAAACGGTTGTATTACTTTTAGGATAATAAGTCTGTGCAAAAGAAAGATCATTGATCAGGTTGATGTACAACGAAGACAGGTCATCAGGATTTTTTTTAATTTTCCCATCAATAACCTGTTCTATTCCCAACCATTTTTCTTTATTTTGTTTAATGAAATAAACCTCTCTCATAATTGTAAAAGCTAAAATAATAAAAAATATGGCTCAAATTGCGATAAATACCTCACAAAATGTAAATATTAGCTTTAATATTGCCGGCGTAGGAGAAAGAATGCTTGCATTCATCATTGATCTTCTCATCAGGGTTGCTTACGTGATTATCATACTTTATGTTTTTTTCAATATTTTCGATTTAGGATATTTGCTGAATGGTCTTGATCAATGGTCTGTCATGGCTGTATATATCATTCTTACCTTTCCCGTATATATTTATCCGGTAGTTCTTGAAAGCTTAATGGAAGGACAGACTCCGGGGAAAAAACTTATGAAAATAAGGGTGGTGAAGATTGACGGATATCAGGCGAGCTTTGGGGACTATATGATCCGATGGGTATTCAGAATTGTAGATGTTTCATTTGCCGGTATCGTTGGACTGATCTCAATGATCGTGTCTAAAAACAATCAGCGTCTGGGAGATATTGCCTCAGGAACGGCTGTTATTTCATTAAAGAACAATATCAATATTTCCCATACTATTTTAGAGCATATTAAGGAAGATTATATCCCTTCATTTCCTCAGGTTATTGCTTTAAGTGATAATGATATGAGGATCATTAAAGATAATTATACAAAGGCTTTGAAAGTAGACGACCGTCAGATCATCAGCAGACTTTCTGATAAAATAAAAGGAATCCTAAAACTTGAAATAGATCCAACAAAAATGACGGAAAGGCAGTTTATCAATGTTATTATCAAAGATTACAATTATTATACGGGAAAAGATAATTAGGCGCGAAATATTGATAATCTAAATCATTTACTTATGACCTACAATTAAAGGTCGGTTCAATTTTTGTATCTTTAGAATCAAAGTCCACACTCATGAAATTTGAAAACAATAAATCCGGAAACGGCGGAGTACTTACATTAAATAACGAAATTAAAGAAGTAGGAAGACTTACCTATACCATTTTCCCTGAAGATCACAAACTGATCATTTCATTTGTTCTTGTGCATCCTGAATTTGAAGGGAGGGGAATGGGAAAATTTTTAGTTGAAGAAGCAATCAGATTTGCAAGGGAGAATAGCTGGAAGGTGTATCCTCACTGTTCATATGCAAGATCTGTAATGATGAGAATGAATGATGTGGATGATATTTTTCTAAAGAATTAGCACTTCGTTCAAAAGAATATCTTCAATATCATTGGGATAATCTACTTTTAAATGTTGGTCAGAAGCTACCCATTCCATAATTTCCTGCAGTTTTAAAACTTTAGAATTAGGAATTCCCATTTTATCCAGGGCACAGGCATTACACTCCTGCTCATATTGGTTGTGGATAGGAATTACGAACAGTTTTTTATCCATAAAAAGTGCTTCTGCAGGTGTTTCAAAACCTGCATTGCATAGAATACCTTCGCATCCTTCGAAATATTTCAGGTATTGGATTTCGTCAATAGGAAAAACTTCAACGTTTTTTACTTTTACACGAACTGTGCTGTATTTTGAAAATACTTTCCACTGTACGGGAATCTTTCTTAAAACTTTGATGATGTTTTCATCTGCAAAACTCGGAAGATATACCAGATAATATCCCTGTTTTTGCGGATTGAGATCTCTGATTTTTTTTCTGATCACCGGTTTTTTAATTTGGGGATGATAATTTTCAAAGTGAAATCCGATTTTCCGTTCACTGGGAACGTAATATTTCAAAATCATTTCACCCAGGAAATCTTTTTTTCCAGGTTTAGGAGTTTCAGGAAAGCTCATTGATGCCTGATGGCTTAGTTCAATCATCGGCAGCCCTTTCATCTTCGAAGCCCAGCCTGTTAACGGTTCATAATCATTGATGATTAAATCATATCCGGAAAGCTCAAGATTCCTTATAGTTTTTAACGCATCGAAAAATTTATTCTCAGTAAACGTTTTACGGTAGGATAAACCTCCTGTTTTATTATAAAGTAAAGAAATACCTTTATATTGAAAATTAATACCAAAATCAGCCTTTAATTGCGATTGATGACCACTGATCAGTGTATCGACGGATGCATATTTTTTTAGAATGGGAATTATTTCCTGGGCTCTGGCCATATGTCCGTTTCCGGTACCCTGAAATGCGTATAAAATTTTCATTTAGGTAAAATTGGTTACGATTTTTAAAAGATCAGAATTATCCATTTCCTGAATGTCTTCTGCTCCATCATCTGTGAGCAAGTGTTTATACTCGTCATAATAAAAGATCCTCCATTGTTTATCATTATATTCCAGAGCGGATAGATTCTCAATCCAGTCACCGGAATTAAGATAGGTACAGGAACCTTTCTTAGTGACCACTTCGCGCATTTGCGGCTGATGAATGTGCCCGCAGATCACATAATCATAGTGATTGTCAATAGCAAGTTCAGAAGCTGTCAGCTCAAAATCACCGATGTACTTTACTGCTTTTTTTACATTATTTTTGATTTTTTTTGAAAACGAATACTTTTCCTTACCCATCTTCTCCAAAAACCAGTTGACAACATTATTG
The DNA here is from genome assembly GCF_000482305.1 of Chryseobacterium sp. UNC8MFCol. NCBI lineage: Bacteria > Pseudomonadati > Bacteroidota > Flavobacteriia > Flavobacteriales > Weeksellaceae > Chryseobacterium > Chryseobacterium sp. UNC8MFCol. Next base: position 27,444 of record NZ_AXUZ01000003.1, read on the forward strand.
ATTATGATTAAAAGATCGTATCCCTTTCCTCCCAGTTTGGCAATCCATTTAGAATGTTGAACAGACGCATCGAAAACGTCGCCATGAAAGATCCATGTTTTTTTATCGTCAATGGTAAGACAAATTTTGTTACAAACCTTAAGTTTTCCAAGCTCAAAATCTGTAAACTTACGGAACATCTCATCATGATTGCCAGTGATGTAATAAACCTCCGTATCTTTAGTAGCAAATGAAAGAATCTTTCTGATTATTTTCAAATGAGGTTTAGGGAAGTAAGACTTTTTGAACTGCCAGATATCAATAATATCGCCATTCAAAACCAGTGTTTTGGGTTGGATAGAATTGAGGTACCTCAACAATTCTTTAGCCTTACATCCATAAGTTCCCAAATGAACATCCGATATGACAACTAATTCAACGTTTCTTTTCATCCGTATATTTTTCAGCTTTTTTTGGTTTGCCGAATGAAACGCCCGACAATTTCAATAGTTTAGAAATTTAGGAAAGGTATTTCATAGTTTTATACAAAGAAACTAATTGAAAGTTAACTGTATATGAATGCTATATTATTTTTTTAAAGAGAATTCATCAACTCTTCAGTGATTTCCATATTGTGGTAAACGTTTTGTACATCATCGTCATCTTCAAAACGTTCAAGCATTTTCATATTGGCTTTGAACTGGTCTTCAGTCACCTCTTTCGTATTATTAGGAATTCTTTGCAGTTCTGCGCTTTTTGCTTCAATTCCAAGTTCATCCAATTTATGGGATAAAGATCCGAAATCTTCAAAAGCAGTTGTAATCATTACTTCCTCTTCATCTTTTTCCACATCTTCTGCTCCTCCATCAATCATTTCCATTTCAAAATCATCCCAATCCATTTTGATTTGCGCCAAGTCGATCGTGAAAATACCTTTTCTGTCAAAGATAAAGGCAAGCTCACCATTTTTTCCAAGGTTTCCGTCAAATTTATTAAAGACAGCTCTTACATTAGCTACAGTTCTGGTTGTATTATTTGTAGTGCATTCTACAAAGAAAGCCACACCTCCCTGTCCGTATCCTTCGTAAGTAACTTCTTCATAGTTTTCGGCATCGGCACCGCTTGCTTTTTTAATTGCTCTTTCAACATTGTCCTTTGGCATGTTGGCCCCTTTGGCATTCTGGATACATCTTCTTAGTGCCGGATTGGATTCCGGATCTGCGCCTCCTGCTTTTACTGCCAGTGCAATATCTTTACCTATTTTAGAGAATGTTTTGGCCATCTTGTCCCATCTGGCCATTTTAGAAGCTTTTCTATATTCAAATGCTCTTCCCATTTTAATTTTTAATTTTCAACAAAATTAACTAAAAGTCAACAAAAAAAAAATACCTCCAAAAAAATTGGAGGTATTCATTATTTAGAAAAATTAATTATTTTCTTTTTTTAGCTGGAGCTTTTCTTTTAGCTGGAGCTTTACCTTTCTTCACTACAGTCTTCTTCACTACTACGTCTAGATCAGATTTCTTAAGTGCATCCCAAGCAGCACCGTTAACAGCTTCAACAACTACTTTTCTGTCAACCATTCTTTCAGCGTCAGTTGCTTTAGCAGGAACTTTAGCATCTCTTGATCCAACACCAGTAGATTTCAATTGGTTACCGTTAACTCCTCTTGATTCAAGAGCAGCAACTACAGAAGCAGCTCTTTCTCTTGAAAGTTTCAAGTTGTAAGCAGCAGCACCTTTAGCATCTGTGTGACCAGTTACTAAGAATGTACCATTTGAAGATTGCTTAATGATCTTAGCAGCTTCATCTAACTTACCGTTAGACTCTGGTCTGATCGTAGCTTTGTTGAAGTTGAACAAGATACCTTTAAGAGCACCTGTAGCTTCTTCAGAGATTACTTTCTCTGGTTTAGGACATCCGTTGTATTCTGGAAGACCTGGAACAGTAGGACAAGCATCATCTTTATCAAGGATACCGTCACCGTCTGTATCTGGCCAAGGACAACCGTTGTTTTCAGCAGGACCTGCTACTGTAGGACAAGCATCATCTTTATCGATAACACCGTCACCGTCTGTATCTGGCCAAGGACAACCGTTGTTTTCAACTGGACCAGCTACATCTGGACATTGATCGTCTTTATCTGGAACACCATCTCCGTCTGTATCAGGACATCCCTGGAATTCTGGTAAACCTGGTGTATCCGGACAAAGGTCATCTTTATCTAGGATACCATCCTTATCTCTATCTCTGTTTCCAAATCTGAATAAGATAGATGCAGAAGCTTGCCAGTGGTTTGCAACTGAAGATTTATCACCTGGAGTTGATACATAATCACCCTGAACACCAAGACCGAAGTTCTTAGTTACCCAGAAGTTAGCACCAGCACCTGTAGATAAAGCAAAGAAATTAGCTTTACCATTTTCGTTACCATCTTTACCGTTTTGAACAGTTTCGATTGGGTTACCATTAGCATCTACACTAGTTCTTGGGAAAGAAAGTGCAGTATAGTCATGTCTTAAATAGTTAGCACCAACTCTTAAATATGGATCAAACCAAGATTCTTCGTTCCATAAAAGACCTGCAGCTTTAACCTGAAGACCAAGACCTGTCATTAGGTAGAACTCTTTCCCCATGTTGAATCTTTTGTTTTCAACATTTCCTACTGAAGTCTGCCAGTCGATAACGAAACCTTTTCCAATGTTTCTAGCAACTGTTAACTTAGATAGTGGAGGTGTAATAGAGAAGTTGTTCATATTGAACATACTCTTCGTTAAATTTTTAGCAGAGAACGTATTACTGAAGCTTGAACGTGCTGCTACGTGGTTTTCTGCGTGAGCACCAACTCCGATCAACCACGGATTATTGGTAGTCTGCGCGAAAACAGTAGAAGCGACAGTAAGCGCAAATGCTGAAATTCCTAATTTTAGATTTTTCATAGAATTAAATGATTAAATAATTGATAATGCAAAATAAATATAATTTTTCTTTATATACAAAGTTTTTCAAATGATTTTTAACTTTTCTTTAATATTCTGTCCAGGTTCCGTTTATTTTCTCTATCTTTTATCGCCTCTCTTTTATCGTAAAGCTTTTTCCCTCTACCCAGCGCTATCAGCACCTTTGCTTTACCTCGATCGGTGATATATAACTTCAGAGGTATAATTGTGTTCCCGGCATCTTTTAACTTTTTCTCAAGTTTTGTTAATTCTTTTTTGTGCAACAGCAATTTCCGTTCCCTTTTTGTTTTGTGATTATAAAAAGTGCCTAATTTATACTCATCAATCATCATATTAATAATGTATAATTCCCCATCAATAAACTGACAGAACGATTCTGTGATAGATGCTTTAGAAGAACGTAAAGATTTTATTTCTGTCCCTGTCAAAACCATCCCGGCTTCGTATTCCTCAAGAATTTCATATTCAAACCGGGCTCTTCTATTTAATATGTTAACTGTTTTTTCAATCTTCATCATTTTAAAATTTCGTTAATGAAATATATAAAAAATACCCTACATTTAAAAACTTGAGTATTATATTATTACAATATACCCAAATTCTTTTCGTATTTTTGCGCCAAATTTACAAAACTATATGTTAACAGTATCTAACTTATCTTTACAATTCGGGAAAAGAGTTCTTTTTGACGAGGTAAATATTATGTTTACCAAAGGAAACTGCTACGGGATCATCGGAGCAAACGGTGCGGGAAAGTCTACATTCCTGAAAATACTAACAGGGAAGCAAGATCCGACAACAGGGCATGTATCTCTGGAACCAGGGAAAAGAATGTCAGTTTTGGAGCAGGATCACTTTGCATATGATCAATATACTGTTCTTGAAGCTGTATTAAGAGGAAATAAAAAATTATTTGAGATAAAGGAGGAAATGGATGCGTTATACGCAAAAGAAGATTTCTCTGATGAAGACGGAATTAAAGCTGGTGAACTAGGGGTAATTTATGACGAAATGGGAGGATGGACTGCTGAATCTGATGCACAAACCATGCTTTCCAACGTAGGAATTACAGATGATATGCACTGGCAGATGATGAGTGAACTTGAGAACAAAGACAAAGTAAAGGTTCTTTTGGCTCAGGCACTTTTCGGAAATCCGGATGTACTGATTCTGGATGAGCCTACCAATGACCTTGATATTGATACGATCTCCTGGTTAGAAGACTTCCTTGCTGATTATGAAAATACAGTAATCGTTGTATCTCACGACCGTCACTTCTTAGATACAGTTTGTACGCACATCGGTGACCTTGATTATTCTAAGCTTAACCTTTACACAGGTAACTACTCTTTCTGGTATCAGGCTTCTCAGCTGGCTACAAGACAGAGAGCGCAGGCAAATAAGAAAGCTGAAGAGAAGAAAAAAGAACTTCAGGACTTCATCGCAAGGTTCAGTTCGAACGTTGCTAAGGCTAAACAGGCTACGGCAAGAAAGAAAATGATCGACAAACTAAATATTGACGATATTAAGCCATCTTCAAGAAGATATCCGGCTATTATTTTCGAAATGGAAAGAGAAGCAGGAGATCAGATTTTAGATGTAAAAGGTCTTGAGAAGACTAAAGATGGAGAATTATTGTTCTCTAACATCGACTTAAATCTTAAAAAAGGAGATAAAGTAGCGGTACTTTCTAAAAACTCACTTGCCATTACAGAATTTTTTGAAATTCTGGCAGGAAATGTTGAAGCAGACAAAGGAACAGTTGCTTGGGGAGTTACAACAAACCAATCTCATATGCCTTTGGATAACACTAATTTCTTTCAGGAGGATTTAAGCCTGGTGGACTGGTTGAGACAATTCACCAAAAATGATGAAGAGCGCCATGAAGAATTCGTAAGAGGATTCCTGGGAAGAATGCTTTTCTCTGGTGATGAGGCTTTAAAATCCTGTAAAGTGCTTTCAGGAGGTGAAAAAATGAGATGTATGTTCAGCAGAATGATGCTTCAGAAAGCAAATGTACTTTTACTGGATGAACCGACCAACCACTTAGATCTTGAGAGTATCACAACATTGAACAACTCTTTATCCAACTTTAAAGGTAATCTTTTGTTAGCATCTCATGACCACGAAATGCTTTCAACCGTTTGTAACAGAATCATTGAACTGACTCCTACAGGAATCATCGACAGAGAAATGACTTATGACGAATATCTTGCTGATAAAAAGGTAAAAGAATTAAGAGAAAAAATGTATTCTTAATCTTATAACAGCATTAAAAAATATATAAAAATACCTCAAAGCTTTGCTTTGAGGTATTTTCGTTTAAACAATAAATAAAATAATTATTTTGTCAGTTTTGAAGTGGGAAGACTTACCGTCCCCGGATCTTTCCACAATCCGTCTTTCTCTGCTTTCTTTTTGATTGCAAGCGCTCTCTTTTCACTGTCAGGGTGAGAATTAAACATCTTCTCAAAATTGGTCTGCGTACTTCCTTCTGAAAGTAATGCCAGTTTTTTGAAAGCTGTATAAGCTCCTACAACATCATACTTATTCGTCTTCATGAAATCGTATGAGTAGGTATCTGCTTCAGATTCCTGTTTTTTGCTGTGAGAGGCATCTAAAAATGCATTGGCCATTTTTCCGATCTGGCTTTCATTAAGGGCTGCTACTGCGCCCGAAGCTGATGATGCGGCATCTAATGCGGCGGCCTTCAGGTATGCAGATTTCATAGCATCTTTTGTATCCTGATTTTTTACGTGACCGATTTCGTGACCGATTACAGCCAGTAATTCACTGTCAGTCATGATGTCCATCAGGGAAGAAAATACTCTCACACTACCGTCTGCACAAGCAAAAGCATTGATATCTTTTACTTTGTACACTTTGTAATTCAGGTTAAGGCCATCTTGTGATTTGTGTTTTCCAAACAATTTATTCAATCTCACGGTATAAGGATCTTTTGCTCCCGCCACAGGATTATTCTTATCCATCCATTCTACTGATTCTTTGGATAATTTGATGGCATCTTCGTTGGTAAATGTCAGGGCTTTTGCACCATTAGAAACGATTCCAGCTGCTTTTCCCAGATTAATTTTTTGAGCATTGATCGTATGCATTGCGCCCAGAAATAAAAGGCACACAGTCATTTTTTTCATAGTCATTTAAATTTGGAGCACGAAGATAATTATTTTTTAACAATTACAAAGCTCAAACTTCATTCCTGATCGTTTTACAATGCTATTTTTTTTCCCTATTTTTGTGAAATGAGTCAAAAATGGATTTATAAGCCTGAACCCGATGAGGAAGTTGTGGACAGACTAAGTTCGTCACTTGGTTTTGGTACTTTTGAATCTAAGCTCCTCGTTCTGCGGGGAATTGACAATTATCAAAAGGCCAGAGAATTTTTTAAACCGAACCTTAACGATATTCATAACCCGTTCTTAATGGCGGATATGCAAAAGGCTGTTGAGCGCATTGCTACTGCAATTGAAAACGGAGAAAAAATATTGGTATATGGCGATTATGATGTAGACGGAACCACAGCTGTAGCCCTGATGTACCTTTATCTCAGCAAAATTGTTGAGAAAAAATACCTGGATTACTATATTCCGGACAGAAATTCTGAAGGATATGGAATTTCTACAGAAGGAATTGATTTTGCGAAAGAAAATGGTTTCTCCTTAATCATTGCCCTCGATTGTGGAATAAAGGCACTTGATATGATAAGCTATGCCTCTGGTTTAGGGATAGACTTTATTATTTGTGACCATCACCTTCCGGGTGAAGAAATTCCTAACGCAGCTGCCGTTCTTGATCCTAAAAGAACCGACTGCCGATATCCTTTCAAGGAACTTTCCGGATGTGGTGTAGGCTTTAAGCTTTGCCAGGGATTAAATACCATTTATAAAATTCCGGAAGCCGAATTATTTGAACTTACGGACCTTCTTGCTATTTCCATAGCAGCCGACATCGTTTCAATGACCGGAGAAAACAGGGTTTTAGCCAAAATGGGGTTAAAAATCCTGAGGAAAACAAGAAATATGGGATTAAGACTATTAATTCCTGAGGATAAACTTTCCCATTTTGAAATTTCCAATATTGTTTTTGAAATTGCTCCTAAAATTAATGCAGCCGGAAGAATATCTCATGGTAAAGCCGCGGTAGAATTAATGGTTTCCGACAATTTAAAGCATGCCAACCAGATTGTGAATGATATCATGAACCTCAACGATGAGAGGCGTGAACTGGATATGAATTCTACGCTGTCTGCCTTGAATCAAATTATAGAATCCCAGCAGGAAACAAAGCATACTACCATCGTTTATCATCCTGAATGGAATAAAGGAGTAATCGGTATTGTTGCCTCACGGCTTATTGAGACCTATTACAAACCTACCCTTGTATTTACTGACGGTAACAATGGGGAAATGGTAGCTTCTGCAAGATCTGTTTCTGATTTTGACGTTCATGAAGCTCTTGATATGTGTTCTGAATATTTCCTTAAATTCGGAGGGCACCACGCCGCCGCCGGACTTTCTATGGAGAAAGATAAGTTTGCTGCATTTAAAGAGAAATTTGAAAGAATTGTTTCTGAAAAAATTCAGGAGCACCAGAAAGAGCCTTCTATTTCGATTGATACGGAAATTAAAATTGATGAAATCAACAGAGAATTTATCAATTTTCACAGAAAACTCGCTCCGTTTGGCCCTCATAATATGAAACCTATTTTTACATTGACAAACCAGAAGCTGTCTGGCTATGTAAAAACGATGGGAAAAGATAACAACCATCTTAAGTTTTATATTAAACAGGAATCTACCGGAAGAAATATTGAATGTGTCGGTTTTAAACTCGGGCAGTTTGTTGATGATTTTAAAACTAAAAGTTTCGATCTGGCATTCACATTGGAAGAAAATCACTGGAAAGGCAATGTAACCCATTATCTTAATATCAAAGATGTAAAGTTCAGAGAATAATTACTGTTTTACCTTATCTGTTGCTTATCATCTCTTACTTTGACAAATGAAAAAAATCGGTTTATTTTTTGGATCTTTTAACCCTATTCATATCGGGCATCTTATTTTAGCTAATTATATTCTGGAAAATTCAGACATGGATGAGCTTTGGTTTGTAGTGAGTCCGCAAAATCCGTTTAAAGATAAAAAGTCATTGCTGAATGACCACAACAGACTGGATATGGTTCAGCTTGCTGTAAAAAACTATCCGAATATGAGAGCTTCCAATGTAGAGTTTTCACTTCCGAAGCCCAGCTACACGATTGATACTCTTACCTATCTTCATGAAAAGTATCCCGAATATTCTTTCAGTTTGATTATGGGAGAAGATAATCTGGATAGCCTTCATAAATGGAAAAACGCTGATATACTGATCAAAAACCATCATATTATTGTGTACCCCAGAGTGTTTGACGGAGCAAAAAAGGATTCTGAATATCTGAGGCACGATAATATTTCTTTGGTAAAGGCGCCAATAATAGAACTTTCTGCCACTGAGATCCGCAATATGATTAAAGAGGGTAAGAATGTAAGGCCCATGCTGCCACCCGAAGTTTTTGAATATTTGGACGGAAGCAGTTTTTATAAGTAATTTTGCAAACCAGAAATCAGAGGTTAGAAGTTTGATAAAACTCTTACTTACAGCACTCAAATTATACGTAAAGAAATGAACTTCATCGAAAAATTTTTCAACAAATATTCCCAGGACAAAATCATTAAGTGGTTTAAACAGATTTGTCTTGCAGAGGCCATTTCATGTATTTTACTGTATTGTGTAGCTATGATCTGGATTCGATATGATGAAAATCTGTATTCTATTATTTTCATTAGTGTAGTGGGAAGTTTACACGGCTTATTTTTTACACTTTATCTTTTATTATGTCTTCCTGCAAGAAAAATTTACAACTGGGATGATGAAGATTTTGTGTTTGCTTTATTAGCAGCATTTTTCCCTTTTGCTACGGTTTGGGTCGATAAAAAACTGGCTCAATTCGACAGAGAATAATCACTTTTTTAATAAAATCTGAATTTTTGCTGTAACAAAATTGTTGTTACAGTTGTCTTATTATACAGAAAGGTCAGGCAAACCATATTTTTCATTTAATTTTTATTCATTGTAAATCAATTAATTAGATATAAATAAAAATATTTTTCAGTACTTTGTATTGCATAATACTAAATTAATTACATATCTTTGTAATGTTAAATAACTAATCATACAAGCTATTAACAATTAAAAAATAATCATCATGAAAACTCAAATCCTTATAGCAGCTTTATTTTTCGGCGGATTGATAACTGCACAGCAAAAAAAAGACAGTCTGAAAGTAAATGCTATTGATGCGGTGAATATCAAGAAACAGGTTTTCAAAAAGCAAGGTGATCGGTTAATATATGATGTGGCATCTTCTCCTATTGCAAAGGGAACCAATACTTTTAATCTTTTAAAGCAAACTCCTATGATTTCCAGTATTGACGGAAAAACATTAAAGATTCTGGGAAAGTCTGATGCCATTATTTATATCAACAATAAAAAAACCAATATGGATTCTGAAGCATTGATAGAAATGCTGAAGTCAACTCCCTCAGAAGATATCCAGAAAATTGAAGTGATTACTGTTCCGGGAAGTGAATTTCAGGTAGAATCTAAGGAAGGAGTTATCAATATTGTCATGAAAAAGAATAAAAACAACGGCTATAACGGAACCTTGAAAATGCAGAATGAACAGGCTTATTACAATAATCCTAATGCAGGAGCATCATTTAATTTCAGACAGGGAAAATGGTCGGGGAATTCAAATTTCAGAACGGGAAGCTGGACAGAAAGACAAAAATACTCTTTATCCAACGGAGACTCAACCTTCAGAAATGAGTCTTATGGTTTTAATGATGATCCTAATAAAAACTTCAGTGGCGGATTCAATATCGACTATGAGATTAATAAGAGACAAAGCTTAGGATTTTCGTATAACATGAGATACAACAAAAGTTTCAATTCGGTACTTGATATCACCAACTGGCAAAATGGTGTTTTAAAAAACAGAACGGTTAATAACGAAGATGCACAGACAAGAAATCATTCTTTTAATCTCAATTACGAGCTAAAAACAGATTCTCTGGGTAGTAAACTTACTTCGAATGTCTCTTATTTATGGTTTAACCGGGATAAAGTAAGTTTCAATGAAAGTTTTCCTCTGACAAATGATACGATCAATAAATACGGGGCACTTCACCAATCAGTTCCACAAATTATCAACAACTATGCAGCCAATATCGACTATCTTAAAAAAACTGCCAAAGGAGCGACCTGGTTAATGGGAATCAGCTACAACCGTACCAATACAGATAATGATACAAGACAGGATAAACTTTTAAAAGGTGAATTTGTCATCGACCCCAACCAAACCAACCACTTTATTTACAAGGAAAACATATTGGGAATCTACCTCAACTATGAAAGAAAACTGACGGAAAAATTATCCGGAAAAATAGGAGCACGTTACGAAATGACCAGAAGTACGGGAGATATCGTAGACAAAACAGGATTTGAGAGAAACTACAATAACCTGCTACCCTACCTGAATCTAAACTACACCATCAATTCTGACCACAACCTCAGCTATACTTTTTCCAGCAGAATCAGAAGACCTCGATTTTGGGAACTTAATCCTTCCAGAACTTATTTTACTCCAACCAATTATACACAGAACAATCCGTTTATACTGGCATCCAAATATTACAACCAGGAGCTTAATTACATGTATAAAAATGCATTCTATGCTAATCTTAGTTTTAATATGGTAGAAGATGCTGCTGCCTCTGATATGCTTCCTTTACAGGGAACGGTAACGGCTCCTCAAAAAGATGATGATGGTAAAATCATTTACGATATTAAAGGAAATCCAATCATGCAGACTACCCGATTTCTGAGATACATAAGAACCAATTATGGGAAGAGCAGGGAACTTAGCCTGACCCTGGGTATGAATAAATCCTGGTTCAAAGATATCTGGACAACGAACTACTCTGTAAACCTGTCTTATGTAACCTATAAAGGTGCTGTTCTGAATGATCCTACTTCTATGCCAGCTCCAGGGGAAATTGAGGTGGTGGATCCTTACATCATTGATATTAAGAACTACAATATGTCTGCGACAATCAACAATATTGTCAGGCTTTCTTCTAAAAAAGACTGGTTTTTGGGGGTCAATTACTTTTTCTCCAGCAAAGCAGCTACGGAAGCAGGAACAGTAGGGGTAAGACAAAGCTTCGATCTTAACCTGAAAAAAATTGCGGGTGACTGGACTATCATGGCGGAAGTGAGCGACTTATTTAATCAAAGCTACTACAGGGTCAACGGAATACAGCCAGATGGAAAATACAATAACATCACAAACTTCAGCTATCCGAGACTGATAAGTATAGGAGTTACCTATAATTTCGGGAACCAGAAACTAAAAAAAGCAAGGGAAATGAAATCAGCCAATGATGCTGTAAAATCAAGAACCTAATATCATAAAACTATATCATTCAACCACTCTTAAAAAAAAACAAACATGAAACGTATCCTTTTGTCAATGGCTGTCATCTTCGGAACCTTTGCATTAGCTCAGGAAAAGAAATCCGACACGGCAAAAACAAAAAATATAGAAGGAATTACCCTCACTAAACAGGTATTCAAGAAACAAAGCGACCGTTTTGTATATGATGTTGCTGCATCGCCTGTTGCTAAGGGAAATACTACTTTTGACCTCCTTAAACAAACTCCTTTGTTATCTTCAACAGATGACAAAACATTAAAGATTGCAGGAAAAAATAATGCCCTCATCTATATCAACGGCAGAAAAACAAATATGGATGCAGAATCTCTGGTTCAGTTCCTCAAAAATACACCTGCTGAAAACATTCAGAAAATTGAAGTTATTACAGTTCCCGGCAGTGAATATCAGGTAGAATCTTCAGACGGAATCATCAATATCGTATTAAAGAAAAAGATGAGTGACGGACTTAACGGAAATATGAGGTTTTCAAACACACAAAGTAAATACAATGCCAGCCAGGCAAGCTTCTCTGCCAATTACAGAAAAGATAAACTGGCCATCAGCGCCAACCTTAATGGTGGTGAAAATATTCAGGCACAAAGATATGTATTGAGAAACGGAACTGCAGATACTTCCAATGAATCTGTAGGAGACATCGATGATCCAAACAAAAACATAGGTGGCTACCTCAACATTGATTACCAATTGACAGATAAAAGTAACCTTGCTCTTTCCTGGAATACATGGGCCAATAAAAGCTACAACTCAACTGTAAGTTTATTCAATACCATAAAAAACGGCAACAACACGGTTTATACCTGGTCAAAAAATAAAGAAGATGCCAGAACATACAATAATTCTCTGAACTTAAACTATGAATTAAAAACGGATTCTCTGGGGAGTAAATTGAATGTGAATGCCGCTTACCTGAATTATAAAAGATTTCAGTTTACCGACAACAGGACGTATGCCTCAAATAGTAATGGAGACATTAAAGATATGACCACTCAGGTATTCCAGGACCTTCCTCAGATTATTAATAACTTCTCAGGGATGGTTGATTATATCCAGAAATTTAAAAATGACCTGACCATTTCAGTAGGAGGAAATTATAACAGGACAAAAACTGATAACGATTCTAAAAACATAACTTACTTTTATGATCCGGCAAAAAACCCTGATCCAAAACCGAATCACTTTATTTATGACGAAAATATCTATGGATTGTATGTAACGGCAGAAAAGAAATTTTCTGATAAATTTTCCGGAAAAATTGGTGCCAGATATGAGATCACAAACAGCCTGGGAACTTCTGACAATGCAGCCACTGAAGATCTGAAAAGAATTGAAAGAAATTATAATAACTTTCTTCCTTACCTGAGTTTCAACTACGCAATTAATGAAAAAAACAATATCTCCTATTCCTTCTCCAGCAGAATGAGAAGACCGAGCTTCTGGGAAATCAACCCGGTAAAAAACATCCTTACAGATTATAATTATACACAGAATAACCCTTTTGTAAAAGCCTCGTCTACCTACAATCAGGAACTTACCTATATGTATAAAAATTCATATTTCCTGATTTTAAACCATTCTTATTTTAAGGATGCTATTACCCAGGTACCGTTGCAGGGCTATCCTGTATCTCCGGATGGAACCGTTGGATCAAACCCTGTATTGAGATACATCAGAACCAATTTCGGAGACAGACAGGAAATGTCTGCCATGTTTGGAATTCAAAAGTCATTCTTCAAACAATACTGGACCACCAACTTTAATATCGGACTTCAGCATAACATCAACAACGGAAGCCTGGATACCGATCCTACAACAGGAGATCGCTTTAAAAATAAAGATGGCCAGTTTATTGTATATACTAATAATATAAAATCTACGAGTCTTTTGATCCAGACCAATAATACCATCCGTCTTGATAAAAAGAAAACGTGGTTCCTGGGAATTAATTATTTCTATATAGATAAGCAACAAATTGAGCTCGGTCAATTAAAAAGCCTGATGAGTTTAGACCTTAGTATAAAGAAAACCTGGAATGACTGGACTTTCGCAGTGAATCTTAATGATATTTTAAGAACAAATATTGTTAAGATCGAAGATTACCAGGCCAATGGAAACTACAATTATGTACACCAAAACCAGTACCCAAGGAACATCATGGTAAGCCTTACCTACAACTTTGGAAATCAGAAGGTGAAAAAGGTAAGAGACATTGAAGGGGCATCAGACTCTATTAAAAGCAGAACAAGATAGAAATTATCTTTCTTCATATTTAAATCAATTATTTTGTACACAAACCCGTTGAGATCTCAACGGGTTTTTTATCTTTAATGGTATGAAAAAAAGGTTGATCGGAACACTTTTATTGACCACCTTATTTCTTCTTTTAATAAACTGCAAAGACAAAAAGATTAGTTTTGATAATAAGGTCGGTTTTGATAAAGAAGAAAACATTTCATATGGCCCACATTCCGGACAAACCATGGATCTTTATATTCCTCATAAAAAAATCACCGAAAACACAAAGGCTTTTATCATGATCCATGGAGGTGGCTGGCGTGCCGGAAATAAATCACAGCTGACATTCTTTGCCTTATCATTGATGAAGCAGTTTCCCAGTCACATTTTTGTTAATATGAATTACCGGCTTGCTTCTGAAACTGAATATGCCTTGCCCAATCAGACAGACGATATCGGCCATGTGGTTTCTTTTTTGGAGAACAAACTTCATTACTCTCCTCAACTGATCCTATTGGGAAACAGTGCCGGCGGCCATTTATCCATGTTATACGCTTACAAGTGTGACCTTTTGAAAAAAGTTAAAGCAGTTATCAATATTGTCGGACCGGCAGATCTTTCCGATTCCGGTTTTAAAAATTATCAGGAATACTCCTTTGTAGAAAGACAGCTTGTAGATCCTCATTTTCCAAAAGCCGGAATTTCAGATATCGAGGTGGCCAGTCCTGTATACTGGATTACAAAAGAATCACCTCCTACTCTATCTTATTACGGAAAGAACGATCGGGTCATTCCATCCGGCCGGGGAAAAATACTCGATTCTGTTTTGTCCAGAAATAATGTACTGCATGAGTTTTATGAATTCAATGGCGGCCATCTGGATTGGGACAAATCACCAAACGATGTTGTTCTCATCGATGGTATAAAATCATTTCTACAAAAGGCTGATAATAAATAACACCCTGATAAATCAAAGTGTGTTTATAAAAGAATTATTTATTCTGATCTAAAAACCTCTGTTCTTTCCGACATTCCGTTGGCATTAAAGGCTTCAATCTGAAAATAATAAGCATCTGCTCTGTCAGCACCCGTAAAGAAATACTCATTCTTTCCGTATACCATGATGCTGCCATATAATTTATCCGGTGATTTCCCCCAATAGATGACGTATCCGTCTGCTTCAGGATTTTGTTGCCATTTCATCCAGATACTTCTTCTTTCACCATATTTTTTAGGATCGGCTCTTAACGGAACAAAGCCTTCAACCTTCTTAGGTTGTTCTCCTGCTCCCTTTCCAAATACCCTGAAGCCGCTTAAGGCAAATTTTCCGGTAGGCATTTTCAGATTTTCCATCTTAAGAAATCTTGCGGAGGCTGGCTTTTCCAGTTCGATATAATCATGCGGAACATCTTTGGTATTTTTACTTTTATCTACTAATACTTTCCATTTTTTACCGTCATCAGATCCGTAGATTTTGTACTGATGCATTTTTCCTGAAGTTTTCCCCATAAACTCAGCATCCTGATCTGCATAGTTGATCTGAATGGCATTGATCGTTGAAGTCTCCCCAAGATCAGTCTGGAACCATTCTCCGGTGTTTCCGGTTTTTGCGCTCCAGTAGGTTTTAATATCTTCATCTACTGCAAAATTGGGCTGGTAACTTCCCAATGTAGAAGAAACCTGCACGGGTTTGTTATAGTTCAGTAACATCCATCCGGCAAAAAGTCCTTTGCTAAAATCCTTTCCTTGTGCATATTGGGGAAGGTAGGTCGGATAATCTCCATACGCTGTGTTGCAATACATTATGTCATCTTTATCAAAACCAGCCGGCCAGATTCCAAGTCTTCTTTCAAAATTATTTTTGGTGGAAATAAAAATAGTGGAAACGTGCCACCAGTTTTTAAAGTTATCCTCAAAAGTAGCACCGTGCCCTGCTCCTCTGGCAAAACCTCCCGGTTTGTATGAAAAAGGGTTGTGCTGCTGATATTCGAAGCCTTCCAAAGGACTTTTACTCACATATACTCCATCCGAATACCCACTGAATTCAGTGGCTGGAGCTCCGTACTGCATATAATATTTTCCGTTATGCTTTGTCATCCATGCTCCTTCTACAAAAGGCTGCAGAAAAACATTATCATTGTACTCCCCAAATCTTTCCCAACCATGGTCTTCCGGCTTTAATCTGAGGATAGGCTTTACAAAACCTTCTGACTGAAGAGTCTTTACTTTGACTTCAGTTCCCAATAGCGGCCATTCATTGCTGGATCCCCAATAGAGATAAAGTTTATTTTTATCTTCATCATAATGGAACGCCGGATCCCAGGCACCTACTTTTAAGGTATCCACGGCAATTTTCCAATCGTCTTTAGTAGGATTTGTACTTTTCCAGATCGGGAAATCCTGCTCCCATGTTGAACCGAAAACATACAATGTATCTTTCATGGCCCAGACGGCCGGAGCATTAAGATCGTGAATATATTTATTATCTCTGAGAAATTTTCTTTTGACAAATTTCCAGTCCAGCATATCATCACTATACCAATATCCCTCCTGGTTGGTGGAGAAAAGGAAAAGTTTATTTTTAAAATTAACAATTACCGGATCTGCTGTAGCACGGTGTTTCCCTTGTTTCGAAAAGGCTTCAAACGGCGTATAGCCATAATCAATATTGATGGGATTACAGAATGTCTTCTGCTGGGCACCTATTACAATTCCAAGGAAAATAGCTATTGACAGAAAGTATTGTCTCATTTTTAGATTTTAAAGATTAAGGCAAAGTTAGCTAACTTTTTTGGGTTTCATCAAGGCAATACTATCAAGAAAGAAATTGACATGGCTCAGTCTTATCAAAAAAAAACTTCTGACTCTGTTTCCAAAGTCAGAAGAATATGTAAGGTTGTTACTGATAATTATTTTTTTGGCAGAAACACTTCAGCAAGCATACATCTTGCACTTCCGCCTCCGTTTACTTCAATTGTGTTAAGATCTGAATAAATAATTTCGCAGTATTTTTCAACAGCTGCTACCTGTTCCTTCGTTAAGGACTGGTATGCCGTCTGGCTCATTACCAGGAATTTTTCGCCGTCTTTATTCTGAACCTGAAGCATATTTCCTGCAAACTGCTGCATCTGTTCTTCGGAGATTTCTATGATTTCTTTTCCTGAGTTTTTGATGGTTTCAATCACCTTCTCTCTTTCCAGCTCATCATCAATACAGTCAAGGCAGATTACGACAAACTTGTCTGCGACACACATCATGACATTGGTGTGATAAATGGGAAGTCTTTCTGCTCCTACTGTCTGAAAAGAATGGAAAACGACCGGTGTAAAATTATATTTTGCACAGAATTCTCTGAATAAATTTTCGTCTAATCTCAGAGAAATTGAACCATATGCTATTTTGTTATCGTGATCGAAGATCATACTTCCCGTACCTTCAAGAAAATGCCCTTGGGTCTCAGGAAAGGACCAATCATCAATTTCAGCGACTTCAAACCCTTGTGCTTTGATGGTTTCAATAATATCATCCCTTCTTTCCACTCTCCTGTTGGAAGCAAACATCGGATATAAAACAACTTTTCCATCTTTGTGAAAGCTCACCCAGTTGTTAGGAAAAATAGAATCCGGAGTATGGGGATCTAATGTGTCTTTTATACTGATCACATTAATCCCTTTACTTCTCAGCTTTCCTACAAAAGTATTGAACTCTGCCAATGCCTTTGACTGAATATCTGAACCTGTCTGTTCAACCTGAAAATAATTATTTTCTGCAGTTTCTGCGTTGTAACCGAATGCTATCGGCTCTATCATTAATACGGTATCTGTTGTTTGCATTTTTATTTAGTTTGAGGGTGCTAGTATTTGAGAGTCTGAGATATGATTTACTATCAATTCTCGTCATCTTTTTTAATTGATGAGAATGAACACCATTTTTCTGACTGACCCGTCATATTTACTAACATTCCTATTATTTGATTATATTGTCTGTGTGAATCATTATATTGCTCTACATTAATGTAACAGCAAGCATATGCAAATTGGAGCCATGTTTGAGTTTCTCTTGCTTCACCCTCTGAATCTTTTTCCCCAAGCTTCACTTATATTCGCAGAAACTGATCTTGATGATCTCCTGATCTGATCTGTTAAAGTGTATAATTCTACTTTGGGAAAAAATTGAGAGTTTATCAATTTGTTGTGCTGTTTCAAAAGACTTTTGATAAACTTTTAAATCCTGATGAAATTTAATTGTTGACATAATTTATCAGTTAATATTAGACAACTCCTTTTCCCCACTCTAAAACTCTCCGACACTCTAACTCAGCTACTCTCTCACCAGAGGCATTGTGGAACATCTCAGCAATCCTCCCATTTTAGAAATTTCTCTGTACGGGATTTCTTCAACGGTCATTCCCCACTCGTTTCTTAAATGGTTGTTCATTCTTGTAAATGCTTTGTCTGAAACAACTACTTCAGGGGAAATAGAGAAAATATTCGGGAACATTTCAAACATTTCTTCATCATTGATATGGAAACAGTTTTCTTCTCCGAAAATATCAATAATTAATCGGTAATCACTTTCATCAACAAATCCGTTTTTATAGATAATACATTTGTCTTCACCCACAGGATTGAAAGTACAGTCAAGATGAAGAATACCTTCAAAAGGAACTTTGTCATTCTTCTTTAGTTCAAGATCAATGATTCTTTTCTTGGGAAAATATTCTTTTAAAATTTCGATCGCATATTCGTTGGTTCTGGCCGTTTTATAGTTTCTGTAGTCTTCGCTGAAGCAAGTTCCTATAAAAAGAAAATCGTTCCATACAATGACATCTCCGCCTTCGATATGTGCTGTTTCCGGAAGATTGATAATTTTTCTCCAGGCCACTTTTTCAAAAACACTTTTGTAGGCTTCCTGTTCGTCTGCTCTGTCGGCGATCACGTTGGAAATAATCATTTTATCATCAATAACGAAGGCTACATCTCTTGAAAAAACCTGGTTGTAATCCTGGATAATACTTGGACGAAGCACTTCAACGTTATACTTTTTTAAAACTGCTTCAAAAGCATTCATCTCATTGATGATATCCGCTTCTTTAGGATAAATGTTGTGTTCGATTGAGTAATATGACTTGGCGTCATAACTTTCCTCTAGCGTGGGAACCGGTCCCAGTGAATTAGGCTGGCCTAGAACTACTGACTTCAGCCTCCCCGTTTCGTTTTTAATGTTTAGTTTCATAAAGATTTATGCAATACTACAAATATAAGTAAAGGTCTCTATCTATAAAACTTTTGGATTATTTTATGTATAAATTTGATGGGTAGCGGGCTTATCTTTTCATATTTTTTAACAAAATCAGTCACCAAAGGTTCCTAACCATCTATAACTAACTATATTTCATCTACGTAAGAATCCCGGATTTGCTGAAAAAGTAAAAACAACTTCCTACATTAGGGATATAATTCTCGAGAAATTATACTTCATAAAACTTTACTATTAACATCAAAAAAAACAAAGTCATGAACAAGAGAAATTATGTGCTGAAAAACGCACAAAAGCTGGGACGAGACCAGCAAAAAACAATCATCGGAGGTGAATTTATGCCTGGAACTAAAAAATGCTGCGAGTGGGATGATGCCACCGGAACATGTTTCCTCTGGATATGCGGCAGATGTAACTGCCCGTAACATGAAGTAAGCCGTTTCATATGATGAGACGGCTTTATTATTTATTATAACCCTTCTGAATTATCAAAGAAACACTCCCGAGTGTCGAGAATTCCTCTTGTTTTAACAATGAAGACAAAAAAATATTTTTACACATTTTCACAACTTACTATATTCCAGATGCATAATGATAAATTTTTCGTTTAAATTCAAAATAAATTCATAAATTAGGGATATAATTTTGCAAGATTATAAAATAATTAAACTAAACTATCAACATCAAAACAACAAAATCATGAACAAGAACAATTCTGTGCTAAAACACGCACAAAAATTAGAAAGAGAGCAACAAAAAAAATTAGTAGGCGGAATAGGAATCTCAGCAGGAAAAAGATGCTGTGAATGGGATCCTTCAGGAAAATGCCTTATCTATACCTGTGATAGATGTCAATGCCCATAAAAATATGACAACCTAACAATCTATTAACATCAAAAACAAAAAATCATGAACAAGAACAATCCGACGCTTAAAAATGCACAAAAATTAAGGAGAGAGCAACAAAAATCAATTACAGGAGGAAGCATAAACAGACCCCCTGATTACTGCTGCGAATGGAATGAGGATGGTAGCTGCAGAATCTGGACATGCGGAAACTGTGTTTGCCCATAAAATATTCAACCTGCTTTTTCAAGCAGGTTTTCTTTTATCTTGTCCTGTGTTCTTCTTCTGTCTTCTGAAATTCTTTTACCTGATATACAGAACTTCCAAAATGATAACTCAACGAAATAAATAGTCTACTGCTATCCCACCAATGCGTAAACTTATTATCCATAATCTGCTTATGCCTGAACTCCAGGCTTTGGTCATAAGAATCAAAGATGTTGTTATACCCAATTTTTGTATTAAGCTGATTATCTAACCATGATTTTTGAAGTGACAAGTCTACGGTGTACCGTGGCTTGATCATGTAGAGACTGTTCCCTGATTTTGATTCATAATTTGCGAACAGATTCACTGTATATCCTTTGGGTAAAGTAAAAACCTGGTTTAACCTTATGTCATAATTATAAATATCAAGTGCAAAGACGTCTCCAAGGTAGGGCCTGAATTCTTTATTGTAATATCCCGTAATCTGGGTAGTGAGATTCCACCATTTTGTCATTTTCAACGGGAAAGTGGTTTCTAAAACAGCAAAATTCCTGTAAGGCATATTGGTTCCCAGGTATTCTAAAACATTTGTTTCGGGATTATAAATAGGATAACGCGTCATTACATCTTTCTCTTTTCCTATACTAAAACTTGTAATCCAGTTTTTATAGCGATAGGTTGCTTTGATCTGGCTGGTGAAAGAAGGTTGCAGGTAGGGATTTCCTATCCAGTAGTTCAAAGGGCTAAAATAAAACCTGAACGGATTAAGCTGGGAGAAAATAGGTCTGGTCATTTTTCTGCTGTAAGAAAGGGAAATTTCACTGGATTTACTGAATGTATAATTCGCGCTAAAGGAAGGCAGCCATTCCAAGTAGTTTCGGGTAACAATAGAATCTACACTGACTGCATCAGAAATGCTGTTCGTATTCTCAAGTCTTAACCCTGCATTCATCTGAAGTGCCCCAAACTTTTGTCTATATGCTAAATAACCAGCCAATATTTTCTCTTTATAGGAAAATACATTACTCCTGTCGGGGTCGAATACAAACTGTCCTCCGGCAGATAAAGTATCATATCTGATATTGTTGCTGGTATCTGAATAGCTGTACTTAATTCCCATTTCAATGTCTGCATTTCCTATTTTTTGAGATGCATCCATCTGTGTGGTGTAGATATCTATCTTATTAACGAGGTCAGACTTCCAATATGATAAAAGATCAGATGTAGGTTGATCTCTGTTGATAAAGTCATCTTTCTGTTTGTTTTTAACTGCAAGATAGTTTCCGAGAAAATTAATTGTTAATCCCTTGTTTTGAAAAGAATAATCGGCTGTAATACCATAATTATTCTGTACATAGTCTGAAGGGTTTTCACTTGTAGTATGAAAAACCAATTGAGTTTCATTTTTGTCAGTAGTGTATAATGATCCGGAACGAAGACGATCATTATCCCGAAAATTGCCTCTTACATTGATCCCCAATCTATTATTATCATTTAATGTGAAATCTGCACCTACCAAAATATTATACACACCGGCATTTTCTTTTTGTTTTGTATTTGTGCGCATCACATTGGTATTTGCTAATCGTTGTAAAGCATTATAACGGTAGTTAGAAATGCCATCATTATAGCTGGTCTGCATCGTAAAAACAGCCTTTGAGATATTATAGGAAAGGTTTAAAGTATTTTCTCTGTAATTGAATTTATTGATATATATATTTCCATTATAATTTCCCTTCCATCCGAGATGGATATTCTTTTTTAATTTAATATCAATGATTCCTTTAAATTCCGCATCATATTTTGAGGAAGGATTGGTATTAACTTCTATTGATTCTACCACCTCAGGTGTTAAAGACCGTAGATAAGCCTGCAGTTCCTGAGTACTCATGACCACAGGTTTACCATCGATAAAAATAGCAGGAGTTACCCTGCCTCCGATAAAAATGCCCTCTTCCTGGTCTACGGTTACTCCCGGCGTTTTTCTCAACACTTCAAGAAGATTTGTTGAAGTCTTAAAGTCTTTATTGCCGGAAACTGCTACGACCGTATTTCCATCACTAAGCTTTATACTCCTCGGAGCAGATTTTATAATAACCTCTGCGATGTTCGCTGTTGAAGACTTTGATTCAGTGAGGGAGTCCGAAGCTTTTTCTTTTACAATCTCCTGTGCCTTTCCAAAAATGGTTAAAAAGAGCAGGAATAAAAGAAACCATAATTTGATCATCATAAACTTTATATTTTATGAAGTCAAAAGTATCGGCCTGGGGTAAGAATGCGGTTTTAAAGTTTAAATTCCGCAGTACTGAATTATAAATTTGAACTCTGGAATTGTTGTTCAACGGGTATTTGCGATTGTTTATATAAAAGAGGGGTTGTATTTTTAATTTTCTTAAATGTTGAGAAAAATGTAGATTTTGAATTAAATCCGACCTCATAGCCAATCTCTTCAATCTTCAGGTACGAACCTCTTTCAATCATTTTGCAGGCTTCATCAATTCTGTATTCATTGATGTAGATGGAAAAACTTTTCTCAAGGTTGTCATTCAATAGTTGAGAAAGCTGATGGGAAGACATACTCATCATAGATGCCAGATCACTTAATTTTAGATTTGGATTTTTATAGAGTTCTTCGGAATGCATGAGCCGCTCCAGCTTTGAAGTAAAATTATTCGCCTGTTCGTCCGGTATTTTTTTATTGGAATACTTATGAGGCTCTCTTGTCGATATCTGCTGATATTTTTTATTGAATAAAATAAGGAAGTTGGCATACAGCACAAAAGAAAAAACCAGACTTCCTCCTGCACAATAGATTTGTACCCAACCTGTAGAGATCAGCTGATAGGTTAAAAAGATAATGACATTACTGAGTAAAACAGGGAAAACAAACTGGTTGTTATTTTTGTTCTTTTGTCGGGAAGAAATATAAAACTGATAGACCGCCAACACTATAAATACAGACCAGACCGTATAAGTAAATGTACCGAAATAATGATCCCAGGTTACCGGGAAAAACAGATAAAGCAGCCCCACAGCTCCTAAAATAAGGGTTAATAGCCCAAACATCCTCCGACACATTCTTTGATCAAATTCTTCCCGCTGAAAAGAAGACTTAATGTAATAATAGAGAGCCGGGCCTGTAAAAAATAATGCAGATAATCCAAGGTGGGGAATAATTCTCGGTAAGTCAGGATAGAAATAAATACTTACTGAAATCCCAACTCTGATACTTAACATCAGTAAAAGAAGGCCGAGAAAAAAATCAGGCAGGTATTTTAGTTTTTTAATATACAACAGATAAATCCCCAGCAAAAACCCATTGAAAGCTCCTACTGCACTGAAGAAAAATAACATCTGCTGTCCGAAAGTCATGTTCTATTAATTTTTATTTTTTGCATACAAATGGGCTCACAAAACGCATTAATCTCTGGTCATCATAAAAGATTTACATGTATTTTGTCAATAAGCATCAACTTTTTGATGTCGTATCTGTTGAAAGTAAATTTAATAATTTATTGGATTGAATTTCAGGAATATGTAGGTTTTTTATAGAAATCTATTGATATTTTTATAGGTTTCCGCTAAAGCCGATGGGCAGGGATTTATTTGTTAAACAGGCTAAAGCCCGTTTCTATTGGATGACAAGGTTTATGGAGCATACGAGGTAAGTGTTTGTATGAATAAGAAATTGATAGTATTTTTTCCCACAGATTCCTCAGATCTTCATAGATGTTGGTTTGTTTCTTCGGGATCTTTATCAACAGAATACCTGACATTAAAAATAAGACTAATATTGTCTATCATTACTCATATCATAGCCCTGATAGGAACGGTTACCCCGCAGCATGCAATGGAGCGTAATAGGCCTTGAACGCCGGGCTGGCACTGGCGCGAGGAGTATGAGTGGATAGCAGGAAACAGCTCCTGAATATTAGAAACAAAAAATCCCAAAGCAAGCCTTGGGATTTTGATATGGTATAAGCAAATATTATCTGCTTGCGATATCGATGTAGTTTCTTTCTTGAGCACCTTGGTACACCTGTCTTGGTCTTCCGATAGGGTCTCCTTTCAGTCTCATTTCTTTCCACTGAGAGATCCATCCCGGTAGTCTTCCCAAAGCAAACATTACGGTGAACATTTCTGTAGGAATTCCTAATGCTCTGTAGATAATACCAGAGTAGAAGTCGACGTTAGGATATAGTTTTCTTTCTACGAAGTACTCATCTTCAAGCGCTACTCTTTCTAACTGCATGGCAATATCAAGAGCTTTGTCCTGGATACCTAAAGCTTTAAGGATATCATCAGCAGCTTTCTTGATGATTTTTGCTCTTGGGTCGAAGTTTTTGTACACTCTGTGTCCGAATCCCATTAGACGGAAGCTATCTCCTTTATCTTTCGCTTTAGCAACATATTTAGATACGTCACCACCATCTTTTTCGATAAGCTCAAGCATTTCGATAACAGCCTGGTTAGCACCACCGTGAAGTGGGCCCCAAAGTGCAGATACCCCGGCAGAAATAGAAGCGAAAAGGCCTGTGTGAGCAGAACCTACCATTCTTACTGTAGAAGTAGAACAGTTTTGCTCGTGATCAGCGTGAAGGATTAATAATTTATCTAGAGCATTTACAACTACCGGATCGATTTCGAAATCTGCATTTGGTAATCTGAATGCCATTTTGTAGAAGTTTTCTACATAGTTTAAGTTGTTATCTCCGTGGTTTAAAGGTAAACCTTGAGTTTTTCTGTACGTCCATGCACAAAGGTGGGAGAATTTAGCGATCATTAGCTCAGCAGCATGATCCATTTCTTCTTTAGAGTTTACGTTAACTGCTTTTGGGTTGAAAGCCGTTAATGCAGAGGTCATAGAAGAAAGAACTCCCATAGGGTGAGCAGAACGAGGAAAAACATCAATGATCTTTTTCATCTCATCTGCGATGAAGTTATATTTTTTAATATTGTTTTCGAAAGAAGTAAATTGGTCCTGAGTAGGTAATTCTCCATGTAATAAAAGGTACATTACTTCTGTAAAGTTAGATTTTTCCGCGATCTGCTCGATTGGATAACCTCTGTAGAATAATTCCCCTTTATCTCCGTCTAAGTAAGTGATGTCGCTAATGGTAGCTCCTGTATTTTTGTAACCTAAATCCAGAGTGATTAAACCTGTCTGGTCTCTTAATTTTGAAATATCAATCCCTCTGTCTCCGATAGTACTATCCACGATAGGATATTCATATGAATTACCGTCGTAATTCAATATTACTTTGTTGTCTGACATTATTTATTTTTTTTTAAATATACTACTTTCCATAAAATACGGCAAACAAAAATTATCGCTTGCCGTTATTTATAAATTCGATTATCTTTTGATTTTAAATGCTTCCAGTCCTGGGAAAATAGCAGTTTCACCTAACGCTTCTTCGATTCTTAAAAGCTGGTTGTATTTTGCCATTCTGTCTGATCTTGAAGCTGAACCTGTTTTGATCTGTCCACAGTTCATGGCCACTGCCAGATCAGCAATCGTAGCATCTTCAGTTTCTCCTGATCTGTGAGACATTACGGAAGTGAATTTGTTGTTCTGGGCCATTTGTACAGCAGCCATAGTTTCAGAAAGAGAACCGATCTGGTTTACTTTTACTAGGATTGAGTTGGCAATTCCTTCTTGTACTCCTCTCGACAGTCTGTCTACGTTGGTTACAAATAAATCATCACCTACCAGTTGTACTCTGTCACCGATTTTATCAGTTAACATTTTCCAACCTTCCCAGTCATCTTCCTGCATACCGTCTTCGATAGAAATAATAGGATATTTAGCTGCCAGCTCAGCAAGGTAAGACACCTGCTCTTCTCTTGATCTGTGAGCTCCTTTGTCGCCTTCGAATTTTCTGTAATCATAAGTTCCGTCTTTATAGAATTCTGAAGCTGCACAGTCTAATGCCAGCATGATATCGTCACCAGGCTTATAACCGGCTTTTTCGATTGCCTGAAGCAGAGTATCCAGAGCGTCTTCAGTTCCGTTGAAAGTTGGTGCAAAACCACCTTCGTCCCCTACTGCAGTAGAAAGACCTCTTCCTTTTAGAATGGATTTTAAGTTGTGGAAAATTTCAGTTCCTTTTCTCAATGCATGAGAGAAAGAATCTGCTTTTACCGGCATAATCATAAATTCCTGGAATGCAATTGGAGCATCAGAGTGAGATCCCCCGTTGATTACATTCATCATTGGAACAGGAAGTGTATTAGCATTTACGCCTCCTACATATTTATATAAAGGCATTCCCAGCTCTGCAGCGGCAGCTTTTGCTACGGCAAGAGAAACACCTAAAATGGCATTCGCCCCAAGATTTCCTTTGTTTGGTGTACCGTCAAGATCAATCATAATCTGATCGATATAGTTTTGTTCAAAAACCGGTTGTCCTACTAAATTCTCTGCAATTACTTCTTTTACATTTTCAACAGCTTTCAGAACTCCTTTTCCCTGGTATTCTGAACCTCCGTCACGTAATTCCACCGCTTCGTGTTCTCCTGTAGATGCTCCTGAAGGTACAGCAGCACGGCCCATTGCTCCGTTTTCTGTAAATACGTCTACTTCAATGGTAGGATTACCTCTGGAATCCAAAATCTGTCTTGCTTCTATGTAAGAAATTGCACTCATTTTTTATTTTTTTTAGTTTATACAAATTTAGCTAAAATTAAACTTTTCAAGGGTATTTCATGAATATCTTTTTGCAACAATTGCAAGTTAAAATTTAGTTAATAAGCAGGCTGACATCTTATTTAAATCATAGTAAATTTTAAAAAATCATTTTTTGACAAGCTGATCCAATATCGGATGATCAATGGAATGAATTGTATTTTGATTTTCATAAAGCTGTTCGAAAATCTGAATTGTATTTTTTCCCTTTTTCAGCCATACACCGGGAACATATAAAGTGAGCTGCGGCCCTACTTTGCTCCAATACCTTCCGATATTCTTTCCGTTAATAAAAACAATGCCCTTACCAAATTTTCTCATATCAAGGAACGTATCTCCGGTTTCTTTAAGGGTAAATTCTCCTTCCAGAACCGCGGGCGAATGGTCAGCGATATTATTTGAATGATCCTGTTGTACTGGAAATGTATCAAAAGGCAATGGAAACATTTGCCAATCCCCCGAAATATAGGTTCCGTTTATTTTTACCGGGCTTATCATTCCTTTTATATTGTGGACAATCTCAGCTCCATAATTAATTCTCCCCATATTTTCCAGAACAATATCCAACTGATCGCCTGTTTTAAGATCTATTTCAAGATCATATTTTTTATCAACCCTGTTCAGCTCTCCTTTCCAGACTTTATTTACATATATATTAGCATAGTCTCTGAGTCCTTTTATTTCAAGAATTCCTTTCCAGGCTTTGTCAAATTTTCTTCGGTATACCATATAACCATTTCCAAAATTAAGGTCTTCAAATGTCTGGGGCTGGTCACTGATTACCGGCTTAGTATGCGTAAGCAAATCAAAAAGGCCGGTTTTCCTTGAAATTTTTATATCCGGTATCGAGATTAATTTTACCTGTTCAGGAACTTCCGGAAGTGTATTATTACTTACCTTCGAAAAGATATTCCTTAAGGCTTTATACTTTGGAGTGGCCCATCCTGACTCGCTGATGGGTGCATCATAATCATAGCTCGTGATATCGGGCTGAATGTCATGGTTCTTATCATAATTGGCTCCGCTTGTAAATCCGAAATTAGTTCCGCCATGGATCATGTAATAGTTAAAAGAAACTCCATTTTTGATGTACAGTTCCGTTTGTTTCACTACTTCTTCTGTAGAAACTTTCACAAAAGGCTCAGCCCAATGATCGAGCCATCCCGGATAATATTCTGCAACCATATAGGGCCCCTTTCCTCCATGATATTCATCAATACTTTTCTTTAAGGCCTCAATATCACTTTCACCGTTTGCTGTAGGCAGTGCGCCTTCAATAGATCCTCCCTTAAAAAGGGAGCTTCCATCTGATGTAAAAAGCGGGACAGAAATTCCGGCTTTTATAAGCATATCTTTTATTTTGTGGCTGTATTTCCTATGTTCGTCTAAAGGAATATCTTTTCTTTGGGCCACATAAGATCCGAATTCATTTTCTGCCTGAACCATAATTACCGGTCCGCCTTTATCAATTTGTAACGGAACGATCTGACGGGCCAGCTGCTGAATATACTTTTCACATTCATCTAAAAAGGCTTTATTGTCCCTTCTAATTTCCAGGTTTCTATTTTTTTGCAACCACCAGGGATAGCCACCGAATTCCCATTCTGCACAAACATAGGGGCCGGGACGGATAATCACATATAGCCCTACTTCCTGGGCGGTTTTTATAAATTTCTTCAAATCTTTTTCGCCGGAAAAGTTCCACTTTCCGGGAGCCTCTTCATGATAATTCCAAAAGACATAAGTCGTCACGGTATTTAGTCCCATGGCTTTCATCATTTGCAACCTGTGTTTCCAATATTCGGAAGGAACTCTCGGATAATGCATTTCTCCGGAATAAATGGTAAAAGGTTTCTCATTTAATAAAAAAAGACCATTTTTGATTTGAAAATTTCCTTGCTGAGAAAACATCAAATTAAACGAGGAAATAAAAAGAATTATGTACAAATATCTGCTGAAATTTTTCATATTGTAAGGCATGATTTTTGTAAAATTAAAGAATAAAAATTATATTGAATATCAAATAAAATAATCATGAAAAAAAGTCTCCTGGCACTTGGTGCAATACTTACATTATCTGTGATCAGCTGTAAAAAAACTGAAAGCGGAAATACAGGTATTATAAAAACAGACAGTTCAGAAACAGTTGTCACTGATCACAACGGAAAAATTGATTCTGCCACTGAAAGCTCAACTATAGTAGATGTCAATGGTAAAAGATATGAAAAAACAGATTTCGTTTACAAAGCAACGGACGGTACATTGGTAAAAGTAATTTTCAAAAATGATCCGAAGGAAAGCACGGTAGCTATTACCAGCAATAAAAAAACATTTACGCTGCCGAAAACAGAAACGAAGGGTGGTGAAACGATCTATAAAAAAGATGATATGACTGCAAGAGTGAAGGGAGACAGCCTTCATCTGGAGCAAGGGAATAATATTATTGAGTTGAAGAGAACAAAGATTTAAACGGTATCTGAGAACGTACAAGATGCACAATAAAAAAAACCATCCGAAGTTCGGATGGTTTTCTATTTATATCTGAATGAATATTATTCTTCAGTTTTTTCTTCAGTAGTATCAGCTTTAGCTTCTTCTACTTTTTCTTCTACTGCAGGAGCTTCAGCAACTACAGCTTCAGCTTTTTTAGGTGCAGCAGTTGATCTTCTGCTTCTTCTTGTAGCTTTTTTCTCCTCAGCATTCGGGTTGTAAAGCTCGTTGAAATCTACCAATTCGATAAGAGCAGTATCAGCAGCATCACCTGGTCTGAATCCTGTCTTGATGATTCTTGTATAACCACCGTTTCTTTCAGCGATCTTAGGAGCTACAGTTCTGAATAATTCAGCAACCGCAAATTTATTTTGAAGGTAAGAGAATACTACTCTTCTGTTGTGTGTAGTATCTTCTTTTGCTTTTGTTAATAGAGGCTCAACATATACTCTTAAAGCTTTAGCTTTAGCTACAGTAGTGTTGATTCTTTTATGCTCAATTAGAGAACAAGCCATATTAGAAAGTAAAGCACTTCTGTGAGAAGCTGTTCTTCCTAAGTGATTGAATTTTTTACCGTGTCTCATTATTAATTATTTATCAGCGTCTAACTTATATTTTGCAACGTCGAAACCGAAGTTAAGACCTTTTGAATGCACTAATTCTTCTAGTTCTGTCAAAGATTTTTTACCAAAATTTCTGAATTTCATCAAATCAGACTTACTGTAAGAAACCAATTCTCCAAGAGTTTCTACTTCAGCTGCTTTCAGACAGTTAAGGGCTCTTACAGAAAGATCCATATCTGCTAATTTAGACTTAAGTAGTTGTCTTGTATGAAGAGTTTCCTCGTCATATTGGATAGATGCTTTTACGGCTTCAGTTTCAAGTGTGATTCTCTCATCAGAGAACAACATGAAGTGATAGATTAATATCTTAGAAGCTTCAGTTAAAGCATTCTGAGGGCTGATAGACCCGTCAGTTTCTATATCTAATACAAGTTTTTCGTAGTCTGTTTTTTGCTCTACACGATAATTTTCAATGCTGTATTGTACTTTCTTGATCGGCGTGAAAATAGAGTCAATAGCAATAGTACCTACAGGAGCATTGTTTGACTTATTTTGTTCTGAAGGAACATATCCTCTACCTTTTTCAATATTGAAAGTAATTTCGAAAGTTACATCACTGTTTAGGTTACAAATCACTAAATCCGGGTTTAGTACCTCGAATCCGTTGATCGACTTTCCTAAATCTCCAGCAGTAATAATCGTTTGACCTGAAACTTTAGCAACAACCTGCTCGTTAGCCTGGCCTTCTGCTGCAGCTTTTAATCTAACCTGCTTTAGGTTAAGAATAATTTCGGTAACGTCTTCGATTACTCCTGGAATGGTTGAAAATTCGTGCTCTACACCTTCTATTTTGATAGATGAAATAGCATATCCTTCCAGAGAAGAAAGCAACACTCTTCTCAAAGCATTACCGATTGTAAGCCCGAAACCTGGTTCTAAAGGTCTGAATTCAAATTGACCTTTAAATTCATCAGAGTTAAGTAAAATTACTTTATCGGGTTTTATGAATTGTAAAATTGCCATATTATTGGGTTGAGCAAAAATTTGATTAAAAAATTATTTAGAGTAAAGTTCGACGATAAGGTTCTCCTTGATATCCTCCGGAATTTGGATTCTTTCAGGAGCAGAAACGAAAGTTCCTTCTTTTTTCTCATCGTTGAATTGTAACCACTCATAGTTTGACTTAGAAGCCAATGCATTGGTAACAACATCAAGAGACTTAGACTTTTCTCTTACAGCGATTACATCACCAGCTTTTACCAAGTAAGAAGGGATATTAAGGATTTCTCCGTTCACAGTGATGTGTCTGTGAGAAACTAATTGTCTAGCTCCAGATCTTGTTTTAGCAAAACCTAATCTGTATACTACGTTATCCAATCTTGATTCACAAAGTTGTAATAGTACTTCCCCTGTTACACCTTTACTTCTGTGTGCTTTTTCAAATAGGTTAGCAAACTGTCTTTCTAAAATACCGTAAGTATATTTAGCTTTTTGTTTTTCAGCTAACTGAACTGCATATTCTGATTTTTTAGCACCTCTTCTTTTGTTAGGACCGTGTTGTCCTGGCGGTTGGTTCTTTCTTTTTTCGAAGTTTTTATCATCTCCGTAGATTGCAGCACCAAACTTTCTAGCAATCTTAGTTTTAGGTCCAATATATCTTGCCATAATGGGTAAATTCTAAAAATTAAACTCTTCTTCTTTTTGGTGGTCTACATCCATTGTGCGGCATTGGAGTCACATCAATGATTTCGCTAACTTCAATTCCTGAATTGTGGATAGATCTGATAGCAGATTCTCTACCTGCTCCAGGACCTTTCACAAACACCTTTACTCTTCTTAATCCAGCTTCATGCGCTACAGCAGAGCAATTTTCAGCTGCCATTTGAGCAGCAAAAGGAGTGTTCTTTTTAGAACCTCTGAATCCCATTTTACCGGCAGATGCCCAAGAGATAACCTCTCCGTTTTTATTTGTTAAAGAAATGATGATGTTATTGAAAGAAGCTTGAATATGTGCTTCACCAATAGCTTCAACTTTTACTTTTCTTTTTTTAACTACTTTACTTTGTTTTGCCATAATTCCTAACGATTATTTACTTGCCTTTTTCTTGTTAGCAACTGTTTTTCTCTTTCCTTTACGGGTTCTAGAGTTGTTTTTCGTTCTCTGGCCTCTTAAAGGTAATCCTAGTCTGTGACGTATTCCTCGTTGGCATCCTATGTCCATCAATCTCTTGATGTTCAATTGCACTTCAGATCTTAATTCTCCTTCTACTTTAACGTTTTCAGAGATATATGTTCTGATTGCAGCCAATTCATCGTCATTCCATTCGTTGACTTTCTTGTCTTCGCTGATACCGGCAGCTTTAAGGATTTCAGAAGAAGTACTTCTTCCTACTCCATAGATGTAAGTTAAACCGATAACACCTCTTTTGTTTTTTGGTAAATCAATACCTGCAATTCTCGCCATAATTTAATGTTAGCCTTGTCTTTGTTTAAATTTTGGGTTCTTCTTGTTGATTACAAATAGGACACCTTTTCTGCGTACAATCTTGCAATCAGCGCTTCTTTTTTTAATTGATGCTCTTACTTTCATTTTGATAGTATTTATTTTTTACAAATGCCAAATGGAATGTGTATTCCATTTGGCTAATTGTTTTAATATCTAAATGTGATCCTCCCTTTTGTCAAATCATAGGGAGACATTTCTAGTTTTACCTTATCACCGGGTAAAAGTTTAATATAATGCATTCTCATTTTGCCGGAGATATGAGCAATAAGGATATGCCCATTTTCCAACTCTACACGGAACATGGCGTTCGAAAGTGCTTCCACGATCACGCCATCTTGTTCAATATGTTTTTGTTTTGCCATAAATTAATATCCAGTCGTTCTTGATAATTTAGACTGCATTAAGCCATCATAATGATGGTTCAGCAGATAAGTATTAATCTGTTGAACTGTATCTAAAATTACACCCACCATAATTAATAGTGACGTTCCCCCGAAAAACAGGGCAAACGCATCCGTCTGAACAAAGCTTCCATGCACAATTGCTGGAAGGACTGCAAAGATAGATAAAAAAATTGCACCTGGCAAGGTAATTTTTGATAAAATATCATCTAAATAATCAGCGGTCTCTTTTCCGGGTCTTACTTTTGGTACTAAACCTCCGTTTCTCTTTAAATCATCAGCCATCTGGTTTACCGGAATTGTAATCGCAGTATAGAAAAATGAGAAGATAATAATTAGTAGCGCAAACAATACATTGTACTGCCAGCTAAAAACATTCTTGAAACCTGCAAGAAAAGTGTTAGACTCATCGAATTTTGTTAATAGTCCTGGTACGAACATCAATGCCTGGGCAAAGATAATCGGCATTACACCAGCAGCATTCACTTTCAATGGAATCCATTGTCTTGCTCCCTGCATAAGATTTCTGTTTACACCTCCTCTTGCTTGAGCTCTGCTTACATACTGAATTGGAATTTTTCTAACAGCTACTGATAAAATCACAGCTAAAAGAACAACCAACATCCAGAATAATACTTCAATAAGGATCATGATTGATCCCATTCCTCCTTTTCCGTTCTGCACGGCCATCTCCTGTACGAATGCCTCAGGTAATCTTGAAAGGATCCCCACCATAATAAGGATAGAGATACCATTTCCGATTCCTTTATCGGTAATCTTTTCACCTAACCACATTGCAAATACTGAACCGCCTACCAGGATAACAATACTTGGTAACCAGAACATAATTGAATTGGGTTCTACAAAATATGCAGACTGGAACTGAGCATATGGTAAGAATAATTGAGTAATAGAAGTTAAGTAAGAAGGTGCCTGTACCAGACAAACCCCGATCGTTAACCATCTTGTAATTTGGTTCAATGTATTTCTACCTGACTCTCCATCTTTCTGAAGCTTCTGAAGATAAGGAATAGCCATCCCCATCAACTGAACAATAATAGAAGCAGAAATATAAGGCATGATTCCTAACGCCATTACGGAAGCGTGGCTGAAAGCTCCCCCCGTAAACGACGAAAGCAAGCCAAGGAGACCTGCTCCTTGCTTGTTACCGCCTTGATTTTTATAATGCTCTAAGAGATCTCCCACTTCTGCAAGGTTAATTGCGGGAAGTGAGATATAAGATGCGAATCTATACACAAGGATAATACCTAACGTAAAGAGAATTTTATCTCTTAATTCCTTTAGGCTCCATATATTTTTAAGTGTTTGTATAAATTCTTTCATTAGTAAGTATTATAAGGTAATTGCTTTTCCACCTGCTTTAGCAATAAGCTCTTCAGCAGATTTCGTGAATTTATCAGCAGAAATTGAAACCGCAGATTTCAATTCTCCTCTACCCATAATTTTCACTAATTCGTTTTTAGAAACGATCCCGTTTTCTACTAAAACTTCTTTCGTGATATCTCCTGTGATGGATTTGTTCTCGATTAAAGTCTGGATAGTATCAAGGTTCACTCCTCTAAACTCTTTTCTGTTTACGTTTTTGAAACCGAATTTAGGTAATCTTCTTTGCAAAGGCATCTGTCCACCTTCGAAACCGATTTTCTGAGAATAACCAGCTCTAGCTTTCTGACCTTTGTGTCCTTTTGTTGAAGTACCTCCTTTTCCAGTACCTTGTCCTCTACCAATTCTTTTTGAATTGAAAGTAGAACCTGCTGCTGGTTGTATATTGTTTAAATTCATTTTAATTTCTCTTTTATAAAATTATTTTTGAACTTCAAGTAAGTGACCTACAGCAGCGATCATTCCTAAGATAGAAGGAGTAGCTTCGTGCTCTACAACTTGGTGAAGTTTTTTTAATCCTAATGCTTCAAGCGTTCTCTTTTGGGTTTTTGTTCTACCAATAGCGCTTCTTACTTGCTTTACTTTAATTGTTGCCATTGTTTTATTATTAACCGTTAAACACTTTACTTAGAGAAATACCTCTCATTCTAGCGATTTCTTCAGGTCTTCTGATATCCAATAACGCTTTGAAAGTAGCTTTCACCACGTTGTGTGGGTTAGAAGATCCTTTAGATTTTGAAAGGATATCGTGAATACCAGCTGATTCCAATACTGCTCTAACCGCACCACCTGCGATCAATCCTGTACCGTGAGAAGCAGGTCTTAAGAAGATATCTGCACCACCGTATCTAGCAGTAGTTTGGTGAGGGATCGTATGGTTCATTACAGGAACTTTCACAAGGTTTTTCTTAGCATCTTCCACTGCTTTAGCAATTGCAGAAGCAACCTCTTTAGATTTTCCTAAACCGAAACCGATAACACCTTCTTCGTTTCCTACTACAACAATAGCAGAAAATCCGAAAGCTCTACCTCCTTTTGTTACTTTTGTTACTCTGTTAACAGCTACGAGACGATCTTTTAATTCTAATCCTCCCGGTTTTACTCTTTCTATATTATCTAGTCCTAACATATTTTCCGAAATTTAATGATTAGAATTTAAGTCCACCTTCTCTCGCACCATCAGCTAGAGCTTTTACTCTACCGTGATATACGAAACCGTTTCTGTCAAATACAATACTTTCGATTCCTGCAGCGATAGCTTTAGCAGCGATAGCTTTACCAACAGCAGCAGAAACTTCAGTTTTAGTACCTTTAGCGTCTACACCTTTTTCTCTTGAAGAAGCCGATGCTAAAGTTGTACCGTTTTTATCGTCGATTAACTGAGCGTAAATTTCCTTATTACTTTTGTATACAGATAATCTTGGCAATTCAGAAGATCCAGAGATTTTCCCTCTTACTCTTCTTTTGATTCTTATTCTTTTTTCTAATTTACTTAATGCCATAATACTTATAATTTATTAAGCAGATTTACCAGCTTTACGTCTAACAATTTCTCCTACGAATCTTACACCTTTTCCTTTGTATGGTTCAGGCTTTCTGAAAGAACGGATCTTTGCAGCTACCATTCCTAGAAGTTGGTTGTCGTGAGACGTTAAAGTAATAATTGGGTTTTTACCTTTTTCAGTCAATGTATCAACTTTTACTTCACCTGGAAGTTCTAATACGATACCGTGAGAGAATCCTAAAGCCAACTCAAGTTTTTGACCTGCGTGTGAAGCTCTATATCCTACCCCTACTAGTTCTAGTTTCTTTTCGAAACCTGCACTTACTCCAACGATCATGTTGTTGATTAACGCTCTGTATAGACCGTGAAGTGCTTTGTGTTGTTTAGAATCAGATGGTCTGTTTACGTTAAGTTCACCATCTTTCTGTTCTATAGTAATTCCTGCTGTAAGCTCCTGAGAAAGTTCTCCTTTAGGACCTTTTACAGTTACTACACCGTTGTTTTCAGTGATTGTAACTCCAGCTGGAACTGTAATAATTGCTTTACCAATTCTTGACATTTTCCTCTGATTAAAAATTAATAAACATAGCAGATTACTTCACCGCCTACTTTCTCTTCTCTAGCTTTCTTGTCAGTCATTACTCCTTTAGAAGTAGAGATGATAGAAATACCCAAACCGTTTAGTACTCTTGGAAGCTCAGCTGAACCTTTGTACTGTCTTAGACCTGGTCTTGAAGCTCTTTGGATAGACTTAATAGCAGGTTTGTTAGTTTGCTTATCGTACTTTAAAGCGATTTTGATCACTCCTTGAACAGCGTTATCTTCAAACTTGTAGTTTAAGATATACCCTTGATCAAATAGGATCTTAGTAATCTCCTTTTTGATTTTCGATGCAGGAATTTCCACCACTTTGTGGCCTGCGCTTTGTGCGTTCCTTACTCTAGTTAGGAAATCTGAAATTGGATCTGTTACCATTTTTCTTTTATAAATTATTGGTTAAAGAACAATCAGTTTTGCAAAGACTTGAAGAGTAAAATATCAGACTTCAGAAAACTTCGGTCTGATATTTTTTATCTTTAGTATCTGAACAACTTAATTGTTCCGATTTTAATTAGTAATTACTACCAACTGGCTTTTCTTACACCTGGGATAAGACCGTTGTTTGCCATTTCTCTGAAAGTTACTCTGGAAATACCGAACGTTCTCATGTATCCTCTTGGTCTACCTGTCAGTTTACATCTGTTGTGTAATCTTACAGGAGAAGCATTTTTAGGCAATTTTTGAAGTCCTTCGTAATCACCAGCTTCTTTAAGAGCTTGTCTTTTAGCAGCGTATTTAGCAACTAGTGCTTCTCTTTTGCGCTCACGCGCTTTCATTGATTCTTTAGCCATTTCTTAGTTCTTTTTAAATGGTAAACCGAAGTGAGTTAATAATGCTTTAGCTTCTTTATCTGTTTTCGCAGTTGTCACGAAAGTGATGTCCATCCCTTGGATTTTTTTCACTTTGTCAATTACGATTTCAGGGAAGATAATTTGCTCAGTAATACCTAAGTTGTAGTTACCTCTACCATCGAAACCATCTGCTTTGATACCAGAGAAATCTCTGATACGTGGTAAAGCAGAAGAAGTAAGTCTATCTAAGAACTCATACATTCTCTGAGCTCTCAAAGTTACTTTTGCACCTACAGGCATTCCTTTTCTCAGTTTGAATGCAGCTTCATCTTTCTTAGAGATAGTCCCTACTGCTTTCTGACCTGTGATGTTTGTCAATTCTTCTACAGCATAATCAATGATTTTCTTATCTGCAGTAGCATCTCCTAAACCTTGTGATACAACGATTTTCTCTAATCTAGGTACTTGCATGATTGACTTGTACCCGAATTCTTCCATCATTGCAGGAACAATTGTCTCTTTATATGCTTTTTTGGGTCTTGCTATAAATTCCATGTTAATTCAAATTATAAAGTTTCACCCGTTTTTTTGTTCACTCTTACTTTCTTATCTCCTTCGATTTTGTAACCGATTTTGATAGCTTTTCCGTCTTTACCAACTAAAGCTACGTTTGAGATATGAATAGAAGCTTCCTTTTCAGTAATTCCTCCTTGAGGATTTGCAGCTGAAGGCTTAACGTGTTTTTTAACGATGTTAAGTCCTGCAACAATTACTCTTGGGTCTCTACCTTCTTTCTTGATCACTTCAATAACTTCACCAGTCTTACCTTTGATATCTTTCTTACCAGTAGTAATGATTACGTTATCTCCTCTTTTTATTTTTAACTTTGACATTTCTTTAAAAAATTTTAAAAATTAAAGTACTTCAGGAGCTAATGAAATGATTTTCATATATTCTTTGTCTCTCAACTCACGAGCAACCGGTCCGAAAACACGCGTTCCTCTCATTTCTCCCGCTGCGTTTAGTAATACACAAGCATTGTCGTCGAATTTGATGTATGAACCATCTTTTCTTCTTACTGCTTTTTTAGTTCTTACTACGACAGCTTTAGATACCTGACCTTTTTTTGCGTTTCCTGATGGTGTAGAATCCTTGATAGTAACAACGATTTTATCACCAACTGAAGCATATCTTCTTCTGGTTCCTCCCAGAACTCTGATAACTAGTACTTCTTTTGCACCTGTGTTATCAGCAACTTTTAATCTTGATTCTGTTTGTAACATTATTACTTAGCTTTTTCAATGATTCTTACTAATCTCCATCTCTTGCTCTTGCTCAAAGGTCTAGTTTCTTGGATCAAAACTGTATCACCTTCTGTGCATTCGTTGTTCTCGTCGTGTGCGGTATATTTTTTCGTTTTCAAAACGAATTTACCGTACATCGGGTGCTTTACTCTTGTAGTTTCACTAACAACAATAGTTTTTTCCATTTTATTGCTGGAAACCACTCCGATTCTTTCTTTTCTTAAATTTCTATCCATTGTAAAATGAAATTATTGTTTGTTAGTTAACTCAGTGTTTAGTCTTGCGATTGTTCTTCTCAAATCTTTGATTTGAATCGGGTTTTCAATTGGGCTGATTGCATGAGCCAATTTCAGTTTAGAATATTGAGCTTTTGCTTCAGTTAATTGAGCTTGAATATCACCCGCGCTTAAATTTTTAATATCAGCATTTTTCATTGTATTCAAAGATTATAGAGGTTTAACAAAATCGTTAGCAACGACGAATTTAGTAACTACTGGTAATTTTTGTGCAGCAAGTCTTAAAGCTTCCTTAGCGATTTCGTAAGATACTCCACCGATTTCGAACATAATTTTACCTGGTTTTACTACAGCTACCCAATATTCAACAGCACCTTTACCTTTACCCATACGTACTTCCGCTGGCTTCTTAGTAATTGGTTTGTCTGGGAAGATTTTGATCCATAGTTGACCTTCTCTCTTCATATATCTTGTCGCAGCGATACGAGCCGCTTCAATTTGTCTTGCAGTGATCCAAGCTCCTTCCGTTGCTTTGATCCCAAAAGTTCCGTAAGCAAGTTGACTACCTCTCTGGGCATTCCCCTTCATCTTCATCTTGTGAACTCTACGGAATTTGGTTCTTTTTGGTTGTAACATAATTTCTAAATTTTAGATTTTAGATTTTAGATTTTAGATTTTTTTTAATTTTAAAAAAGTAACGGTAATTTAAAATTCAAAACTTCTAATCTAAAATTTTAATTATTATTGTTATTGTTGTTGTTTTTTCTAGGTCTTCTGTTGTCTCTGTCTCCTCCTCTGTTTCCTCTGTCTGACTGACCTCCTTTTTTCTGTTGTCCCACTAGTGGAGAAAGTTCTCTTTTACCGTAAACTTCACCTTTCATGATCCAAACTTTTACTCCTAGTCTACCGTAAGTAGTGTGAGCTTCTGCCCAGTGGTAATCGATATCAGCTCTGAAAGTTGACAATGGAATTCTTCCTTCTTTGAAAGATTCTGATCTTGCCATTTCAGCTCCGTTCAATCTACCAGAGATCTGAACTTTGATACCTTCAGCACCCATTCTCATAGTACTTGCCATCGCCATTTTAACAGCTCTTCTGTAAGAGATTCTGTTTTCAATTTGCTTAGAAATACTATCAGCAACCAGTACAGCATCTAATTCAGGTCTTTTGATTTCGAAGATGTTGATCTGAATATCCTTACCAGTCAATTTCTTCAACTCTTCTTTCAATTTATCAACTTCCTGACCTCCTTTACCGATGATCAATCCCGGTCTAGCAGTAGTGATTGTAACTGTTACTAATTTAAGTGTTCTTTCAATAAAGATTTTTGAAATACCACCTTTAGATAATCTAGCCTCAAGGTATCTTCTGATTTTGTAGTCTTCAGCGATTCTGTCTCCATAATCGTTTCCACCAAACCAGTTAGAATCCCATCCTCTGATGATACCTAATCTATTACCAATTGGATTTGTCTTCTGTCCCATACCTTGATTAATTTTCTTTATTACCTAAGATTAATGTAACGTGGTTAGATCTCTTTCTGATTCTATACCCTCTTCCTTGTGGAGCTGGTCTTAGTCTCTTCAATTGTCTTGCACTATCCACGAAGATTTCTTTAACGATAAGGTTAGCTTCTTCGATATCCGCACCTTCGTTTTTCACCTGCCAGTTTGCCATAGCAGAAAGAAGTAATTTTTCTAACTTGTTAGAAGCATCCTTCTTAGAATATTTTAGGATATAAAGAGCTTTATCTACCTGCTCTCCTCTAATGATATCAGCAACTAATCTCATTTTTCTCGGAGAAGACGGGCAATTATTTAATGAAGCTTTTACAACGTCTTTGTTAGCTTCTTTTCTTGCGATTGAACTATCTTGTTTTCTTGATCCCATGATTATCTGCTTCCTTTGTTTTTGTTACCACCATGACCTCTGAAAGATCTTGTTGGAGAAAATTCGCCTAACTTGTGACCAACCATGTTTTCTGTAACGTAAACAGGGATAAAAGATTTCCCGTTGTGTACAGCAATAGTTTGTCCTACGAAGTCCGGAGAGATCATAGATGCTCTAGACCAAGTTTTGATAACTGTCTTCTTACCAGACTCTATATTTGCCTGAACCTTCTTATCTAAAGTATGATGAATGAACGGTCCTTTCTTAAGTGATCTTGCCATAATTATTTTCTTTTAGATACGATGTAACGGTTAGACACTTTGTTTTTCTTTCTAGTTTTGTAACCTTTAGCCGGTTTACCGTTTCTAGATCTTGGGTGACCTCCTGAAGAACGTCCTTCCCCACCACCCATTGGGTGATCTACTGGGTTCATTACAACCGCTCTTGTTCTTGGTCTTCTACCTAACCATCTGCTTCTACCAGCCTTACCTGATACAGTTAATTGGTGATCTGAGTTGGAAACTGATCCAATCATTGCATAACATTCAGTAAGGATCATTCTTGATTCTCCTGAAGGCAATTTGATGATCGCATACTTACCATCTCTAGAAGTCAATTGAGCTGAAGAACCAGCACTTCTTGCTAAAATTGCACCTTGACCAGGCTTCATTTCAACACAAGAAATTACAGTACCTAAAGGAATGTTTTTCAACTTCATTGCATTTCCTACATTTGGCTCTACGTTTTCACCAGAAATGACTTTCTGATCAACTTTGATACCGTTTGGAGCGATGATATATCTCTTCTCTCCGTCAGCATACTCTAATAAAGCGATAAATGCAGTTCTGTTTGGATCGTATTCTACAGATTTTACAGTTGCTTCAACGTTTGCTTTGTTTCTTTTGAAGTCAATAATTCTGTATTTCTTTTTGTGTCCACCTCCGGTGTAACGCATGGTCATTTTACCTGTTTGGTTACGTCCACCTGACTTTTTAATACCAACTGTTAGAGATTTCTCTGGTTTGTTGGTAGTAATTTCCTCAAAATTGTTTACAATTCTGAATCTCTGTCCCGGGGTGATAGGTTTTAATTTTCTAACAGACATTACTATTATTTATAATTAATAATTAATTTACAGCAAAAATATCGATAACCTCACCTTCAACAAGTTTAATTACCGCTTTTTTCAATTTGTTTGTCTTTCCTACTTGAAGACCTTTTTTAGTGTATTTTGAAGAAACCTTCGGAGCATAAATCATTGTGTTAACGTCTGCTACTTTTACACCGTAAGCTGCTTCAACAGCCTTTTTAATCTGGATTTTATTCGCCTTAGGATCAACTAAGAAAGAATAAGAACCCCTTAAATCTGTAAGGTAATTAGCCTTTTCTGAAATAACTGGTTTAATAATAACTGACATGACTTATTTCTTTAAATTTTCCTGGAATTTTTCAACTGCACCTTCGAAGAAAATGATCTCACCAGCGTTTACTAAATCGTAAGAGCTTACTTCGTTGAAGTTCATTACTTTAGTCTTAGGTAAGTTTCTTGAAGATAAATACACATTCTTGTTAGCTTCAGGAAGAATAAACAAAGATTTTTTACCGCTTAATGTCAATGCATCTAATACAGTGATGAAATCTTTAGTTTTAGGAGCATTTAAGCTCATATCTTCTAAAACTCTGATGCTGTTGTCTCTCATTTTCTGAGATAAAACAGATTTTTTAGCTAATCTCTTAAGAGCTTTGTTCAATTTGAATCTGTAGTCTCTTGGTTTTGGTCCGAATACTCTACCTCCACCTCTGAAAGTTGGAGATTTAATATCACCATATCTAGCAGATCCTGATCCTTTTTGCTTCTTAAGCTTTTTAGTAGAAGCAGTAATTTCGCTTCTTTCTTTTGCTTTATGAGTTCCTTGTCTTTGTGCAGCAAGGTACTGTTTAACTTCTAAGTAAACCGCGTGCTGGTTTGGCTCAATTCCGAATACTGTTTCGTCTAGAGTTACTTTTCTTCCGGTCTCTTTTCCTGATGTATTTAATACTACTAGTTCCATTTTCTGATAATTACATAAGAATTTTTAGCTCCCGGAACAGCACCTTTTACTACTAAAAGATTTTGTTCTTGATCAACTTTTAACACTTGAAGGTTTTGAACAGTTACCTGCTCACCTCCCATTCTTCCAGCCATTCTCATCCCTTTGAATACTCTTGAAGGGTCTGAACCAGCACCGATAGAACCTGGAGCTCTAAGTCTGTTGTGCTGACCATGAGTTGCCTGCATTACACCTCCAAATCCGTGTCTTTTAACAACACCCTGGAAGCCTTTACCTTTTGAAGTTCCTGTTACGTCAACGTACTCACCTTCAGTGAATAAATCAACTTTTACTTCTTCTCCTACTTTTACTTCATCAACGAATTCTCTGTAGAATTCTACCAATTTAGCTTTAGGAGCAGAACCAGCCTTTTTAAAATGACCAGCTAACGCTTTACCAACGTTCTTCTCACTCTTGTCATCGAAACCTAATTGAACAGCTTTATAACCGTCTTTTTCTAAGGTTCTGACCTGTAAAACCGAGCATGGACCAGCTTGGATAACTGTACAAGGAATGTTTTTTCCTTCTTCGTTAAACAAAGATGTCATACCGATT
The DNA here is from genome assembly GCF_000482305.1 of Chryseobacterium sp. UNC8MFCol. Lineage (NCBI taxonomy): Bacteria > Pseudomonadati > Bacteroidota > Flavobacteriia > Flavobacteriales > Weeksellaceae > Chryseobacterium > Chryseobacterium sp. UNC8MFCol. The sequence continues at coordinate 70,527 of NZ_AXUZ01000003.1, forward strand.
TTTTTACCAATAATACCTGACATTGTTTATATTAAATAAAATTTATCTTTCTGTTTATCACCATTTTTAGGAGGTCTAAAGTAATTTCTACTTCTGATATAGGCATACTACGCCCCTAAAATGAGTGTGCAAATCTACGAATAATTTTGTAACTGACAAATATTTCAACTAAAATATTTTGATTTTTAATCATTTAGGTCATTTTAAAAAAATCAGAAGACTTTGAGAAAAAGATTTGCTGACTCAAAATATTCATGATCTCCATCTGTTTATTACAAAGACTTTGCAGCGAACAGCTATACACAAAACAAATGCCATAACTCATAGAGAATGAAATATTTCCCTTTTTTATCGGAAAAAACTTACAATTCATCACGTACAGAAAATTATAGATGGTTATTTCTGCCATGATGACATCCCATTTAATGAAAAAAAACCTTATGAGATCATAAGGTTGATAGTATTATATAGTAAAGTTCTGATTATATTATCTGATGACATTCACACCGATTTCTTCCAGTTTTGCCTGGTCTTCATCCGAAATTCCATGATCCGTAATGAGATAATCAATCTGATCCAGTGAACCAATTTTACCGAAACCTTTTTTATTCAGCTTGGAAGAATCCGCAAGGATCACGGTCTGATCAGCACATTCAATCATAACCTGATTAAGATGAGCCTCTGCAGCATTGGAGGTACTGATTCCAAATTCAAGATCAATCCCATCCACACCCAGAAAAAGTTTGTTACAGGAAAACTGCTTAAGGATCCCTTCGGAAATAGATCCCACTATGGAAGTAGAGCTTTTCCTCACCTCACCTCCTAATTGGATAATATTAATATTAGGATTATTACAAAGTTCAATTGCGACCCTCAAAGATGACGTCAATACTGTAAGCGGTCCAAAATTCACCAGCATCCTTGCAAGATAGTGCATGGTAGTTCCCGAAGCCAGGATAATACAGTCATTTTCCTGAATCAACGACAAAGCCGCTTTGGCAATTGCCTGCTTCGCTTCCACATTGATATTCTCTTTCTCCCCTACATTCTTCTCATAAGCATATCTTACCTGCTTACTAGCTCCCCCATGATTTCTGAAAAGAAGTCCCAGACTTTCGAGATAGTTCAGATCCTTTCGGATCGTAACTGAAGATACATTTAACCTCTCACACAAATCCTGAACGAGAACATGACCTTTTTCATCCAGTTCTTTTAATATTTCATCATGCCTTGGTATTAGCTTCTCCATTTAATTTGTTTGTTCAAAATTACCGCTTTTTTTTCAAATATAAGCTTTTATTGTTTTTTAAAAGCCCGTTACAATTCGTTCGTTTTCAATGATAAAAGCCTTTTCCAAACAATAATGATTTCATTCGTTGAAATTTCATTTATTTTTCTTTTACTTTCATTTTAAATTTATATATTTGAAAACGAAACATAAACGAAACATTTATGAAACGAAACGAAGAACTCAGTAAATTAACCAATGTAAAACAGTGGGACTTTATAGTCATAGGAGGAGGAGCCAGTGGTTTAGGTTCAGCATTAGACGCAGTAAGCAGAGGATTCAAAACTTTATTGCTTGAATCCCACGACTTTGCGAAAGCAACATCCAGCAGAAGTACCAAATTGGTACATGGTGGAGTAAGATATCTTGCACAGGGAGATATCGGTTTGGTAAAAGAAGCATTAAAAGAAAGAGGCTTGTTGGCTAAAAACGCAGCACATATTGTGAAAAACCAATCTTTTATCATTCCTAATTATACCTGGTGGGGCGGAATCTACTACAAAATAGGATTATCAGTTTATGATTTCCTAGCCGGAAAACTAAGTTTGGGAAAGACAAAATACATCAGCAAATCAAAAACCATCGAAAAGCTGCCAACTATTGAACAAAACCATTTGATGAGTGGAGTTGTTTACCAGGACGGACAGTTTGATGATGCCAGATTGGCGATCAATTTAACCCAGACTATTATTGAAAAAGGCGGAAGTGCAATCAATTATATGAAGGTAGTAGGTCTGTTGAAAAATGATTCCGGTAAAGTAATCGGAGTGACTGCAGAAGATCAGTTTACCCAACAACAGTATCAGATTCATGCCAATGTTGTCATCAACGCGACAGGAGTATTCACCAACGAGATTCTCAACATGAATAATCCGAAACATGGCAAATTTGTTGTACCGAGTCAGGGAATCCACCTGGTATTGGATAAATCTTTCCTTAAAAGTGATGATGCCATTATGATTCCAAAAACTTCCGATGGCAGAGTATTGTTTGTTGTACCATGGCATGACAGAGCACTGGTAGGAACTACCGACACTCTTTTGAAGGATGAAAGTTTTGAACCCCGTGCCCTGGAAGAAGAGATCAGCTTTGTTTTAAACACAGCAAGACAATATTTAGCAAAAAAACCTACCCGCGAGGATGTGAAATCAGTTTTTGCAGGCCTTCGTCCGCTTGCCGCCCCTAAAGACGGTGCCAAAAGTACAAAAGAAGTTTCCCGCAGCCACAAAGTGATCACTTCAGACACAGGACTGGTTTCTATTATCGGAGGAAAATGGACGACCTACCGTAAAATGGCTGAAGATACAATAGACGAAGCCATGAAAGTGCATCAGCTTGGAAACACCCCTTCTAAAACAGAACATCTTTCCATTCACGGGAATATGAAACCGGAGCTGGTAGACAGAACCAATCATTTATATGTTTACGGATCTGATATCCCGGCTGTAAAAGCTCTTCAGGAAAGCAACCCTCGTTATGCGCAAAAAATACACCCGGATCACCCTTTCACTGTGGCCGAGGTAGTATGGGCGGTAAGAAACGAAATGGCTGTGATCATTGAAGATATTTTAGCAAGAAGAGTTCGTTTGTTATTCTTAGATGCAAGAGCAGCGATAGACTGTGCTCACAATGTATCGCGCATCATTGCTGAAGAAAATGGGAATTCTGAAGAATGGGCTCAAAAACAGGAAGACGAATTTATAGCACTGGCAAAAGGATATTTACTGACTCCTTACTCCCCTAAAGTTATTAACCTAAATTAACACCATATATGAATGAAAAATTAATTCTCGCTCTTGACCAGGGGACAACTTCCTCCAGAGCGATTCTTTTCAACCACAGTGGAGAAATAAAATACGTATCACAGAAAGACTTCAGACAAATTTTTCCAACTCCGGGTTGGGTAGAGCATGATCCGAATGAAATCTGGTCATCACAAATCTCTGTGGCAGCAGAAGTGATAGCAAAAGCAGGAATCTCCGGACTGGAAGTTGCCGCTATCGGGATTACCAATCAACGTGAAACAACGGTGGTTTGGGATAAGGAAACAGGTGAACCGATCTATAATGCCATCGTATGGCAGGACCGCAGAACTGCGAAATACTGCGACGAACTGAAAGAACAGGGACACGCCGAAGCTATCAAAGAAAAAACAGGACTTGTACTTGATGCCTACTTTTCAGCAACTAAATTAAAATGGATTCTTGATAATGTAGACGGGGCAAGAGAAAAGGCGGAAGCCGGAAAATTATGTTTTGGAACTGTTGACACATGGCTTGTATGGAAACTTACCCGTGGCAAAATGTTCATCACAGATGTATCGAATGCAAGCAGAACCATGCTTTTAAACATTCATTCTCTGGAATGGGATCAAGATTTACTGGAACTGTTTAATATTCCTAAAGCCATTCTTCCTGAGGTAAAGCAAAGCAGCGAAGTATATGGTGAAACAGCCACTACTCTATTCTCTACAAAGATCCCGATTGCAGGGATAGCAGGAGATCAGCAGGCAGCTTTATTCGGTCAGATGTGTACCTCTCCGGGAATGGTAAAAAATACATACGGAACCGGATGTTTCCTATTAATGAATACGGGAAAAGAAGCGGTATCATCCAAGAACAACCTTCTTACAACTGTAGCATGGAAAATCAACGGCGAAGTAAATTATGCTCTGGAAGGAAGTGTATTTGTAGGTGGCGCAGCTATTCAGTGGCTTCGAGACGGGCTTAAACTGATTGACTCTTCGGAACAGATCAATACATTGGCATCATCTGTTAAAGACAATGGTGGCGTTTATTTCGTTCCGGCCCTTACAGGATTAGGAGCTCCTTACTGGGATCAATATGCCCGTGGAACTATTGTAGGAATCACCAGAGGTACTACCGATGCCCATATCGCCAGAGCAACTCTGGAAGGAATTGCATTTCAGGTCTATGATATTGTAAAAGCGATGGAAGCAGATTCAGGAAGAGCAAGTCTTGAATTGAGAGTAGACGGCGGAGCTTCTGCCAGCAATCTTCTGATGCAGATACAATCCGATTTGTTCAGCTTTAAAATCACAAGACCAAAAACTTTGGAGACAACAGCCCTAGGAGCCGCATACCTGGCAGGTCTTGCTGTAGGATACTGGAAAAGCATAGATGAGATCCAATCTCAATGGATCGTAGACAAAGATTTCCATCCTCAGCTGGAGAAGGAAAAGGTTGACAAAATGATCCATTCATGGAAAAAAGCTGTGAGCCGTGCTCAAAACTGGATAGAAGACTAATTCCCTTACCTTAAAAATACACTTATGACTCCATTTATTGCAGAAGTAATCGGGACGATGCTTCTTATACTGTTAGGCAACGGCGTTGTAGCAAATGTTGTCTTAAAAGATACCAAAGGGAATAATTCCGGATGGATTGTGATCACTACTGCCTGGGCGCTGGCTGTTTTTGTCGGGGTTACAGTAGCCGGCCCTGTGAGTGGGGCTCATTTGAATCCTGCAGTAACCATTGGTTTGGCTACAGCAGGGCAGTTTTCATGGGATCTGGTACCTTCTTATATTGCTGCCCAAATGATCGGAGGGATGCTTGGTGCCTTTCTGGTATGGCTGTTTCATAAAGATCATTTTGCAATTACAGAAGACGAAGGGGCAAAACTGGCCTGTTTCAGTACGGGCCCTGCGATCAGAAAGACTTCTTCAAACCTGATCAGTGAAATTATCGGAACATTTGTACTGGTATTCTGTGTATTCTATTTTGCCAATCCAAGTATTTCCCTGCAGGCAGATCCAACGGCTAAAGTAGGACTCGGTTCCATCGGTGCCATCCCGGTTACGTTTGTAGTTTGGGCCATCGGTCTATCTCTAGGAGGAACTACAGGGTATGCTATTAACCCCGCAAGAGATCTAGCCCCGAGAATAATGCATGCCATCCTTCCGGTAAAAGGGAGCAGTGACTGGAGCTATGCATGGATTCCGGTAGTAGGCCCTATCACAGGAGCCGTTATTGCCGCTGTTTTATATGGATTTTTAAAATAATACAAATGATGAAAAAAATCTTAAAAGGAATCTTCCTTCTTGCCCTGGGCACAGGAAGATTGTTTTCTCAGGAAAACACAGAGGCCAAAGAAGGCAGGTTGGATTTTACCGCTAACATCCAGAACAATCACCTGTGGAGAGGTCTTATTATTACAGATAAACCTGTTGTAATGGGGAATCTTTCCTATGCGCTGGATGCAGAAAAGAAATGGAAAGTAGGAATATGGGGAGCATCGGCATTGGCTGATGATAAAGACAATACCCATTACAAAGAGATCAATTATTATATCCAGTATTCGGACGGACGCTTTTATATTGGATTATGGGATCTTTACAATTCAAGGAACATCAATACAGCTGTTGCCGCTGATGATATCTTCAGCTATTCACAACGAAGAACTGCACATATCATTGATTTAAGGACGAATTACACTTTCGGACCATCATTCCCAATTAATATCGAAGCAGATATTATGCTGTACGGAGGTGCCAATGCCGGAGAAGTGATTCTTGAACCGGACGGAAGTTATAAAAAGAACAGATATTCTACGTACATTCAGGCAAGCTATCCGGTAATCAGCGGGCAGAAAGTAAACCTGGATGCTTTTGTGGGGGCAGGTTTTGCTCTTAATGACAAGACATTCCTCTATGGAAATGGGAAAAACAGTTTTGATATCGTGAATGTAGGTGTGAAAGCAGGAAAAGTGGTTAAGATCACCGATCATTACAGTCTTCCCGTCCATATGATGGTGATGTGGAATCCTTCTAATAAGTTTGCAAGAATTCAACTGGCAGCCACCGTTTTTTAAACCGGTTTCTATAAAAATGATATATGGCCACTCTATTTCGGAGTGGTCTTTCGTTTATTGCATGGAGATCACCCTTACAGATTATCTGATATAGGTTTAAAATTGATATGATGAGTCCCTATCCATTCACCGGGATTTTACGGTTGAGGATTTAAACAATTATTTTTACTTTTGAAAAAAAGAAACTATGAAAAAGATCTTAAGCTTAGTAGTTGTATGTCTTTGTACTTTTGTTTTAGCACAACAGGGAAAGGTACCCTTTACAGGGAAAAGAAGTTTTGATATCATGAAAGGCTACAGCGGTACCGGCACTCCTCATTATTATCTGGATGTAAAGAAAACCGGCGATGTATACTTTGGATACGTTCAGGTGAATCAGGCGAACGGAAAAGAAATGACCGAAGAAGTAAACGCCGGGAAGTATGTTCCTAATAAAGTAATGAAAGTACATTTCAAAAAATACAACGAGACTTTCTTTGTAAAGTTTGATAAAGACAAAATCTTTATGACAGACGAAAAAGGGAAAGTTCAAAATCTTGAAGGTTGCTGCTCTTCCCGAGAAAGTGTGGACAAAGATACTTGCAATTGTGAAAGTGAATTGTATTAACATCATACACAGCCATTCCTTTTGGAGTGGTTTTTTATTTTTAAAAGATCAGGTTGCCCCTGTTCATGCGAAGAAAATAACAAGACGTCCGTTTATCATCACATAAGAGATAAAACAGCTCTATTACCATTAATCACCGGGAAATTACGGTTGAAGATTCAGATAAATATTTCTACTTTTGAAAAAAAAACTATGAAAAAGATTTTCAGTGTACTGATCTTATGCCTGAGTATTTTATCTTTCGCACAGTCTCAGACTCCGTTTACAGGGAAAAGAGATTTTAATATTGAAACCGGAGAACAAGGTTCAGGAGCACCGTCTTATTATCTGGAGGTAAAGAGCAACGGAGATGTTCACTTTGGCTCTGTTCAGGTAGACCCTGAAAGTGGAAAAGAAAAAAAGGAAGTTATCAATGCCGGGAAGTATAATCCGAAAGTCATGAAGGTTCATTTTAAAACATATCATGAAACATTGTATGTGAAATTCGACAAAAAAAATATTTATTTAACGGATGCTAACGGAAACATCAAAAAATCTGATGACTGCTGTCCGGAAACGGGTGAAAAGAATTGTAACTGTAAGAGTATTTTATATCAATGAAAGCATTAAAACTTTTATTTCTCTTGCTCCTTATTGTTTCATGTCATAAAAAGAAAGACCACCCTTATACATTTTATTACTGGAAGACCAATCTGAAGCTGGATCTGGAAGAAAAAAAGGTTTTGGACAAAGCTCCGGTGCCTTTTCTCTATACAAGATTTTTCGATGTCGATAAAGTAAACGGTACATTTCAGCCTGTGGCCGTTATTACCAGGGAGTCAAGTTTTAAGACAGTCCAAAAGATTGTACCCACTGTATTTATCACCAACCCTACTCTGCTGGGGATTACTCAGGAAGAAATTAAGTTTCTGGCAGAAAGTATTCATCATCTGATTCAAAAGAAATCGGAAGAATATCATTTGACAACAAACAATGAAATTCAAATTGATTGTGACTGGACCGCCGGCACACGGGATGATTATTTTAGATTTTTAAAAGAACTGAAAAGAGTTTCGGGAAAAGAGGTTACCTGTACGCTTCGCCTTCATCAGGTAAAGGATAGAAAGCTGACAGGAATTCCTCCTGTTGATAAGGTATATTTAATGTGCTATTCTACTTCATCTCCTCTGGAAAAGTCTGATAAAAATTCAATCCTGGATGTCAATATTCTCAAAAGTTACCTTTCAAAACTGGAAGATTATCCCATCAAGAACATTGACGTTGCGTTACCCATCTATTCATGGGGAATTGTAACGAATCATCTCGACAAACATAAGCTCATCAATGCGTTATCTAAAAAGGATCTTGAAAACCCCGATTTTAAAAAAATCTCTGAATATGAAGCGGAAATCACAAAAGACGGTTTCTATTTTGGAAGATATTTAAACAAGGGATTTACCATAAAAGTAGAAGAAATATCTGAAGAACAACTTGAAGAGGTGATTCAGTTTTTAGAGAAAAAAATCCCTACTTTTAATGTAATTTATTATCAATTAGATAGTAAATTTGTGTCAGATCGAAAATTTTAAATCTTCAAAAGATAGAGGCATTACAATGCCCGGGATCATAAACATCAATTACAAAAAAACTAAAAACACGACAAACCCTATGAAAAAGTATATTCTTTCACTTGCGGTTGTATCACTTTTCTATACCCAATCTGACGCCTGCGCGTGGTCGGATCCTGATTATGATTATTTCAACCTTTTCACCCAAAGCGTTATTAAAGATAAATCATATCTTCCGTTTCTGCGGACGTATTCTGATCGGTTCTATGGAGAATACAGCCCTTCCTTGATTCCTGATGACAATATTGAAACATGGAAAAAGTTCTTTAATAACCAGCTTACTTATTCCGAGACACAAAATCTTGTGTACAAAATGAGTATGAGTGACCTGAATGCGCTTAAAAATGGTAATCCTGCTAATCCATTGCTTCTCAAATTAGGCAACGGGTCCTATCAGAAATATAAGGAAGGTATTGATTATTTAATTGAAGCCAAATATCTGGAACCTTATATGAGCATCAATTATATCGAAAGTGAAAATTCATTTTATTATGAAAGGGATGCCAACCGGAAAAATGCCACTGCCCTTGATTATGATAAAACGATCTCAGCTTTAACATCGCTGTATACTGCGGCCAGAAATCCTGAGATCAAACAACGGTACGGCTATCAGCTGGTGCGTCTGAATCACTATACCAGAAACTATGATTCTGCCGTAAAAGCCTTCAACACCTATGTAACGCCCATTAAACTGAGAGGAACTGTTTACTTTATGGCTTTGGATCAGCTGGCGGGAGCTCAAAGAGGCCTTGAAATGAACGGTGATGCCAACTGGAACTTCTTCCAGGTGTTTATGAACAGTAAAGATCGTAAAGAGTCTGCTTTTGTATCTATGAAACTTTCAGATACGGCTTCTTTCAATAATATCATGAAAAGGGCAGGCAGCAATGAAGAGAAAAATATGGCCTATTTTCTTTTGGGATATGAAGAATACGCCAATCCTATTCCGACTATGGAAAAGATGTATGATATCAATCCTGATTCGGAGATCTTAAAGGTGATGGCTGCAAGGGCTATTAATGAGTTGGAAAGAAATTACCTTCCTACTTATTATTATTCTGAATCAGCATCAGAGAAAAGTGCGGTTCAGAAAGGAAATACAGTAACCAACGATTCAAAAGATAAAGCAGCACCGGTAGTCAAGGAAGAAAAGATCTCTTTCTGGCAAAAAATAGTGAGGTTTTTCAAGAACCTTTTCGGAAGTTCTTCATCTGACAAAAATGGCAATACTAACAAATCAGACCTGAGTGATGATGCATTATTCAGCAATCCGGACAGGATCCCTTTCTATACCCGTGCCAATTATTATTACGATACTAAAAATCAGGACTTCCTGGATGACCTTGAAAAGTTCACTGAAAAAACAAAAGAAAAGTCCGGTGATGAATACTGGCAGATTGCGGACGCTTACCTTAAGTTCCTGAAGAAAGACTATAAAGCCAGTTCTGAAATTCTGAATGATATTAAAACAACCAATCCGGAATATCTGGAAGAAATCAAAAGAATGAAAGTTCTGAATGACATTGTATCCCAGCCTAAAATTGATGCAGCCTACGAAGACCATTTAATGAAAGATTACCCTCAGTATTTTGTAGAAAAAGAGGGTAAGAAAGATACGGCTACTACTGATAAATCCGATTATTACGGAAGTGCACCGTCAACGGCACGCTTCCTTAAAGATGTGCTGGCCAACCGTTATTTCCTTCAGGGAGAAGACGGAAAATCTTTCCTGATGAACAATAAACTTTCAGATTTGCAGTATAACCCGAATTCAGATTTGGTGAAGAGTGTTGAAGATTTTTACAGAAAGCCAAATAAAAATCAGTTTGAGCAGCAGGTCATAGCGAAAAATATGGATAGCGTAGGAAATATTGATGCCTTCTTCAATATGATTTATGGTGACAGGGAGATGAGACTTGCCGACTTTGAGAAAGCAAAATCATATTATGAAAAAGCCCAGAACTTCACCGGAATACCAAGACAAAACTACGAATGGACGGAAAAAGATGGCCAGAAGATCAGCCAAAAACAATATGCTTCCACTGAATACAACGGTTTCAATAATATCTCAGATCTTGTTTTCGGACATAATGTATGGGAAAGTTTTGAGAGCGGGGATACGGAAACAATGAAGGCTGAAAATTATTCGGACTTTCCATTTATTAAGAGTAATATGAACAAGCTCGACCTGGCCAACACCCTTATTCAGCTTAAAAAGATCGGAAGTGGAAATGATGAGAAAGCAGCGAAAGCGAATCAGCTGATCGGAAACCTTCTTTACAACACTTCAGTTTTGGGATATTACAGACAATTGTTTGTAATGGATATCGATAATAGTAACGGAGGAAAGTACCATTTCTGGACAACAGACCGAACCAACCCATACCAATATTATTACAAGGATTTCCTGAATACCATCTTTATTGAACCTGATAATTTTGATCTGTCCATCAATTATTACCAAAAGGCCCTTAAGCTTTCTAACAATAAAGAAGAAAAAGCAAGGATTCTCTTCCAGATGGCAAGTGCTGAGCAGGGTAAATATTATCAATATGAAGCAAAAAACAAAAAAGAATATGACTATTCTGATCCTAAATGGTCAGAAAAAGAGGCCGCCTATCAGAAAGAACTTGACAATCTTAAAAATCAGAAATACAGAACATATTTTGCACAGTTAAAAACTCAATATGGAGATACGGAAGCAGCAAGAAGCCTTATGGGTAGTTGCAGTTACTTCAATTATTTTATGAGATAATTAAGTTACCGGTCTATATTCTGTCAACTTATAGTAAAAAGGAATCAGTTTGATTCCTTTTTTTGTTGTTCCTGTTTTTGCAGCCATTCTTCATGCTTTCGTTTAAAAAAATCATACTTATAATCATGATTTCTCTGGGCAGCATCAATAGAGTGAGAGGTGTGTATATCCAAATCTTTTTTAGACAACTGGGCGAGCTGTTCATAGTAATGGTGAAGCTGATCCAGCTCTACCTCTGTAAGATCTTCGATGTCCACTATTCTATTGCTCGCTTTTTCATGCGCAGCAAGGAGTTCATTTAATTTGATCTGTATGGCTTTGGAATCTTTATTCTGCGCTTTCTGAATAAGGAATACCATCAGAAAAGTGATGATTGTAGTACCGGTATTAATGACCAGCTGCCAGGTTTCCGAGTAATCAAAGAATGGTCCGGAAAATGCCCATAGAACGACAATAAGGAAAGCCCCGACAAAGGCATATGCACTGCCTGTAAATTTCACAGCCCAGTTTGAAAATTTTTCAAAAAACTGATTCTTCTTATGTCCCATACTATTTATTTTTCTTCTAATAAATGTATAAAATTAACATGAATCTGATGAAACAAAAATAAGAAATGAGGTATATAAAAACAGAAAAGAGAAGTTAAAAAACTCCTCTTTAATTTTTCCAGCTGATCTATGTATTGTTCATCTTGCTGTACCTGTGCCACCATATCAGGAATCCCGTCACCGGCAGAGAGCATCCGATGAGGGATACAATACAATAAATAATGATGCTTGGTAATCCCATGATTTCCCCCGTATGCAGAGGTTTTGCCAAAGCAGTAAACTGCTTGTTCAGGGGTTTGTCTGAAAATAATTCTTTGGTTTTGAAAACTCCTGTTTTATCAAAAGTTACTTCATCGGGAAACATCATCCCCAAAGCGTTCTGAGTATTGGTTTTAATAACAACATATCTCGGATTGTCTTTATTGGGAAGTTCTACGCTGGTAACAGCTTTATAAGGCAAATGCTGGTCAGCAAGATGTAAAATCATATCAATGGATGCTGAAGCAGAATTCTTAAGGTTTTTCTTTTCATCCTGCTTTTGAAGCATATCTTCCAAAAGTCCTCCGAAAGGATCATCTGCATTATCTTTCTCTTGAGCAATATTATCTATCGATGTTCCTCCAAGCCCTACAATAAGACCATTCTTCACCCATGGATAGGTAACATATAATCCGGTGACAGCCATAAAGAAAAGCATCAGAAAGGTATAAAAACCAAGGGTATTGTGCAGGTCATAATTGACCCGTTGAAACTTTGCTTTCCACATTACCGTTAAGCCCTGTTTCAAAAACTTCAGCTTTTTGGGCAACCATAATATCAACCCTGAGATCAACAGGATACAAAAGATCAGTACCGATGCTCCTACAATCTGTCTTCCCACATTACCCAACATAAGGTTTCTGTGGAGATCGAGCACAAGTTCAAAGAAACGACCGGAACCAACATCAGCCTGGCCCAGCAACTCTCCTGTGTATTGATTATAATAAGCACTTTTGTCCAGTTGATTTTCACGGTAGCCGATGACGTAACTTCTTCCTTTGTCTGCAGGAATCAGTAAAGACGTTAATTGTTTGTTCTCTCTTAACAATTCGGCCTGAATCAAGTCAGCATTTTTAGTTTTTTCAGCCGTTGCACTGATATACACTTTATCCCTGTTGCTAAAATCGATAACCTGATTTTTAAAGGCATACAGACAACCGGTAAGGCACATCACAAAAACAATAATACTTGATAAAAGACCCAGCCACAGGTGAATCAGCCACATCAGATACTTAGTGACAGATTCATTTTTCCTTTTTTTCCTGTAAAGACTTTTAAGTAATAATTTCATAGGGGGCTTAATAGCAAAAACATTAAGACGCGTTACCGTCTTAATGTTTTCCAAAATTAAAATTGATATGAATAAATTAAAAAAGTTAATATGATTCTGAGTGAAGCCGGTCAAAAAAACGTTTATTTTACAAAACATCTCTTTTTCCTGCATTCAAAACTTAAAACATATTATTTTCTTCCTTTAAACTGAACATCTTTTACAATCTCCTCGAATTTTGTATAGTGTTCAGGGGTTAATGCTTTTTGAATAGCCGCTTTTCTTTGTGCATCGAATTTGTCCCAGTATTCTTTTGCCAGGTCATTGTTTCCGTGGTACACATCATGAGCATCATTAAAAGCTTTTTCAAATGCATCATTGGCAGCGTTTACTACTTTGAATTCGTCCTCTGAAAGTTGGGCTTCCGTTTTGATTCTTTCCAATAAGGCATTATCGTATCTGGGTCTCTTTCTGGAATTTTCATCAACGAACTTATTGAATTGTTCCATCTGAGGACCATCCAAAACCTTAGCCATTTCTATTGACTGCTGGGCTCTCAACTCTTCATTTTTAATTCCCAGAGCCACACGGTCCATATTTCCTCCCTGTGCTTTCGCAGCCTGGAAGTTTTGTTCCTGAAGGTCCTGGTATTTTTTGGTGATTTCGTCAAAACTCTTCGTCTGATCGGGAGTAAGCTGTACTTCGGTTTTGAACTGATTATAGTCGATTCCTTTTTTCTTATCTCCTGAGCATGACATAGCAACTGCTCCAAGAGCTACAGCTATACATAATGTTTTTACACTTTTCATATGAATGATTTTGTTGATTAGAATTTATAGTTAACCTGTACCGCAAAGTTTCTAGGCTGAATCTGGTCGATGTATCCACCTCTGAAATAAGAACTATATCCTACTCTATCAAAAATGTTGTTGAAGAATACTCTCAGCCCCATTCCGTTTTTCAGGGTATATCCTACCTGAGCATCTACCGTAGTATATTCCGGCATATCGAAAGGTTTATCTCCTGGTTGTACACTATTAACGTGGCCTGCTGTATATGTTTTTTGGCTCCATTCATCTACCGGACGGCTTCCCACATAATAAATTCCGGCACCTACATCTAATCCTTCTAATATGGTTGTATTAAATTTATAATTCAACCATGCATTTGCTGTATGTTTCGGGGCATTCATTGGTCTAGAACCATTCATATATGACGGACTGTTCTGATATTGAGCGTCAAGATAAGCCCACCCAGACATAATCTGAAGATTAGGCAAGATTCTACCAATCAATTCAACTTCTACCCCTTTTCTTCTAAGGTCACCAGCCATTACGTAAAGATCACCTCTGCTATCAGACACCGGATTGTAATTACTATCAAGAACTCTGTTTGATAAATTATTAGTATTAATATCAAACCAAGTAAAATTAAATCTTAAACGTTCATTGAACCAGTCTGATTTAAATCCTGCTTCCCATTGTTTTGTAGTAGAAGGCCCCATTAACCCTCCAATCTGAAGAACGTTATTAGCTGTTCTTAAAGAAGTAGTAGTGGTATAAGATCCGAATACATTAATATTTTCAACTGGTGAAAGTATTAATCCAAAAGAAGGGTTCCACGCATCTTTATCATTATTGGTTGTACCATTCAATCTACTATATCTTAAGCCTAAATGAGCTTTTACATATTTTCCGAAAGACATCACATCCTGAGCCATAACTCCAATGGTAGGACTCAAGTTAGGTTTTGATCTCTGTAATTTTTCAAATGCCAGATCAAACGGAAGTTCATTTGGAATAACTCCGTTAACCACATCAAACTGATCGATCACAACTGATGGAATAGGTTTATTATTTACTTTTCTTGGAGACGAAAGTAAATTACCTGGCGCAACAGAGTTTTTATAAACATCGTATCCTGTAGTAGAAGTTTCTGTTTCTCTCCAATCAAATCCTACCTGGAAGGTATGTTTGATAAAACCGGTTTTAATATCTTCTCCAATGAAATCAAATTGCAATACTTTATTAAGATCTTCTGATGCTGATCTGCTTATTGTACGTTGTCTTAAATTATAGTTGATCGTTTTAGGGTCTTTACCTATTGTAGAAATAGATGAACCTAAATTATCTGAATTGCTAACTGAGTTTATAAAAGCTCCTCTAACCTTTAGTTTATTGGTAAGCTGACGCACTACAGTTGTAGCAAAATTATAGGTTTCCGTTTTCATGTAATCAGAAGAATATCCTAAAAACTTTCCTTTTGGCATATGGTATAGTGCCTCTGTAGTTCCTGGCGCGAGGTTAACTGTCCCTCTATCCGGAGTTCTTTTATCATGAAGATAGTCCATCTCCACATTGATTAACGTTTTATCATCCGGACGGAAAGCCACTGAAGGATTGACATATATTCTTTCTCCTGAAACATGGCTTCTAAAAGAATTGTTGTTCTGATAAGCACCATTGAATCTTACGGCCACTTTACCCTGAGAATCCAACACTCTTTGGAAGTCTACGGTAGGTCTGTAAAAATCCCAGCTCCCATAACGGAACCCTACGTTAGTCTGATCAATGAACTGGGGTCTTTTTGTCACCACGTTGATAACTCCACCGGCAGATCCTAAACCATTTCCGATTCCCTGACTAACTGCAGCAGAACCTTTGATGACCTGGATACTTTCAACTCCCTGCATATCTGTCATCATTCCTGCAGTACGGAAGTCCGAATCCATCTGAACTCCGTTTTTCAATACGGGAACACCACGGTATCCCCTGATAGACATACTTTCGTTACCACCTCCATAACTTGAGAATAACGTTACTCCCGGTACGTTTTTAGCAACATCTGTAACGGTAAGCGCACCCAATTCTTCGATTGCTTTGTGAGAGATTACAGAAATACTCTGAATCTGATCTCTGGTTTTTAATGGCAATCTGGTAATTGCATCTAAACCTTGCGGCTGTTTTTTTCTTTCACCAAATAATTCTACTTCTTCAATGTCTTTTGACTTCTTAATAGAATCATTCACTTTCTGTGCGTTTACAAAAACCCCACCCAATACAAGCAGAGAAAAGGATACTACTTTATTCATCTGATAATTTTTTGCAAATTTATTGTTTTTATTCATTCTAAATAAACAATGTAAAGTGACATATGTCACCCACAAAAGACTAATCAATATCAGATCATAAAGTGTTATTTAGAAACATTCAAAATAACACAATATATTAATCAGATGGATAGTTATACCACTTAAAACCTGCTTTATGGTTACGGATCATTAAATTGAAAAAAAAGTAAAGTTTTATAACTTTAACCTTCTATTTTAAATATTCTGAGACTTTTTATAGCAAAAAAAATCCGTTCCTAAAATAGGAACGGATTCTATAATCATTGCAAAGTATGCAATTATCACACTTTAATTTCAACGTCTACTCCTGAAGGAAGTTCTAATTTCATTAGAGCATCAACAGTTTTAGAAGAAGAAGAGTAGATATCCATTAGTCTCTTGTGAGCTGATAACTGGAACTGCTCTCTAGCCTTCTTGTTTACGTGCGGAGATCTCAACACTGTGAAGATTCTCTTATTTGTTGGCAATGGAATTGGACCGTTTACAACAGCACCAGTAGCCTTTACCGTTTTTACGATTTTCTCAGCAGACTTGTCTACCAAGTTGTAATCGTAAGATTTTAGTTTTATTCTGATTCTTTGTGACATTTCTTTAATTTAAAAATTAACCTTTTGCTTTAGCTATGATTTCTTCAGCAACGTTTTGTGGAGTAGCCTGGTACTTCTCTAATTCCATAGAAGAAGTAGCTCTTCCTGATGAAAGTGTTCTTAGAGTTGTTACGTATCCAAACATTTCAGAAAGTGGAACAGAACCTTTGATTACAACAGCACCGTTCTTTTCTTCCTGACCACTGATAGTACCTCTTCTTTTGTTAAGGTCACCAATGATGTTACCCATGTATTCTTCCGGAGTTACAACTTCCAGTTTCATGATAGGCTCCATAATTACTGGCTTAGCAGCACGTCCCGCTTCTTTAAATCCTAACTTAGCAGCCATTTCGAAAGAAAGAGCGTCAGAATCCACCGCGTGGAAAGATCCATCTTTAAGAGTAACTTTAATACCTTCAACTTCGAAACCAGCCAATGGACCGTTCTTCATTGCAGCTTTAAATCCTTTCTCAATTGCAGGAACAAATTCTCTAGGAACGTTACCACCTTTGATCTCATTGATGAATTCTAAACCAACTTTACCTTCGTCTGCAGGTCCTAGTTCAAATACAATGTCAGCAAATTTACCCTTACCACCAGATTGTTTTTTGTAAACTTCTCTGTGTTGAGCAACTTTTGTTAAGTTTTCTTTGTACTCTACCTGAGGTTGTCCTTGGTTTACTTCAACCTTGAATTCTCTCTTCATACGGTCTACAATGATATCTAAGTGAAGCTCACCCATACCAGAGATGATCGTTTGTCCAGAAGCCTCGTCAGTTCTAACAGTAAACGTTGGATCTTCTTCAGCCAATTTAGCTAGAGCGTTACCCATTTTATCCTGGTCAGCTTTAGTTTTAGGCTCAACAGCGATACCAATTACCGGATCAGGGAAAACCATCGATTCAAGAACGATTGGGTTTTTCTCGTCACACATTGTATCACCAGTTTTGATAGACTTGAATCCTACAGCAGCACCAATATCACCAGCTTCAATATATTCTACCGGGTTTTGCTTGTTAGCGTGCATCTGATAGATTCTAGAGATTCTTTCTTTATCTCCTGAACGAGTGTTCAAGATATAAGAACCAGCATCCAGTCTTCCAGAGTATGCTCTGAAGAATGCTAATCTTCCCACGAACGGGTCAGTAGCAATCTTAAATGCCAGAGCAGAGAAAGGCTCATCTACAGATGGCTTTCTTGTAATTTCAGCGTCTGTTCTTGGGTCAGTACCTTTAATATCATCTTTATCCAATGGAGAAGGCAGGTATTTACATACTGCATCCAACATAAACTGTACTCCTTTGTTCTTGAACGAAGAACCACAAGTCATTGGGATAATAGATAAATCGATAGTAGCAGCTCTCAATGCAGCATTGATTTCTTCTTCTGTAATTGAATCCGGATCTTCGAAGAATTTCTCCATCAAAGTTTCATCATACTCAGAAACAGCTTCTACTAATTTCTCTCTGTATTCAAGAACTTCATCTTTCATGTCTTCAGGAATTGGAACTACCTCGAAAGTAGCACCTTGTCCAGCTTCATCCCAGATGATCGCTCTGTTTTTAATTAAGTCAACAACACCTTTGAAATCTTCTTCAGCACCGATTGGTAAAACGATTGGAACTGCGTTAGATCCTAACATTTCTTTAACCTGGTTTACCACGTTAAGGAAGTCAGCACCTTGTCTGTCCATTTTGTTTACGAATCCCATTCTCGCAACTTTGTAGTTGTCAGCAAGTCTCCAGTTTGTTTCAGACTGAGGCTCTACTCCATCTACTGCAGAGAATAAGAATACCAATCCATCCAATACTCTTAAAGATCTGTTTACTTCTACGGTGAAGTCAACGTGTCCCGGTGTATCGATGATGTTGAAGTGGTAAGGTTTAGTATCAGCAACAGGTTTTCCTTGATCTGTTGGAAAGTTCCAAGAACAAGTAGTCGCTGCAGAAGTAATAGTAATACCTCTTTCTGCTTCCTGCTCCATCCAGTCCATCGTAGAAGCACCGTCGTGAACCTCTCCAATTTTGTGGTTTACACCTGTATAGAATAAAATCCTTTCTGTAGTGGTAGTTTTACCCGCATCAATGTGAGCAGCAATACCAATATTTCTTGTAAATTTAAGATCTCTACCCATTTCAGATTAGAATTTAAAGTGTGAAAACGCTTTGTTAGCTTCCGCCATTTTGTGAGTATCAGTTTTCTTTTTGAAAGCTGCACCTTCTTCTCTTGAAGCAGCTACAACTTCATTAGCTAATTTTAAAGCCATAGACTTATCATTTCTCTTTTTAGAGTAGCTAATTAACCATTTCATTGCCATAGAAATTTTTCTGTCAGCTCTGATTGGCATAGGAATCTGGAAGTTAGCTCCACCTACTCTTCTAGAACGTACTTCTACGTGAGGCATAACGTTTGTTAATGCATCTTTCCAGATTTCAAGGGCTGTTTTCTCAGTTTCTCCTTTTTTAGTTTCTACGATATCTAATGCATCATAGAAAATTTTGAATGCGATAGACTTCTTACCGTCTAGCATTAAGTTGTTTACGAATCTCGTTACCAATTGATCATTAAACTTCGGATCTGGTAACAACGGTCTTTTTTTCGCTTTTGTCTTTCTCATTGCTTTTGTACCTTATTTAATGATTATTTTTTCTTTCCTTTTGCAGGAGCTGCAGCAGCTTGTCCTGGTTTAGGTCTCTTAGCTCCGTACTTAGATCTTCTCTGTGTTCTTCCATTTACACCAGCTGTGTCTAATGCACCTCTTACGATGTGGTAACGTACTCCCGGTAGGTCTTTCACCCTTCCGCCTCTAACCAATACTATCGAGTGCTCTTGAAGATTATGTCCTTCGCCCGGGATATAGGCGTTAACTTCTTTACCGTTAGAAAGTCTTACCCTTGCTACTTTTCTAAGTGCAGAGTTAGGTTTCTTAGGTGTAGTCGTATATACTCTCGTACATACACCACGTCTTTGTGGACAAGAATCAAGGGCAGCCGATTTGCTCTTCTTGGCAAGCGTGGCTCTTCCTTTTCTTACTAATTGTTGAATAGTAGGCATTTAATTGCTTTTTATTTTAGGCTGCAAAAATAGTAATATTTTTTTAATTGACAAGCAGTTATGTATTTTTATTTCTCCTGAAAATCTTTACATTGATTTTCCTATCTGGCTGAAACCTGCATCCTATTTATATTATTGAATCTTTTTTAAATCAGAAGATTAGACAAAAAAATTATTTAAAAGCATCTTTAATTACTTTTCCTTTTGCATACTGCATCGGAAGTCTTAAAAGTTCTGCTATAGTACTTGCAATATCAATTTGTTCGTAGTTTCCTGTACTGATGGTTGCATTCTTTTTAAAATCAGGTCCCATCGCAAAGAACTCAATATGTCTGCATCCTGCACAATCGTCTCCATGTTCAGCAAAACCTCCGTTGGCGTCAATATGTCTGCCATGGTCATTAGAAACGATAAGTGTAGTTTTATCTTTATAGGCAGGCTGTGACTGGATGTAATCCCAGATTTCTTTAATGGATGCATCTGTAGTTTTAATCGCTTTGATATATTCATTCCAGTTATTAGCGTGGCCATAAGAATCCACATCTTTAAGATTGATTACGATAACATTCGGGCTGTATTTCGTCATCACCTCTTTGGTTTTCGTCATCGTAATAAGGTCATCACGATATCCTGTTCCGTTTCCGTTCACTCCGCAATCTACACTTGGCTGGAATTTACCTTTCCAATCTGCCAGTTTACAGTCGTTCAAAACTTCCAGCTTATCTTTAGAAGCAATAACCCATGCTTTTGTTTTATCTGCCCCGGTGAATTTAAGCCACTGCTGCATTACAGACGGAAAACCTGGTAATTCCGTCCCATTATTTTTAATATTTTCATAGACTCCTGAGCACATGGCACTATGCCCGGGGTTTGTATTTGTAGTTCCGTTATTTTTAAAATTACTGATAAATACACCCTGGCTGAGAAGGCTGACTCTGTTTGGAATATTTTCTTTATTGGGAGCTTCCCAGGTTTCAGAAATGCGGGGCCCGTCAACAACAAGGAGGACTACGTTTTTTGTTTGGTATTTATCCGCAGTTTTTGTTTGTGCATCCGTATCATTATTGCATGACAACATAGAGATTGATACCATTAAATACAACAAGATCTTTTTCATAGCTTACCCATTTATTTGTGGTTTTCGAATGCAAAGCTAGAAAATCAGACCCCGACGTATATTAACATATTATTATGTAATTCTTAAAAATTCACAATGAGGGGGATGATACGATTTCAATTCCTTGTTATCTCCAAAGTCTTGAATCTGTAAAATTCCTGTAATATCCTGTAGAATAATATAATAGGCAACTAAATTACAAAGTCTGATAAATTCAAACTATTTTAAA
The DNA here is from genome assembly GCF_000482305.1 of Chryseobacterium sp. UNC8MFCol. NCBI lineage: Bacteria > Pseudomonadati > Bacteroidota > Flavobacteriia > Flavobacteriales > Weeksellaceae > Chryseobacterium > Chryseobacterium sp. UNC8MFCol. Next base: position 91,591 of record NZ_AXUZ01000003.1, read on the forward strand.
AAACTTTCTTATAGTTATCATCTATTAACAATCAGGGAAGTTCGGCACGATATTTCGTAAATTTGGGATATAAAACTAATAAGCATATTGCATTGATGTCCGCAAAACCTCACAGCCAACGATCAGAAAAGCCTGAGGACGGCACGCGAATCATGACCTTTAAAAATAAATATATACATATGAAAAATGCTAGTATTATTGGCTTAAAAGAAGCCGATTGCAAGAAGATCTCAGAAAAATTAAATGTCCTGTTGGCCAACTATTCGGTATTCTACCAGAATACAAGGGGATCCCACTGGAATATTAAAGGAGACCAGTTCTTTACCCTTCACCCGAAATTTGAAGAACTTTACAACAGCCTGGTTTTAAAAATTGATGAAATTGCAGAAAGAATCCTGACTTTAGGGGCTACTCCGGCACATAACTATTCAGATTACCTGAAAGTGGCTACTATTAAAGAAAGTAAAGAAGTAAGTGACGGTACAAAAAGCGTTGAACAAATCTTAAGTTCATTCAAAGTAGTGCTTGATCTTCAGAGAGAGCTTTTAGATATTACTGATGCCGCAGGAGATGAGGGTACTAACTCTCAGATGAGCGATTATATTACCGAACAGGAGAAAGAAGTCTGGATGTATAATTCTTACCTGGGAAAATAGATTGAGAAACACGATCAAAATATTTCAAAAAAATCGCCTTACATTTAGGCGATTTTATTTTTATTTTTTATATTTGCGTTAAAATTACACATATTATGAACGATGTACGACTCAACTCTATTCTAGATAATGATTTCTATAAAATAACCATGCAAAATGCAGTGGTAAAATTATTTCCAGGTTCTATTGTAAAATATGAATTTATCAACAGAGGAAAGCATCATTTCCCGGCAGGATTTGATGCAGCTTTAAAGGAAGCGGTCAACAAAATGGCAGAACTTAAGCTTACCAAAGATGAGAAAAAGTTTATGGCCAGAACCTGCCCTTATATTGATCTTCCTTATCTTGATTTTTTAGAAGGTTATCACTATGATCCTTCTGAAGTAAAGATCCATCAGGAGGGAGGAGATCTTTCTGTGGTGGTAGAAGGACTGTGGTACAGAACAATTCTTTGGGAAGTTCCCTTGCTGGCACTGATCAGTGAGCTGCATTATGAGATGAACCATATGGAAAGAGATTCCAATGAGGTTGTGATGAGCAAAACAGTGGAAAAAGCAGATGCACTCGCTAAACTTGGGGTGACCTTTGCAGAATTCGGGACCCGAAGAAGACATTCTTATAAAGTACAAAACCTGGTGATGGAAGCTTTAACAAAAAATAAAAATTCCACTTTTATCGGAAGCTCAAATGTTCATTTTGCGATGAAGTATGGTGTAAAACCAATAGGAACACATGCTCACGAATGGTTCATGTTTCATGCAGCGGAATATGGTTTCAAAATGGCCAATGAGCTGGCTCTGGAACATTGGGTAGATGTATACAGAGGTGACCTTGGAGTAGCTCTTTCAGATACATATACTACAGATGTTTTCTTCCAGCAGTTTGATAAAAAATTTGCTAAATTGTTTGACGGCGTACGCCATGATAGTGGCGATCCTTTAGAATTTGCAGATAAAACCATTGCCCATTATCAGAATAACGGCATCAATCCTATGTTTAAATATATTATTTTTTCTGACGCCCTCAATCTTGAAAAAGTAGAGGAAATCACCAACTACTGCAGGGGAAAAATCGGAATATCTTTCGGAATAGGAACCAACCTTACAAACGACGTAGGTCTGAAGCCAATGAATATTGTGATGAAACTTATCGGTGTACAAGCTCCTAATAAAGAATGGATCCCAACGGTAAAACTTTCCGATGAACATGGGAAATATACGGGTGATCCTAAAATGATCGAACTTGCTAAAGAATTTTTAAGAATAAAAAATTAAAAGGTAGGTTTCCGTTGTCAGATTTCAGATATTTATATAGTCATAAAACCCGATATCATGAAAGCAAAATTATACCTCATCTTGAGTATGATGATGACTGTTTTATCGTTTAGCCAAGAGAAGAAAAAAGAAAAGCCTGCATTCAATCAGGAATTGGCAATATCCCTTGGTGCTGATAAATACGGAATGAAAGCATATACCATTGCCATGCTTACCACAGGCAACATACAGATTGATGATAAAGCAAGGAGATCAGAACTGATGAAAGGACACATGGCCAATATCAGAAAACTCGCTGATGAAGATAAGATTATTGTGGCAGGACCTTTTCTTGAAAAGAATAAAGAAAATTACCGCGGTATGTTTATTTTCAATACCCCGTCTGAAGAAGAAGCTGAAAAATGGGTGAAAACAGATCCGGCTGTAGAGGCAGGCATTTTCAATTACAAAATCTTTTCCTGGTATGGATCAGCAGCTTTACCTTTATATCTTAAGCATCATGAAGAAATTTCAACAGAAAGCCCATAAACAAACCGCTAGCCCTACCTGATCGATTCCGCAAAAGCAGAGTAATAACAAAAAAATAAAATCAATCTAAACTTCACAATAAAAGAATATTTTTTCTAAATAATAGGTAAACAAACCTTAATTTTCATATTTATTTTGCTGTTTTACAGAATATTATTATATTCGGTCAAATAAAACTTTTACCCTATGAAGAAAATACTATTCTTGAGTTCAATGGTACTTGCCTCGATGAGCAGTGCCCAAATTTTAGTTAATGAGAGTTTTGAAAACGGAACCTATCCGGGTTTTGTCATCACCGGTGGTTACAGCGATACCAGTGGTGGTACAGCGGGTACGTATCTAGGAAGTACCTGTGATGGAAACATACAGATAGGTGCTGAATCCTATGGATCAAGCGTAGCCAACAGAACAATCAACCTTGTGTATACAAAACCTGCAGGGGTGACCGCTAACGGAAAAAAAATTGATATTTCTTTCCAGTTCACTACAACTCCTTATTCAACAGGAGATAGCATCGGAGGAGTTATCAATGTAGAATATTCTACAGATAACGGGACTACCTATGTACCGGTTGGAAGCCCGATTACATTGTCCAGCACCGCTCAGACCTGTGTACCCTTTACAGGTACCATTCCTGAAAGTGCCAATATCAATGGTAACTTCAAGCTGAGAATCCAGACTGTAGGAAGTTCAGGAACCACGTTTGATTTTTATAGCTTTATTGATAAGGTCGTTATCAAACAGGAAGTGACAGCACCTCCGGCATGTACAACAATAAGCGCTCCTGTTACAGGTGCTACCGGGACTTCAGTACGTCAACAAATTACATGGGCTGCCACCGCAGGATCTGAAGGCTACAAAGTGAAAATAGGAACAACACCGGGAGGTTCAAATATTTATACCGGAACGACTATCAATACCTTCCATACTCCGGCATCAACCGAGACATTCCCGCAAAACACGACTCTTTATGCAACTGTTACTCCAACGAATTCTTTAGGTGATGCCACAGGTTGTACTGAAATCTCATTCACAACCGGTGCCAATCCGTTTGCTCCATATTGCAGTCCGCTTTTGGCAAGATCAAGCGTATTCCCTATTTCTAATGTGGTATTGAGTGATATGACCAATGCATCAAGCACCACAACCAATACCGGAAGTGGTCATGAAAATTTCATTTCCAAAATAGCAACTGTTGCAAGAGGATCTTCTTATCCGCTAACTCTTACCGCTACAGGAGCCGGTGCCAACCGATTCGGATTTACAGTATTTATAGATTGGAACCAGAATGGAAGCTTCAGTGATCCGGGAGAGTCTTATTTCGTGACTTCTGATTTTGCTGGAGGTACAGGTAATACTGTAACGGTTAATAAAACCATTGCCGTACCTGCGACAGCAGCTTTAGGAAATACAAGAATGAGAGTTAAGTATCAGTTCAACAGCTCTTCAACGTCAGTAAGAACAGAATTATCTGATCCTTGTTCGGACGTAAACGAGGGACAAGTTGAAGACTATACTATAAAAGTAGATGCGGTATTGGGAACTTCTGAAACCATGGCCAATAAAAAGGGTGATATCTCAGTTTACCCTAATCCGTTTAAGGATACGTTAACCATTTCAGATATTAAGGATGTAAAAACGATTATCGTAAGTGATGTATCCGGAAGACAGTTGAAAACAATTGCGGCAACTCATCAGCTTAACCTTTCTGACCTGAATGCAGGATTATACCTGATCAGTCTTCAGATGAAAGACGGAAGTTCTAAAACAATCAAAGCCGTGAAAAAATAATTAATATTAACATCATTATATATAAAAGGCAGCAGTATGACACTGTTGCCTTTTTAATTTTCATACTGCCGTCATTTCAATACGGTTTGTGATGTAAAAAATCTCCGGGTTGAAGGTTTTTACCAGTCGCTACAAATTGGATGTGGCTTTATGATGCGGAAACAACAATAAGGATCGCAGGATGCATAACCTGGTTTGCAAACTCCGTCTATGGGTGGTTCACATGCTTTTTCAAATCCGCCCAGAACGGCTTTCAATTCTTTTCTGTTTAAACTTCTTACATTTTTCATAGGTATTGTTTATTGTAAATTCCTACTCTTTAAGATTTTCGGATACCTCTGTTTATCTATTTATTTCCTTTTTCCGAGATTTAAATATATAAAATATTTTACAAATCATTAAATTTCAATAGATTATATCAAAATAAACAGAATCTTTTTTTAAAAAAACAATAAAAAATCAATCAATTTTTATTATTTTAGCGATATTGTAAAATACGTTATAACACAGATTATAAGAAACTTACAAACCAAACCTTTAAAAAATTAATTCCATGAAAAAAATGAATCTCTCAAAACTTTCGAGAACAGAACTGAAAGATGTATTCGGCGGGTATTTATATCCTGCACCATGTCCCGGCGGATGCCCTGGTGAAGCTATGATCAGATGCCCTGACGGATCTACTACAATGACCAATTTTATATGTATGGGGAACAGATGTGAACCGGCTGCAAGGTGTAAGCCACTGGTTCTGGAACCGTTTCCGGATCCGATAATCATTAACCCATAACCTGATGAGCACAGATAAGAGCTTCCGGCTCACTTTATAATGATCTGTCATAAAAAAGGCCGGGATCTTCCTCACGGATCCCGGCCTACATAATGAACAAATAAAAAGAAACTATAGGGCTTCTCTGTACTTTTTACGGTAAGCATAATAAAATACAATAGGTAATACTGTAAAAGACAACAGCATACAGATGATCAATCCGCCTACAATCATAATTGCTAAAGGTTTTTGAATCTCAGATCCCATTCCGTTGGATATCGCTGCGGGGAAAAGTCCCATTGATCCCATTAAAGCAATCATTACCACAGGACGAATTCTGCTTCTTACTCCTTCTGAAATGGCATTTTTAAGAGACATTTTATTCTGAAGGTTTTCTTTCATCACCCCGATCAGAACAATACCGTCAATGGTGGCTACTCCGAAGAGAATAATAAAACCAATTCCTGCAGAAATTCCGAAAATAGTTCCTGTAAACCACAGGGACAAGAATCCGCCAATAAATGCAAAAGCAAGGGTAATGGATGAAATTAAAGTGTCTTTTACATTTCCAAAATTAAAATACAGCAACATTAAAATAAGAACCAGGGAAATGGGAACAACCATTGCCAGTTGTTTTGCCGCTCTTTCTTTACTTTCAAACTCTCCTGCCCACGTCATTTTATGATTTTTGGGAAGCTTTACCTCTTTTGCCACTTTAGTCTTGGCTTCGGCGATGGTACTTCCCAGATCTCTTCCTTCGATATTAAATCCAACTCCTATATACCTGCTGTTTCCTTCGCGGTAAATAAAAGAGGGTCCCGTGTGATAATCGATCGTTGCTATCTCTTTTAAAGGCACCTTTTTATTATCCTGAGTAGGGATCAGGATGTTCCCCATTTTTTCGGGAGTATCACGATATTGTTTTTCAAATCTTAGCATCACATCAAACATCCTTTCTTCTTCATAAAATTTAGTCGCCGCCTGACCTCCGATCGTCATTTCGATTACTGCCTATGCATCTGCTGTGGAAACACCGTATTTTGCCATTTTAGAATCATGAAGCTGTATCCTGAGCTCGGGTAAGCCAATATTTTTAAAAACATTTACATCCGATATTCCCGGTACAGTTCTGATAGAATTGGCGACCTGGTTGGCATAATTTTCAAGTTCAAACAGATTGTTCCCGAAAATTTTAATAACGAGCGGCGCCTTTACTCCGGCCACATATTCTTCTACATTATCCTGTATGGGCTGGCTGAATCCGAAGTTTATTCCCGGATATTTTTCAAGAGAAACCCTCATTTCTTCCAGAAGTTCTTCTTTGGATATTTTTTTCTTCCATTCGCTTTCAGGTTTCAGCTGAATATTAAACTCGATATTAAAGAAACCTGTAGGGTCGGTACCGTCATTGGGACGGCCGGTCTGGGTCATGACAAATTTCACTTCATCATATTTCATTAAAATTCCTTTCATTTCCTTGGTAAGACGCACCGATTCGTCCAGATTCACACTATTAGGTAAAGTGGCACGTACATAGATTGCCCCTTCATTCAGTTTCGGGAGAAACTCTGATCCGTAATTTGAAAATCTCCACCCGCAGATGGCCAGCAATGTGAGAAATCCGATAATGAAACCCTTTTTATAACGGTCACTAAACTCATAGATCCTGTAGATATTGACTCTGAAGAATCTGGAAATAAAATTCTCTTTTTCTTCTATATTTTTTGTCAGTAAAAGCTTACACATCGCAGGAACGTATGTCAGGCTTAAAATCAAAGACCCCAATAAGGCATATCCTAATGTAAATGCCAGGGGAGAAAACATTTTCCCTTCCACTTTCTGGAACGAGAAGATTGGCATCAACGCTACGATAAGGATCAGGAGTGCAAAGAAAATATAACTTGCCACACTTCCTGCGCTTCTCTTTATAATTCCGAGTTTGGAAATTTTATTGAATCTCTGCAGTCCGATCTTTTTCGCTTTATGTTCAAGTGCTACAAAGACATTTTCGACAATAACAAGGGTTCCTTCGAGAAGAAGACCAAAATCCAGAGCTCCCATAGAAATCAGGTTCGCAGGCAATCCCTGGATCCTAAGCATAATGATGGCAAAAAGAAATGCCAAAGGAATAACCGATGCCACGATAAAGGTCGTTCTCCAGTTGTACAGGAAAATAAATACGATAATGGAAACAAGAATGACCCCTTCAACCAGGTTTTTGGAAACTGTATGAACCGTGGTGTTCACCAGCTCAGTTCGGTCAATAATAGGTTCAATCTTCACATCACCGGGCAGCTCTCCCCCGTTCAATTCTTCGATCCTGTCTTTTAATCGGGCAATGACTTCACTTGGGTTTTCACCGCGGAGCATGATGACAATACCTTCTACAACATCATTTTCTTTGTTGTATCCCACCTGACCTAATCTTGGTTTTGCCGACACTTTTACTTCAGCAACATGCTTTACTAAAATTGGTGTGGAACCTTTTACTTCAATCTGAATATTTTCAATATCCTCCTTACTTTCCAAAAGACCTATCCCCCTTACTACATAAGCCTGATCTCCTTTTGCCACAACATCTCCACCAACATTGATATTACTCTTCGACACCGCTTCATACACATCCAGAGGGGATAGATCGTAATTGTGTAATTCTGTAGGGTTAATTTTTATTTCGTATGTTTTTTCTTCTCCTCCAAAGCTAACCACATCGGCTACACCGGGCACGGCCAGCAATTCCCTTTCAACCACCCAATCCTGAATAGCGGTAACTTCTTTAATTGGCAATTTACTCCTGATAATATACCGGTAAATCTCACCGGTAGCTCCTGAAGGCGGTTCGATGCTATATTCTGCGCCATTGGGCAGTTGTACATTTCCCAGTTTATTGGATGCATACTGCTGGGCATAAAAATCATTCACATGATCATCAAAAATTACGGTGACCACGGATAGTCCGAATAATGAAATAGACCTTACCGAGGTTTTATTCGGAATGGCATTCATTTCCTTGGAAATAGGCAGAGTAACGAATTTTTCAATTTCCTCAGCACTTCTTCCCGGCCATTGGGTGATTACCCTTACCCTTGTATTGGTAACATCCGGAAATGCCTCGATGGGAGTGTGTATATAGGAATAGATTCCTCCTGCCAAAAGAAGGAAAGTCCCTAAAAGTACAATCAATGAATTTTTTAAGGAGAAGGAAACTATTTTTTGTACAAATTTTCGCATTACTTCATAGAATTATTTAATTGATTTTTCATGTTTTCATAGATCAACAATCCGTTGGAAGCGATAATGGTTTCACCCGGTTTTAAATTCCCTTCTACATAGATATACCGGCTGTTGGAAGCTATTTCCGTCACAGGTCTTATTTCCAGCTCACAGTCTTTTTTGTACACCACTACATAACTTTGGTTATTATCAAATATCAGTGCTTTTGCGGGAATAGCCAATGCGCTTTTATTTTGCGGATTAATTGGCAGAATAACGTCTGCAGACATACCGGGTCTAAGCTTCATTCCATTATTATCCATAATAATTTTGGCTTTCAGGACTCTTTCATTTTCATTAAAAACCTGAGAGATATTATCTATTTTTCCAGCAAAGCTTTCGTCAGGATAAGCCAGGGTTTTCACTACTACCGGCTGATCTACATATACATTTCTCATATTTGTTGCATATACATTGGCCATTACCCAGACCTTATCAAGATTTGAAATGATAAAAAGCTGATCACCTCCGGCAGTAACAGGCATTCCTTTGGAAACATTCTTTGAAATAACATATCCGTCCGCAGGTGCTTTAATCTGAAGCGTGTTTCCGCCTGCAGAATACAGCTGCATATTTTTCCGGGTCTTGGAAATATTAGATTGTAATATAGCCACCTCAGATCTTGCTTCCTGCAGGTCTTTCTGGGAAGCAATATCATCTTTATACATCGCTTCTACTGAAGACAGTTTTCGTTTGGCCACAGCGAGTTGTGCCTGTAAGGTTTGTGTGTCGTCCTGCATTTCGTTCACCGCAGTACTTTTTACCGTAGCCAGTACCTGGCCTTTTCTGACATAGTCTCCCAACGAAAAGTAAGTATCGGTTACTATCCCGTCTACAAGGCTGACAAAAGGAACGGTTTTATCTGAATTGCTTTCTACTTCTCCGGTAAGGGTAATGCTTTCTTCGATAGGAAGAATTTCGGCCTTCACCAGCTTAATATCTTTTTTAAGTTCTTTACTGATACAATAAGCTTTTTCCGTTTCATTTTCCTGTTTTTTATCTTTACAGCCTGTAAAGATCATGAAAGCAGAGAGGTAAATTACCGCAATGTATCTGGTAGTATTCATTTTCATATGTAGATGTTCATTTTTTATAAGGTATCCTATCACCATTCGCTTCAGGCGACTTTTACAAAGCTTTTGAATGATGGTTTAAGATTCTAAAGATCCTGTCCTACAACATATTGCAGGTTTTCATAATATTGATTAAGCTCTTTTTTGGTATCCAGGATGATCATTTTATTTCCGATATAGGTATCTAAGAAGTCCATATACTCGAGCATGCTGATATTTCTTAATCTGAAATTTTTCTCATGGCTGACCAGTAAGCCATCCAGTGTAGACTCGTAAGAGGCGTCTATTTCTTCTGAAACCTGCTGTGTCCGGATATAATTTCTAAAGACTGAAACAATTTCATTTTCCGATTTCAGCATATTTTTCCGGGTTTCATACTTACTTTTTTCAATTTCCAGTTTTGCTTCCTGAATATTTCCCTTATTGCGGTCAAAAATGGGTAGATCAACCGAAACCCCGAGTCCAATGAAGTCCTTCATGATATTCCCTCCCCTGTCATAGCCTATTGAAACAGCTACATCGGGAGTCTTCATGGCATTTTGTATTTCCAGATTCTTTGCCGCATGTTTCTCTTTATTTCTTGAAATAAGAATATCCGGCCGGTTTTCTTTGGCCTTCTCCAGCCATTGCCCCAGTTCCAACTCTGAGAGTTGTTTTTCGGGCATGACAAACGGATCGGAAATAACAAGATATGACGTAGACGGAATCATCAGTAAAGCTTTCAGCTCCACCTGCTGGTCTTCAATCTCCTGCTTCAATGAAACAAGTTTTTTCTTGAATTCAATCTCTTGTGCTTTTAGACGGACATACTCCGCTTTACTGATATTTCCAAGGTTTAATTGGTTCTGATAAGATTTTGTAAGTTTTTCAATGGAAGCAATTTGCCCCTGATATATTTTCTGCTGCTCCTGATTGTACAGGATTTCGGTAATGGTATTCCGTAACGTTTTCTTTAACTCACGTAATACTTCCTGCAGTTCATATTTTTCGCCTTCCACTTCAATTTTCTGCAGCTCAATATTTTTTCTTCTTTTCCCGGCTGTCTGAATAACCTGTTCTATTTCTGCAGAAACCTGGGTATTCTTTCCCCAGTTCCCTATCAAAGCGGGTTGTTCTTCAATATCGTACGTTCTCCACAAATTAACTTCGCTGATACTTAATTTTGGATTAGGCCAGTATTTAGCCTGCAGAGCACGGGCCTCGGCCTGAGAAATCTCCAGCTTCTGAGCAATAAGATCTAAATTTTTTGCCAGAAAAACTGCTTCAGCCTCCTTTCTGCTCACCTTTACAGTGTCTGCAATCTGAGCCGAAAAAAAACTGAAGCAATGAATATAAAATAGGGTAAATATAATTTTCTTCAAGGTCTGATATTTAAGACCACAAAGCTATCTGTCTAATATTAAGCCCAATTTTGAATAGAATTAAAATTCGGTTAGTCCAACATTAGAGTTTGATTAGAATAGGTTGGGATTTACTTAAAATATCCCGCTGATGAGGAAGATTATACCTCTCTTTTTTGACACAATTACACAACTGCTCTTCACCAGCGATATCATTGGCTTTATCCAAACCCGGTCCAAGAAATCTTGTTTTAACAATTAGAAGGAAATATAAGCAGAACGCTTGTTCCCATGTTAATTTTAGAATCAATTTTCATTGTAATATGATGAAGATCAAAAATACTTCTGGAAAGAGATAAACCAATACCACTGCCTTTAATATTATCTACATTTTTTCCTCTATAAAATGTTTCCGTAATTTTATCAAGGTCCTCCTTAGGAATTCCCTTTCCCTGATCTTTTACTTCAATATTCAATTGATTATATTTTTCCGACAGAATAATCGTTACAGGATGGTCTTTAGAATATTTGATCCCGTTTTCCACAATATTATATAAAGCGAGATACAGCAAGGTCTCATTTCCCGGAAACTCCAGTAAAGAAGGCTTTGAAACTTCCAATTGAATTTTAATTGATGAATTATTTTCCTTCGCTTTACATTCCAGTTTTTCGTATATCTTCCAGATCAGCTCATCTACCCTTACCTGCTTATGAGAAGACTCAAGCTTTGTCATCCCTGACATCAGTAAAAGGTTGTTCAGGATATTTTCAATTTCATAGACGTTTTCCAGAGACTCTTTGGCTACCTCTCTGTATTCCTCAGGAGTTCTGTCTCTTTGGGCAAAGACTTCAAGATTCCCTGATATGGCAGCCAACGGAGTTTTAAATTCATGAGAGACATAATTAATAAAATTCTGCTGCAGGAGAACATTTTCAGAAATCCTGCCCAGTAATTTATTATACGATTTTATAAGATCTTCAATCTCGTCATTGGTATTGGTAGAAGTAATTGCAGTAGAAATATTATTGAACTCAACCTTATTGATCCGCTCTACCACATTGGAGATCGGCTTATAAACAATCTTTGAAAGGTATCTGCTTAAAAAAAAGATGGCAAGAAGTCCCAGGATCAGCACTGAAAGCATAATAATTGAAAGCCTCCATATCTGAGACTGAAATGAATCGTTGGGTGACTTGACAAAGACAACAAAATCGCCCTGATTATCCGGATAAAAAATACCGTAATAAAATTGATTGTCAGACATAAATTCTACGCCTTTATTCTTTCTTACGGTTTGTAAATGAATAGGTTTTATATTTTTATCATTCAGATTGTGACCAAATGTGACCTCATTATTCCGGTTATAAACGGCAACCCTGTTATTTTGAATGAGATGGTTGTATTCTTTTTTGATCTGCGCATGCCTGTCTTTGGGAAGTTCATCTTTTTCAAGGTAATAAATGGCAGAAATCAGAGCCGTATTCCTCAGTTTTTCAAAGTAAAAAATCTTGGTACTGTCGTAATAGGCAAAAAATATCACCGCCGATGTGATGATAGAAACGATGCCGAATGAAAGGCTTGAAATCAGGGTGAAACGGTTTCTAAGCGTCATTTTTAATCTTTAATTACATATCCGGTTCCTTTGACCGTATGGATAATCTTCTGATCAGTTTCGTCAATTTTATTACGAACATAAGAAATATACACATCTACCAGATTGGTGGTATTATCAAAATCTATCCCCCATACTTTGTGCAGAATCTGAGTCCTGCTCAGTACTTTATTTTTATTTTCCAGGAGAAAGGTAAAAAGCTTGTATTCTGTAGGAGAAAATTCTATTTCTTTACCATTCTGTGTTACTTTATGCAGGTCGGTATCAATCATTATACTCCCGCAAGACAGCATTTGATCTTCTTTTTGATAACTGAGTTTGTTTCGCCTTGTCAATGCTTTAATTCTTGAGATCAGTTCTTCAAAATGGAAAGGTTTAGACAAGTAATCATCTGCTCCCAAATCAAGCATTTTAATTTTATCATCAGGACTGTTCAGAGCACTTAAAACCAGAATAGGAGTATAATTTCCCTTAAACCGTATCACCTGGGTAAGCTGCATACCGTTCAGACCGGGAAGCATAATATCCATAAGAATAATATCAAAATCGTAGGTACTGATAATTTCCCGTGCTTTCTCACCTGAATCCGCAAGGGTAGTATTGTAACCCGCCTCTGAAAGTCCTTTTATCAGGAAATTACTAATTCTCTGATCATCCTCTACCAACAAAATGTTCATATTCTTCTGAAATTTCCCATAAATATAGGCAATCTTTAGAAAAGGGAAACGGAATGCCGGGAGTTGAAAGGTATAAAAAATCCAACACATTGTGGTTCCCTACTACCATCTTTCTCCAACTTATGACCTTTTTTCATACTTTTGAAAAATGGAGATGACCTATTTACTTATTGGATGTATTGCCGGCGGAATATTGGGAGCTGTCATATTATATTTTGCCTTGAAATCATCAATGGTTTCAAGAAGTACTTATGATGAAATCAAGACAATGCATATCAGAAGTAATTCCGATCTCGAAAATGCCAGCGTAAAAATTAATGAGCTAACCCAAAATATCATTACCGAAAAGGAACTTAATCTCCAGCAACAGGATTTGCTGAACGATCTTAAAAATGAATTTGCAAAGATCTCAGCGGAACATGCATCTTTAAGCTCCCAGTTTCAGGAGCAAAGGCAACTGAATGCCCAGCAAAGCATTCAAATTGAATCGCTGACGGCTGAGAAACAGAATATTTTTGCCAAAAATTCTGAGCTCTTTGCAAAAAATGAAAGCCTTCAACAATCTCTTACTACCCAAAAGGAAGAAATTGCAAAAATTCAGGAAGAAGCAAAATTGCAGTTTGAAAATCTGGCCAATAAAATCTTAGAGGAAAAAACAGAAAAGTTTACTACTTTAAACCAAAACAATCTCAAAAATATCCTTGAACCCTTCCAGGAGAAAATGGCCGATTTAAAAAATAAGGTCAATGAAGCCTATGAGAAGGAAAATAAAGAACGTTTCTCTCTGGCTGAAAAAGTAAAGGAACTTGCTGAACTGAATCAGCAGATTTCCGAAGATGCTAAAAAACTGACCCGTGCCCTGAAAGGAGAAAGTAAAACACAGGGAAACTGGGGAGAAATGATTTTGGAAAGTATCCTCGAAAAATCAGGACTCGTAAAAGGAAGAGAGTATTTTCTGGAACATGAGTTGCGTGACGAAGATAATAAGGCGTTGTTTTCTGAATTTTCAGGAAAAAAAATGCGCCCTGACGCTGTTGTAAAATATCCCGATGAAAGAAATGTCATTATCGATTCCAAAGTATCTCTGACGGCTTTTACAGAATTGGTTGACGAAACAGATCAGGATATTTATCTCATGAAGCTGAATCAGCACCTGGGTTCCATCAAAAATCACATCACACAACTCAGCCAGAAAGCTTATGATGATTATGGGAAGTCATTGGATTTCGTAATGATGTTTATTCCGAGCGAGCCGGCATACATTGCGGCCATGCAGGCAGATCAGGATCTCTGGAACTATGCTTATGAAAGAAGAATTCTACTGCTAAATCCAAGTAACCTGATAACGTCACTTAAACTTATAGCCGATCTCTGGAAACGCGAATACCAGAACAGGAACTCCATGGAAATTGCGGAAAGAGGCGCTAAGTTGTACGACAAATTTGTCGGATTCGTCGATAACCTTGAAAAAATAGGAAAGAACCTGGATCAGGCTAAAAATGTATATGATGATGCGTACAAACAGCTTTCTACCGGAAATGATAATCTGGTAATCCAGACCCAAAAACTAAAATCCCTCGGAATAAAAAACAAAAAAGACTTACCACAAAGTCTTATTGATCATAGCAACCTATCAGACTAAAAATCAAACACCATGAAAAAATCAAATATTATTCTTCTATTCAGTCTTTTTCTATTTATAGCATCACTGCCTTTTACAGCTGTATTTGCACAAAGTCACGAAATGAGCGGATTAGCATGTTTCCTGTTGGGATGGGCTGAGATGCAGGGTGGCGGAATTGCCTGGATGGCCAATCCTCTGATGTTTTTTGCCGCGTTTTTCTTTTTACTGAAAAAACCAAAAATATCAGCAGTGATCAGCTTTATTGCTGTATGTCTCACATTTTGTTATTTATCAGTGGGTGAAATCACCGTAAATGAAGCCGGACATAAATTTCCTATCACAGGCTACGGAGCGGGATATTTTCTTTGGATCGCCAGCTGTCTTTCGTTATTTGCCGGAAGTATTCTCCTTATTCTCTCACCGGAAAAGCAGAAAACAAACAATCCTGTAGGATAAGGTCAAAGCTGATAAGCTCATCCCTATGTTCTCTTTTACCGCATTCCCCTATCCAAAGTCTGGATCTATAAAAGAAATGCTGCTTTCTTCTCTTGCAGCAGGCATTTCTGTATATTTGTTTTTAATCATTTTCCAGCCTTTTGGGACTGAAAACTTCCATCATCCCTATAAACTGATACTCCTTTTCCCCTATACTGTTATATTCGGAATGGCGTTTCTTATCATGAGTCTTTCCACATCAAAATTCAACAACTGGAATCTTGGTGCTGAGCTTCTGAAGATCACAGGTACTTTAATAACGGGGTCAGTTTTCTCCTACTTTTATAATTCATTATTCCTGAGCCATGTGGCACTCAGTTTTGGTAATTATTTCTATATGCTTCTGTATTCTCTGGCAGTAGGAATTCCCGTATCAACCATTTATATTCTTTCCCGGTATATTTATTTAAAGAATTTCTACGAAAATACTGCTAAAACCATTTCACAGCATCTGGCCGGTAAACAAAATGTTCTCCAAAGTGATTCTTTGACAATTTCAGCCGGCAGCACCAAGCTGGTAATCGATGAAAAAGATTTTCTCTATGTTCAATCGATGGAAAATTATTGTGTGTTCTATTGTTTAGAAAACAATCAGCCCAAAAAACACATACTCCGGATAAGTCTCTCCAAGGTTTTACCACAAATTGAAACCCAATCTATTCAGAAATGCCACCGGTCATACATTGTCAATCTCGGAAAAGTAAAAAACCTCAAAGGCAATGCCCAAGGATATAAATTATACATTCTGGACATCGGTTTTGAAGTTCCTGTTTCAAGAAGTTTTATTCCGGCGGTTATTCCCCGGTTAAAGCAATCTGATTCTTAAAAGCTTGTCATTGGTCACACTTGCTTGACATCCATCACTTCTGTTTGACATCCATCGTTAAAAGCTACAATTTTGCTCAAAAATAATCATCATGAGTAAAAACATCCGCTTTTATTTAATCTTTATCATCGGCTTTTCCGTTTACTATTTTTTTGATGCATTTTGTTTTAAAAGCATCCAGACAGTATCAAAAAACTTTTTTCACTCGAAGGCTTTAGCTCATATCATCGCCTATTCCATCACACTGCTCCCTTTGCTCATTACCGGAAAAATTCTGTTACCCGGAAAAAGTATTTTTGACTTATTTTCCCTGAATACATCGATTAAAAAAGGATTTACCCTGGCATTTACCGGAACTCTACCGATGCTCACAGGCTATTTTGTCCATTTCGGCCTATCTTCCTCTATACATTTTGAATCTCTGTTTATCAACACTGTTTCTTCAGCATTTTTTGAGGAAATCATCTTCAGAGCATTCCTTATCGGAATCTTATATAGATTTACAGCACTTGGATTTTTATCTACTGTATTATTGGGATCACTGCTGTTTGCACAGGTTCATTTATACCAAAGCCAGGATCCTGTTGAACTACTCGAAATATTTTCCATTACATTTCTAGGGTCCATATTCTTTGCATGGATCTATTTTGAAACAGACTTTAACCTCTGGACAGCCATTTTTGCTCATTTTTTCATGAATTTATATTGGGAAATATATAATGTTTCTGAAAATGTATCCGGAAATTTATATGGAAATATTTATAAGATTCTCTCACTTCTTGTCATTATTCTCCTCATCATCTATGATAAAAAGAGACATAACACTGCTTTCCAGGTTACTTTGAAAAGTCTTTTTATAAAAAGCAGAGAAGCTCAATCATAATTTTTGCATAATTTTGCAATATGTTGATAGAAAGTTTTCAGAACGATAAAATAAAAAATGTCACTAAGCTCCTTACTGACAACAGATTCCGTAAAAAATCGAAAGTTTTTGTAGTGGAAGGCCAACAGGAGAATGAAAGAGCAATACAATACAATTTCGAACCGGTAGAGTTTTTTCTTTGTGAAAATATATTCAAAGGCAAGCTTCCCAACGGAAAGATCCATTATGTAAGTGAAAAAGTATATGAAAAGATAGCATACAGAGGCAGCTCAGAAGGTATTATAGGAATATATACCGCCAAAGAAACTCCGCTTTCGGATTTTGTACCTAAAGATAATTCTACGGTCATTATTGTCGAGGGAGTGGAAAAACCGGGTAATCTCGGGGCTATTTTAAGGAGCTGTGAAGCATTTGGAGTAGACGCCCTTATCGTTGCAGACGGCAAAACCGACTTTTACAACCCCAATGTGATCAGGTCCAGTGTCGGTTGCCTTTTCGGAATGGAAGTTTATCAGGCAGAAAATGAAGAAACATTAGAATTCCTTCACAAAAAAGGGTTCAATATTTACACCACATTGATGGATGAAACTGCGGAAGACCTTTATAAAAGAGATTTTAAACAACGTTCGGCAGTTTTATTCGGGACTGAACATTCGGGACTGAGTGATTTCTGGATGGGGAAAGGGAAAAACACTTTGATTCCTATGGCCGGAAGTATTGACTCCTTAAACTTAAGTAATGCGGTAGCAATTACCTGCTACGAATCTTTAAAGCAGAAGAAGGGATAAATATAGTTGGGTAAAACTCTTTTCTTAAACAGATTGTTTCACCTTCGGCCCGCAATGGCCTTTTACTATAAAGCATAAAAAAACCGTTTCACTGGGTGAAACGGTTCTTTTATTTTTAAGCTTATGCTAAAATTATTTCTTAGCAGCGTCTTTTGCAGCATCTTTAGCAGCGTCAGCAGCTCCTTTAGCAGCATCAGCAGCACCTTTAGCAGCGTCAGCAGCACCTTTAGCAGCATCTTTAGCAACTTCAGCACCAGCAGCAGTTGTAGCAGCAGCAGCATCTTTAGTAGCACCTACAGCAGCAGTAGCAGCAGAGTCAACAACTTTAGCAGCAGAGTCAGAAACTACAGCAGCAGAATCAGCTACGTTAGCAGCAGCAGAATCAGTTGCTCCTTCAGTAGAAGTAGCTTCAGTTTTTTTACAAGCAACTAGAGAGATTGCAGCGATAGCAGCTACGAATAATGACTTTTTCATAATAAATTAAATTTAATTTTGTTAATATTGTTTTATAAAATTTTCTTCTGTTCTGTTATTTGAACAAGACAAAGGTATAGCAGATAGAAAATTTGTCTATGAAAAATAATTGTAATACCTTTGTAAAATAGTTTTACAAAAAAACATAACTGATAATCAACAATTTAATTATTTTAAAAAAAATTGACAGATTTAGATCTATTACACTTTGAGCAACTAAAAAAGGACGTTCAGGGTCAATATTTAAAAGAATATACCCCTTCACAGGATGACATATCCAAATGGAAGGGTATAGATATCATATATTTCCAGGAAGACCTTCGTAAAAAAGCGAAAGGTAACATCAGCGAAAAATCATTTTACACTTATTTCAAAACATCACCGGTCACTAAATTACCAAGGATTGATATGCTCAATTTACTCAGTAATTATGCGGGTTACGATTCATGGTATGAATTCAAAAAGCTTCATCTTTTTGCTGGAGAATTGTTGCAGGAAAATGAAAATCCGGAAGAGGATGACCTCACTGAACTTGAAAAAACAGTTTCGGATGCTCCTGATCTGCCAAAAGAAGAGATTCCGGTGAAAAAAACCGAAATACAGCCTGGTCTAAATACTGATTTACAAAAAACAACCACTGAAAATCAGCAGGTTGCAAATATCTCCTCAAATCATGATGAAATCAAAAAGTCATCTGAATTACCGAAGAAAAATTTCGTCAAAAAGAATGCATGGGCCATTGTTACCTCCGTATTAATTGCCATTACAGGATTATTAGGATTTAAAGATGTTCTTTTTTCCAAAACTTATAAATACTGCTTCATCGATAAAGACAGAGGAGTAAGCGTGATCAATACTCTAGATATTATGGTCATGAAGGAAAATGAATCTCCGATCATGTATAAAATAAAACCCGGAGAGTGTTTCTTCTATTCTACGAAGGACAAAAATCTTAGGATGAAGATCAGCGCTCCTTTCTACGAGCCGTTGGAAGTTTCAAGGAACCTGGAAAACGCCCCTGAAGAAGAGAAAATTGAATTGAAGCCTGATGATTATAAAATGGCAGCCTACTATTTCTCTATTAAAGATGTAAAGGGAGGTAATCCCGAAGAACAGGTAGCCCTCATCAAGCAAAAAAGAAATCAACTTGAGAACCTGATTAGCAACAGTGCTGTCATTTACCAGGTTTATGACAACGACACTTATGGTATTGAACGATTGGACAAACAGAAGTATATCACGTTGGTAACCACTCCTACAACCTCATTAAAAAACCTGAATGTTATAGAAATGAAAAAGGATACAAATGGTAAAATTGTATCTATCAAATTTAAAATCTCCACAACAGATGAAAAAAATTAATAATTTTTTACTTCTCACCATACTTCTTGCTTTATTTGTTGCCTGCAATAAAAAAAGTACAGAGATAAGTGACCTTGATAAATTACGAAACAGTACTAATGCAAAAAGTTATCCTGCCGTACAAATGGACAGTATGCAGGCCATCAACTCTATTACCAAGCAAAAAGTTCAGGAGCTTCTTGATCTTTCTACCCTTTACCTCTCCGGAAACAGAAATACGGAGATCGATACTGTTATTTATTCACAGATGGAAAGCTATTTTCACAAGCCTGATTCTCTGACCTTCAAAAGGTTATTTAAAGAACTAGACAGCATGAAAGTAAGATCAGTAAAGGTCAATAATCTCAATGTCTATAAAGAATTTTATAAAAAAGACACCTTGGATTACGCCAAATTTAATGTGGAATATTTTGACGATAAAAATAAGTCTTTAGGTAATTTTGAGAAAAATGCACAATATATTTTAATCTCCAGACCAAAGCTTAAGAAGGAATTTAAATTCTATTTTTTAGATTTTTATTCTAAACCTTTAAAGAAAGACAGTACTTCAGCAGGAGTTACCAAATAGTCGAGAGGAACATCGTTTTCCCAGACATCATCAATATATTCATCGGGGTCAAAATAATTGACTCCGATTTTTTTTGTTTCAGGCAACACATTTTGAAACAAACCGTCATAAAATCCTTTTCCGTAGCCTACCCTATTGCCTTTCCTGTCGCAATACAGTAAAGGAGTAATGACATAATCAAAATACTTTTCTCCGGAATCTATATCTGAAACCGGCTCCGGAATCCCCCAACTGCTGGTCACAAAGGTCGTATCCTGAAAAATCTCAACACTGATCAATTGACCTCCTGCCACTTTAGGAACAAAGACACGTATCTGATGTTCAAAAAAATAATTGATAAATACTTGGGTATCTACTTCCTTCTTTTCCAAAATTGGCAGGAAAATATGAACTTTCTCCGTCTCTTTCGGGTCAAAGTAATGAACAAAGTTTTGAAAAATACGTTCAGATAACAAGAAAGCCTCATCAGAAGACAAGGCTTTTCTTTTTTGTATATATTGTTTTCTAAGCTCAGCTTTTTGCATAATTACTGCTTTTTTTTCACTGAAATCAATCCTACTGGCTTTTTTATGATCTACTAAGCGTTTTCAGAAGGCTCGATAATTTTGTATAATTTGTCTGACAAACGAATTCTAAACGGAATTTCAAAAGTAATCTGATCTCCTGTTTTAGCTGTTTCACAAGGTCCTCCATTTGCAAAAATTTCAGTAATGGTAAGCTCTTGGTCTCCGGTAGTCGGTCCTGAAACCAATACTTTATCTCCTACTGACAATTCTTTATTTTCAATTAGAAACTGTCCGATTTTAGATTTTGAAAAGTAATGTTCGGCTTTTCCAATCAAAACTTTCTTGACACTGATTTTCTGACGGATGTTCTTAGTTTCCGCTTTTGCCAAAGGTTTATCCGGAAGATCCCCTGAATTTTTAAATTTCAAAGCATCAGATTTTCCTTTTCTGAAAACTTTATTGCCCACCTGCAGACCTTTTCTCAATTCCACCTGCTTTTCCCAAGGCAAATGTATTGTTTCCAGACATTCTGTAGAACAGCAGTTTTCCATAGCAGCCTTGCATTCGTCACATTGAATGAACAATAAATGACAGGCATCATTTGCACAATTAGTATGATTATCACAAGGTTTACCACACTGGTGGCACTGTGAAATAATATCATCTGTTATTCTTTCTCCCAAACGGTGATCAAATACAAAATTCTTTCCTATGAACTTACTTTTTATACCTTCTTCTTTGATCTGTCGGGTATACTCAATGATACCTCCTTCCAACTGGAAAACATTTTTAAAGCCTTGATGTTTAAAGTAAGCACTTGCTTTTTCACAACGAATACCACCCGTGCAATACATCAAAAGGTTTTTATCTTCTTTAAAATCCTGTAACTGATCGTTGATGATCGGTAAGCTTTCTCTAAAGTTTTCCACATCCGGCGTAATAGCTCCTTCAAAATGCCCCACCTCACTTTCGTAATGATTCCTGAAATCTACTACAATCGTATTAGGGTCATCAAGCATATCGTTGAATTCCTGTGCTTTCAGGTGAATCCCCTTATTGGTAACATCAAAAGTTTCATCATTCAATCCATCGGCAACGATTTTATGTCTTACTTTTATTGTCAGTTTCAAAAAGGAATGGTTATCCTGTTCAACTGCCACATTCAGGCGAATACCTTTCATGAAATCGTATTCTTCCAGCGTAGCACGAAAAGCGTCGAAATGATCTGCAGGAATACTCATCTGAGCATTAATTCCTTCATGGGCAACATAAATACGGCCAAGCGCATCAAGTGCATTCCAGGCTATAAATAAATCGTCGCGAAATTTTTTGGGATCTTCAATTTTGGCATACGCATAGAAAGATAATGTAAGGCGTTCCTTACCAGCTTCATCAATAAGTTTAGCTCTTTCTTCTGCGCTTAAGGTGTTATACAGTTGCATGCTATAAACGTTTTAAGTGAGAAAAATATTTTGGCAAAGATAATCATTTTAAAATTAAGTATATTTATAGACGTAAAGCACGACTAACCAATAACCTTAGAAATCATGAATTTTATACAGCATATCAAATATCATTTTGTCTTATTTTCTTTAATTTTTTTTTAAGTTTTGTTAACTGCCACCTTAACAATTATGACATAAGGTATAAAATGACATAATACCCGTTAAATTTTAGTTAAAATTGAAACATAGCATACTAATTGATTACTTATTTAACATTAAATTTGTTTACTCAAAAACATACAATAGAAATTAATTAATAAACAAGAAAGATATACAATGAAGAGTACTTTAAAAAAACTATTACCATTTGCAGTAGTGGGAGTTGTTTCAGGAGCTACAACCGTTGGAGCAATTCAATATTTCGGACATAATTCCAACAATGGAGACCAATCTTATTTTACAACATCAGCACCTACAGCATCATTCGCGGGTATGAACACTGCAGCAACAGGTGAAGATTTTGTAAAAGCAGCCAAAACGACAGTTCCGGCTGTAGTTACCATTAAAAACTATCAAAGCAGAACAGCCAGCAGAGCTTCTGAGCAGGACTTGTTTGATTTCTTCTTCGGAGACCCTTTCGGAGGAAGAGGCCAGCAGAGACAAAAGCAGCAGCAGCAGGCTCCGGATAACATGCCATCAGGAATGGGTTCTGGTGTTATCATCTCTCCAGATGGTTACATTATTTCAAATAATCACGTGGTAGCAGGTGCCAATAAACTGGAAGTGGTACTAAGCAACAAGAAATCATACATTGCTACTTTAGTGGGAACCGATCCCAACACAGATATTTCTTTATTAAAAATTGAGGAAAAAGGACTTCCTTATCTGAATTTTGCTAACTCAGACAATATTGACGTGGGACAATGGGTACTGGCAGTAGGAAATCCACTGGGATTAAACTCTACAGTAACAGCCGGTATCGTCTCTGCGAAAGGAAGAGGTATCGGAATTCTGGGAAGCCAGGGGAAAGCTACCAACCCTATTGAAAGCTTTATCCAGACGGATGCTGCGATCAACCCGGGAAACTCAGGTGGAGCATTAGTTAACACCAATGGAGAACTGATCGGGATCAACTCTGCCATCCAGTCTACCACGGGATATTATCAGGGATATGGATTTGCTGTTCCGGCTAACCTGGCAAGAAAAATTGTAGAGGATATCAAAAAATTCGGAATTGTACAGAGAGGATTCCTTGGAGTACAATCATTAGACCTGTCTAACGACCAATTGGTTGAAGCATACAACAGACAGAATAAAACAAGTCTTAAAGTAGGTTCCGGAGTATATGTTACAGGATTCGGGGAAAATAGTGGTGCTGAAGATGCAGGTCTGAAAAAAGGAGATGTGATCACCAAAGTAGACAGCTACAATATCACTGATTTTGCAGATCTTTCCATGTCAATCGGAAGCAAGCGTCCGGGAGATAAAGTACAGGTTACTTATTCCAGAAACGGGAAAGAATCTACCACTATGGTAACATTAAGAGATCAGAAAGGCGGAACTTCTACCAGAACAAAAGCTGACCTGAGTGTCACTGAAAAAATCGGAGCTGAGTTCCAGAGCCTGGACGACAGAACAAAGGCATATTATGGTTTAAACAGTGGAATTGTAGCTAAAAACGTTATCGAAGGCAGCGAGTTTGCGAAGGCCGGTATCGTAGACGGTTACATTATCACCGAAATCAACGGTAAGCCTGTGAATTCTCAGAAAGATGTTGAAGCTTTATTAAATAAATTCTCAGGTACAGGCCAGATAAAATACATGGATGATTACGGAAGGAATTATCAGAGAGGATTTAAAATGCCTTAATTAAAACAGATATTTTTATATCAACAAAAACGCTGCAAAAATTTGCAGCGTTTTTTTATGGTTTACTTAAGTTTATTCATTTTTTCAGCAATCCTTTTCTTTTTATTTCTTTCATAAATGACTTCTACAATCTTACCGCCAATCCACGAAAACGGAAAAAAAGTAAGGAAAATAGAGATCTTATAAAATGTAGGATGATACGGAAATATAATAACATCCAACATGGCTATAAAAAGCATAATAAAACCGATCAGAATTGCGTAGGCTACTTTCGCATATTTTACAATGATAGCAGTGGCCACCCCGCCAATTGTAGTTCCCAGTCCGGAAATAAATAATAAGAAGCCAAAAAAGGCCTTATCATCCTTCATGCTGAACAGAAACCTTTGCCAGTGCTCAAACGGAGCAAAAGCTTCAAAAGTAACCCATTGCGGAAAAGCCCTTATCCCAAGAGTGATAATAAGTCCTGTTATCGCAAGACCCACCAAAACCGCAATTGTATTTCTTATAAAACTCATTAATCCTTATGTGCAATCATAGAAATTTCGATATCCACATTTTTAGGCAAACAAGAAACCTGTACCGTTTCACGGGCTGGATAGCTGTCTGCATCTAAATAAGAAGCATAAATATCATTCATCACTGCAAAATCATCCATACTCTTCAGGAAGATGGTAGCTTTTACCACGTTTTTGAAAGTCATTCCCGCTTCCGTAAGAATAGCTTCAAGGTTTTTCATTACCTGATGTGTTTCTTTTTCAATTCCCTCTACCAATTTACCTGTCGCCGGATCTACAGGAATCTGTCCGGAGATATACAAAACCCCGTTTGCCAGATTTGCTTGTGAATAAGGCCCGATCGCTGCAGGTGCATTCGCTGTGTTGATTATTTGTTTCATAGTGGATATTTATTTTTTTAAGTCTTTATGTAATTACAGGTATACGGAATTTATGTATCAAAATTTTGTAACCCGTGATTCCATTAGAATTTATTTTGGTTGCAAATATAAAATTTATATTCTCAAATGCCAATCTGATATTAGAAAGGTGCATTCGGCTGGGTAAAGCTTCTGTCCTTATATTTCAGTGCATCACTTAAGATATTGGCTTTAATCCCGATAAAGAAGTCATATACTTTATATTGTCCGAAAGGAACCCAGTTAAAGTTGATGGTAAAGCTTCGCTGGTCTCGTGAAAAACCGATTCTCGTATAAGCCAGCTGCTTGGTCACCAAATCATAATGCGTACTTCCGTTGATATTCCAGTAAGGAGTAAGTTTAATACTTCCATCCAGACCTAATGATGCAATTTTGCTTCCAAATCTGTTTAGTCCCTTAGAGTAGGCATAATTGGCATTAATATTTAAAGTCCAGGCCTGGTCAAAATGCGCATAATGATCATCATCAAAGTAATAATTTTCATTTCTTACCTCTCCTTTTGATGAATACTTTTTAGCATAATCCGTTTTTTCTCCGAAGATCTCGCTGCTTAAAGGATAAGATAACTGAACATTGAAGCCCTGAACACTGAAAGCGCCGAACTTTTCCGTTCTGATTCCTGTATCTTGTCCCGGAATAAATTCAATTTTATATGGATCCAGGGAAAGGCTTGTATTAACGGTCAGTTTGTTATTGAAGAAAGATGATTGCCCGTTGATCGTAAAGATAGACCATGGATGATCTTTAGCCGCAAAATTGTAACTTCCCGAAAGGTTTAAAGATTCAAAAATTTTGATCTTTTTCATCCCTGTGGAATCACTTTTCGACTTCACTTTCATTTCAATATTGTTTCCGATATTAAAACCTAAAGATCCTACCATTCCGCTTGACGGACTTCCGACGATGCCTTTTTCAAAGATAGAATAAGGAGTCAGTGCTCCGGTTGCATTATAATAATTTTTATAGTACCCGAAATTAGGACTTGAAAAATCTGGAGAATAAGTAAACCCGATGCTCGGCGTCATCATGTGACGTATTGCTTCTATTGCAGATCCTTTTTTGAACTTCAGCATTCCGTACAATGTTGTCTGAAGACTTGCCGTGGTAGAGAAGGTAGAATATCCCGCAAACTTCTTTTCGATGTCGTCTACAGTAACATTCTTTATAGGATCATAATATTTGTTCAATGTTTTTGTCGTCAGGGCATTGTCAATATTGGCACTTAAACTGAAGGTAAAATATTTTGCCAGCGTGGTATTGGTAGCCAGGGCAATATTGTTTTTAAGACCTGTCTGCATTTTATCCCACATTTCTTTTTTAAACAATTCGTTTTCCTGAGTATTTACAAAATTGGTAAGGTTGAATCCTGTATTCACTGTGATATTTTCAATTAACCCTTGTCTTACTCCCGTTTTTGATTTAAAAAGATAAAACTGATTGATCGCCACATTCATTTGTGGAAGACGAAGGTCTGCTAATCCGGTGGCAAAGTTCTGAGAATATGATGCCGTCCCCGTAATGGTCATTGGCAGCTTCAGAAATCGCTTGGTAAGGGTTACCGTCGAGTTCTGTTGCGTATTTAATACATTCTGGTTGAAAATATAATTGTTGTTCAGTGGGTTGTTATAGAACTTTGTACTTACAATATCCACAGAAGCGCTGAATGTCAGAAACGGATTGGCCTTGGCATCCTGAGAGTGTGTCCAGTTGATTCTGTAAGTACTGTTTCTCGTATAATCATCAAGTCCTTTGATTCCTCTTACCATAGTACCGATATCCGCATTAAAGTTTCCGGAATATTTGTATTTTTTCTGGTAATTCATCTGGGGCCTCACGTTCCAGCTTCCTTTGGTATAGATATCAGCAAGTACTTTAAGGTCGAAATGCTCACCGATCGGTTGATAATACCCTATTCCGTTCAGAAAGAACCCTACATCTTCCCTTTCTCCAAAACTCGGGATCAGGATACCGGCTGCTCTTTTGTCTGAAAACGGAAGAATGGCAAACGGCAGATAAAGTGGTGTAGGAACCTTCTCTATAAACATTTGAATAGGTCCTGTAACGATCTGGGATTTGGTTTTGGTTTTAATAAGCTTAATATTGTAAGCCCTCATAAAATAATCCGCTGCCGTATCTTTTTTCTTAATAAAATAATCATCAGTGGTATAATCCGCTTTTCTCATGGCGTACACTGAATCGTTGTATTTTTTTGTTTTCTGAGCGATAATGACCCCTTCACTTTCTTCCGTTCGGGCATTGAAAGCAATAGCCTGTTTCGTCTTTGTATTATAGCTGAACTCGTTGGTTTCATACTTTTTACCTCCCTGCATCGTAATGACAGGCTCAATAATCTTCCCCAGTGAATCCTGTTTTCCGCGGGCATAGATCAGGCTTTTATTATCGTCGATGGAAATATAATCCGCATCAATCTGCATATCCTGATATTTTACCTGGGCATTCTTGTTCAGAAATGTCATTTTCTTTGGGATATCCCTTCTCTGATCATCTGCTTTTGTACGCAAAATATCATCTAAGGATTCCTTTTTTACAACAATGGTATCCTTTTTGGAAATAGTATCATTAACCGCATTTTTAGGCAATTTTTCAGGAGTTTTTTGTGCTAAAAAATTGTTAAAAATTAGGATAATTAAAATTTGTAATATATTTTTGAGGACGGTTTTGGCCAATTTTGTTCTATATAATTAAGGCCCAAAATTAATATAATTTTTATAACTGTAAGATGCACAAACAAAATTTTAAAATAATTTTATCATTTCTCCTTATCCTTTTAAGCAACTTTATTTTCTCCCAGAAGAAGTTCACTATCGTTCTGGACGCAGGACACGGAGGAAGTGACCATGGAGCCAACAGGACTTATGCTGATATCGGAAGAGTCGCAGAAAAAGACATTACACTTGCCATTACGTTAAAGGTAGGGGCAATGCTCGAGAAAAACAGGGACTTCAAAGTAATATACACCCGTAAGATAGATGAGTATCCTTCTTTATCGGACAGGACCAATCTGGCGAACAGAAGCAAGGCGGATCTGTTCGTGTCTATTCACTGTAACTCTGCACAGAGATCAACAGCGTATGGAACGGAAACTTACGTACAGGGACCCAACCAGAATAACGAAAACCTTGAAGTTGCCAAAAGAGAAAATGATGTAATTTTCCTGGATGAAAAAGACAGACAGACCTTCGGTTCTTATAACCCTGATTCTCCGGAGTCATTAATTGCCTTAAAACTTCAACAGAGCAAATATCTTGAATCAAGTCTTCTGTTGGGAGGACTCGTAGAAGATAATTTCGTCAATAAAGACAAAAGATTTTCCAGGGGGGTCTTCCAGAAAAACCTTCACGTTCTTCGTATGAATGCAATGCCCTCTGTGCTGATAGAAACAGGTTTCATCAATCATCCCGAAGAAAGCCACTATATTGCTTCTGAAAAAGGGCAGAATGAAATTGCTGAAAGTATCTATACCGCAATTATCGATTATAAAAAAGCAATTGACAGAAAATCCGGCGGATCTTTTACCACTAAAAAACCGGAGCCGGAAAAACCGGCAGAAGTTGCGCTGAAAAATGATTTCAGAATACTGCTGATGAGTTCCCCGACCAAATACAATGAAAATGATCCTGCCCTGAAAGGCTTGAATTACGTTCTTACCATCAAGGAAAATGGTCTATACAAGTATTACTATGCTGTTACCAATATGGCTTCTGTAAGGGATATTAATCTTAAAACCGCTAAAGATGCAGGATTCAGAAATGCATTTGCGGTAGGATTTATGCCTAATCAGAAAATAAGCATGGGATATTATACCATTGAAGTATACGCCGGTGACAAGCTTAATGGCAATTCGTACATCATCCAAAACCTTAAAGATGTCGAAAGAAATAAAGACAATGGAGTATTCTACTACACCTACGGAAAGGTGTATACTCTGGAAGATGCTGTAAAGCTTCAAAAAGAGCTAGAATCTAAGGGTGTGAAAAACACCGTAATACAAAAAGTTTATAAATAATTTGTAAAAATAATTTTGAAGTTTAAAAGTTAATTCCTACTTTTGCAACCTCAAAATTTGGCCTATTCGTCTAGTGGTTAGGACTCAAGATTTTCATTCTTGCAACAGGGGTTCGATTCCCCTATAGGCTACAAAATTTGATATCATGCCGGATTTAAAAATACAAGAAGCGAAACTGCTTTTTAAGAAAATCCACTCTAACCCAAAAAGTTATGATTTACAAATCAATGAAGACGGGATTACAGGCAGGGATGATAAAATAAGTTTCAGACTTTACAGGATGGGAGAAAGGGTTGCTTTTGAAGTAACAATAGATGAACTCACTTTCACCAATACGACTGGAGAATGGAACAACGCATTGATCATGTTGGGAAACACGATCAAAAAAATAGAAAAAGAACAGGAAAATTTAAAAATAGAACAAGCAATAGATAAACTTAGAAAATACCTGTCAGAAGAAATTTAAAAATTTTTGAAAATAAATTTGGTAGTTTAAAAAAAAGTTTATAGTTTTGCACTCACATTTGAACGATATGGCAAATCATAAATCAGCACTAAAGAGAATTAGACAAAACGAAACTAGAAGACTTCGTAACAGATATTATCACAAGACTGCTAGAACAGCATTGAAAGCTCTAAGAAATGAAGAGAATAAAGCTGCTGCTACAGAACAACTGCCAAAAGTTATCGCTTTATTGGATAAATTAGCTAAGAAAAATATTATCCACAAGAACAAAGCTGCTAACTTGAAAAGCAAATTGACAAAACACGTTAATAAGTTAGCGTAATAGTATAGTAGGCCCGTTCGTCTATCGGTTAGGACCTCAGATTTTCATTCTGGTAAGAGGGGTTCGATTCCCCTACGGGCTACAAAACTAAGAGTTGATACTTATAAAAACAAAACTAACACATTACTTCGGTAGTGGAAGATAGAGGGCCCGTTCGTCTATCGGTTAGGACCTCAGATTTTCATTCTGGTAAGAGGGGTTCGATTCCCCTACGGGCTACAAAGAGAAGACTTTATTTTAAAGTCTTCTCTTTTTGTTTTTATTCCTTTCTATTCTATTAGAAACATTTTGGTTCAGTTCAACAACTGATCAAGCACTACAACAGCTATTGTCGGATCAGTCTCAAAAGCTAAAGAAGCGGGAATATTTATACCTATATCATTGAAATGTAAAGCAAAGTTTTCACTAAATACGATAATAGCATCTGCTACCTGAATCTGGAAATTCATTTTCATATAATTCCACAGTATTTCAACCCTATGCATGACTGATGGATTCATAAATTAGTGTGATTTAAGATCATAAAACCTGAATTTTAAGTTGATCAATTGGGAGCATGATCATATACAGATTCCCAGTATTGCATCAATGAATGACTGATCTTAATATTTCTACGGTCCATCATCATCTGCATTTCCTTCGTAAAGTCTTCCATACTGAATTTTAATCCGGGTACAACCTTTGTGAAAGGCCTGATATATCCTTTTAACAACGGCAGCTGCACTATGGTTGTGCAGATATCAATGAAGGTTCCGGGCATTATCGTAATTCCACCACCTACACGAACAAAATCTCCTATTACCGCTCCAAATTTATTGGTACCGGTTTCGTAAGTATTATCACGATATTTGACAATAATATCTGAATAGTCGGTTTTAAGACAGGCAGTGTTTGTATATCCCCCAAGATTGCACCAATCTCCAACATAGCTGTTGGCAACAAGTCCTTCATGGGTTTTATTGGAATAGTCTCCCATAACGGAATTAGATATTTCTCCTGAAATTTTACAGGTTTTACCAATCAGCACACCACCACTTATCCTGGCAGATTTTATTTCTGTCCGATCTCCTATGTAGGCAGGTCCCTCTATAATAGAAAAAGGATATAACACGACAGAATCACCAAGAACTATTGGTCCGTTAGTGGTGTCCAAAACGACACCTTTATGAATGGTAACATTTTCACCCCAAGTTTTTACCAGATCCGGATCGCCAAAAAAAATTCCATTCGTTCTATCTTTTTCAGGAAGCTGTTTTAACAGATTATATTCACTCAAAAGAACGTAGTCATTTTGGATGTTCTCCTTTATATTTTTCAATATACTCCAAGGGCTAAATTCTGTATCATTTAACACAATTTCTGGAATTACATTGTGAGTAACGGTATCGAGACCACTATAATGCGCATATTTTAAGTTGATCGGATCATCAAGTTTGAAGATCAATCTTTTTTGTGGCTTCATAATGCCAAGTCGTTCAAAATCATTTAATATGCCTTTTTTAATTAATGACAAAGGCCTTTTGATCATATTTTCGTGAGAAAAAAGTTCCTTAACATAAATTTTATCCATAATATATTTTTTTCGATATCAATTTTATGATATGGCGAATTTATTGCGATAATTTTAGCCCCTGAAGAATCATGTCAATTGAAAGATTGTTTGTTACCTGGTCTGCGATTTTAAATCTTTCATCGTCTATGTTCTTAACCCAGGCTATCGTATATAGGCCTGCTGCTTTAGCTGAATGTACACCTGATATACTATCCTCTACAGCCACGCAATCTGCCAAATCTACATGGAGGATTTCCATTGCGGTCCTATAGGGTTCCGGATGGGGTTTTGGGTTCTTTACATGATCGAGGCTTATAATGGAAATACAGTTTTCATAGATATTGGAATTCTTAAGATATAGAACCGCAATGTCATGATAGCTGCTGGTGACAACAGCCTGTTTGATGCCCATTTGATGGGCTGTATTCCAAATATCCACGATATTTTCCCTTGATCTGACCATAGAAATATTTTGTTTTAGACAGGATACGGCATGGTTTTCCCATATTTCAAAAGCGCTCATTAAATTCTTTTCGTCGGTCACTCCATTCGCTTGCAGCACAGCCTTAAAAACTTCCAGACCAGTATGACCGATGTATTGATCTTCAGATATATTAAAATCCAGGCCTGTATTAAGGCAAGCTGTCGAGAATATGAGGCTCTTAAACTCAGGATCCTCACTGTTGACGATTGTCCCGTCCAAATCCCACAAAATGTATTTTTCCATCGCCTATCATTTTGTATTAATTTCTTTTAGTTTGCGTGCTACGCTCTCAGAAATCTGTTGATACGATTTATATTCCTCAATTTCAGATGGGCTGAACGAAATATCAAAAGCTGATTCAAACTCCGCGATCATTGTGAGATGCGACAGCGAATCCCATCCCTCAATAGTTTCACTTGTACAGTATTCGGTAAGCTTGTGAACTGGCATATTAAATGCATATGCCATGATCTGTTTAATTTGGTCTTCCATAGAATTCTATTTTGTAATTATGATGATGTTGTTTTAATTGATCGTATTTTGCAAGATAAACCTTGGTATCATCCCCATGTTTCGTGGTATGGGTAAATCCCAAGTCATCAAAAAAGGTCGCGCACTGTTTGTTTTTTTCAGATGGTCTGTACATCGCTTTTATACATAGATTATCCTTTTCAGCGTAGGTTTTCAGTATATAACACAAGAGGATATTTTCAATATTCCGGCCTAGAATTCTACAGCTGAGCAGATAGGATTCGATTGACAAAGTATCGTCTCTTACTTCCAATATGCATACAGCTGTAATCCCGTTGTCGCCAAATTTATCCTTCACTCTTGCTGACAGTATCTTAAAGCCTGTGTTACGCAAATGGATAAGGTCATTTTCCAAATACCGTTTGGTTGTAACATTAAACTGGTTGGTTTTATTCATCAACTGGGCAATACGGCCAATATGTTCATCTGTATTTTCGTAGATCGCTATTTTTATATCCAACGAGGATAGATAATCTTCAATATTGATCGCTTGCTGCATCAACTGCTTTCTCTTTTGGTTATCTTTATATGATCTGGTCTTATTTCGGTCTTCATCCGATAATTGATACGCTAAAAAATAGTTCTGGTAAACTTGCCAAAAAAATGGTATTAGATTGTAGCTATTTTCTGGAAAATCAGGAACTTCTACTTCTGGCAGATATTTTTTGATCAGTTCCCGTTCAGTTTCATTATCATCGATAAATACACAACTGTCCAATCCAATATTCAATTCCTCAGCAATTGATTTGATATTTGAAGCCTTATCCATCCAATTGATCCTGAAAGCTGATAGATGCTTTTCATTTAAAATATTAGCGGGATGACTATTCCAAACATGCTGAACATCCTGCAGGTTGTTTTTACTGCATACCGCAAGAATTATCCCTTTTTCAGAAGCTTCTACAATAAGTTGCTGGAATCTCTGGAAGCATTCTCCCGGATAACCTTCCCCCAGATGTATTTGATGGTCATCTTCTCCAACAATCCCTCCCCAAAGTGTATTATCACAATCGAGAATCATACATTTTTTCCTAGCCCCGAATAATGAGCGGATCTGCATCGAATACCAATTTTTGAACTTTTCCGAAAGTTTGGGGTCAATGATCATCTGGGAGAGAAAAAGATATTTCCAATCTGTCAGGTTTGTAAGGCAATGAAAACTATTCAAATCAATGATCTGTACAGCAGATTTTTCAATCTCTAAACCCTTTAAATATTGGTTGTTAAAGCTGTTAATTTCGTTAAGGAGCTCATTGCAACAGCATTCCCATGCAAAAATCCAATGTGTGGATAAGCTCATAACCACAACCCTGATGGAAGAAGGAATTTGATCTGTTATCAACGATATTCTCTCCTTGATTGTCTGTATTTCTGCAACTTGCTTATCAGGAGTAGACGAAGGGTTGATCTGAAAAAACAGGAGATAGTATTGATATTCTGATTGTGGAACATTTAGATTGCCATAGGCTCCAATTTCAAAATCGTTCTCATCAAAGAGATGCTCGACGGTATAGTTTCTGAATACATATGCTTTCATAAGAGTTTTTGTACCAATTCGATTAACCCTACATGGGAGTGAAACATGAAACATATAGACTGATAGTTGAAAGCCACTGCCGGCACTGGGTCATGAAGTAAAACGAATCTCTGCTGTTTTAGCTTCTTGATCGATAATGCCATATCCTCAACCTGATAGCAGGTATGATAGAGTGAATTGCCATTCTTCTTTAAAATATTAACAACGGGCGAACTAGCATTCAATGGCTCTACCAATTCGATGGCGACATCATCATCCTTCTGAATAAAAATAATTTTGACACGTTGTATCTCATCCATGAATACATCTGAAATGATTTGATAGCCAAGATTTAGATAACTGTCGGTAGACTTTGCAAGATCTTTGGTTGCGAATCCATAATGATCAATCTTCATAGAGGTAGAATTTGCTTATTATTGATTTGTTGAATTCTTCTTTTGATATATTGTGTCAGGATAAAAACTACAGAACCCAATATAGCAAGTATAGACAAAGCGCCTCTCAGGGTAATGATCCCCGAAAGAAATCCGATCACTGCAGGCCCCAGCAGAATGCCTACATAACCAATTGTCGCAATGGCAGAAAGCGCCACGGGGTGTCTCTTTATCAGATAGTTTGGAAGTGAAGGTGTAGGTGATCGGTACGATATTAGAAATACTTAAGCCACTGATGATGTAACCTAGAATGACCAACAACGGATTTATCGTACATAAGGAAAGAATCATTCCTGAAAAAAGTCCGATCTCGCTTATCGAGAGTATTGTTGTTGGCCGAAATCGATTCACCAAATCGTCACCGATCCACCTGCCCAGCGTCATTGCGATAGAGAATGAGACTAAGGCACTTGCAGAGTAGTTAATAACGGAACTACTGACATATTGCCTGAAATATACTGCGGCCCAGTCAATTAAGATGCCCTCACTTACTACACCACAGAAAACAATAAATCCTAGTATCCATAGATTTTTATCGGAAGTAATAATAACTAAGTTCCGAGTGTTATTTTTTGCCCTATTTTCGCTATCCAACAGGTATCTAAAAGCCAAAATGGCCATTACCACATTAGCAACGAGTAAAAAAGCGAAATGGTTGAAAGGTGAAATATTCTGTTTCGAAAGTATTCCGCCAAAACCAACACTCAGCATGAAGCCGATGCTGTATATGGCGTGGAAGGAAATCATTATAGACTTCCTCATTTTTTCCTGTATAGCTAATGCCTGGGTATTGATGGCAACATTCAGGGTATTTCCAAAAAGACCAAAAAGGAAAAGGGAGAAAACCAGTATATCCTTTGATCCTAATAAACTCAAACCTAACAGGGATAGATTCAAAAGCATGAATGATCCCAGAATAATCAGTTTAGTATTGTACCTAGATATAATTTTACCGCTGAACAGCAGGAAAATAATCGTTCCAAGAGGCATCGTCATAAGAACCGCACCGAATTGGGAATCTTTTAACTGTGGCGAAATTTCGATATCAGGAATTCTTGCCGCCCATGCGGCAAATATGGTTCCGTAAAGAAAAAAGACTATCGAACGGGAAATCCGTGCATGATTGAAACCTGTAGATGTATCAGAATTAGAGTCTGTTTCTTTAATTCTCATAGTCAGCATTTTAAATGTATTCCAAATATAATACTATTTTTCACATAACAGTGAAAAATAGTATTAAATATTTATTTTAAACATTTAGAGTACACCAAAAGGTCATAACCGTATAAAATTCAATCGATTACCGACCGCTACATTTGACTTGCAGTGATAAATAATTGAAATATTAATCAATGATTTAAGGCAGAGGTAAATAGGGAACGACTCGATTGCAATTATTTGAAAAGCGCAATATAGCGTGTGGAATTTAAATAACTGAAATGCATGGATTAGCGAAACCATGCTGCAGATCACTTTTCAACCATATTTCATGTGCCACTATAGGTTTTCTTAATAATAGTGCTTATAACGGTTTTGATTCTTTCAAAACCTTCCAGTTTATTGATATCAATTTCACAAAAACATGAATCGGTAGATTTCGCATGCAAAACAAGGTTATAAACGCCTGCAACCACTAATGCAGATACAGCTCTTAGGTCAATATTTTTATCTGCAATTTCCTGATCAGCCAATGCGAAAAATTTAGTACTCAACAGTTCCCTTTCCTTGCATATTTCGTTCATGATTTCGTAACTCTTACTCACTTGCCAGGCGGTAATTTTCTTTGGCTATTTCCTGGGTATAGTTCCACAGCTCTTCAAGCTGGGATTCTATACGTTCTTCATTCTTTTTGATAGCCTTTCCCCATACAAATGTATATCGATTAGCATTGGCTTCTATTTTGGTTCCATCTGTAAAAACAGTCTGTAAACTTACCAAACCTTCTTTTCCCAAATACACTACAATTTGTGCAAATATATCTTTGAGCTCACCTTTTAACCTTTCACTTCTGAAACGGTTCAGTGTATTATGATCTGGCCGGTTCATGGCACTAAGCCACATAAAGTGGACGTTTTCCTTAAGAGCTTGTTCCAGCTTTCTGCTTGAATAGATATTGCACAAATAGCCATATACCAATACTTTCAAAAGCATTTTAGGATGATACACGGAAGTTCCACCAGGTTTGTAAGTACGAATTAAATTGCTGATATCCAGTCCGCCTATCACTGCGGAAACTGTTCGTACAGGATGATTATGGTCTATCAGTTCCGATAAATTCGGAGGAAAAAGAAAATTTGGCTTGGGATTATAATCTTTTAAAGATCACCTTTAACTTAGTTAACACACAGCAAATTAATCAATTTGCAACTATTAGGAAAGCTTTTGCTTTCCTTTTTTTTGTAACCATAAAAAAAAGGCTATCTCACTTTTGAGACAGCCTCTTTTTGTTTTATTTCTTTCTATTCTATTAGAAACATTTTGGTTCAGTTCAACAACTGATCAAACACTACAACAGCTATTGTCGGATCAGTCTCAAAAGCTAAAGAAGCGGGAATATTTATACCTATATCATTGAAATGTAAAGCAAAGTTTTCACTATTCCTGTGGATTATTTAGGATGGCTTCTCTTTTCTGTCTGTCTCATCAATAAGGAATTGCGGAACAGATCCTTATTGGTTCCTAAGTTTTAAATAAAAGACTTCACTTTTTTGAACAAATTATTAAATCTGACAAAAGGCATCGTAAAAATCACCAAAAAAGGAAATATTATTTCCTACTGTTCTTATTAATCATTAACTTTGAGGGAACTATTCATCAAAAAATTAACAACATGAAATTTAATTTACTTTTGAAGGAGAGAATCTCTTTACAAACGGCATTTGTTGCCTTACTACTCTTTTCATCTCAAACGTTGGTTTCTGCTCAAAATCGTATTTATGCCCATGCTCAAAGTTCCGGAGTTTTCGGAGTGGCATGTTTAGGCTGCCGTGTAGATAATCCGGAAAATGCTGTAGGCGATAATGAAGACAACTACTCCACTATGGTATTGGGCACAGCATTACTGGGTGGCATACAACAAACTTTAGTTTTTCCGGATCTACGATCAGATACAAGGCTTGTTGTAGGAATCGGAACAGATAATATTCCTTTATCTGTACAATTACTAAGCGGTGTATCGCTGGAAACGATGAACGGAGGTTCATCCAATAATGACCGAAGAACGGTAGATGTAAGTTTGCTAAAACTGGGAGCCACTCCCAACAGAGGAACAATAGAATTTAAACCTTCAAAACCATACGATGGGATCAGAATTGGTCTTTCAGGAGGAGTACTCAGCCTTGGAGGTGGATTCAGGATTTATTATGCTTATCAGGATCCGCTGAATTCATTAATGGCACATAGTCAAAACGGGCAGATTACCCTTGACGGCAATATTGCTGTGGACGGAGCTGAAGTAAGCTTGGTTAATACATCCGGAAAAGAAGTATACCGTAACACACTCAGATCAAAAACATTTGATTCAAGGCAATCTGAAGGTATATATATTATGACACTCAAAACCAAAGAAGGAAAAATGTATTCGCGAAAAATTATGATTAAATAGATAATTGTTTTTCAACTCATGTACGGCAGGCTATTTAGTCTGCCGTATTTCTTTTTACCTATATAAGAAAGAATGGCGTATACCACATAAAATAAAAGCAAATAACAATCCCGTATAAGAACAAATTATTAACAAATCACATAATTATGAAATAAATTATACAACATAATCATTTTATGTGTAAATTAGTAAAAACTATAAAACTCAAATTTTTATATATATGAAAACTCATTTATTACTTAGCCAACGCACTATTAAAGCGGCTTTAATGGCTTCATTCTTATTTTTAGCAAGCACAATGTCTTTTGCACAGATTACTAAAATCTACGCAAGCAGTCAAACAAATCAGGTGGTAGGGATCTGCCTCGGATGCGGTGTATTAAACCCACAAAATGCTGTGGGAAGTAATGAAAGCGATTATTCTACACTACAGGTTTCTGTAGGGTTACTCGCAAGAACTGAACAAACCCTGATTTTCCCAGCAACAAATATTGCTATGGGAACGAATAAGTTTGTCCTGGGTTTTGGTACTGATCAGGTAATGCTTTCCGCACAGTTGATAAGCGGAATTTCCATCGAAACATTCAATGGGGATGTATCGAACGGGGATTATCAAAACCTCAACAATGACGCTATTAAACTGGGAGGTACGGATCCAAGCAAAGGAGAGCTTGAACTTACCATGAACAAACCTTTTGACAGAATTAAAGTAAACCTTAACGGTGGATTACTAAGTGTTAATGGTGCACTTAGGCTGTATTATGCATATCAATATAATGATCCGTATATCAATTTTGCTGCGCACAATGATAACGGACAGATTACTCTTGATAAAAAACTTCCTGTAGAGGGAGCAGAAGTTACTTTAACGAATACTTCAGGAAAAGAAGTGTATCGTTCCAAGTTAACATCTAATACATTTGAGGCTAAGCAAGCCCAGGGAATGTATATTATGACCCTTACAACAAAAGAAGGGAAAACGTATTCCAAAAAAATTATGATCAAGTAAATAACAAATCTTATCAATTCAAACGGCAGGCTTTTCAAGCCTGCCGTTTTTTTTCCTTAATAAGCTAAAATCCATCAGTTATTTTCCAGAAAATGATTGTTGCAATGACTATTTACCTCTTTAAAAAAGAGGTAGATTTTTTGTCTACCTCCCATAAAATTAATTCAAATCTATTTTTAAATGCTAAAATTAAAATTTAAAAATTACTGCATCAGCCAAGCAACAGCATTAGCATATAGGATGCTGTTGTAAACCGTACTTCCTGCGCCTGGTCCTGACCCGAAATTGGTTTTTGGAATTGGTCTTCCTGCTGCATCCACACCTGCCGGATAAGAACCCGTTGAAGTGTTATTAACAGCTCCCAGAGGGAAGCCTCCGTCGCCCCAGAAGAATAATTTGTAAGTTTTATGAACAAATCCAACCACAAGTCCGTTTTTAGTAGATAAAATATCCGCATTGGAACTGTTAAGATTAGAATTTGTATATGAACTCGAATCATCATTATCATCACCTACAAGCTTTCCTCTTACATCTCCAAACGGACCATTAAGAACGGGGTGATTGATATTAGCAATGGTTTTGATGTAGTTGGTTCCTGTGGCAGGCGTGACAACGGTAGGTGCTCCAAATATCTGGTTCAAAGCCTGAGTCGGCTGAGCCTGCTGGAGAAAGATCATCGCCCGGCCTCCTTTATCCAGATAATTTTTTAACGCTACGGCATCTGCATCATTACATGTATAATCCCATGTCATAATAATCATATAGGGATTATGAATTGCAATATTAACAGCAAGATCTCCGCTACCTGTTCCCATAGATTTGATATCAAATCCTTGAGACGGCACTGTTCCGGTAGGTCCGAAATTTGCCGCAGACTGTAATATTGTTGTCGGCGCAGTTGTACCTGTAGGACTAGGGGTATAAATACCTCCGCCCAGAGATAATATGGTCCTTCTAGGAATTACTCCGGAGTTTACATTGACGGAAAAGCCACAAGATTGTCCTGCAATATTTATAGTGAAATAAGCCATTCCGGAGGCAGAGGGAGTTCCGGAGATTGCCAGTGATATACTTCCACTACCATTAGCCAGTGTACCTGCAGGTGCTGTGGCTGTAAGCCCGGATACCCCTGATGAAGCTGCTGAAACAGCATTATATGCCTGTCCGTTTGCATTGGTATAATTGATCGTTTTTGATCCGCTGCTCATTGCGCCGGATGTGTAGGTTCCGGAAATAGCGCCGCCTGTACAGTCTAAGGTAAAGCCAGGTGTAGGGCCGCACTGATCACACAAACAGTTTGACCAACCTGAAGATTTGTATACCCGGACACAGCTCAATGTAGAATCATACATTATTGTTCCAATTGCTACAT
The DNA here is from genome assembly GCF_000482305.1 of Chryseobacterium sp. UNC8MFCol. Taxonomy (NCBI): domain Bacteria; kingdom Pseudomonadati; phylum Bacteroidota; class Flavobacteriia; order Flavobacteriales; family Weeksellaceae; genus Chryseobacterium; species Chryseobacterium sp. UNC8MFCol. The sequence continues at coordinate 131,700 of NZ_AXUZ01000003.1, forward strand.
TTCCTCCTTTTGGATTGATCATATTTTTAGGATCTTCATTGGTAGGTAGTACCAATCCCATATTATTGGTGGTTTCTTTATTAATGTCTAAAGCACCTCTGGGATTGGCCGTACCTATACCTACTTGAGAGAACAAGATATTTACGAAGAATATCATCGGTAATACATAATTTTTTCTATTTTTCATTTGTTTCTGTTTGCCGCAAAAATATCTTATAGTTTTCTTTTCTTCCAAGGATCTATATACATCATAAATACATCAATCATTTTACCGAGAGTGCTCCTCAAACTCTACATTCGCTCTACAGGGCCAATATACACGGGAGATAGCGCTTATACCTTTTAAAAATTTCGCATGAATAAATTCGCGTTTAGAAACATAAAATTTTAAAACATTTTTTAATTTTGATTGAATAAACTTAATCTATCATACTTCAAAAAGCCATAATCATCATTTCTATATTCAAATAAGGTTATAGATTTACTTACCGAATGTATATAATAAGATACAGAGGCTATTCTAAATAATATAAAATATACAGACCGCGTTCCACCCATCTATAATGCGCATTATTTATTACAAAAAAAACCGTTTCAATCTTATGAAACGGTCTGAAATAATTTGATCCAATATTCTTTTCAGAAATATTGTAAGTATGATGATGTGTTTTTTTAAATGGATCTCAACTTTTAATTTGATAATACATATTGTACTGCTTTTTCAAATATATTACAGAACAAGATAGAAGAGTTATTTTCGGTACAGCTCGATGTTCCATTATAAAAGCCATCCGTCGATTCATATGCTGTATACCAGTTTGTATCGCCTACCGTTACATAGTTATCTCCAGCAACAGCATTTACAGATCCATCAGGATTTGAAAGAAAAGCAGATCCTGCATACTCGGTAAGCTTACCTACGGCACGGGTTTGCTGTATCGTCTGGCCTGTCGGAATAGTTCCAAAAATACCATTAGCCGGTCCGCCACCCATTACAGATATCTGGGTTGTTCCAAATCCATAATAATCGTAGGTATTGCCTGCAAATGTGGTTTTGGCCGGAAAATAGGTTCCATTGTAATTATCATTACCAATAAAGAAAAATTTCTTTTTATCATTTATTTTCTGTGTGATCATTTGTCTTTTATCAGAATTTGGCGGCAAATAACCTGTTGCAACATATCCAATCCATATAATATCTGCATTATCTATAGCGGTTCCTATCTCCTCTGCAGTAGCAGTACTTACATTAATGGTATTGTATGAGAAATTAGTCATTTTTACTGTTCCATTAGGTCCGAAATTAGCCGGATTGTTTAATTTCAACCTCGCTATGTTAGAATAGGAACCATTTGATAAATTGGCATTCCAGGTATCTGGTATAAAGCTTAATATCCTCACTGTTCTTAAAGCAGCCTGAACTGTTATAGTAAATGTACACGACTGCCCGGCAATACTGATCATAAAGCTCGCAGACCCTGAAGAGGACGGTGTACCGTTAATGGTAAGGGTTATACTTCCGTTTCCATTGGCTAAGGTTCCTGCGGGTGCTGTAGCAGTAAGTCCCGTCACTCCTGTCGATGGAATCGAAAGAGCATTATAGGATTGCCCGGTGGCATTGGTATAATTAATCACTTTTGTCCCTGTACTATTCGTATTGGCTCTAAAATCTCCCGTAAGGGCTCCACTGGAACAATCGAGGCTAAAGCCTGCCGTTCCGCATTGGTCACACAGACAATTGGACCATCCTGAAGATTTATACATCCTCACACAACTTAAAGTAGAATCATACATAATGGTACCGATGGCTATACCTCCTCCCATTGGATTAACCATATTATCGGGACTGGAATTGGTGGGGAGAACCAACCCCATTGTATTGGTTGTTTCTCTGTTGATATCCAGAGCACCCCTTGGATTTGCCGTACCTATCCCAACCTGGGAAAAAATAATGTTCGCATAAAGCACTAATAGTAAATAATATTTTTTACTCGTCATTTGTTTAACTTTCCGGCAAAAATATATTTTCAACTATTCCGTTGCGACTATAAACATACAACACGCATACCTCAAATTTCAAAAAAGTCCACTTAAGGCTATACATACCTACTACATCAAAATTATAAGAATCTATAAATCAATTCATTAAAATACAATTTTACAACAATAAGCAATTATCAAAAAAATCAATAAAAATTCCAGTTATTATTTTAAAAGCCAAGCATCAAGTACACTAAAAAGGCTTTTATTCATCCGGCGTTTAACATACGTATTAGTCAATTTACAAATTAAGGCGAAAAAATTACATCTATCTTTTGATGATCGGGGTTTGTTATTTTACCAGCTTTGAAAAAAAAACCGGCCCATAAATGGCCGGTTCAATGAAACAAAATAGCTATGCTAAAAATTATTTTTTCATAAGTTTTTGCTGGTATATTGCTTTATCAGTTGTTGCTTTTAAAATATACAATCCTTTCGGCAACATCCTAACGTTTACCTGTCCATTACTGAACTGTGTATTCATCAATTTACCTGATGCATCATATACAGATACGTTACCTATTTTTTCCTGAGTTTTAATATATAAAACATCTGTTACCGGATTGGGATAAATTTCAAATTCAAGTTTCTTTACCTCCGTAGTTGCTAAAGTAGAACCAAGGCTATTGATGGCAAGGGTTCTTTCAACAACTTTACCATTTGAATTGAAACTGATCACTACTTCCGCAAATCCTGTTGCCAGTGGTGTTATTACTAATTCTTCATCAGCATTAATCTCGGCAGAAACTACGGAAGGGTTATTGTTTGACTTTACCGTTTTTACAATAGAAGCCCCGAAACTATCTTCATCAGAAACCATTGTTTTAAGATCAATGCTTGTAACGTTAGCTGCCGTAACCTGTGCCGGGAATGTATTACTAACAGTTGGTGCAGAATTATCCGGAAATACGGCTAACGAAGGGAACCAATAATAATCATTCAATGTTTTGGTGTTGATAAGATTTCCGCTGGCATCAAATGTGTGAATCCAGTTCTTTAAAAAGTGAGCACCATATCCGCTTTCCGTCGTATTCAGGATAAGGTTACCTGTTGCAGGATTAACACGAAGTGCTGCTCCGTAAGGAATTTGTTTAAAGTTGCCGGACTGCCCGGGAAGGGTAATAAAATTCTCATTGAATGCTTTAGTTGTAACATCAAATTTCACAATTTGGTTTCCGGCATTAAACCCTGTTCCGGCTTTGATCCAATATAAGGTATTCTCGCTATTACTTGCTGTAAAGCTTCCTGCATTCCAGGCTCCCCATGAATCGGAATATTTCGATGTCGGAATATTATAATACTGCACTATAAGGGTAGCGGGATTAATATTGGCTAACTTTTGGTTCTGGATGGCCCAGATACTTCCATCTTTTGCCTGAACAATGGAACTGAATGCTCCTGCGATAGTGTTCACCACGGTATCAGTATTCGGATCTATTACTAAAATTCCGGCTGTTTGCTTCACGGCAAAAACATAGTGTGAGGTGCGAATCATATTACCGATTTGTCCTGCATACTGGCTTCCCCCGCCTGTTCCGGCAATCATATTTCCGACCTGCATATTATCAATGTCAAATAAATAGATTCCATTAGAGGCACCAATGTACCCTTTATGCTGATTCACTCCAAGAAATGATCTGCCATCTCCTGTTCCAATAGTATTGAATGTCGCAATTTTCTGCATTGTCTGTGCATTGGCAACAACCAATCTGCCTCCCGGTGTATATTGAGAATCTCCTCCATCAGCAGCCTGTTTGGATACGAAATAGAATTTGTCACCATAGATGGTTCCATACTGAGTAGTTGCCCCAAAAGCGTGATTATTGTTTACTTCACTATAAACACGGTAATTAACCGGTCCGTTATTACTAATAAAATTAACAGAACCATTGGTATGCCCATACCATTCTTCATTGACCATGAAGAAACCATTGGTAAAATCTGTAGAGGTTACATACGGAGAAACCGGTGTCAATGTTGAAGAAATCGGGAATGATCCTGACATGGGACTATAGTTCCATACATCCCACGAACCGTTTTGTAATATTCTTGAGGTCGCTCCTACTCCTGAAAATCCGAAATCAGCATCTGCAGGGTTTTTAACGTAATACGACCAGAAACCGTTGTACCATCCGGAACCCCAGTGATCATTAGTATCTTGTGCTGTATAGTCATCAAAATCATAAGCCGTTGTGTTTACAATTCCATTCAGCGGATACAAAGGGTAAGTCGTATTTCCGCTTTTAATCAGGGCATTTGAGTTTTGCCCGTCAAGGTCAAATCCAAGTCCTCCTACTGCTGTTCCGAACTGTGTTCCCTGATACAATAAGGTAAAAAATCTACGATCTGCCTTTGCAATAGCCTTCAGCATATCTTCTCCTGTAGCATTGCCGTCCCATCTAAAACCCCATACCAAGGCATCAGGGATTTTGCTATCGTTCCATTGTACAACAAAAGCTGCCTGATTGGAACCTGTTCCTACCCAATATTGGATATCAGAAAAGCTTAAGGTGCTTGTCGTATTGGTCGTGTTGAGCTGAGTATTCCCTGAAAGATCATTTCTGGGTACTCCCTGTACTGTTATCTGGGCATTGGTAAAAAATGCAAACAGAAAAAGTACGGTAAAAAGGTAAAACTTTTTCATTCTTTATTAATTTAAAAATATTTTGATTGTTTTTATTTGAGACGCAGGTCGTAGGCGCCAGCCACTTCTGTAGATACTTCACCCAGCCATCCGGCCTCCTGATTGATACCTGTATATACCTTCACAAAATCAATTCCCGGAAGTTTTACGTATTTTCCGTTTTTGTCTACAGCCCAGGAGATATCAATATTAGACGCCTCATCGTTGTTCGGGGCATTATCTGCGTATCCGAATTCGTAGGACTTTCCTACCCAATAAGTTCCGTTTCCACTTTGGTCATAAAAATTATCTTTAAGCCTTGTTCCGGTAAATCCATAGGAAGCATCTGTAAACCATAATGGATAATAGCTTTGTGAATGGAAAACATTTCTGGTTCTGAATCCGGTATTTCCAAGATTATCTGTCCATTTAATATATTCAACATCAGCCTGCCAGTCTTCACTTCCCGCCACGGGGGTTTTGTTTTCATTGGGCTTCATATAGGTAATGCTGTACTCTTTTACAGTGGTATTTTTAAAATACTCGCTTCCGGCAATTTCATACCATTCGTTATCATCAGGTTTTCCGTTTTTGTTTTTGTCGTAGGCTACCATGATAATTCCCGGCTCACAGTTTCCTGAGCGGGGATCATTGGCTGCATTTCCAAAAAAGGCATTTCCAAGAATTTTAAAATCTCTTCCTTCAAGGTTAGGAATGGTATGATCAAAGCCAAACACCACATAGCCTCCGAAACCACCAAGGCTGATCATGGTAGAATTGGAGCCTACAAGAGAAGCATTCGCTTTCTTGATCATATCTGATGCGGTATTGCCCTGATCATATTCCGGGATTTCATTCATGAACTGTCCTACAGCAGGGCGGAAATCAAAGACCTTAGAGATGTATCTGCTTAAGGTTCCTGTCTCTTTGGTCACTTTAATCTTTGAATGATAAACTTTAGCATCTGCGTTGTTTCCAATCTTTAATGTCAAAGGATAGGTAGCAGTACCGGCGCTGATGAATTCCAGCTCTGATTTTTCGGAGATGACAGAATCATTAATACTCCAGGTAAGTTTTTCTGAAAGCTGAGTAGGAATAGTCAGTACTCTGAAACGTTCAATTGTATACACGGAATCCAGTCCTTTAAAGGGTTCTACGACAGGATCTGTGGGAGTAATCACCTCATCGTCATCATGTTTACATGAGGCAATCATTCCTGCAAAAAGGAGGGATAGAAATCCGAATGTTACATAATTAATAGTTTTTTTATTCATGTCTGTCAGTTTCATTATTTATATAAAAAAGCGAAATGGGCAGGGATATTTCCGCCTTCTGTTTTCCATTTTAAATGTCCGTTTTTATCAAAACAGTATACAAAGCCCATCGATACGTAGTTTCGGGCATCGGTGATATAGATATCTTCTGTGATTGGGTTTACTGTAATTCCGTAAGGTGTTTTAATAATGTTTTCATACTCCTTATCCATAATTTTGTTGGATATGATCTGCTCAGTTTTTACGTCGATTATTCCAAATGTTTTTTTGTAGGAGTGGGTATTGTAATTGAATTCATTCCCATAGAAATAAAGTTTATCATTAACAATAGTCATTTCACTTACTGCCATGTGAAAATTCTTTTTGATTGTCCCTGTGGCAGCATCAATAAGATATAAATTGGAAGGAACATTATAATAGTCTCCTCGTGAACTCACATACAAATCGCCGTAATTGTCTTTTTTAAGGCGATGAAGATTGATCGCAACATCTATCTTTTTTGTTTCTGTAAATGTATTGAGATCGATCACGGAAACGGTTTTATCGTAATTGGGCACCATATATCCACCGGAGTTGGCCACGAATAGTTTGTTTCCTACGATTTCCATCTCTTCAGGCTGATATCCTACGGTTACTTCACGTTGCACGGCAAGGGAGGCAGTATCAATTTCCACCACTTTCCCTTTTGGAGCCAGGGGATTAATATCAACCGGGCCGGCATAACTGCTTGCGTAGGCTTTTCCATCTTTAAAGGTTAAATATCTGCAGTTTTGCAGCTGGATAGATTTTATACGTCTGGCGGTTTTAGCATCCAGCACTTCAATTTTGTTGGAAACATTCACTACCACGTATAGTTTACTGCCATAAATTTTAATATCATTCCCTACGTCTCCTAATTCCTTTACGACATTCGGATTGATTTCCGCATAGATATTCCGAAAGTAAGTTCCTTTAGTATAGTCAAAAAAATCCAGGGTACATTTATTGCTTCCCATATTGCCCTCATTCAAAACATAAAACCCTTTGATCGCTGTATTTTCAGGAGGAGCAAGCCCATCTACAACTTCCATAGGAATCACTATTTCATCGGTACGGCACGAGACAAGCAATACAAATACAAGAAAAAGAAGAAGAGAATTTAGTTTTTTCATAATGTGAAATTTAGAATGAGTTTAAAATTTCTTCCCGGCATCGGATAATTGATCACTACATCATAATACTGGTTGAATATATTATTCATCTCAAAGCTTACTTTAAACTGGTGATCCGCCCAATTAAATTTCTTCTGAACCGATAAATCATGGGTATACCAAGGCTGAACATAATTGTAAGGGATATTGTCCTGATTCACATCATATCTCTTACCTACATAGATTGTACTATAATTAAAACTCCAGCTTTTATAATCTGCCATCATGGTAAAAGATCCGCTGTGCCATGGCGTATAAGGAATCTGATCGCCATAGAAACTATCTCCAGGGGTCAACTGATCTCCGGGATTGGTAATATCCTTTGCCCTCTGATAGGTGTAGGCAAGCAATGGTTTAAGCTTCACCTTCCCCAGAATCATTTCTGCCTGTACGTTGACATCGGCCCCAACAATCTCCACGAGTCCCAGGTTCATCATCAACCAACGGAACATACTTCCATTGGGGGCTGCGATAATTTTATCTTCTACTTTGTTGTAATATCCGTCTACTTTCGCATAGAAAGCTTTGAAGAAAGAATGATCATATTTTTTCTGGTACGTAAACCCAATATCATACTGGTTGGTAAATTCCGGCTTAAGGTAAGTATTTCCGATACTGGTATAATACAAATCATTAAATGTGGGAAGTCTGAAAATCCTTTTATAAAATGCTCTGAGGGTAAGCTCCGGAACAGCGGCCGGCTGGTAGCTCATAAAAACAGCAGGTGTCCATTCACTTCTGTCATCAGGTCTTTTATTTCGTTTTACTTCTTCAAAAGTAAATGTACCTAATAGGCTTCCCATAAATTTAAACCTGTTCCACTGAAATGTAGTGGCTAACGCAACCAATGAGGTGTAGCGGGTAGGGAAAGAAAAGTCATTCAGACCTTCAGCATCCAGATTGTTATACTGGAAATCGCCACTCAGGCTGACATCCCAATTGGAGTTGATAGAGTAAAGGTTTGAGGAAGAAACATAGACTTCTCTCTGGATATAAACATTATCCGAAGGTTTAAGGTATTCTGATTTTATGGTATCCAGAAAGCGGGTATAATCATAAGCAAATTTTGCTTTTAACTGTGTTTCAAACTTTGGGAATACCTTTTTTCTTACATGAGCCTGTACAAAATAATTTTCGTCAGATATTCTGGCTCCTCTGGCTCCAAACCTGTTATTAACAATAGAAGCGGGCATTCCGCGATTTGAAATATATCCGTAACCACGTACATTCCAGCTTCCGTTATTTAAAGTTCCGTTGACAGAAGTTTCAAAACGTTTGGCTTTGATATCAGAATCCTGTCTTTTGGCAATAGTATCATTAGCAACCTGTCCATTGGGATATTTCCGGCCATAATGATATTTGTAAATACCGTCACTCTGCATGAATTCACCACTAAAACTGGCAGAAATTCTTCGTGAAATCTTTTGCTCTAAACGAAAGGAAGGATTAAATAAATCTATAGAAGCACTTTTGGCCCTTATCACGAGGTTGGTCTTCCTGTTTCCCGTAAATACGGGAGTCTTCGGTTGCAAATAAATAGATCCCGATGAGCCGAAATCTTTTGCAGGCTGGAAGATTTCACTTTTCTGCCCGTTATATAAAGAAATTTCTTCCAGATCATCCAGAGAATACCTTCCAAGATCCACCAACCCATTCTGGGCATTCCCCAACTGAATCCCATCATAAAAAACACCGACGTGCTGGCTTCCCATACTTCGGATATTAATGGTTTTCAAACCACCCATTCCTCCATAATCTTTGATCTGGACACCTGAGAAATACCGTAAAGCATCAGCTACAGAATGACTGTTAAGTCTTTCCAGTTCTTCTCCCTGTAAGGTTTGTGCCGGAAGAATCTCTTTGTAGTTTTTTTTGTAAATATTGACCGCCTTAATGGTTTTTCCTTTAATGCTGTCTTTTTTGCCGGTTTGGGAAAACAGGAATTGTGAAGTTAACACACATACGGTGAAAACAACTTTATGAAGTTGAGATGTATTCAGTTTTGCTACCATTAGCTCATTGGAATAATGATGACGCTAATGGATGTAAGAAAGCAACGACAAAGCACAGCGATCACTGTACAGTATCATTATTGTCCTAGGCTTTATTCCACGAAAGCGTCAAACGTTTATTATTTTGGCAGGTCTTCTGACTTACTCCATTTTTGAAATCCTTCCCATTAAAAAACAGTGGATATATTCTTCAAAAACTTTGATGCGGAGCTTACAGCAGCGGGTCTGTTCCGGATTTTCACCGGATTCCCTTTTAAGAGCTTATTAAGGCTCACCAAATTCCGGCAAAGATAGAAAATTATTAACCAGATACAATGTTATACAGAACAAAATGATTATCAATGTATAAACAAAAGAAAATCCCACTACATTGTAGCGGGATTTCTGAATGGTCTGTACATTAATTTTTGATCTGGTTGTATCGTTTTCCGGAATCTGTCAATGATGGGCCAGGTACTGTTATTTCTGTATAAATTCCCGGTCGCTCAATGTTTTCATAAACAAAATAAGATTGTTCTTCTCCTGTTCAGTTAATGGAATTCTATTTCCATTTTGTTTAAAAACAGGATCAAGATTTTCTGTATTTAAAACCCCTTTATCAAAATAATCGAGAACAGCCATTAATGTGGGAAACTGTCCAAAGCTTCCATACGGAGCCGTATATTCTATATTCCGTAAAGAAGGTACTCTGAAACTCATATAATCCGCTGCAATACCTGTAACTCTTGCCCTGCCTGCTTCATTGGTATCAGGATTCACAGGAAAACCGATGTTTCTGAAACTCTGATCAGTAAATAATTCTGTACTGTGACAGCTTGCACATTTTTGTTGAAACGTCTGGTAGCCCTGTGCTTCTTCTGCTGTAAATTTTTCACCTACATTCCTTTTAACCTTATCGTATTTACTGTTGGCAGAAATCAAGGTGTACTCATATTGAGCAATACTTTTATAAATTCTTTCAGGCGTTATATCGCCATCCCCGAATGTCTTTGTAAATAAATCTTTGTACGTCAGATCCTCTTTTATTTTCCCTATGACTTCCAGAATAGAAGAACCCATTTCTTCATGGGTGATGATCGGAATCAGAGGTTGTTTCTCCAATTGCAGTATATTACCGTCCCAATTATAAAACTTCATAAACATCATATTCTGAACTGCAGGAGCATTTCTGAGCCCTAGTCTGTTCTGAATACCGATGGCCTGTGCATTGTGATCTGCAAAGGCATTGGCCTGCATGTGGCAACTGGAACAGGAAATGGTATTGTCTGCACTCAGCCTTTTGTCATGAAATAGTTTTTCTCCCAGTTCCACTCCGTACATGGTAGGCTTATTAGCATTCACTGAACTGTTTAATTCAGGAAAACCAAAAGGAATCTTAAGTGATACTTCAGGATTATTGTAAGAAACAGGTTCATAGTAATCAGTATGACATGATATTACAAGTAAAAGTATCGCTAAAAAACCAAGTCCGTTTTTCATTGTTGTCATAGGTTAAAAAGGAAAAATCTAGTTTTCAACAGTAGTTACGGAAAACATTCCCGAAATGTCACTTGAACCGTTTCCTCCTAAATTATCAACAAATTTCACCATTTGATTGGCAGTGTGGATATTTGGAGTCGCATTACCGTCCATTCCGGTACCAGTGGTTAAGAGAATGGTGTTGGTTTTTCCGGTTAATAATTTATCAAAATCTGCTTTAATAGTGATTTTTGGAGCTTTAGCATCTACAACTGCTACTTTGGGAAGATCCAGAATAACTTCTCTGTAGGCATCTACTCCCTGTGTATAGTTTCCTTGGGTTCCTTTGATTGTACTTCCTGTGTGAATAGACAATTGTTTATGATCTGTCCCATAAAATCCTTCAATTTTTGTAAAACGATATCCTGCTCCCCATTCCCACATCATTTGAGTATCATTGGAACCGGCCATCGCATAGAACTTGGGAAATTTCACCTGGTCCAGCACATTTATTTCTTTTTTAACCCCAAGACCGAGCTTAATCTTTTTATATTCTCCCGCAGGAATATTACTCAGCAGGTAACGAAGTGTTTCGGGTTTAGACTGATCTACTACGGTAGCTCCCTGGTCAAGATCATTAATGTGATAGGGAATTTCATCACCATTGGCTTTGATAAGACGGATATTACTGATGACATATTTCAATTCCGAGAACTGATGCACCTGTCCTTCCGCAGAAATGTTTACGGTAGCTTTACCTGAGGTGGCATCTCCCAGCACAATAGTCTGGCTCTTGAATGTATTATTGAATTCCAGGGTGACATTATTGGCGACAGGATTATCATCGGTGTTCTGACAAGAAGTTAATCCTAAGGTAAAAGCTGATAATAAAAGGTATTTTTTTAAATGTTGCATTGTTGTAAATTTTAATGTTGTTGTTTTATAGTAATAGGACCGTATCCCTGTTTTTGCTTAAAAGCTGAATTTTAAAGCCGTGAAAACATTACGTCCCATCCTTGGAATATTTCCCCAATCTGCGTAGGTACTGTAATATTTGTTTAAAAGATTTTCGGCTCCCACCTGGAGAACGGTTTTAAATTGTTTGATTCTGAAGGTATAGTCCACCGAAACATTCCATACGGTAAACGCCGGGGTCTCATCTTCTCCATATTCCGGGCTGTAATTCATCTGGAGAAAATCTCCGTTTACAGACGTCTGAAATCCCAAATTACGGTGCATAAAATGGAGAGAGGTCAGATAGCTCAGCGGGCGGATGAATGGCAGGTTTTTCCCTTTATCATCCTTACCTCTTGCATACGTTAATGTTCCTTTCCAATGTAAATCAGGGGTAATAGTATATGCAGTATTCAGGGACAAATTAACGAGGGTCGCATGATCCAGAGAAGTGTAGGCTTTCACGCCCACCGACTGATAGTTCATCGGACTTCCCAAACTTAAAATCCTTCCGATGATGTAATTCTGAATATAAAAATAGTTCACCTTCGCTTCAATACTCAGTTTATCAGTTTTAAAACCTGCACTGGCATTGCTTTCATAGGAAACTTCATTTTTTAAGTCAGGATTTCCGATATAATCATAACGGTCAAAACTGTTGTAGATATAATATCCGTATCCCTCCGAAACTGAAGGAGCTCTATGACCATATCCCGTTCCTACAGAGAAATTAAACTGATCTACATTGAGCTGATATCCAGCATGTAAAGCAGGCAGAATCCTCGTTTTCTGCTGTGGTGCTCCCGGATGAAAAATCCAGTTGAATTCCGCATACTTCGATTGATTATAATTCAGGCCCAGCGATCCGCCAAAATTGAGTCGGCTATTCTCAGAAATATCCCATACATTATTCATGGAAAGCCCTATAAACCGTGTCGTCACCCAGGGCCAGGAGTAAGCAAACATTGTTCTCCTGCTCCGGTCCTGCGGATACATCCTCATTTCGGCAATCGAAACATTATGATACGCATTAAGCTGAAGTTCGGAGGCATATCTTTCCTTCTTTACATTCACCGTAGAAACGAGCCCGTACGTCGTGCTCCAGCCTGGCATATCCATATGAACAAGATTTTCCGGTCGGTTGCTATCGTCCATATAATGTTCTATGGTGTTGAAATAGATTTTAGTATCCCACGATTTGATCAGGCTTTCTTTATACAATTGTTTATAAGAAGCTGAGGTAATCATAGCACGGGAAAGCCATAAATCCATGGGCAATGCAGGAAATCCTACATTTTTTGCCATATCAAAAATAGCATCAACGCGTAGGGAAGATAAAGGACCTGTTTTATAGGCAACTCCTAATCCGGTGTTGAATTTGGTAAATTGAGAATGTTTTACTTCATCACCATTTCCATTATCATAATTCCCTGCTTTCCGGTAAGAAATGCTTCCATCAATCACAAATCTATTCCCTGAATAGGATACAGATCCCAGATTAAAAGCCTGTTTATTGTTAAACTCAAAACCTGTCTGGTAGGCACCACCCCATTTTTTTTCAAGACCGAAAGGAGTGCTTTTCCTTTTCAGGTCAATACTTCCGGCAATAGTTGCTCCATGCATGCTTCCTTGCTGTCCTGATTTTATATCAATAGAAGAAAGATTGTTGCTCTCCAGATAAGAGGTAACCGGATCCATTTTATCTGTACATGCCCCGAAAATATGCATCCCGTCAATCGTCACTGTAGAACGTTCCGTACTCATATTATTCAGTAAGGGTTCCCAGGCATAGGCTCCCCGTTTGATAAAACTTATCTTATCGGAAGATGCCAGAAATTCATCCACTGAAACAGCCATTTTCATTTTTGTTTCAATTTTCTTTTGATCCCCTTTTACTTTTATTTCATCCAAAAGGGCAATACTGTCTTTGCTTACCGGTCTGTGCTGTGCATTGAGCAACATACCCAAAAAGACAAAAATAAGTCCTGATTGTTTCATGAAATTAGAATAAAGTATCGATAAAAAGTTCACTTTTCGCCCCTTCAACACCGGGCGTAAAATCGGTAGAAACCTTAGTTCCTTTAATGATTTTCCCGTTCTGGTTCAGCATAATGAAGTTTAATGTCCAGTTTCCGGTCATCGTATAATTGACCACTCCATGATACAAACCGTCATTTCCCTGGATCAAATCTTTATTATTCGGTGATGAGTGATTTCCCATTGAAGGCTCCGGCATTCTTGGATCTAGCAGCAATGTGTAGCCACTTACCTCGCTGTATGAAAATTGCGCCGGATCCGGAAAACTTCCTTCTGAAGCGGTAGGTTGATTGTATTTATAAATTCCGACAACCAGTTTGTTTTCTGCGACCTGTGGTTTTTGAGGGGATACAAGCGCAATAAAATATTGTTCTCCGTCATTCCCTGTAAATGAAGTCATATTGAGGTTTTTATTAGGTTGCTCCTGCACGGTCACTTCTTTATCTATCGTATAAGTCTTTTGATTCACGGTAAAACTCATATATAACTTCCAGGTTCTTCCTGCATTGCTTGTACTGGTAAACACAGAGTATCCGGTAAAATATTGACCACCGGCCTGGCTGTTCAGAGAAGACCGATGAGGACATGAGGTCTTGTTTCCGTTGCCATTAGTCATAACAGGTAAAAATGTGATGTCTGATACACTGGCATTCTCCTTGGTCTGGGCATTGCGAATCTTCAAACGGATTTCATTATACCCCTGATAGAATGTTCCGTTCAATGCTTCAATGCTTATCGTATAATCTTCTTTGGTAATGGCAGCGGCTTCCTTAAATTCATAATGTTCAGGAACAGCTGTGTTGATTTCATCTTCATAATTTGTTTTGTCGAGAGTACAGGAAACGACCGTCAACAGTAGACCCATTATGAAAAATTGATACATTTTCATTGTTTATTTTTAAATTAAATGGATTTGATTTTTTCACCACAAAAGGCACAAAAGCTGTATAACAGGTAAGTTACTATAAAGCCTGTCAGTAAACGGTTGAGATGCACACGTGTGAATTTTGAAAAATCAGATATTTTCAAAATTTGTGAACATTCTACCCACGACATTTTACTTACTTACAAATTCTAAGTAAACTTTTGAAACTTTTGCAGTTCAATTTCTATAAGTGAATTGTTGAAATTTAAAAAACCGGTGGTTTGAAAATGTGTTTCAGAAACAGAAAAGAATAGTCTGTTTTGTAAATGAAGGTACCTATGAAAAATAGAATTTTTTCAGTAATGGCCACCTTTGTAATATCAGGAAGAATATAGATATCGAGAATTTTCTGCCCTGAATTTTTTATTTTGTTAAATGGTGTAGATTCTGAATCGCTGTTTGCTTTTGCCAGCTCTTTGCCAAGGTAACATTTCCCGTTACAATGCAGCTCCGGTTTGCTCTTATTGACACAGAGACTATTGACAATATAATCATAATTTACAGCATACTCAGCCAGTGGTATCAGAGGTCTGAACACCATATAGCAGGTAAAGAGTATGCTGTAAAATAATTTCATAAGGTTTATTTCTTGCTTAAGGCATCGTCATATCTTTTGCTTACTTCTTTCCAGTTCAGCACATTCCAGATCGCCGAAAGATAATCCGCTCTTTTATTCTGGTATTTAAGATAATAGGCATGCTCCCAGACATCAATTCCTAAAATAGGAGTTCCTTTCTCTTCCACGATATCCATCAACGGGTTATCCTGGTTAGGAGTTGATGAAACGAATAGTTTTCCGTTTTTATCCACAGAAAGCCATGCCCATCCTGAACCGAAACGGTCTGCGCCTGCCTTGCTCATTTTTTCTTTAAAAGCATCAAGACTACCAAAAGTTTCATTAATAGCCTTAGCTAATTTTGCAGAAGGCTGCGTATTTTTTTCAGGAGTTAAGATCGTCCAGAAAAGCTCATGATTGTAGTGTCCGCCGGCATTATTTCTAACCGCAGGACTCAGCTTTGACGTTTCAGAAAGAATCTGAAGCAAAGTTTGTTTCTCCTGGGGAGTTCCTGCGATCGCCTTATTCAAATTGGCAGCATAAGCAGCTCCGTGTTTTGAATAGTGAATCTCCATCGTTTGTGCATCGATAGAACCTTCCAACGCATTATAAGCGTATGGCAAAGGGGTTTGCTTAAATTGGGCAAAGGTAAACTGAGTCGCTAAAACTGCACCTAGAGCAGCTATTTTTAAAATCTTCATAACGTTTTGTTGTATGGTTAAACAATATTATTCTGCGGGTGAGGCATGAAGCTCGAAGACGGAACACATGTACATCTTTTTTATCTCGTTAAATGAAACCAAGTCACTATAATTCCTTTGATGAACGATCAGTACCTCCGTCTTCCCTCTTCCTTTCTTCCTTTCCTACTTTAGTAATTTCTTAATATCCTCAATCAGAATTTCGCGATCAGGATGATACTTCCCATTCAGTTTGGGAGTTTTTCCTTCCGGATCATCATAATTCAGTCCAGAGTAGTACAATATAGGCATATTATCTTTATTGTATCTGCATCGGATATTCCCTTCCTGATCTACCAGAGCAATCATGCCACTATGATTAAGGCTTTCCCCTTCATCTTCCTGATCTCCGACGTAGATATTAAATTTATCGGCAAGATTTCCGATATACGTTCTGTCTCCTGTCAGAAAGTGCCAGTTGGGAGATGTGGCTCCAATTCTTTTGGCATGTTCTTGTAAAGCTGCAGGAGTATCATTTTCAGGATCAATACTGATAGAGATAATACCAAAATCCGGATTGTTAATCTGATTCTGAACGGCCTTCATATTGGTATTCATAACGGGGCATATCGTAGGGCATTTGCTAAAGAAAAACTCTACCAGATATACTTTCCCCAGCATATCCCTATTGGTTATTTTTTTATTATTCTGATCTGTAAGTTCAAAATCGGGAACTTTCATTACCGTATAGAGGTTCTTCTCAAAATAGCTCATTCCTACTCCAATCCCCAGGAAAAGTAAGGCAATAACCGCAATAGGAATTATGATTTTAGTCTTATTATTATTTGACTTACTTTTGGGCATAGCTCTCAGGATTTTTTTTGAATTCGTCTTTACAGTAAGAACTACAGAAGCCGTAAGTTTTATTTTTATAGACTGCTGTATCTTTAAGGAAGTTTGCCGTTTTCATATGACAGATCGGATCTTCTTCATTCACCACCTGTACATTCTTCATATTTTCCTTTGAAGAAGCCATATGGGATTTATGCTTTACCTGCGGCGTTTCTTTCGCGCAGGAAAACAGGGATATTGACAGTACAACTGCCAAAATAATAGGTGATTTCATTTTGATATTACAATTGAAATTAATGATACTGTTAGATAAAATATACATCGCGCTTAAACCAAGTTGGCTATTGAGTAAGATCAGAATGTTACCTGTAGGCAATCCGGACCCGATCCAAAAGAACTAAAAACTTAGTTTTAATCACAGGTTTTAAACTAACGGAGGATGGAATACGCGGGAAAAGTATTCTGTAGTATGAGAGTCAGAATAATTGGAGTCTGTTATTTTTATCCGGGACCCCATTTCGTCTTTATCTGCAAAGGAAAATATGTCGTGAGAAAGAAACACATCTAATCCTGCAATCTTGATATTTTGAGAGCCGGTGGATTGTTTTTCTGTCTTTGCCAGTTCTTTTTCCACATAGCATTTCCCTTTACAGGTAGACTGCGGAATATTCCTGTTCTCACAAAGATTCTTTACAATATAGTCATAGTTGACGGCATAATTTACCAGTGGCAACACGGGGCGTATTGCAACAGTGAAAATAATAAATATGGAAATTAATAACCTCAACGATAGATTCTGTGTTACAAATATACTACTTCAAAATTGTTTTCCGCTTCATTCATGATGAATGTCATTGATGTTTTTTAATGTACTCTTTTGACAAAGCTGAAATTAAACTGTTACCTATAAAAATAACAAAACTGTATCTGTCACCAAATTGATATTATTGCGACCTTTGAATACAAGACCTTACCGTGATCAAATAAGAACGGCGACTGCTGGAGATACACAGCAAATTGCATTGTTGGAAAGCGTAAGTTTTACAGAAATATTTCCCAATCCGCAGGTAGAAAGTGTTTGGTTTCTCTATCAAAAAAATTAGTTTCTTTTATACAATTTAATCTTGTTAATAAAAGCTCTGTTGAACAGCATCAGCGGAGCTTTTTCTTTATCACTTATGTTTTTGGGGACGCACAAAGACAAGTCAAAACAATATTGAGAAAATTAAAAGCCTATGTGGTAAAAATTGATGGTACCACACAAGCACATAGATGCTATTCGTGAATTCGTTGTATAAAAAAGCTCCACTGAACAGTATTCAGCAGAGCTTTTTCAATATAATTTAGTCGTATGTTTATTATTTCCTGCAATTAATCTGCCATCTTTATTTTCTGCCTTTTTGGCTACTTAAAACTTCATTCTCTGAATTCTTACTGCATTTAAAATCGCTAAAAGCGCCACACCAACATCCGCAAACACTGCCTCCCACATGGTGGCAAGACCTCCGGCTCCCAGAACCAACACTACTGCTTTTACGGCAAAAGCTAAAATAATATTCTGCCAAACGATCTTTTTAGTCTGTTTACCGATATTGATGGCCATTGGGATTTTACTTGGTTTATCATCCTGAATCACTACGTCGGCAGTTTCAATGGTAGCATCACTTCCTAAACCGCCCATGGCAATTCCTACATCACTTAAAGCGACTACCGGCGCATCATTCACACCATCTCCAACGAAAGCTACGGTCTGGTTTTTGGCTTTGATTTCTTTTACTTTATTCACTTTATCTTCCGGTAAAAGATCTCCGAACGCATTATCAATACCCAGCTGGTCTGCCACATATTTTACTACAGTGCTCTTGTCACCACTCAGCATGGTAGCCTTTACATTCATCTTATGCAGATTATCCACCGTTATTTTTGCATCTTCTTTGATACTGTCTGCAATGGTAATGTATCCTGCGAATTTTTTATCGTAGGCCACAGCAATGACAGTATATACAATATTGGCATGATTAATATCATAGCTGATATTGAATTTGTCCATTAATTTAAAGTTCCCGACTAAAAGTTCTTTCCCGTTAACGGTAGCTTTCAGTCCATGGCCAGCTATTTCTTCCACATTTTCCAATGGGATGGAATAGTTGATATCTCCTACATAATTATGTATGGCTGTTGCCACAGGGTGGGTACTTTTGCTTTCAAGAACATTCACTAGCTGAAGGATTTCATCTTTATTAAATTCAGGAGCAATGGTTACTTCCTGAACTTTGAAGACCCCTTCTGTCATGGTTCCGGTCTTGTCCATCACGACATTCTGAATTTCTGCAATGGCGTCCAGGAAATTACTTCCTTTAAACAGAATACCATTTCGGCTGGCAGCTCCGATTCCTCCAAAATATCCTAACGGGATGGAAATTACCAATGCACAAGGGCAAGAAATTACCAGGAAGATCAATGCTCTGTATAACCAATCTCTGAATTGATAGTCACTGACAAAGAAATACGGTAATAAACAGATTCCGATAGCAAGCATCACAACAATGGGTGTATATACCTTTGCAAATTTTCTGATAAATAATTCTGTAGGAGCTTTTTGGGCTGTTGCGTTCTGAACCAGTTCTAATATTTTACTTAATTTACTGTCTTCATAGGCTGTGGTAATCTTCACAAGGGCAATACTGTTCATATTGATCATCCCTGCGAGTACAGCTTCGCCTTTATTTTTGGTGTCAGGCTTACTTTCACCGGTCAATGCAGCCGTGTTAAATGAGGCTGAATCTGAAAGCAGTTCTCCGTCCAGCGCAAGTTTTTCACCTGGTTTCAGCTGGATGGTATTTCCTATTCCGGCTTCTTTTGCTTTAATCGTTTTAGGCTGGTTGTTTTCGATAATTGTTACCTCATCGGGACGCTGATCAAGCAATGCTTTTATATTTCCTTTTGCTCTGGAAACAGCCATAGTCTGGAAGACTTCTCCTACGGCATAGAAAAGCATTACCGCTACTCCTTCAGGATATTCTCCGATAATAAAAGCACCGATGGTAGCAATACTCATCAAAAAGAATTCTGAAAAGACATCTCCTTTGATAATACTTTTATAAGCATCTTTCAATACGGGAAGACCTACAGGAATGTAAGCCGCCAAATACCATACTAAACGTACCCAACCTGCAAACCATGAAGGTTTTATATAATTATCAAAAGCAATTCCTATCAACAGAAGCGCAAAGGATATAATCGCCGGGAGAAACATCTGAAAAACAGTCTGATCTCCTGAATCATGAGAGTGATCATGACCGTCATGGTCGTGTCCGTCTCCTTCTGAATGATTATGTTGGTGTCCTTTTGTATCTGGTTTTTCCGGGGTTGTACTACAGCATTTTTCCATAAGTGAATTTTTATACAAATTTAAAGGTGAGACTGATGCAATGCTATTGCAAACTTTCAAGACAATTTTCACAGATTCCTTTAGCAAAGAGCCTTACTTCGTCGATTCTGAAGTTGGTCTGTATGTTTTCGGGAAAAGAAATATCTTCTTTACAAGTGGTTTGTTTACATATTTTACAATAGAAATGCAGATGCCAGTCTTTGTGTGTGTTTTCATCACAATCATCTTCACACAATTTGTATTTTGTGGTGGTATTTTCCTGGATACTGTGAACAATACCTTTTTCTTCGAATGTTTTTAAGGTCCTGTAAATCGTAATTCTGTCCGCATTATCAAAGTGATTTTCTATTTCAGAAAGAGACATGGCTGCATCCTGAGAGCTTAGAAAATCATACACCAGAATCCTCATACTTGTAGGTTTGGTGTTTTTATCAATGAGTTTGCTTTCGATATCTTTTTTCATTGTAACCATTTAATTTTTACAGATGAACTTCATTTTCTTGATATCCTTCCTCTTCAATCTGAAAAGTGGTATGGCTGATCTTGAAATTTTTAGTCGTCTGATCTGTTAATGTTTTTAATAATTGATTCTGGGCATAAGCTTCATCCTTTACAATGTGAGCACTCATAGCATTCACGCTTGAAGTAAGAGACCATACGTGCAGATCGTGAACATCTTTTACCCCGGGAGTTTTCTCCAGGGAGGTACGGAGTTCCTGAATATTGACATCTTTCGGTGTTCCTTCGAGTAAAACATGCACGGCTTCCATCAGCAGTTTCCATGTTCTGGGGAAAATCAATAATCCGATCGCTGCTGAAATCAAAGGATCGGCATAATACCAACCTGTAGTCAGCATAATGACTCCTGCGATCATTACTCCAACAGAAGTCAGCATATCAGAAAGAACTTCGAAATAAGCCCCTTTCATATTCAGGCTGGCTTCGGAATCTTTTCTCAGAATCATTAAACCAACAATATTGACTATTAATCCGATTCCTGCCACAATCAGCATCGATGTACTTTGTACTTCCGGCGGATCCTGAAAACGTTTGTAGGCTTCCACTAAAACATATACTGAGATTCCCAACAAGACAACGGCATTGATCACTGCTGCCAATATTTCAGTCCGGTAATATCCGTATGTCTTTGAGGGATCTGCTTTTCTTTCCCCGATTTTTATAGCAATAAATGCTAAAAGCAGTCCTACCACATCCGTCAACATGTGCGCGGCATCTGCTAATAAAGCAAGACTATTGGTAACAATTCCTCCTATTACCTCAGCAATGAGGTAAGTACCGCTTAAGGCAAGTACAATCAGCAGGTTTTTTTTGTGTTTGCTGGCTGCAGAGGCTGTCTGTATTTGTGTTTTTACTTTTTCCATAATATGAGTATGGTTTTTAATTACATTTCATAATACAATGTATTTTCTTTTTTTAGAGGAACATTTTGCTCACCTGTCATTTGTCTGATATTGATTTCAATGGTTTGCGCCAAAGAAGTCATCGGGGTATCCACGGGGGTATTTTCAAATGGATCCTGCATTATGATCGATGTTTTTTCAATAGCAATGAATACAATCGGAATCAGGAAAGTAATTCCTATTTCTATTGCGAGCTGTGAATCATCCAGCCCGAAAGGAAGGATTGCGGCAAAAACATAGATCAAAATATGAACTAAGACACTGTAAGATCTTGGGAAAACAGTATTTTTCAGTCTCTCACATTTTCCCATACTGTCGCAGAGCCTGGTGATCATATCGTTCAGCTGCATTTGTTGAAAATCTGTTAAGCCCTTTGATACCGCAACCTCTTTCAATTGTTTGGAATGCGCATCCAACAGAGCGTTAGGAATATTGAGAGCACTGATAGTATTCTTTTTAAGATATTCCTGTACCTTTTCTGAAAAAGGCTGTTTTCTTAAGGATTCTCCCAGAGCATAAGTCCAGATGATCTGTCTTTCCGCAAAGTCTTTAATAGTTTTATCTTCTCCTGCCGGCATAAACTGTATGACCAATCTTACCAAAGAGCGGGAATCATTGACAATTGCTCCCCAGACTGTTCTGGCTTCCCACCATCTCTCATATGACTGCGAAGTCCTGAACGCGAGAAGAAGTGACACGGCCGTTCCCAGCAGTGCCGGAATATTTAATGGAAGAGAAATTTTTCTGAACCATGGGAGCATATCTAAAAGCCCTATGGCTACTGCAAATATCCCGATGAACAAAATCTGAGATTGTATTCCGCGAAGGAAATACCCGATTGATATTCTTTTGTTTAATAGCATAGTAGAATCGTTTATTAAATACTGTAAGATAATCTTTACTTCCTACCAGCCCGTTTTATACTTCAATCAACTATTTGGTAAACAGTTCCAATTTAAGGATAAAATCTGATATTGAGCTGATTCCAGATCACATTCATTACGACTTATTCATGTTCACCTGAATTGACAAGTTTGGCATTGACAAAAAAGGCACCTTTCACCACAATTTTTGCATCAGCAGGAATCTCGCCAATAGGTGTAATAGCTGTATATCCCATATCTGAAGTTCCTTTCACCACTTCTATTTTTTCAAAATTGGTCGTTTTAGGATGAGGTTTTCCTTTTTCCTCATGTTCTTCTTCCGGTTTTTTATCGGTTTGAACAAAAACATAATATTTGCTGTCTGCTTCTACAATGGCAGAAGTAGGAACGGCCGGCGTTGTTGTTTTATCGAGGCTTACGATACCTGTGATATTCATTCCGTCTATCAATCCTGCTTTATTACCGATCACTTCACAGTGCATCGAAATGGTTTTGCTTTCATTTTCAAATGAGGATCCTATACTGTAAATCCTTGCGTCATATTCTGTTTCAGGATTATTTGTCAGATTAAAATGAACAATTTGCCCCACTCTCATCTTTGGAAGGTCTTTTTCAAAAACCTGAAGATCCAGGTGAATGGAACCATTGTCAATCACTGTAGCTACAGGGGACGAGATATCCACATAACTTCCGATCTGTGCCGTGATTCCGCTCACGGTTCCACTGATTGGAGAAGTAATCACCAGTCCGGATCTCATATTTCCGTTATTCACACTACCCGGGCTTATCCCCATCATCTGAAGTTGTTTTAAAAGGGAAGCTCTTTTGGTTCTCAGAGTTCGCAATTCGGCGTCGGCGCTTTGTAGATTTTTCTTCGCACCCGCATCATTGTCAAAAAGTTCTCTTTGTCTTCTGAACTCCTGCTCTGCATAGGTTATTCTGCTGTTGGTAGTCAGATAATCTTCCTGAAGCTGAATGTATTCAGGATTGGCAATGGTGGCGATTACCTGTCCTTTTTTTACAATACTTCCTACCTGTATATTTAGGGTTTTTATAATTCCTCCGTACAGAGAAGTAATGGTTGCTTTATTATTGTTAGGAACACTTAATAAACCGTTTGCTTTGATGGTGGATGTCAGTTCTTTCATTTCCACAGGTCCTACAGCTACTCCTACTGATTTCATTTGTTCTTCTGTTAATGCAGCGATGGTTGCCGGAGCTTCTTCTTTTGCAGCTTGCTTCTGTTCGGTCTTTTCCGGAGTTTTTTCAGCGGCCTTTTCTGTTGAGGCCTCCTTTTTTCCACAGCTTACAATAAAGAGCGAAACAAGAGCAAGGGATATGATATTATATTTGAGTTTCATATGCAAATATTTATTTTTATAAGGTCGTATGATACCGCTGCTTTCATCGGATGATACGAAGATGTTTTGAGCAGCGTTTTCATAATTATTTATTAATGATTGAATTAATAGTTACTACAGCCAGATTGACTTGCTGGATCGATTCCAGGTATTTTAACTGAATATTGGTTGCCGTCTGCAAAGCAAAAAGATATTCTACGTACGATATTTCTCCCGTTTTATATCCCAGCTGAGCTGCTTTCACAATTTTATCAGCATTAGGGATAGCCTGATTGGTATAATAATCATACTGCTGGATGTCCTGCTGATACTGGCTGAATGCATTTTCCAACTGAGTGGTAAGCTGCTTCTTCTGCATGGCTGCATTTGTTTCAGCTACCTGTTTTTCGTATTCCAGCGATTGGATTCTCGCCTTGGTCGCTCCGAACGTCAACGGAATAGAAACTCCCACTGTAGCAGCACTGAACCGATTTCCGGATCCATAATATCTTTCCTGCCCGTTGACAGTCTGAAAACCGATCAATGACTGGTTTGTATATCCCAAACTGAAATCAGGTAATCCCATAGATTTCTCCACCTTTTTATTCTTCTCGGCAATTTCCATATCCTGGTAAAAAGCCTTTACTAACGGGTTGTTAGCAACAACGGCACTATCAAGGACATTTTCTGCTTTCAGAGGCTCATAATTCTGATTAAAAGGAACTTCAAAATCTTCTGAAGTATTTAAAACTGTTTTTAAATTTTTATAGGCATTATTTAAATACACTTCATTCTGTCTTAATAACAGATCAATCTCTCCTTTTTGTGTTTCTGCCGTGTTTATCTCAATTTTTTTAATATCACCTGCTTTAAATCTCACCGTTGCAATTCTGATAAAGTCTTCATACACTTTGTCCAGACTTGACAGCTGCGCTTTATTATACTGAAGATATTCAATTTGATAATAGTAAGTCCTGACCTGTCTGATCAATTCATTGGCTGTTATTTCCTTATCAATCTGTCTGCTTTTAATATTCTCATTGATCAGTTCCTTTTTTGCTTTAAATAATGTCGGAAAAGGAATGCTTTGAGAGATCGCAAAAGACTGATCGAAATTACGACTGTTGTATTGTCCCAACTGCGTTTCAAAACTTAATTTGGGAAGTTCTTTGGCAGTAGGCCGTAATGCTTCAGCTGATTTTATACTTAGATCTTTTGATTTTAAAGTTAAGTTATTATCTACTGCCATCTGTACAGCCTGCTCTACGGACATCGGCTTAGACTGAGCTTTAAAAGTCTGTCCCAGCATCATCAGTCCTAAAACAAGAACAATGGTAAAAGTTCCTGTGTTATTGCTTTTTCTTTTCAAAATCTTTGTATTAAAAATAATATACAGCATCGGTAAAACAAATAGTGTAAGGAATGTTGCGGATACCAGACCACCGATTACCACTGTTGCCAAAGGTTTTTGAACCTCGGCCCCTGCTCCGGTGGAGATAGCCATTGGCAAAAATCCTAATGAAGCTACTGTAGCGGTCATCAAAACCGGTCTTAACCTGCTTTTTGTTCCTTCATATACCCTTTTCAGAAGGTCTTTTTCGCCTTCTTTTTCAAGCTGGTTGAATGTTCCTATCAATACAATCCCGTTCAGTACGGCAACTCCAAAGAGGGCAATAAATCCGATTCCGGCACTGATACTGAATGGCATATCTCTCAGCAGAAGAGCAAACACTCCTCCGATAGCACTCATCGGAATCGCTGTAAAGATCAAACCGGCCTGCTTAAATGAGCGGAATGTAAAATACAGCAACATAAAAATCAGAAGCAATGATACGGGAACGGCAATCATCAAACGCTTGCTTGCTTCCTGTAAGTTTTCAAACTGTCCGCCATAGGTAAAATAATACCCTGAAGGTAATTTGATCTCTTTGTCCAGTTTTGCCTGAATATCTTTTACCACGCTTTCCACGTCACGTCCTTTTACGTTAAACCCGATTACAATTCTACGTTTCCCCAATTCACGGCTGATCTGTGCAGGGCCCAGTTTATAGCTTACATTGGCTACCTGTGATAATGGGATCTGGGCTCCTGTAGCAGTGGTAATCATTAAATTATTAACATCGGAAATATCTGACCTGTGAAGGCTGTCCAGACGAACCACTAAATCAAAACGTCTTTCATTTTCAAAAACCTGTCCGGCCGCTTTTCCGGCGAATGCTGTACTTACGGCATTGTTAACATCTTCGATATTTAATCCGTAATTGGCAATTCTTGTTCTGTCGTATTGTACGTTGATTTGAGGTAACCCACTCACCCTTTCAATCTGAGGCGCAGTGGCACCATCTACCGACTGAATCACTTTTCCTACTTTATCAGCATATACTGCCAGTGAATCCAGGTTTTCACCAAAAATCTTCACGGCTACATCCTGTCTGATCCCTGTCATCAATTCATTGAATCGCATCTGGATCGGCTGGTTTTTTTCAAAAAATACTCCCGGAATTGTTTCTAACTTTTCGCTGATCTCATCGGCGAGTTCGTTGTATGATTTTTTGCTTTTCCATTCACTTTGCGGTTTTAATACGACAATCATATCAGTAGCCTCTGGTGGCATCGGGTCGGTAGGCACTTCAGCTGAACCTGTTTTTCCTACCACCATTTTCACCTCATCAAACTGCTTGATGATCCTTGAAGCCTGCATCGAGGTTTCTATACTCTGACTCAGTGAGCTACCCTGCGGCAAAATACAGTGAAAGGCAAAATCACCTTCCTGCAGCTGTGGAATAAATTCTCCCCCCATCCCTTTAAAGATGAAAGCAGCTACAATAAAAATCGCAACGGTTGCGGAAACAATAATATATTTTATTCTGATCGCTTTTTGTAATAATGGCTGGTATACTTTCTGAATTGCGTTCATCATTTTATCGGAAAGAGTCTCCTTGTGCGAAATCTTTTTAGATAAAAACAGGGCGCTCATCATCGGAATGTAGGTGATTGACAAAATAGTTGCTCCAATGATGGCAAAACCTACCGTCTTAGCCATCGGCGTGAACATTTTTCCCTCTACACCCGCTAAAGTAAGGATCGGAACATACACAATCAGAATGATAATCTGCCCGAATATGGCACTATTCATCATTTTTGAGGCTGCGGTTCCTACTTCCTGATCCATTTGAACCTGGGTCAGCACTCCTTTATTTTTATTGTGTAACAAATGCAGAGTGGCCTCAACAATAATAACGGCTCCATCTACAATAAGGCCAAAGTCTATGGCTCCTAAGCTCATCAGGTTGGCACTTACCCCAAAAACATTCATCATTCCCAACGCAAATAAGAGCGAAAGCGGAATGGCGGAGGCTACGATAAGTCCTGCTCTCAGATTCCCAAGAAAGACCACAAGAACGAAAATCACGATCAAAGCTCCTTCCATCAGGTTTTTTTCAACAGTACTGATGGCTCTGCTTACTAAATCTGTTCTGTCCAGGAATGGCTCTATCACCACGTCATCCGGAAGAGATTTCTGAATGGTAGGGATCTTAGCTTTTACATTTTCTACGACCTCGTTACTGTTGGCTCCTTTCAGCATCATCACGACTCCTCCTACCGCATCTACCTTTCCGTTATATGTTAATGCTCCGTAACGAACAGCGCTTCCAAGACGCACATCTGCAACATCTTTTACAAAAATAGGAACACTCCCTGTTTCGTTTTTTACGGCTATATTTTTTATATCTTCCAGAGAGGATACCAGTCCGATACCACGGATAAAGTAAGCGTTGGGCTTTTTATCAATATAGGCCCCTCCGGTATTCTGATTATTTTTTTCAAGTGCTGTAAACAAGTCGCTAATACTGATTCCCATCGCTTTCAATCGGTTGGGATCAATAGCTACTTCATATTGTTTTAACTCGCCTCCGAAACTGTTGATCTCAGCTACGCCCGGTGTTCCGTTGAGCTGTCTTCTGACAATCCAGTCCTGCATGGTACGGAGTTCTTTGGCATTGTATTTTTTCTCACTTCCTTTTTTAGGGTGGAGGATGTACTGGTATACTTCGCCCAGACCTGTACTTACAGGAGCAAGTTCAGGAGTTCCAACGCCTTTGGGAATTTCTTCCACTGCATTTTTTAATTGTTCGCTGATCAGCTGTCTTGCAAAGTAAACATCAACCTCTTCTTTGAATACTACGGTAATTACGGAAAGTCCAAACCTGGAGATACTTCTTGTTTCCTGAATGCCGGGAACATTGGCGATACTTTGCTCTATCGGAAAAGTTACCAACTGCTCTACTTCCTGTCCTGCCAATGTTGGGCATACGGTAATGATCTGAACCTGATTATTGGTGATATCCGGTACAGCATCTATAGGAAGTTTGGTAGCGCTCCAGACTCCCCAGATGATCCAGATTAAGGTCATGAGACCTATGATCACCTTATTTTTAATACTAAATTTTATTATTTTATCTAACACGATCTATATTTAATTTTTATTGAAAATAAATGCATACAGTAGAAAATACTGCAGCAAAAATATCCTGAAAAGCTCTGCAATGGTATTGCAAAGTTTCATACTGTTCAGAAAGCTAACTTTCTAAAGGTCAATAAAAATTAAATTTTGGGAGGTTGCCAGATAGGATCGTATACCTGGTAGGCGAAATCGTTTTTACGAAATAGGATTTTCTTGGAGAAATAAGCTTGAATCGGTTCCGGAATTTCTAACAGAGGATCCATTTTAAATACAGAAACTGCAATCTGGCAGCAGCTGCATGCACAAAGTGGCGAACAGATATCCCCTTTTTCTGTTGAATGAACGCCATGAACAGTTAAAGATATTTTCTTATTTCCAGAATCTAAAGGATGAGATACATCTTCACATGGCATTAATGCTAACGCCATGAAATAAATTGCGAGTATCCATCTTAAAAGATTCATTGCTACAAAGGTAAAGTTTTTTTCTAAAATGAGTAAATTCTATCGAAACTTAGTTGGAATGCAAAATAAATTTATCATTTCCATGACTTCTTTTTATTTAAAATTATTTTTTTCATCCAATTGTTATTGATTACCAAAATAAATGCCATTCTTTTTAAATTATTCCTTACCATAACAAAGATATTAAACAGCTATCTAAAGATTAACATTATTTAACTCTTTTACACACTTTTTAGTGTCTATTTATTATCTTTGCTCAAACTTAAATAGCCACTCAAATTTGACAATACAATTTACATCTTATTTAGAAATACTACTGTTTCTAATATTTCCAAAAACAATTTTTAAACTTATTTATAATATATGAAACAAACACTACTGATTACCGGAATGGCATTCTCAAGCTTAGCCTATGCACAAAATGCACCAGCACTGACTGTTCATGACACCAGAAACACAAATGATTTACCATCTGCTTACAATCATGAAGTTAAAGCAGAATTTAAACTTAGAGATGTTGTAGGAGTTCCCGGGACAGGAAGTTACTCCGGGATGTTGACGATTGCTCCATGGTTTGATAATTCAGGAAACAAGCGCCATCAGCTTAACTTTAATGATGGAGGAATTTTTTATCGAAATGCATTATCAAGCGATCCTCAATGGGGAAGCTGGAGCAGACTTCTCACCCAATCCAGCGATGGAAGAGTAAAAATTGGTTTAAATGATCCTGATAACAACTCACCTGCTTCATTAAGGGTTTATAGCAATGAAAGTACCCTTTTTGAAATAGGAAATTCAATAGGAAGATTTCAGATTGCTAAAGTAAGTTGTAACGGATGCTATGGGGGATCAATCGGAGATACTGTTTTAAGAAATTTGGGAAATTCGCATAACATTATTATTGCTCAGCCTAATGATGGTAATGATGGAGGGTCTTTTGTAGGGTTTCAGGATGGTACACGCGGAATCTGGATTAAATTCCTTAATAATGGAATTGCCAAATTCGATGGTAAAATCGAGGCTAAAGAAGTTGAAGTAAAAGCAAATGTTTGGGCGGATTATGTTTTCAAAAAGGACTACCAATTGAAATCTTTGGATGAGGTAGAAAAACATATTTCAGAAAAAGGTCATTTACCTAATATACCATCTGCTGATGAAGTATTAAAAAACGGAATCAATGTCGCAGAAATGAATACCAAGCTTCTTGAAAAAATTGAAGAGTTAACCCTTTATTCTATAGATCAGAATAAGCGGTTAAAATCTCAATCACAAAAGATTGAACAATTAGAACAACAAATTCAGAAACTTTTATCTGCTCAAAAATAATCATCCATGAAAAGAAAATTATTTTCGATATTTTCTCTTATCATCGGTTTTCTAGGATATTCACAAACCGAAGTCTATTTCAAATATGACGAAGCCGGAAACCAACGATACAGAGGAACAAATGCCGCAGGCAAAAAAGGAGAACAACTCCTTCCAAAAGAAACACTATTGCAGGAGCAGGCAAAGGTAACCACTACTACACAACAGGCGCCTATAATTGATGAAAAAACATTCTGGAAACAGGTCAGACTTTACCCTGTCCCTGTAAATGATTACTTAACCATTGACTGGACAGAGGAGCTGGACAGTCTTATTGAATCCGTCTCATTGTATCAACACAGTACAGTCCATTGGAAGTTCCAACAACAGAATATTCCGGGATTAAACCGTCAGGTGAAGATCAATATGACAGGATATGACTGGGGAGTTTACATACTACGTTTTACTTTGAAAGACGGAAGAGTCTTTGGAAGGAATGTTACTAAAAGATAGAAAAATAGCAACTAATAATTTAACAAATACAATGAAATTATTTTCATCATTGATGTTATCCTTGTGTTCGGTCTTTGGTTTTTCACAAACCATACTCTACCAGGCAGAATCCACCTCGCGGACGGTACAGGATCCGCAGGCAGTGGTCATGGCACAAGGTTTTAACGCTAAAGGAGATGTTTCGAATCCCTTTATAGCAAAAATAGGTCCTGCCACTGAGAATCCTGGCGGAGGACCAATAAATTCAAATGCCGGAGCTAATAATCCAAGTGGAACTTCTGCCCCTACGGGTAAAAGCTTCCATGATACCCAAGGAAATATAGAAGTTACAGGAACTGGACAATTACAATTTACATTACCAATTGCTTTGCCACCAGGAGTAAAAAATGTAGTTCCTCAGGCTAATCTTGTATATACCAGTGGTACCGGAAATGGCATTGCAGGCTATAGCTGGAATCTTTCAGGAATAACATCAATTTCAAGGGTCGGAAAAAACCATGAAAAAGATGGAGAAATCAAAGGAGTTCAATTAGACTACTCAGATTATTATAGTTTCAACGGACAGAGATTGATTTTAAAATCTGGAGAATATGGAAAAGACGGTGCTGAGTACATTACTGAAAAGTATTCTAATATCAGAATTAAATCTGTAGGCTCCTACGGTCTCAATGGACAAGATGCCGGACCTGCACATTTTGAAGTTACCTTTGAAGATGGGTCACAAGCCCAATATGGTGCAAATACCGCAGGCTTTAGGGGAGGTCAAACAGTGACAACACCTTTAGAATATAATATTGTAAAATGGAAAGATGCACAAGGGAATCACATTACTTACAAATACGCATCTGAGTCAACTCCAGGAGGCTTCAGAAGTTTAAATCGTGTCATGAGAATATCCTCAATAGAATGGGGAGGCAATGAAACATTAAATAAGCCCCATTTCAACTCAATTGAATTCATCTATATTGACAGGGATTTAAAAGAACAATCTTATGTACAAGGCTTGGAATACAATCAGAATAAAATTCTGTCAGAAATTATTGTAACCTCTCATTTACAACCTTTCAAAACTTACCGTCTTGCTTATAAAAAAGACAATAACGGAACAAATTACCAATTTCTGGATAAAGTTACTGAATATAACTCTGCTAATGAATCAGCCAATCCTGTAAGCTTTGAATATGAAAGCTCGGTAAGGGGCACCAACTGGTTACAATCGACAAGTCATTCTCTGGAATCAGGAGTATTAGGAGATTTTGACGGAGATGGAAAAATAGATGCTTTAGAATATAAAGATCAACCTTTCAGAACTTGTGAAAGTATTTCTGGCACTGGTTTTAATGCCGTATGCGTTAATCCAACCACTAAGCCAGCAGGAATGTATCTGGCAAGAAAAGCTTTAGATGGACCACAGATAGTGAAAGAACTTACATTTCTTGGTTCATTAGATATTACAAAGGACGAATTTAAGAAAGCACTTCCTATTTCTTTCAAAGACACATCAGGAAATCTGGAGAATCAACAAGGATTTGCCTTTTATAAAGTAGCCAATGATACAAAGGACATCCAACTATTTGTTTATTCGATTAACCAGAATAATCAGCTAGTACATCAATATACTAAGGTTCTTCCTAAATCTGTGTATGATCTTACAACTCCTGAGATAGACCCTATGGAAAGTGGGAGCAGTTTCAAGACCACTCCTCTGAGACTTGTCGAATTAGATCTTGATGGAGACGGAATTTCTGAACTCATGATGGGATTTAATGATGCTGTACATACAAAAGTTCAAAAACCTCAAGACCCTCATGGCCCAATTAGTCTTCCTGAGTTTGATGAGACTTTTCAAGACAGAAAAAGATATATTGTTATTAATTTAGATAATACAATCAATACATCCCAATCCTATTCTCAGATGTCTTTTTATCCTTATGATACTGATATATTCGAGATTTACAAAATTGGGGATTTTGACGGAGATGGAAAAACAGATTTCTTACGTTTTGATAGTGGAAATCGTGCATTTATTGTTCAATTCCAGAAAGGTTCCAATAACCTTTACTCAATTATCGAACGCGGCTTTTATCTCAATGATGAAAGGATTAAGGGAGTTAATAAAAGAGCTGTTGTGGGTGATTTCAATGGAGATGGGAAAACTGATTTATTAGTTCCTGCTTCAGATACTACTACAGATTGGTACTTATATCAGTCAACAGGGAAATCCTTTATAGAAGAATTTAAGCCTGGCTTTTCATTATTCCGAAAGGATCAGCTTGTTAATTCGAATAAGGATGGTACTGCAACTGTGGAAAGAACAAGCCACCAGGCTTATGATCTAGACAGGGATGGCAAGAGTGATTTCGTTACTTTTAACTATAGAAAAGAAAGAGTTAAACTCGGGGGTTCTCTAACCATTTTTAATATCTATTATTACAATACTGTTGATATCAAAATATCTGCAGGAGAAAAAAAATTCAACAATGATATTCGCTATGCATTCAATGAAGGACCTTTAGGAGATAGTAGTGGCTTTAGAGATAATCCGCATACTTACCTTAATGAAAGAACCAAATATGACATGCAGGAGCTTTTAGGCAACTTTAAAATAAACCAATCCGTTCACCAGATCATACTTGTCAGCCCCAATCCCATCAGGGGGGTTTCAGGAGACAGAGTAATTAGGATTGATTTTTATGATGTTTCTAAAGAAGCCCGTATCAGTTCTATCACCCAAGGCGGTGTAAAAACGGATATCAGCTATAAAGAGCTTGACCCTGTAGCTTCACCTAACTTCTATCAGGCTGTAAAGAAAGAGAAGTATCCTTTTATGGAGCTTGCTAATGTTCAACAATCTTACGCTGTGTCACAACTGCAACAAGAAGGTAAAAAGCAGGATTTCCGTTACAGAGGATTGTTAGCTCATCTACAGGGTCGTGGAACAGTTGGATTCCGTCAAACTGCACGTTCATCATGGTACGCGGATGGTCTTGAAAACACTAAAATATGGAACGGTGTGGAAATAGATCCTCTGAACGAAAGTTTACCCATTAAAGAATGGTCTATCCGTACAACTGACGAAACAAAAGTTTTCCCGGCGGATATCTCTGAAAACAATAGCCAGCTATTAACCTTCAAATCTACCATTTACCAAGCTGACAAATTAATAAATGGTCAGGTTACTGCTGTAGTTTCAGAAAATGATAAGTCCAAGACAGTAACAGCAATTGTACCGAAAATAATCAAAACAAAAGATTTCTTAACAAACACTTTTGCAGAGAATACAATTACCTACGGAAATTATTATCTCCCGTCACAAAATATTACCAATATTAATAATGGATATGCCGTTACGACCTCAGCATTTACCTACTTCCATAACCCATCCGGAACAGGGGCAGAGTATTATATTGGCAGACCGCACGAAAAAACAGAAATCAAACAGGCATATAATGACACCAAGTCTTCCAAAGAAGAATACACGTACGAAAATAATTCGGTGAAGACAAAGAAAACCTGGAATAGAGATAATACAGGATGGCTGCTGGAGAACTACAATTATGATATTTTTGGAAATATTACACAGAAAACAACAACTAACAGTATAGATTCTCAGTCACAAACTGTAAATACACAATTTGATGAAAAGGGTAGATTTGTTGTTAAAAAAACTGATAACTTAGGGCTAGTTACCAATATTGTTTACAATAATTGGGGACAGATTACAAAACAGACTGATCCTCTTGGAAATATTCTAGAAAACGAATATGATACATGGGGTAAATTAATGAAATCAAAAACCAGCTTAGGTGGAACAACCACTTTTGAATATATTAAAGATGATCAATACAACAGTATAGTAGTACAGCATGAGCCTCATGGAAATACTTCAAAAAAATACACCAATAAGTTTGGACAGAAATACAAAGCATCTACAAAAGCATTTCAACAAGGACAATTCCTCAATATTGATATTCAATATGATGCACTAGGAAGAAAAACAAGTGAAAGTGAGCCTTATGCTGAAGGGGCAAGTGCATGGCAATGGAATACTATAGTTTATGATGATTCTGTATTTCCAACCAAAGTTACCGCTACAGCATTTACAGGTAAGCAGATGGAAACTTCAATTGTTGGCGGAACTACAACAGAAAAAGAACTCAATGGTTATACAAGAACAACTTCCAAAACAACCGACGCCTTAGGAAACGTAGTATCATCTACAGATAAAGGAGGCACTATCACATTCTCTTACAATGCTGTCGGAGAGCAAATTAAGGCACAATATGCTGAAAATACCGTAATTATCAAATATGACTCATGGGGAAGAAAATCAGAATTAAATGATCCGTCTAATGGCACTTACAAATATGAATATAATGGATTTGGGCAAACCAAAAAAACTATTAGCCCTAAGGGTACTAAAGAATATACTTATAATAATCTTGGGCAGCTTACTTCTCAAAAAGAACTCTCTACAACAGATGGTGGGCAGGCAACTAATAAGCTAATTTCTTTCGGCTACGATGATAAGGGAAGGCTTATTTCAAAGACCGGAACCTCTAAAGGAAAAACGTACAGCTCAACAACCACTTTTGATCAGCAAGGAAGAGTATTATCATCTTCTGAAAGTAGTAATGACAAATACTTTATCCAAAAAGGAATTACCTATGATGATAAAGCAAGAATTATTTCTTACGAAAAACAACTATATTCTTCCGGGGTACTCACAAAAGTTCAGGTAGAAAATGTATACAACCCATGGAATGGAGATTTATATCTGGTAAAAGATAAAAACTCTGGAAAAACTCTTTGGGAACTGAAAGATGTAAACGCAAGAGGTCAGGTTCTTAAAGCTCAGCTAGGAGCTGCTGAAATTAACCAAACGTATGAGCCTGATGGCACTTTAAGCCAGGTAAACCATGGTTCAGCCGTTAAAAAACATATCTTACGACTGTCCTATAATTTCAATGCCGTTAAGAATGAATTGGAAACCAGAACTACTGAAGGTGATTTCTATATTGCAGAATCATTTGATTATGATGATAATAACAGACTTATCAACTGGACCAATCCCGTAACAGGAGTTAAAACACAAAATGCAGTACTTAATGTTTATGATACCAAGGGTAGAATCTTAGAAAATGATCAGGTAGGAAAAATTAAATTTGATAATTCTTCTAAAATCTATCAGCCTACAGGAATGACCCTTAATGCAGCAGGAACGCAAAATTATAACAATGATTTAATTCAAAATATTGCTTATAACGAAAACAATGATCCTGTATTTATTGATGGCATGAAAGGTGATGTTGCTTTCCAATATGGATTGACGGCAATGAGACAAAGAGTTACCTATGGTGGGAATTTCGCTAACGATGGAGATGGCAAGTTCACCAAATACTATAGTGAAGACGGAAGCTTCGAAGTTGTAAAAGATAACGCCACAGGTAAAGAAAAGCATATTCTTTATATTGGTGGAACTCCTTATGAAAGTGATATTATCTATGTAAAGAACTATGAAGAGGTTTCTGGTTCTTATAAATTCTTGCACAAAGATTATTTGGGAAGTATCCTGGCCATTAGTGATGAAGCAGGAAATAAACTGGAACAAAGACATTTTGATGCATGGGGAAATATGACTCACCTTCAAATAGCTAATGGACCAATTATATCTGATATAAACAAAATTCAGGAAACTGTAAATAAAGGAGGATTACTACTGGAAAGAGGTTATACTTCTCATGAACATTTTATGGAGGTAGGAATCATCCATATGAACGGAAGATTATATGACCCATTATTAAGAAGATTCTTAAATGCTGATGAACATATTCAGGATCCTTATGATACCCAAAATTATAACAAATACGGATATGTTTTGAATAATCCGTTGATGTTTAATGATCCTAGCGGGGAATTTCTTCAGTTCTTGATACCTGTTCTTATCAAAATCGCTATAGGAGCAGCATACGGTGCTATTATAGGAGCAGGCATTGGTATTTTGGCATATACAGTTAAAGGTTTGATTACCAAAGATTGGAGTGGTTTTGGTAAAGCAGTATTGGGAGGAGCTATTGCAGGCGCAATCTCCGGAGGATTAAACGGCTTAGGTGCAGCACTATTCAGTCCAAGTAGTGCCATTCTTAACAATGGAACATGGGAACTTCTTTCTAATATTACCACTCAGTCTATGTTGGAAGGAAAAATTGATGCCATAACAATTACTTCTTCAATGATTGGGGCATTTGTTGGAAATAAGCTACCAGGATGGAAAGGTTTGAGCGGAAAAGGTGTTTGGGGCTGGACCAAAAATGCAGTAGGAGAAATTCTCTATAACTCTACCAAATATGGAATAACAGGTGCTATTTCAGGTGGATTTACAGCAATGTTCCGTGGAACAAATGTATGGCAAGGAATTAAGAGTGGCTTTGAAAACGGAGCCTATAATGGAGCCGGACAGGCAGCGTTTATGATTACTGTTTTTGGGGCAACGTATAAACCAACAGAAACACAGCTTCAAGATGTAAAATCAATGTCTAAGGAGTTAGATATTTCATATAAACATGTAAAATGGAGAAACAAGGGTCTATATCAACTGGCACAGCCTTTCTTCGCAAAATTATTCACCTCAAATAGTAGAGGATATTCTATAAACGAATTTAGAAGAGAAGTTACCTGGGGAAATAATGTAGCCACATTTGGGGCTGAAGGAGCACTAACTCATTTTACTACATTTGGGCACGAATTTGGACATATATTTCAGGTTTATATACAAGGTTGGACGAATTTCCAGGTAAAAGGAATATGGGAGCAGCTTTTCATGAAAGGAGATCCGTATGAAACCTTTGGAACCAATGAATACAATGCCACACAAATGTTTAAAATATATAGAATATCTAAAGATGAATAAATGTATTTTATTGCTCTTATCACTTTTTTTAATAACTAGTTGTATTTCAAGCAATTTCAAAAGCTACCAGTCACTTGATAGTTTAAAAAAAAATAAGGAGTATTATGAATTAAAGGAAGCAGATGGTAGAATTAATTACGTAAAAGTAGGTGTAAATACCATCTACAATACACAAAATAACTATTCGATATACATTGCTTTTAAAAACAAACTTATCACGGCTGCGAGCATTCAATCAACTACTTTTGGAAAAATAGACATATCTTCTAACGAAAATGTCTATCTTAAGAAGATTGATAGAGAAAAAATGACAATAGATACAGTCTATATAAGTTTACCCAACAAGGTTTATACATTTTATTACAACGGAAATTTATAAACTATAAAAAAGTAGCCACAAATTTAAATTTGTGGCTATTTTTTTTCAGTCTCACCAATAAAAGCCACCGCAAACGCGATGGCTAAAAAAATCAATCTAATTATAAACTATGGACTTTATCTTACAGATTCGGGTTATTCTCCCCTTCTCTCTGTGGAATACTGAATAAGTAATACTTGCTGTTCGGAATAAAGGCGGTCTTATCAGGGAAAGCAAAAATAGAATGCCCTCTTCCGTCAACTGTTTTCACGGTTCCGTCCGGAGTAGTGATCTGAACTTTCACTGGTTTTCCGTCTGTTCCTACAAATGGTTTTCTTACGACTGTTCCCTCCGTTCTGATAATATCTGAAAGGGCAAACCCTTCTCCGAAGAGTTCTTTTCTTCTTTCAATCAGAATTTCTTTCACCACGTCGCTTTGAGCGGAAGAACCGGTGTATACATTCGCTTTTCTCGCTGATTTTAATTGATTTAAAACCGTTACAGCTTGTGATGTATTTCCTGTTCTTGCCTCGGCCTCGGCTTCGATCAGGTACATTTCAGCAGCTCTCATATACACAAGATCTCCGATAAGAGTGGGTTTAAACTTAAACTTGGCATATCTCAGCAATCCTTCCCTTCCTTTAAGACCATCCCAAGAAAACAACTGGTACCTGATGTCATTCGTATCAAACAAATCCTTAAAGTAAGGATCAGCCATAAAACTGTAGTAGAAACTTCCTGATGAAGACACATCCAGATAGTGGAAAGCATAGCTCGCATCCGACTGCTCCTGCGTTTGGCCGTGTCCCCAGATCCATTCTACATTGCTGATATCATTGAATCCGTCCTTGTATTTTTCAGCCGGCATCAAAGGAAATCCTTCTCTTGCGATTTTCGCAGAAGCAGAAGCTTTACTCCAGTCTCCGGTATTTAAATAAGTTCTTGCCAAAAGCCCGTTCACTACTGCACGGTTAATTTTATCCTTATTATTT
Organism: Chryseobacterium sp. UNC8MFCol; assembly: GCF_000482305.1. Lineage (NCBI taxonomy): Bacteria > Pseudomonadati > Bacteroidota > Flavobacteriia > Flavobacteriales > Weeksellaceae > Chryseobacterium > Chryseobacterium sp. UNC8MFCol. The sequence continues at coordinate 170,344 of NZ_AXUZ01000003.1, forward strand.
CGGTCATAATCCTTCAATAAAACATCCGCATCTGTCAGGTCACTTTTAATCAAAGTATAAATATCTTCCAGGCTTGACCTTTTCTTTGCAGGCGTATTGATTGTCGAAGGTTCCGTATAAATAGGAGCTGTCAAAGCCGTTTTATCTTTCAAATAACTGAACTGGTATAAGCTGGCAATATTGAGGTAGCAGAATGCACGTAAGGCTTTCGCCTGCCCTTTCACCTGATTTTTCTTTTCCTGGCTGCCTTCTGTTCCGTCAATTTTTGTAATAACATTGTTCATATTATTAATGGTCGAATACAGCATAGACCAGATAAACAGAGGCCGGGCGGCTGTACTATTCGACATTTCTGCAAACTGATAGGTAGAAGAGAAACCATATTTATTGGTAAGCACCGCTACATCACTTCCCATGGCATCACTGGCCCTTAAAACCGTTGAATACCCGATATTGGCATAGGTTGTTCCATCATCATTAAACTTAGCCCATGCTCCGTTGATGACGGTTTCTGCACTTTCTGCAGTTTTGAAAACCTCAACCTGATTTGCCTGATTTGTCGGAGCTGTTTCCAACTCACTTTCACAACTGGTAAGCAACCCCAATCCGATCAGACCAAAAGATAAATATTTTAAATTTTTCATTGTTTTAATTTTAAAGTTAAAGCGTTGCCTGAAGACCAAAAGTAATTGTTCTCATGGCCGGATATCTGTAATACGTCGTTCCATCCAGTGCCTGCTCAGGATCCATTCCTTTATGTTTATAGAATGTCAGAAGGTTTTCTGCCTGAACATAAATTCTGAATTTTTTCAATCCTATTTTTTCAAAGTAATCAGATGGAAGGGTATATCCTAAACTTATATTTTTAAGTCTTGCATATGTTCCTGAATATAAAAATCTGGTAGAATTGCCCGTCCAGTTGGTAAGTGTCGTAGTCAGTGCAGGAACATCTGTATAACGGTTGTCCGGTGTCCATCGGTTCAGCATTTCAGCGCTCCATGCACGTCCCGCTGAATTTCCGCTATGCATAATTGAAGTATAATCAGTATCCAGAACTTTTCCTCCGATTTTAAAGGTCAGCAATGCAGAAAAATCAAAGTTTTTATAAGAGATATTGGTACTTACTCCTCCGGTAAGTTTCGGCAATGCGGAGGCTTGTATTGTTCTCGTAGCCTTTGCAAATTCAGAAGTTGTGCCTTCCACTGTATTTCCATTGGCATCAGTGGTAAATGTTTTCCATAGCGGATTTCCGTTATTCGGATCCACTCCAGCCCATTCCGCAAGATAGAAATCATATACAGATCCTCCTTCGCGCAATAACTTGGTTCCTGTTACAATAGAACCTTTAGGAAGTTTCGTTATGGTATTTTTTAAAGTACTCAGGTTAACATCCAAATCCCATCTGAAATCATCTGTCTTAATCGGCGTTGTAAACAATGAAAACTCGAATCCTGTATTTTTTATCGTTCCGATGTTCGCAGGGAAGTCACTGATCCCCAGTGATGGGGCTACCGGCATGTTAAACAGAAGATCCTGGCTTTTTCGCTCAAAATATTCCACATTACCTTTAACTCTGTTATTAAGAATTGCAAACTCCAATCCTACATTCAAGTTAAGGTTGGTTTCCCATTTCAGGTTTTCTGTCAATGCTTTTTCAAGAACTGTTCCGGGCTCACCCAGATTATTATAGAATTTGTATAATTCCTGGTAAGCATAATACAACGGAGATTTATTAGGCTGTAATAATTTATCATTTCCCTGGCCACCATAACTGGCACGAAGAGTCAATTGATTGAAGACATTGAGGTTTTTGATAAATTCTTCATTTGAAATTTTCCATGAACCTCCCACAGACCAGAATTTTCCCCATCTGTTCCCCGGAGAAAACCTTGAAGAACCGTCTGCTCTTCCTGAAGCAGATAAGAAGTACGTATTGTTATAATCATACTCTACTTTACCCAGGAAACTTAAAAGGCTGACTTTATCGCTGTTTCCACTGAAGCTTCCCAACAACGCGGCAGCATCAGGCTCATAATAGTATGGCAGTGAAAACTGAGTTCGCGTTCCGGAGATGGTCTGGTAATCATATTTATAAAATTCCTGGCCGCCTAAGATATTGAAGTGGTGTTTTCCAAATTTCTTATCAAAGGTCAAAATATTACTCGTAGTATAAGATAAAGTCCTGCTATTGGATCTTGTCACTGAACCGTTGGTTTCACTTCCCTGTCCTATCAGTGGATTCGAATAATAATGTCCGTTATAATTAACCAAATCAACAGAAAAGCTTGATCTGAACTTTAATTCCGGTAAGAAGGTAAAATCAAAAAATCCTTTTCCTGAGAAGTTATCTTCCTTATTTTCATTCTTGTCCAATGGTAAAGTTGCCGCTGCATTTTCGTTCTGAAGGGCATTTGCTGGTCTGTATTTACCAAAATCATAAATGGTATTTCCGCTGGCATCCAATACATAACTTCCATCAGGATTTCTTTCATAATACGGATAGAAAGAAGGGATCACCCTTGCTGCCTGAATGATATTGCTGGACTTGGAATCTGACGAAGGAGGTGCCTGCTGAATACTGTTGGTATAGCTTAAGTTCACCCCAACATTCAACCAGCTTTTTACTTCAGAATTGATTTTTAATCGCGTATTGTATCTTTTAAATCCAGATTCAATGGCCATTCCTTTATCATCAAGATAACCCAATGAAAAGAAATAGTTACTTTTCTCACTTCCTCCGCTGATATCCAGATCTACCTGATTTCTGGAAGCTACTCTCTGTAAAATATCTTTCCAGTTGTCGTTCCACAATGGTCTTGCTCCTGCCAATAATTTACCGTCTGTACCTACAGGTTTTGGATATGCTGTTCCATAAGGATTTATCGATAATCCTACACCTGAAGTAAGGTTATCTGTAGCCATTTGGGCCGCCTGCTGAGCAGTGATTTGTCCGGATTGGTAGCCGTTTCTCATTGCTTCCCAATACAATTGGAAATACTGGTCGGTACTTACCTGTTCGTAATCTTTTACTGCTCTGCCGGAAAATCCCTGGCTGATATTAAAATTGACTCTCGCCTCGCCTTTTTTACCGGATTTCGTGGTAATAATAATAATTCCGTTAGCTCCTCTGGAACCGTACAACGCACTTGCTGTAGCATCTTTCAAAACACTGATAGATTCAATGTCATTAGGGCTTATCGCGTTGATATTTCCGTCAAAAGGAATTCCGTCTACTACGTAAAGAGGATTACTGTCGGCACTGATAGACCCTACTCCCCTGATTCGGATGGTCGCTGTAGAACCCGGCTGCCCCGATGCGCTTGTGGTCTGAATCCCCGGGACCTGCCCTTCCAGAGCTTTTGTAATGTTCGTTACCGGCCTGTTATTGATTTTTTCACTGGAAATGGTGGCTACAGAACCTGTATAGCTTGTTCGCTTTGCCTTTCCGTAGGCAACTACCACTACTTCATCAATCTCTTTTTCTTTGAGTGTATCTTTTTTTAGCTTTGAATCCTGTCCGCTTACACCGGTAATTCCTAAGAAAAACGCAGCTACCGGCGGAATCCAAACTTTATAATCAATTAAACTTTTACTAATCATAATCAATTTTGTTTATCATATATTAAAATTTAGCCCCTTGCAGAATAAACAGCAAAGGGCATCGATAAATACGATAAACCAAATGCTTATTTTTCCATTAAAGGCTGAATGTAACACCTTACACAACGCAGGTTGTTAAGACTTCTCAGGGTCAGTTCCCTCCGTCTTTCTTTATAAGCCGATCGAAATATGTTTGCAAAGCTATAAATATTTAGTCCACAAAACAAGTAGACTTTATGTTTTTTCATGATAATTTTACTAAAATTAACATAAGATTTTATCAAAAGCCGTTAAAATAACTGATTACATCAATTAGTATTTTAACAAACATGATAAATATCATTAAAAATAATTCAATAACTCAAACTCACTGTAAACAAAAAAAATGACATCCGAAGATGTCATTCCCTACCATATATATATTTATTAATTGAACAATCAGGTTGGAAATTATCCAATATTTTGTGTTCCGAATCAAAAAACAACTGGTAGCCTAGGATTATGGTTTATATAGTATTTTTTTATCTTACGTAGTTAACCGCAATATCAAACATATTGCAAAACATTCTCGCATTTGAGCTTTCTGTACACCCTGTTCCCTCATTATAAAATTTATCCGCAGATTCGTAATTGTAAAATAAATTGACATCCGTATAGACTAATACATTATCATCTAAAGTTCCGGCAACTCTCCCCGCACTGTCCTTCATAAAAACTTTGGCAGTGGCCGGAAACTGAGTAATCCTTCCCATATATCGGTTAGTTTGTATTCTTGTGTTTTCAGGAAGGGTGCCAAATGCTCCACTGTTAGGTCCCTGAGAACTTGTAGTGAAAAAAGAACCCGGACTTTGAGAATTGATATATTGTGCGGTATAGCCAATATTCAGCTTATTGATAGGAGTAAGGTTCTGATGCTCCGCATCTATCACAAAAAATTTTCTTTTTTCCTGTATTTTCTGTCTTAAAACAGCGATACTCTGATCAGAAAAATAACTGGTATACACATACCCGATCCAAACAATGTCCGAATTGTCTATTGCCTGTGATAACTCTGCCGGGCTTGCAGTCCGGATGTTAATGGTATTAAAAATAAAGTTGGCCATCACTACACTTCCGTTGGGTCCGAAATTACTTGGATTTGTCAGTTTGGAACGAGCTACTGATGAATATCGTCCGTAAGAATCTGTGGATAAAGTTCCGTTCCAGGCATCAGGAACAATAGAAAGTATTCTCACCACCTTGCCGGAAGGCTGGCCCGTGACCCTAACCGCAAAAGTACAGTTTTCATATCCTGAAGGAGTAACAATTGAATAGGTATAATTTCCAGTCTGCACGGGAGTTCCTTCAGCCGAAAGAATGACATACTGTTCTCCGGTAGTTTCAAAATTTCCTTCTCCGTTAAAGCTCATTCCATTGATGACAGCTGTACTTATCTTATAACTTCCTGGCCGGCTTACGGTTACTTTAATTCTCACAGAACCGGAAGCTGGAGCTCCCGCATAGAAGCTTCCGCTAACTACTGGTTCACAGTTAATAATATATACAGCAGATCTTCCCTGGCACATATTAATCCATTCCATACTGTTCCAGAACTCCAGACAATGAACTGTTTTATTGTAAATCGTCATTCCTTCGGCATCAAGGTTTAAACTATCCGCCGGGAGAAGAATATCTCTTTCAGCCGTAGTAAGCCGTGGGGGAAGAAATCCTTTATCATTAGAAAAAATTTCCAGCATTGCTTTATGATAAGGCTTAGCTGTATTGATTCCTATTTGTCCGTTAATTAAAAAAAACGAAAGTAAAAATGTGAGTAAACGTAATAATTTCTGTTTTTTCATCCTTTGTATTTTATATAAATTAAATCTGAAACATCTTTTTCCACTTTGCGAGTGTGTTTCGGCTTATTTTAAATTGTTTAGCAGTCTGCATGTTGTTGTAACCACTTTTCTTCTGGAATTCCAGAATCTCTACAATGGCATTCTGATCATATGCCTTATATTTCTGACTGGATCCGCTGTAGCCTTCTTTATCTACTCCAAATATTAACTGATTGATTTTGATCACATCTAATGTTGTGAAGGTTTTCTTTTGTAAAATAGCTTTACATGCATCCAGTTTTTCAGGATGTTTCATAAAAATGATATCAGTATATATCTTTCTGTAGTCAGGTTGTTCAGTTTTCATATTCCATGTTTAAATTAATTTGCAGAGAATCAGGCATATCTAAAAATCTTTAATCTGAGATATTATACTTTGCCATCCATTTATGAAGTGTTGTTTTGGGAATTTTGTAATCATTTATTATTTCATTTTTTGTTTTCCGGTCTGTGTTCACCATCTCCAATACAAAGTGTATTAATTCTTTAGTATATATATTTTTACGGAACCTGGACCGTAAAGAAAATTGCTTATTGAATGTATTCTGACTATTACCCGGAGGGGCAAACATGACAAGATGCTGTGAATAGACTCTGAAGAAATCGTATTGTAACAGTTTACTCCACTTCATAAGCAATTCTGTACTTAAGCTGTTTTGGGTGAACATTTCACACACCTCCTCTTCATTAATCTCAAGAAATGTACTGATACCTGCCACAGAGAGGTCCATCTCCTCAATCCTGTTCCTGATACATTCACCGATATGAATATTTTTAAAATCAAATTTCATTTGTAAAGAATTTTTTCTATAAAGTCTTTGCTTTCTAAGATGATATGCAAATAATCATCATTTGTGTTTTTGTATCCTATAATAACACTTGTGTCTGTTTGTTAATCAGGTTGAACATACTGTCATAATCCAAAAAGCGAGTCATAGAAAACAAGATCACCTCGTTTTGTCTAATGTATACGCTACCACATTATGAATAAATCTTTCCTGTGGTGTATCTATTGCTCCAGCTACAGAGGCGCGAAAAACACCTTCGTCCCAAAAGAAAACGGCTCTTCCCCCTGCCCCGGTAATCCATCCGCCAGCATTAGATGTTGCTTCAGTAGCTAAAAGCCGGCTGCCGACAGGTAATTGAGACATCAGAACCCTTCCTGCAGTATTAGCACCTGAGATCGGCATATCCCTTGTGTCTCCGAACACCCCATTATTAACATCGTCGTTTGTACTTCTGGCAACAACGCCACCATTACCTACCGTTCCATTACCTCCAAAGGACTGAAGTAGATTTGATCCCACATTTCTATCAAGTGATAAAAGAGCAACACCTCCACGATCTACATACTCCTTTATTTTACTTGCATCCGACGCACTTATATCTGAGCCATTCCATCCTGTAAAGATGATATCGAATCTGGCAAGCAAATCTTCCACTGTCATATCCGATAAAGAAGAGGTAATGTCAGTAAGCTTAAGTCTTGAAAATTTCTTATAAGTCCCAAAAGAGCTGTAATTATTAGCATCAGTAAGCTGAGTGTTAAAAGCAATCCCCGCAGGAACTGCCCATTGTCCGATACGACCAACAGGAGCTTTTTTAGTTTTAGTTTTGCCTGATAAGCATCGGGACCAGCCACCGGATTTATACAGCCTGATACAGTCCTTAGTGGAATCGTACATAATTGTTCCGGCAGCAACATCTCCTCCAAGAGGATTAACCATATTTTCGACAGCCGAATTAGTGGGCAATACCAATCCGGAAGTATTGGTTGAAGGTTTATTAATATCTAAAGCGCCCCTCGGCGTTGTCGTTCCGAAACCCACCTGCCCGCATGCCAGCGATACCATGGTACACAAAACAACAATACTGTAAATAGATTTATTCTTTATCATTTCTTGTCTATCGTATAATTGAAGGATCTAAAGGGATTATGATCCTATTTTATTTAAGGCATAGGCCATTATATTGTGTAAAAATTTTTCCTGGTTTGTATCAATTGCAGTTCCTTCAACATCAGAAGCACGGAAAACTCCTTCATCCCAAACGAAAATAGCTCTACCATTAGCTCCTGAAATCCATACTCCGGCATTAGTACCGCCTTCACTGGCAAGAAGTTTACTGCCGGTAGGGAGTTGAGATGTTTGTATCCTGCCGGAACCGGGTACACCTGCTAAAACCACATCTCTGGCATCGCCAAAAATCCCGTTATTGATATTATCTGTTGTACTTCTTCCATTAATTGTTCCCGTAGTTACAGTTCCAGTACCTTCAAAAGCCTGAAGGAGATTGGTTCCAATAGTATTATCTAGCATAATAATGGCAATTCCTCCTCTATCAACATATTCTTTAATTTTGGCGGCATCATTTGCATTCATATTAGCACCGGTTCCCGTACTGATAATATCAAAATTAGCCAGCAGGCTTTCAACTGAGGTACTTGCCAGACTTGAAGTAATAGTAGTAAACTCGAATCCGGAAACATCTTTATAAGTTCCGAAGGCACTGTAATTGTTAGCACTGTTAAGTTGAGAATTGAAAGTACTCAGATTGGAGCTTCCAATAGAAAATGTGGACCAGGAAGCAACACGCGCAACTTCAGGTCTCTCTGCTGCATCAGACAAACATTGCGACCAACCGCTTGTTCTGTAGAGTCTGATACAATTCTGAGAAGAATCATATATAATGGTTCCGGCAGCAACGTTTCCTCCCTGAGGATTGATAATATTTCCAGTTTCTGAATTAGTAGGAAGTACTAACCCAAAGGTATTGGTGGTAGGCTTGTTAATATCCAAAGCCCCTCTTGGTGTGGCTGTTCCGATTCCAACTTGTCCCCAAGTCATAGTAATCATACTGCAGAAGACTGCAATACTAAAAATAATTTTTTTCATCCTTAATTATATCTTTATATCATTCAATACTTACTGACCCTTAGCAGGTCTGCCGTCCCTTTACTACGGCAATTGATTATTAAAACAACTCCAAATCTTCACATATATAACAGGCAAGAGTGATAAGCTTACCATAATAACTCACAAAAAAAGAATTGTTATTGGTGAAGCAGCTTTGTACTTTTTTCTATATTTTAGCTAAAATTAACATTGTTACATTTCAGGCTTGGAATGTAAAATATTGTTACAGGCTATGGAAAAAAAAGCTTGTTTTAAGAAAATTGAAGAATTGGTTGGTAGAAAATTTTTAATTCATTTTTGTTTTTTTCATCGCCCGGTTGCAAAGTTATAGTTTACAACCGCTGAAAAAATTAAAGCATCAATGAGAATCCAGAAAATGACTTAAAGTTTATACATAATTAAAAACCAATACTTTATATAAATGAATTTTGAGAAATCAGTTAGATATGGTGAATAAAAAATAATTTGAACTGTTATATTGAGTGCCAGAAAAGAACAAATAAGAAAATTGAAACTTGAATTGATGGACAGATATGTAGCGCTTATGACTTTCATAATTGCTGTTTATATTGTCATCTTTGCATTTTTTATTCATGACACTATAATGTCATGGTATCTGGTTGCGGGGTTATTGCTTCTCAGCTGTCCTTATGTTTTTACCCGGAAAAGGCTTTCACCCGATTTACTGGTCCATACTTTTCTGATTTCTGTTCCCATTTACAGTTTCTATATTATACTGTCCTTTTGGGAAAATTCTGTGGCTAGTTTTTCCATATTACTTCCCATTCCATTGGGTGCTTATATTTTTTTTTCAAATAAGGAAGTATTATTATATACCTTATATGTGGTGGTTACAATTGTGGCAGTAAGTGTAGTCGCCAATCATTTCAGTTTTAATCTTCCCAAGCATACACAGGAAGAAGTTAAGTTCAATGATACCTTATTATTTATCTCCAACATTTCGGTGGTCTTTTTACTCATTTATTATAAAGACAAAATTAAAAAGCCGGAAACATTGGATAATATCTATGCAGAGGATGCTCTCATAATTAATAAAGAAGACCCAACTGAAGTGGTTATTAGAACACCAGCAGAGTCAGCAGATAGCGAAGCTTTTGAGAAATTGTTTGAAAAAATCGAATCCGCTATGACTCAGGATATGCTGTTTAAAGATACCAAACTGAATCTTTCAAGATTGAGTGTAGTTTTAGAAGTTAATAGTGCTTATATCTCCAAAGCTATCCGTTATAAAGGCTATCCAAATTTCAGTACCTACCTTAATACCTACAGAATTAATCATGTAAAAAAACTGTTTACGGAAACAGATTTCCAAAAGGCTACTTTAATGTACATCTATACTGAGGCGGGATTTTCTAATCAATCGACATTTAACCGAGTTTTTAAACAGATCGAAGGAATTACCCCATCAGAATACATCCAGCAAAACGTGAACACTGTTGATAATCAAGATCAGTAGAAAATATTTATCTTTGGGTAAATTTTTTATATGAAAGTTTTGATTATTAACGGGCCTAATTTGAATCTTTTAGGCACCAGAGAACCGGAAATTTATGGTACAATCTCCATGGAGGCCTATATGGAAACCTTACAATCTGAGTTTCCTGGTTATGAATTAAAATATTATCAGTCTAATATTGAGGGAGAACTGATCAACATACTTCAGCAAGATGATTTTGATGCTGTGGTTATTAATCCCGGAGCTTTTACCCATTATTCCTATGCTATAGCAGATTGTTTAAAAAACATACGAAAACCTAAGGTGGAAGTTCACATCAGTAATATCTACAAAAGAGAAGAGTTCAGGCAGAAATCTGTGACAGCAGCTAATACTGATGCGGTTTTATCCGGATTCGGGATGGATGGATACAGATTGGCCATTCTCAGTCTGAAATAACCAAATGATGAATCTTCAGATTTTATAATATATAACTATTTTGCTCGCAGATTTTACAGATTACGCAGATCTTATTTTTATAGGGTTTCATATTTTTCCCCAAACATCTGCAAAATCAGCTTAATCAGCGAGAGTAAAAATAAAAAAGCCTCATCGTTGATGAGGCTTTCCTATGTCTTATAATCTTATTAGATTGTTTGTTCCTGCAATTGAGGCCCTGAAGGGATTAATCTTTTTCCTTCTTCTGTATCACAATACTGCTCGAAGTTTTTGATATATCTTGAAGCAAGATCTTTTGCTTTTTCTTCCCAGTCTGTAGTATTCTCGTATGTATCTCTAGGATCTAAAATACCTGTAGAAACGTTTGGAAGCTCTGTAGGAATTTCAAGGTTCATGATGGGAACTTGAGTTTTTGGTGCATTATCAATAGAACCGTCAATAATTGCATCAATGATCGCTCTGGTATCTTTCAGAGAAATTCTCTTTCCTGTACCATTCCAGCCTGTATTCACTAAATATGCTTTAGCACCGTGTTCTTTCATTTTACCGATCAATGTTTTAGAGTACATGGTTGGGTGTAATGTAAGGAATGCTTCACCAAATGCAGGTGAGAAAGATGGTTGAGGCTCAGTAATTCCTCTTTCAGTTCCTGCTAATTTAGAAGTGTAGCCACAAAGGAAATGATATTGTGCCTGATCTTCATTCAAGATAGAAACCGGAGGCAATACCCCGAAAGCATCTGCAGAAAGATAAACGATCTTTTTCGCATGTCCTGCTTTAGATGGCAATACAATTTTGTTAATATGATAGATTGGATAAGAAACTCTCGTATTTTCAGTAATAGATCCGTCTTTATAATCAGCAACACCATTGTTTACCACAACATTTTCAAGAAGAGCATCTCTTTTGATGGCTCTGAAAATATCCGGTTCTTTTTCTTCTGACAGGTCAATAACTTTAGCGTAGCATCCTCCCTCATAGTTGAATACTCCGTTGTTATCCCATCCATGCTCATCGTCACCGATAAGGTATCTTTTAGGATCAGCAGATAATGTTGTTTTCCCTGTTCCTGAAAGACCAAAGAATAAAGCTACATCTCCTTTTTCTCCAACATTTGCAGAACAGTGCATGGAAGCCATACCCTTTAATGGAAGGTAATAGTTCATCATGGCAAACATTCCTTTCTTCATTTCACCTCCGTACCATGTACCACCGATGATTTGTAGTTTTTCAGTAAGGTTGAACATGATGAAGTTTTCGGAGTTTAATCCCTGAGCTTCCCAGTTTGGATTTGTTGTTTTTGATCCGTTGATTACCGTGAAATCAGGTTCTCCGAAGTTTTCAAGCTCATAATGAGAAGGACGAATGAACATATTAGTAACGAAATGCGCCTGCCATGCTACTTCCACGATAAATCTTACTTTAAGTCTTGTATCTGCGTTGGTTCCGCAGAAAGCATCAACTACATAAATTTTCTTAGCTTCAGCAAGCTGGTTCAGCACTAATTCTTTACAAGAACCGAAAATTTCTGATGTAGTTGGTAAATTTACTTTACCATCCCAGAAAATTGTATCTCTTGTAACATCATCCTGAACAATATATCTGTCTTTAGGTGAACGACCTGTGAAAATTCCTGTTTTTACCGATACCGCGCCAGACTCTGTAAGCTCAGCTTTCTCAAATCCTTGATTTTCAGGAGAAACTTCAGCCTGGTACAATTCTTCGTAAGAAGGATTATACACCACTTCATAGTTTCCTTTAATCCCCAATTTTTCTAAATCCTGGATGATTTTAGTGTTTTTCATTTTACTTATATTTTCTATTTCTTTATTGAGTTCAACAAAAATAATATTAATTATTTGTTAAAGACGGTTTAAATATACTGATATAAGTCAGAATGACAAATAAAAAAACAGGATTGTAAGATACTGACTATAAGCTGATTATTTCAGGCCATTCAAAAACGGTTGTAAATCCTTTCTCCCAAAAATAGTCTTTAAAGCCCCCAAATTTGGCACTCATCACGAAATCTCCACCCCATGCGCCTAAACTTTTGACAAAGGAAGGACAATCAGAGAATAGCTTTTCTCTAACTGTGAGTATTTCAAGAAAATCTGCAATTTTACGTTCATGAATCATCATTAATTCAGAAAAACTTTCCAATTCATTGCATAATAAAATTTTCTTTGTGATATCTGAAAATTCATTAATCAATTCCGGTGATTTATTTTTCGACTTGTAAAGAGTGATTCCTTCTCTGCTGTCTTGCTTTTGATTTAAGTGAATAAATATCAGCTCATTTTTAAAAGGAGGATTAAAATCTACTTTTTCATATCTGATCTCAGGTTTATTTTGAAAAAGGATAGCAGATTTCTCTTTTGCAACGGCAATATCATATCCGCTCCCTCCAAGACTGATTGAATTCAGGTGAAAAGGGTTGATATCTGCCCATTCGCCAAGATTATTCATCAGGGTAGAGCTACTCCCAAGACCATAGTCAGCAGGAAACTGAAGATTTGTTTTTAAATGATAACTGAGATCGCTTTTAAATCTTGTGGTAGAAAGTTGCTGAACATTGTATAATGTTTTTAGAATAAATTCAGCACTTGAAGGGATATTGGTTTCTACAATCTGCCAGTTGTTATAGTCTATGACAGCTGTTAACCATAATTTGTCCTGATGGTAGGCTTCCCAAAGAATTAAAGATTTTTTATCTTCCCTTTCTTCAAAAAAAAACTCTTGTCCCAGCCTGGTTGGTACCGCTAAGACAAGAGCTCCATCTATTGCGAAATATTCTGAAGTAAGCATAAGCTTTCCCGGTGAAAAAATCGCTTTCATATTTTTATTTAGATTGCAGAAGTAGCTTCTACTGATCCGTCAATTTTTCTGATCAATCCCTGAAGGGTTTTTCCTGGTCCTACTTCTATAAAATTGGAGGCTCCGTCTTTGATCATATTCTGAACAGACTGAGTCCATTTTACCGGTCCTGTAAGCTGGTCAATCAGATTTTGCTTGATTTCCTCAGGATTGGTTACTGCAGTAGTCGTAATATTCTGGTATACGGGAATAGTGGCTTTTCTGAATTTTGTTTTTTCAATAGCTGCCGCTAATCTTTCCTGTGCCGGCTGCATCAATGGTGAATGGAAAGCTCCGTTTACGGGTAGTAATAAAGCTCTTTTTGCTCCAGCTTCTTTAAGTTTTATACAAGCTTCTTCTACCGCAGGTGTTTCTCCTGAAATCACCAGTTGTCCCGGACAGTTGTAGTTAGCAGGAACAACAATTCCGCTGATCTGAGCACAGATTTCTTCAACTTTAGCATCTTCCAATCCTAAAATTGCAGCCATAGAACTTGGATTGGCATCGCAAGCCTCCTGCATGGCCTTAGCTCTTTCTGATACCAGTTTTAAACCGTCATCAAAAGATAAAACGCCATTAGCAACCAATGCTGAGAACTCTCCTAATGAGTGTCCTGCCACCATTTCAGCGCCAAGACCGTTTACTGCTTTTAGTGCTGCTACCGAGTGTATAAAAATTGAAGGCTGGGTAACCTCTGTTTTCTTCAGGTCTGCATCCGTTCCGTTAAACATAATGGAAAGAATATCGAAACCTAAAATTTCATTGGCTGATTCCATAAGATCTTTGATATCTTTTCTTGAATCATACAATTCTTTTCCCATTCCTACGAACTGAGAACCCTGCCCTGGAAATACAAGTGCTTTCATGTACTGAATTAAATATTATGCAAATATAATGATAATGTAAACAATATTCTTTTAACCAGATATAAATCATCTAGGGAACCAGCCTGATTACTCTGTAGCCGGTGTTTACATAAGCACCATTAGCCTTTGATTTTACAAACTCAAACTTGGTAGCAAGCTGCGTCTGTACTTTGTTCATCTGTCTGAATATTTCTCCTTTTTTATTTTCCCTGGTCAACATATCATTCACGACATCGAAACCTACGATTGCATATTTAGGAGGTATTTTGCAATACTTGCTTTTATAAGCTGCAAGAATCTCTTTTTCAAAATTACCGTCTGTGTTGATCTTTCTATCCATCAGATATACTAGGCTTGCCTGGCTCAGATCATCCACTTTCTTTTCAAATACAGGTGCATAAAACATACTGAATGCTTTCACTCCCTGAGCTTCTTTGGAAAGAGCAATGACTTTATTTGCAAATGCGTCACCCATATCATCATTAGCTAAGACAGCGATAACAGGGGCAGCCTGTCCTGTCATCATATTCTGATCCAGCTGAATATCTGCCGGAGAGGTAACGATGACAACATTAGGATTTTTCAGCGTCTTTTCAAGACCGGCTTTGATGTAGTTGGCATTTTCTTTTTTAGTGTCTGCTACCACATATATTTTCTGATCCGAATAGACCGCTTTTACTTCTTCAACAATTTTGTCAGCATAGGTCTGATTATTGGTTTCAACAATGATCAGGTTGCTGTAGTTATAAAGTTCCGGGGTATTAGCAAATGGTGCCACTACCGGTATTTTTTGATTTTTAGTAAAATCCAGTACGTCTATTACGTTGGATTTGAAGAAAGGACCTATAATAAGATCTGTATTTTCAGGATTAATCTGTGTCAGAGAATTCTTAAATGAAGCTTCATTTCCTGAATCTACTACTTTGATATCAAGTTTTTGCCCTCCTTTGGCATTTCTTTCGATGGCCAGTTTAGCACCTGTCAAAAAGTCAAGAGCCATCCCTCTGTATTGGGTTTCATTGGTACTGTACCCGAAAGGAAGCATCAATACTACGCTTAGGGCATCACCGTTTTTCTTCACGTAAGCAGGATCCTGCTTTTTGATTTTCAAAACCATTCCTGATTTTAATCCGTGAGAAAGCTCGGGGTTAAGTGCGATCAGATCATCAATTGAAACTCCGAATCTGTTGACAATAGAGAAAACTGTATCTCCCTGCTGAACCGTATAGGTTACATAATCATCTCCTGCAACCACATTTCCGGAAGCAGATGAAGATCTGTCATTGCCTGAATCTACTTTTGTTTTTGGATTTACAGGTTCTGGTTCAGCTACAACTGATTCAGTGGCAGGTGTTGATTTTTTTATTTTAATGGTTTCACCAGGCTTTAACCCTTTCTCCTCCAACCCTGGATTTAAGGCAAAAAGATCCTGTTGGTTGATCCCAAATTGTTTTGTAATTCTGTAATAATTATCTTTTGCCTGAATCACGTATGTTTCTCCTTCTACCGGTGCAACAGTATTAGTTGTTATTACGGTTGTTGGTTTTTCAACAACTGTTTCAGCCGGTTTTTCCGCTGCAATAACCTGCTGGCTGTCACCATATTTTTTGATACTGGCAAGAGGTAACGTAATTTCATCTCCGATTTTCATATGAGAATCCAATTCAGGATTCAGCTTTCTTAAATCGGTTTCAGAAATCCTGTATTGCTTGGTAATTCCGTATATGGTTTGTTTGGGCTGTAAAACAATTTTCCCTAAAGCAGCGCTCGTGGCAGGAGTTGTTTTCACTTTTTCAGCGACAACCGCTTTGGCAGCAACAGGAGCTGTTGCTTTATCGGATTTTATTGTTAAAACATCTCCGATAGCAAGCTTACCATCTTTATGCTTAGGGTTTAGCTTCAGCAATTCATCTACAGTCATTCCATACTTCTTTGCAATGTTGTAAGGGTTGTCACCTTGTACAACTGTGTGCGATTTCTGAGCTGAAACTCCCAAAACCATACATAAACTGGATAGAATAAAAAACCTCTTTATCATATTCGATAATTATAATTTACAAAAATACTCCTTTAAAATTAAATGGCAACAATTATTAGTTTGGATTCTTGAACCACCATTTCTTCCAAACAATTTTCAAGCCATGAATAGCCGTAATCTGAAAAGAATACGCTAAAGTTGTAGACCCTTTCCTGCCATGTACCGGAAGGGTGTATGTCTAAAAACAGATTTTCAAGTCTTTCCAGCAGCTCTGCCTGTTTTATTTTTTCAGCATGAAGCAGACGTTTTTTCATTCTTTTAAATGATTTCAACTGTCTCACTTCTTCGGCCTTTACCATATTGCCAAAAGATCTTTCGGTCATTTCTGCAGTGGCTTTCAATTCAGAAAAATTATTGATCAGGAGCTGCTCTTTTTCTTCCAGTAATGGTAAAATATGATTATCCTTTAAAATCTTACGGTTGGTTATGATGGCAAAGTTCTGGAAGAAATCATCAATTCCGAGATCGAGTTTCCGGATTTTCCCCAGTGTCTTTTCTTTTATAAAAAGCATGGAATTTCTGGGAATAAGAATCGGAAAAGGAATTTCAATTTTTGAAAAATAATCTTTCAGTTCCAGCCAGTACATGATTTCGGCATTTCCGCCGATGTACGCCAGGTTAGGTAATATTTTTTCCTGATATACCGGGCGCATCAATGCATTTGGGCTAAATCTTTCGGGGTAGTTTTCCAGCTCGGCCAGTATTTCTTCTTGTGTAAACTGAATATTTTTGTCTACAACGATATATTTCTGACCGTTAAATTCAATCCTGTCTCTTGTATCTGACAGGTAAAAGAGATTAATTTCGCGGGGGTTTACCTGAACTTTACCATATTTTTCAGTCAGAAAATCTACTTTGGCTTCGGATTGTGTTTGCAGGCTGAAATGCAGGAGCTCATCTTTAAAAATCTCTTTCATCTCAGCTTTAAGCTCTTTCGAATCACCATCCAATATCAAAAGTCCGAATTCAGAAAAAAGTCTATTAACCAGGATTCTGATCGCCTGTGTTAAAGTATTTCCGGTTTTATAAGCTTCTTTAAGCATTAAAATCAATTCGGTTCCGAAGACAGAATCTTTAAATTCTTTTTCAAACTCAGAAATAAAATAGGTATCACTGATTTGAATTCTGCCTACCGGGCCACCGGATTTCTCGTTGATCTCGTAGAAATGATTTTCTGTTTTAAAATGGTTAATTTCAGCAAAATCATGATCTTCGGAAGCCATCCAATAGACCGGAACAAAATTGAAGTCCGGAAAATTTTCTTTGAGATAAGTACATGTTTTTATCGTCTGCAATATCTTATAGACAAAGAAAACAGGCCCCGAAAACAGGTTCAACTGATGTCCTGTAGTAACAGTAAATGTATTGGGAAGCTGAAGATCCGCCACATTACCTTTTTGCTTTGAAGACAATGTAAGCTCTGAAAGCTGCTCTTCTAATACCGCAGACAATATTCTTCTCTGCTCTGATGATAAAGACGAATCGCCTTTAAGATGGATCTGCTGACGAAAATGATCTACAGTAAATGTTTTATTTTCAAACCCCTCAATTTGTTGATTCAAAAAATCTTTTACCAATTGAGGAATACTTTCTATATCGTTGAATGATATCTTATTAATTGTTTTCAACCTGTATCGTTTTTAGTTGAACAAATACCACACAATTCCAATATTCAGTCTGAAGTCATATACCGGATAGTGTGGGAATGCATACGCTTTGTTGTTGGAAATAAGAGTTCCTATCTGCTGACCTTCGATGAAGAAGAACATTTTCTTCACTTTCAAATTGATATAAAGATCGGCAATCGGCTGCCCACCAATAGAGAACGAACCGGAATCAGGTAACATATATTCGTTTAGGATGGGAAAATATTCTCTTGAAGCAAATTTAGAGAAGTAATACACCTTAAGTCCTGCCTGGATTTCTGCGGCTTTCTTAAAGGCCTGCGTCTGAAAGAAGAAATTGGCTCTTCCGATAAAGCTTGGCATCGGAAGCAGATTTTTATTTGTCAATGCATTTTGGAAATGCAGCCTTGTATTCAAATGGAATTTACCAAAACTAAAGGTAGCATCTCCTCCAATCTGAGAAATATTAAGAGAGCTGTCACTTTGCTGTGGGCTACCTTCGTTATCAATATACGTATAATTGTCTATTCTGAAATAGTTGGCAAAAATTTCTGTTTTGAACCACTTCAGGTTTATACTTCCCCCGATTTCCATTACCGATTGGTTTCTGGCATTTTCAAGGTAATAATTAAAACTGTTATATACGGAAGTATTCAAGAGGTAATTGAATGAAGGATATGCGCTTTGGAAATTTACTTTAGCATTGACAAAATAATCCTTTACCGGTTCAAATTTTAAAGTATTGGCAGTTCTAAGATAGCTTTTAAACTGACTTCCGTTTGAAAATTCAAGGAAGGAATTCAACTGAACTTTATCCCAAAGTTTTACCTGCAGATTTCCTACAGCACCAATTCTGTTTTCTTTAAGTTCTGACGGAAAAGATACGCCTCCTATAGATACGACATCCCTGATTCCGAATTTGATCATCTGGTAACGAACTCCAGCATCCAGTTTGAATTTTTCATTATTAAAAACCAGACTTACCGTGTTACTGAAATTATCAGAATATTTCTTTGTTGTCAGAGGAAAATTGGCAACGATTTCACTATCATCTTTATACCAAACCCTTTCCAGTGCTCCCTGATTATAGTAGTATTTATTTCCCTGATGTAACATCGTGTGGCGTATACTAAAAGGAAATTTCTCAGCATTGAAAGGTGTAAACTGATGACTCAGGTAATATCTCCGGTAAGAAAACTGTGAGCTGCTTGAAGAAAGATTCATCTGGGCATTCTGTCTGTTTCTATAATTACTGTCGCCACTTTGAAACAAATTATCTTCGACAATTCCACCACTTTCCTGATTATTTACATTTTGATGCAGGTAATGGGCAAAAAGCTCATAGTTTCCACTTTTGGAAATATAATGTCCTGAAAATATTGTGTTGTTGTTTGCTGCCAGTGAGTTTCTATACAATCCCTGAGATCTTAACCCCATATATTCAAGGGCAAAATTGAATCTTTTCCCAATATTTTGGGTGTAAGTAGAGTTCAATGCGGCACCGTTTCTCATTGCATTATGATAGATGAATGCGGCAGTAGGAGTTTTTACATCATAATATTTTACATCATTGGCTCCGAGAATCATATATGCTTTATTGGAAGGCAATAAAGACAGGTTCTGTTCCGGATTCACTTCAAATACAAGAGGGTTAAATCCTGACCCGATATTGGCAGGCTGTACTCTTCCGAAGTTATCTTGATTATTATATTGAGAGAAAATGTGTGTCTTATCAAAAGTCATCACGGTATCAAAGACTTTCTTTTCTGAAAACTGTGTCTGAAAGAGATAATCATTGATTGTAGGTTTGAAAATTTTCAAAGAATCTTTTTTACCGGAGTCTATGACAAGAGTATCTTCCGGGTTTCGTTGAAGTTTTTGAGTTTTTATAGAATCCACAACCTGCGCCTGAGCAGCCAAACTGAAGAAGGTGATTATGAAAAGGATGTACTTCATTATTCATTATTGTTCAGCAAATTTAATAAAAAAAAGGCTGTCTCATTTTTGAGACAACCTTTTTAGTTAAATAAAAAGAAAATTTTCTTTTTTTATCCCTTTTTCTATGATTAGAAATGTGGGTTATTTACAATTTCTTCCTGAGGAATTGTTAAAGATACTCTAGGATCATTATAAGGGAACGCAGTACCTACGAAGAACAAGTGGTTAGAACCTCTTGTAACGGTAGCTTTGTTTCTCTTAAATGCTAAGTAAGATTTACCTTCACCCCAGAATTCAAATCTTGTTTGGTTGTAGATTTCCGTTTGAAGAGCTGTTCCTGTCAAAGTATCAAGGAAACTGTCAACATAAGCTGCTGCTGTTTTGTTTGGCTCCGCAGGATCTGTTGAATCTGAATATCTATTGTAAAGTACTTGTTTTAAGATAGTTTTAGCCTCAGCATCCTGTCCTGTTTTAGCAAGAGATTCAGCAGCCAGGAAATAGAATTCATCTACTCTCATGAAGATATAGTCCGCAGTAATCTGTCTTTGTCCCTGAGCAATTCTGTTAAGGTCAAAGAACTTGTTACCAGGGAAGTTTCTTGCAGGAGTAGTAGCTATAGGAGTTCCCTCACTATCATTAATTGTACTCATCACAAATTGATTTCTTCTGATATCACGGGCTTTCATATTATTATACAAGCCTAGATCAATTCCTTTTCTTGTCCCTACTGAAGCATAGCTATATGAGAACATATCCACTTGGCCCCACCAGCTAACCAGGTCTAATCCGTTTACAACAGCGATATCAAATCCCCACATCCAGCTAGGTGTCTTCAAATCATTGAATCCTCCTCCACTTACTACGTTAGATCCTGCCGAATGTGCCATTCTTACAGTTTCTGTTTTGGTAGTAGACGTATAACCATAATCATTAATGATCTCTTTAGAGAGTTTAGCAGCCTGCACCGGTTGATCTATTGCAGCATATGTATAAGCCAAAAGACCTTTGGCAACAGACTGATCGATCATCCCTTTATTTGTTCTCTGGAAACCTTCAAGATAATTTACAGCTTTAGTCAAGTCGTCCACAATAAGTGCATATACCTGAGCTTGAGTAGATTTTGGTTGAGCCGGCATACCTGCTTTTGTATAAACAGGAATTGCTGCTTCACTAGCACTATATCCTTTCGTATAGAATTGCATCAGATAAAAGTAAGCATAAGCACGTAGAGCTTTAGCTTGTCCCATTGCATATTTATCAGCATCAGTAGTAGGAACAAAATCCGTCCCTCCAAGAGCATCAATAATTTGGTTCGCACCTGCAATCATTCTGTAATAGTACCTCCATGGTTTGTAGTTCATGGTATTGGTAAAGTCAGTCTGAGCGGTCATATTTGCCATGGCAACATACCATCCGTAAGATGTAGCCTCAAGAGCCATATCCTGGGAAAGCATGTCACTGTAAATATCGTATCCTTTTTGACCGAAGTCATCATGATCCAAATCTGTTCCCCCTGTTCCTGTGTTAATCATCATCACATACAAACCATTCAGTTTTGTTTGTGCAGGAGCATCAGCAATTGTTTCTGTAGGTGATGATTCAAGAAACTCTTCACGACATGAAACAGTCAATGCTGATAATGCTATACTTAATAATAATATCTTTTTCATTGTAAATTAATAGTTAGAAGTTAATTTTAGCTCCAAAAGTTATAGTAGATAATGGTGCATAAGCATATGTGCTACTTGCTCCTGTTTCTGAAACACTTGGATTAAATCCTTTTCTTTTTGTTGCAATCCATAAGTTATCTCCACTTACGAATAAGTTGAATCCTGTAAGGCCAATTGCTTTTACAAAGTCCTGAGGAAGGTTATATCCTAAACGGATATTATTAAGTGCCAGATAGTCAGATTTCACTAGGAATCTGCTGGATCTTGCATTTTGGTTAGCATCAATAGCAGCGTTAGAAGACATTCTTGGAACATCTGTTACATCACCAGGATTCTGCCATCTTTGTCTGATATCAGTGTGCCAGTTGTTGTTACCTACAACACCGTTACCCATTAGCCCGGCATAAAGCCCGTCATATGCATATCCACCAAGACTATACAGGAATTGTACTCCCAGGGAGAACTGCTTATATCCAAAATCTAAGTTGAATGCTCCTCTAATAGCAGGAATAGCAGATTTGTCTAAGAATTTCTGAGTTGCCTGAGAATATACTTCTGTAACTCCTGTTCTGATGTCTGCATTAGGATTCAGCTTTTGGAATTCATAAAGTGACCCGATTTGTTCACCTGCATCAAATTTTCCGTTTCCGTTGGTATCAACATAGCTGACAGACCATTGAGCGGCACCGGTAGCTGAATTTACTCCTACATATTCTCTCATGTAAAAGTCGTATAATGATCTTCCTTCTGCTCTACCAAAACCTGCTTCAGATAAATCAATGATCTTAGCAACTCCAGTAGATGGATCAATTGGCATCTGTGTAAGTTTATTACGTAAGATCTCACCATTGATACCAAAATCAAGATACATATTATCTTTATTAATGATATGTGTTTTCAAAGTAAATTCTAAACCTTGGTTAACAAGCTTACCATCATTTACTTTTAAAATTCCATTACCTGTAGAAGGAGCTAATCTGTTATCAAAAATCAAGTCGTTCGTTGTTCTGTGGTAGTAATCCACTTCAAGCTCAACAGCTCTGTTTTTAAATAATCCGATTTCAGCACCTACCTGGAAGATATTAGATTTCTCCCAAGTTAAATTAGGATAACCATCTCTGTCATAAGTAGCAGCAGGAAGTCCCATGAAGTTTCCTGGATTATATACATTATATCCTGGATAGTATCCTCCATTTTGAGCTGAAGCAGCAGTACTTCCAACGATCGACTGATCACCTACTGTACCATAACTCGCTTTTAATTTTAAATGTTTGATGGTTTTATTATCATTAAGGAAATTTTCCTTTGTAACTAACCATCCAAATCCTGCTGACCAGAATGTATCCCATTTATTTTGTAAGAATCTTGAAGTTCCATCTCTTCTAACTGTTCCGTTGAAGAAATATTTCCCTTGGAAGTCATATGTTAACTGTCCGAAATAAGATTCTAGTGTATAATTATATGTGTAAGAATTGGATAACGATTCTCCCACCCCCTGATTCAATTCAGGAATCATATCAATAATAGTTGGTCTTCCGGCAGATAGATACTTTTGTTCCCAGCTGTTACTTTCGTGAGCTGCAAAAGCCATCACATTGTGATCACCAAATCTCTTTTGGTATCTTAATAACTGTAACCAGTTATAAGCCATTAATTCAGTCTTAGATTTGGAAATATAACCATTCTGACTCGCTGCATTTCCATAGAAAGGGTTATCTACCTGATCATTACTGTTGTTATAATATTGCCCTCCAATTCTTGTTTCAAAGCTTAAATTTTTAGTAATATCAGCTTTTAAGAACATGTTGGCATTGATCTCATGCTTATAGAAGTTGTTGATATTATTGGTAGCATCACCAATTGCATTGGTAAGACCTCCAAATCCTCTACCGTAATCTCCCATACCATAATCAAACTGATTTCCTCCAAAGTGTGGATCCGGAATTTTATTTCCATTTGCATCACGTGTAAATAGTGGATATAGGGAAGGAATATTATCTACAAACCAGAAAATACTTCCTGAATCACTACTTTGTCCGTTTCTTTTAGCTTTAGAGTATGCATAACCTAAATTAAATTCTCCCTTCAACCAAGGTCTTGCCTGGTGAGTTAAATTTAATCTACCATTATATCTTTCAAAGTTTGAGTTAATAGAATATCCTTTATCACTTAAGTAACCAATATTCGTATAATATGTTGTTTTACCGCTACCACCACTGATGGATAGGTTATTTTCCGTTCTTGCAGAAGTTTGGAAAGCATAATCTTCCCAGTTTTCCGGATCATAGATTCTACCAATTCCCGAACGTACCATACCGGTATTAGGGTCAATCAGATTTGCAGCCGGTGTACCCCAGATATTATAATCCGGGCTAATTCCCGCTGTACTAAAAAGTCTTGTGTTAGCATATGCGGTTGGATTAGCGTTCCCAGCAAGTCTACCTTGGTTTCTTAACGCCTGCCAGCTTAATCCAACATATTCTTCAGGAGAGCTGATTCTTGAATATCTTGGAAGTAATGACATGTTGAAACCTACCTTAGATTCCAACTGGATTACAGATTTGCTAGATCTACCTTTCTTAGTATTAATAACAACAACCCCGTTAGCACCTCTAGCACCATAAATAGATGTAGCGGTAGCATCTTTAAGGATCACCATGTTTTCAATGTCCTCAGGGTTAATTGAGCTCACATTTCCTGTAAAAGGCATACCATCAAGTACGTACAATGGGCTTCTGTTTCCACTCATTGAACCAAAACCTCTGATACGGATAGTTGCATCTGTACCAGGCTGTCCAGAAGTATTGATTACTCTTACCCCTGCTGCTTCCCCTGCAAGCGCCTGGCTCACAGTAGATACGTTTTTCGAATCAATTGACTTAGCATCAACTTTAGACGCTGTTCCAACATAACTTTCTTTTGGAACCTGGCTATACCCTATTACAACAACTTCTTCAATCGCTGTTTCTCCAGCTGTTGTATCTTTAGGCTTTTGCTGTGCGTAAGCGGCTTGCCCCAAAAAGAACAAAGCTCCCGCACTTAGTACACGTAGTTTAACATTCATATTAACAAATTTTAATATATTTTAGCGACAAATATGTTAATAAATATTAACACTAGCAAATTTTTAACTTAGCATTAAACGTATTTTTTTAACAACAAATACCGTTTTAAACTTAAATTATAAAAATATGATAATTTTAAAGACATAAAAAAGGTTAAAAACAAAAAAAAACTATAAAAAATACAGTTTCAATAATTAATTATAAATGTATATTTTTTTATTTATAATGATTCTAAACTAAAATATAGAATAAAATCAATTGCTTACATTACTTTATATGAAAAAAAATACAGAAAAACGAGATTCACCACACAAGTTCAACACTTTACCTTTCAATAATACTTTTCATATTTAATTACGGAATATAGTTATACTGCCAAAAAACTTTGGGGCAACATATTCTTTTTCTTTAACAGAAAATAATTTAAGCGAAAAAATTACGCAAATAAGTTAAATAACATTAATTTTATCAACATTAGCAATAAGGAATTAAAGTATAATAAAGGGAATTTAGGAAATTTGAATTCATGAAACTATCTTTCTTTATACTGCCATATTACTCTAAATTATCCTATATCGATAAAAAATTCCTGTAAAATAGTAATATTACTGTCGCTCTGAATGCACCTCAGGAAAATCCTTATCCGTTAACAAAAAGACATTAATTCATATCTATATTTTAACAAATAAGATCACAATTTATTGGCTAAGGGTATTGGATTCAAATCCAATCAGAATACACACTCACCATTAAATTTTATCAACAAATGAGCATAAAAAAGCGCCACCTCTTCGAGGTGGCGCTTCATATAAGTATTTTAAGATATTATTTAAGCTTTTTCTTAACAGCTACTTCTTCGTATACTTCAAGAATATCGCCGATTTCAATATCATTGTATCCTTTAAGATTCAGACCACATTCGTAACCTTTTGTTACTTCCTTCACATCATCTTTGAAACGTTTCAAGCTTTCAAGCTCGCCGTCAAATTTAACGATTCCGTCTCTTAATACTCTTACTTTTGAGTTTCTTGCTACTTTTCCTGAAAGAACCATACATCCGGCAATTGTTCCAACCTTAGAGATTTTAAATACTTCTCTGATTTCCACATTACCAATAACCTGTTCTTTGATCTCAGGCGAAAGCATACCTTCCATAGCTTCCTTCACCTCTTCGATAGCAGCATAGATTACAGAATAGTTCCTGATCTCAATTTCTTCTCTATCTGCAAGGTCTTTAGCATTGGCACCGGCTCTTACGTTAAATCCGATAATAATTGCATCTGAAGCTGCGGCTAAGTTAACATCAGATTCAGTAATCTGACCTACGCCTTTATGAAGGATATTAACGTTGATTTCAGCTGTTGATAATCTCTGTAACTGATCAGATAATGCTTCAACAGATCCGTCCACGTCACCTTTAAGGATAATGTTCAATTCTTTGAAATCACCCAAAGCAATTCTTCTACCCAATTCTTCAAGCGTCGTATGCTTCTTGGTTCTGATAGAAAGTTCTCTTTGAAGCTGCTCTCTCTTATTAGCGATTGTTTTTGCTTCACTCTCGTCAGCGTATACTTTAAACTTATCACCAGCTGTAGGAGCTCCGTCAAGACCTAAGATCGTAACCGGAATTGAAGGCCCTGCTTCTTTAAGGTTTCTACCTCTTTCATCAAGCATAGCTTTTACTTTACCGTGGTTTTTCCCGGCAACTACGTAATCTCCAACTCTTAGAGTACCTGTTTGTACCAACATAGTAGCAACATACCCTCTACCTTTATCCAGTGAAGCTTCGATAACAACTCCCTGGGCATTTCTATCCGGATTGGCTTTTAAGTCAAGCATTTCTGCCTGAAGTAATACTTTCTCCAATAGAACATCCATATTATTACCGAATTTCGCAGAGATTTCCTGAGACTGAACATTTCCTCCCCATTCTTCAACAAGGATATTCATTCCGGAAAGCTGCTGTCTGATATTATCCGGATTTGCACTTGGCCGGTCTACTTTGTTCAATGCAATAATCATTGGTACACCAGCTGCCTGAGCGTGAGAAATTGCTTCTCTCGTCTGAGGCATCACATCATCATCTGCTGCAATTACAATAATTGCAATATCTGTGATCTGAGCACCTCTTGCTCTCATTGCTGTAAACGCTTCGTGACCCGGAGTATCCAAGAAAGTAATTCTCTGTCCGTTTTCAAGCTTCACGTTATACGCACCGATATGCTGTGTAATTCCTCCGGATTCACCTGCAATTACATTGGTTTTTCTGATGTAGTCAAGTAATGAGGTTTTACCGTGGTCAACGTGCCCCATTACAGTAACGATTGGAGCTCTGCTTACTAAGTCTTCTTCGTTATCGATTTCTTCTTCAGTATCATTTTCTTCCAGATCAGCATCTGAGAATTCGATTTTATAACCAAATTCATCCGCTACCAATAATAAGGTATCTGCTTCCAGTCTTTGGTTCATGGTAACCATTACCCCAAGTGAGAAACATGCAGAAATCACTTCTGTTGGTGATACGTTCATTAAGCTGGCTAATTCACCTACTGTAATGAATTCCGTAACTTTAAGAGTTCTGTCTTGTGCTTCAAGCTCTTGTTGACGCTCATCCTGTTCTCTTCTGTACGTTCTTTTATCTTTTCTGTGTTTCGCAGATTTAGATTTACCACCTTTATTGGTCAGTTTCTCTAATGTTTCCTTAATCTGGTTTTTAACTTGCTCGTCAGTCAATTCAACCGGCATGACTCTTTGACCAGGTCTGTTGTTTTGACCGCCTTTTTTGAATCCACCACCTTGGCCACCTGGACGGTTTCCTCCCTGGTTGTTTCCGAAACGGTTTCCACCTTGGCCTCCCTGACCTTGAGGACGGTTCCCCTGACCTCCTTGACCCTGACGGTTTCCACCTTGTCCACCGTTGTTATTCTGACGGTTTCCTTGGCCCTGACCTCCTTGGTTGTTATTGTTTCCAGAGTTTTGGTTATTCCCCTGACCTTGTTGGTTATTCTGACCAGGTTTTTCGATTCTCTTTCTTTTCTTTTTCGCTCCAGAACCAGGTTTTGGTGCAAACTGAGTCAGGTCAATCTTTTCTCCGACAATTTTAGGACCGTCAAGTTTTTGATATACTGTCTCAATTTTCTGTGGTTCCTGAGACTCCGGTTCAGCATCCACTTTCGGAGCTTCTACTTTTTTCTCCTCTGCAACTACCGGCTTAGGAGTTTCTTTTACTGGTTCCACAGGTTTTATTTCTTCTTTTTTCTCCTCTACTTTTGGTTTGTCTTTTTTCACAGGTCTATTTCTAGATTCTATCTGAGACAAATCAATTTTATCCAAAACTTTAAACTCCTGCTTTTCAGGTGCTGCTTTCACTTCCGGTTCTTCTTTCACGATTTCTTCTTTCTTTTCTTCAACCGGTGTCGCTACAGGAGCAGCAGGGGTTTCTTCAACTTCAGGCTTGCTAGTTTCCAAATCTATTTTACCTAAAATTTTAGTTTCTGGTTTATTTGCTTTAGCTCTTATCACTTCAGGGGTTTTCTTCTCTTCAATTTCCAGTTTTTCTTCCGGAACTTTAGTAATCACCACCTCATGGGAAGCCTTTCTTTGTTCGCCATCCTTAGCAAACTCAGCCTCCAATGCAGAATATGCCGCTTCTTCCAATTGAGCGTTAGGATTGCTTTCAACCTCAAACCCCCTTGATTGTAAAAATTCTACTAATCTGGACATCGAAATGTTGAATTCCTTAACCGCTTTATTTAATCTAATTTTTGGCATCTATATTATTTACTATTTTTTTAATTCTTAAAATTAAAGTATTTCTTTTTTACTGTTTATTAAAATTTATTTAAAATCTTAATCTTCAAATTCTTCTCTCAGAATACGTTTTACCTCTTCAATAGTTTCTTCTTCAAGGTCAACCATATTTAAAAGACTTTCTGTCTCTTTATCTAATACTGATTTTGCAGTAGTAAGTCCTACTTTCTTAAATTCATCCAAAATCCACTGCTCGATATCATCATTGAATTCTCTTAATTCAACATCATCATCCTCGCTGGACTCTCTGTATACATCAATTTCGTATCCTGACAACCAAGAAGCCAGTCTGATATTCTGTCCTTGTTTTCCGATTACTTTAGAAATCTCTTCAACAGGGGTATATACTAATGCATAGTTTTGATCCTCGTTGATGTCAATTTTATTAATGGTAACATTTCCTAAAGCTCTCTTCACCAAAATCTCAGAGTTTTTAGACCACTGAATAACATCGATGTTTTCATTTCTCAACTCTCTTACAACGCCGTGAATTCTGGATCCTTTCACCCCAACACAAGCTCCTACAGGATCTATTCTGTCATCGTAAGCATCTACTGCAATCTTCGCCTTCTCTCCCGGAATTCTCACTACCTTTTTCAAGATAATTGTTCCATCCTGGATTTCAGGAATTTCCAGCTCTAATAACTTCTCTAGGAATTTAGGTGCAGTTCTGGAAATAATAATCTGTGGTTTAGAACCTTTAAAGTCTACTGTTTCAACAATAGCTCTGATATTCTCACCCTTTTTAAAGAAATCGGATGGGATCTGGTTTTCTTTAGGTAAGATAAATTCGTTTCCTTCATCATCCAGCAAAATCACGTGTTTGTGACGGATATGGTGGATTTCTCCTACTACAATCTCCCCGATCTTATCTCTGAATTGTTCGTACAGCATTGCATTATTATGCTCCTGAAGTTTTGTAGCCAGAATCTGCTTCAGTGTAAGAATATTTCTTCTTCCCAACTGGGCAACAGGGATTTCCATTGTAAAGTCTTCTCCCACTTCGAAAGTAGGGTCAATTTTCTTTGCTTCAGAAATTTCAATTTCCAAATCATCGTCTTCAGACATTTCGTCCTCTACAATTGTTTTATTTAAAAATATCTGAAAATCTCCTTTATCAGGGTTTACAATCACATCAAAATGATCATCTGAATCGAATCTTTTTCTCAAAAGTGTCTTCAGTGAATCTTCAATAATTGCCATAAGATCAATCTTACTGATCCCCTTTTCGTCTTTAAAATCACCAAAGGATTCAATCAACGCTATATTATCCATCTATTCTTTTTTCTTTTTTAAAATTTAATTACTACTAATGCCTTTTTGATCTCAGAGTAAGAAATTTCTTTCTCCTCTTCCACATCCACTTTACCTTTCCCGATATCTTTCGGCTTTCTGTAACGTAAAACAAGTGTGATCTTCTCGTCGTCTACTTTTGACAATTCCCCTTCAATTTTAGAAGAATCCTCCAGCATCACCTCAATCTCTCTTCCTATGTTTTTATTGAACTGTCTTGGTGTTACTAATGGCTCGCTCAGTCCTGCAGACATCACCTGAAGGCTGAAATCATGTTCTTCACGATCCATATTGAATTCTATAGCACGGCTTGCATCAAGGCAATCCTGCAAAGAAACTCCGTCATCACCATCTAAAATCACTGTAATATCATCCCCGGCAGAGATCTTAAGATCAATAAGAAACAGATCTTTTCTGGTCTCAAGGAATTCATTTAATAATTCTTCAATTCTTTTTTTAAACTCCATACATTCTTTTATCTTGATTTACAGTACGAAAAAAGGCTTTCTTGCGAAGCCTTCCCATTTTTTCCGTAAATCCAATGCAAATATACGCTTTTTTTCCAAAAATGCAAAATTATCTTATTATCAAGTAAATAGAGATCAGTTCTTTTACAATAATTTAAAGAAGCAGATGAAGTATTTTTATTATTTTTGTTTCTGAATTTTAAAAACAAACATTTTGAATATAACGATTGTAGGAACAGGTTATGTAGGATTAGTGACAGGAACTACCCTTGCAGAACTTGGCAATTCAGTATACTGTGTTGATATTGATGAAAAGAAAGTAGAAGGTATGAAAAACGGCATTGTTCCCATCTATGAGCCGAACCTTGAAGAAATGTTCCTCAGAAACATTCAGTCTGAAAGATTATTTTTCACTACAAATTTAAAAGAAGCTTTAGACAAAAGCGAAGTTATTTATCTTGCTTTACCTACTCCCCCGGGAGAGGATGGTTCTGCAGATCTTTCTTATGTATTAAAAGTTGCCAACGATATTGGTGAAATGATGACGGAATACAAGGTCATTGTAAATAAAAGTACTGTACCGGTAGGAACTGCCGATAAGGTAAGGGAAACGATTGCTGCCAAAACAGCGGTTTCTTTTGACGTAGTTTCCAATCCTGAATTTTTAAGGGAAGGATTTGCTGTTGAAGATTCTATGAACCCTTCAAGAGTTGTTGTGGGGGCCAGTTCAGAAAGAGCAAAAGACATTATGTCTAAAATCTACCAGCCTTTTACCAATACAGGTATTCCCATTATTTTCATGGATGAAAAATCATCCGAATTGACAAAATATGCTGCCAACTCATTTCTTGCAGTAAAAATTACCTTTATGAATGAAATTGCCAACTATTGTGAAAAAGTAGGGGCAGATGTGGATAAAGTAAGATTAGGAATGGGAAGTGATGACAGAATCGGGCACAGATTTTTGTTTCCGGGAATCGGATATGGTGGAAGCTGTTTTCCTAAAGATGTAAAAGCGCTTATCAAGTCAGGAAAGCAGGAAGATTTCAATTTCCAGATCCTTGAAGCTACCGAAAATGTAAACACAGCTCAGAAAGTAATCCTAATTTCAGAAATTGAAAAATATTTCGGAGGAAGCATCGCTGGGAAGAAAATAGCAATGTGGGGTCTTGCTTTCAAAGCCAATACTGATGATATCAGAGAAGCTTCGTCTTTAGACAATATTGCTCTATTGCTTGAGAAAGGAGCTGAAGTTGTAGCGTATGATGCGGTGGCAGAAAGTAATGTAAAAAAACTTCTGGGTGACAAGATACAATATGCTAAAGGAATGTATGATGCCCTGGAAGGAGCTGACGCTTTATTCATATCAACGGAATGGCCGGAGTTCAAAAATCCAAATTTTGAACTGATGGCTAAAAAAATGAATAATAAAGTTATTTTTGACGGAAGAAACATGTACCCGCTTGAAATCCCGGAACAGAACGGATTTTATTATAAAAGTATAGGCAGAAAAACCATTTCACAATAATATTAAATGAAAAACATTATCATTACAGGAGGGGCAGGCTTTATTGGCTCTCATGTTGTAAGAGAATTTGTAAAAAACAACCCAAACACCACAATCATTAACCTTGATGCTCTTACATATGCCGGAAACCTTGAAAACCTTAAAGACATTGAAGATGAACCAAATTATATTTTCGAGAAAGCCGACATTACCCAGCCGGAAGAACTAAGAAGGGTATTTGAAAAATACAATCCTGACGCCGTTGTACACCTGGCTGCTGAAAGCCATGTTGACAGAAGCATCACGGATCCGATGGCATTCATCAATACCAACGTCAACGGAACAGCCAATCTCCTTAATCTTTGTAAGGAATTCTGGACATTAAATCCTGATCACACCCACGGAAGATTTCCTGATGAGAAAAGAACCAACCTCTTCTATCACGTTTCTACCGATGAAGTATATGGAAGCCTTGGAGAAACCGGATTTTTTCTGGAAACGACGTCTTATGATCCGCAATCTCCTTACTCTGCATCAAAAGCAGCCTCCGACCATCTGGTAAGAGCTTATGGCAATACTTATGGATTACCATTTATCATTTCCAACTGTTCCAACAATTATGGACCGAATCATTTCCCTGAAAAATTAATTCCATTGTGTATTTCAAACATTATTAATGAAAGACCTTTGCCCATTTACGGAGATGGAAAATATACCAGAGACTGGTTATTCGTGATTGATCATGCTAAAGGAATCCACCAGATTTTTAATGAAGCAAAAACCGGAGAAACCTATAATATCGGAGGCTTCAATGAATGGCAGAATATTGACCTGGTAAAGGAACTGATCAAACAAATGGATGCTAAACTGGGAAGACCTGAGGGCTATTCGGAAAAGCTGATCACGTTTGTAAAAGACAGACCGGGACACGATAAGCGCTATGCCATTGATGCTACAAAACTGAATAAAGAACTGGGCTGGAAACCATCCGTAACTTTCGAAGAAGGACTGGGAAAAACCATCGACTGGTATCTAGAGAATAAAGAATGGCTTGATAATGTAACATCAGGAAACTACCAGGAATATTACAATAAACAATACAGTTAATTGCCCAACACTAAATAATCACCGACAACACAAATGAAAACCGAATAATTCGCAAAATACATGAAAGGAATAATATTAGCCGGAGGATCCGGAACCAGACTTTACCCTCTGACAATCGCAGTCAGCAAACAGCTTATGCCTGTTTATGACAAACCTATGATCTATTACCCACTTTCTACACTTCTATTAGCGGGAATTAAAGATATCCTGATCATTACCACTCCACATGACCAACCGGGATTCATCAAACTTCTTGGCGACGGCTCTCAGCTAGGGTGCAATATAGAATATGTTGTTCAGCCAAGCCCGGACGGGTTGGCGCAGGCATTTATTCTGGGAGAACAATTTATCGGAAATGATCCTGCTGCACTTGTTTTAGGAGACAACATTTTCTACGGTTCTGAAATGGGAACCTTATTAAAAAACAAGACCAATCCTGACGGAGGTGTTGTTTTCGCTTATCACGTGGCAGATCCGGAAAGATATGGAGTGGTAGAATTTGATGACAACTTCAAAGCCGTTTCTATTGAAGAAAAACCTTTGCAGCCGAAATCAAATTACGCCGTACCCGGATTGTATTTCTACGATAACGAGGTGGTAGAAATTGCCAAAAACATACAGCCTTCTGCAAGAGGAGAGCTTGAAATCACAGATGTAAACAATGTTTATCTGAGCAAAGGAAAATTAGAGGTAGGAGTTCTGGACAGGGGAACCGCCTGGTTGGATACGGGAACATTCGATTCCCTTCATGATGCTTCTGAATTCGTAAGCGTTATTGAAAAAAGACAGGGATTCAAAATCGGATGTATTGAGGAAATAGCCTTTAGAAATAAGTTTATTAACGAAGAAAAACTATTGGAAACCGCGGTTAAATATGGAAAAAGCGGTTATGGACAATACCTTAAACAACTGGTTGGTAAATAACCATATAATTTATTAAATATGCAGACTATTGGCTTTATAGCCAATAGTTTTTGCTCATCATAACAATTATCAATATATTAGTTGTTATTTTTTAGTTTTATGTAAACAATTGTTCATAAACTAAACAATACGGTAAGAAATTAATTATTATAAATTTGCAAAAACTTACACAAATGAACGAACCACAGCAAAAGTGGACGGAAACGATTGAAGCCAACCATTCTTTACTTGATATACAACTCAAAGAAGTATGGCGGTATAAAGATCTTGTTTATATGTTTGTCAAAAGAGACTTTATATCAAGTTTCAAACAAACTATTTTAGGACCTATCTGGTTTTTTATTAATCCCATATTGACAACAATTGTTTATTTGGTTGTCTTCGGTGCGATTGCCAAACTTCCTACTGATGGCGCTCCGCCGATTCTATTTTACCTGTCAGGAGTAACGTTATGGAATTATTTTTCAGCTTCATTACTTGGTACATCCGGGACATTTGTAGGAAACTCAGCCATTTTCGGAAAAGTTTATTTTCCCAGACTTGTTACTCCACTGTCTATTGTTATTTCAAACCTGATGCGTTTTTCTGTACAATTCCTTTTATTTATTCTGGCATGGGCTTACTACCTGAGCCAGGGGAAGGTACATCCAAACTTATGGATTCTCGCTACGCCGTTTTTAGTTTTATTAATGGCTCTTTTTGCATTAGGTGCCGGAATGATTTTTTCAGCCTTGACAACGAAATATAAAGACCTTAGTATGCTATTAGGTTTTGGTGTAAGTTTATATATGTATGCCACCCCTGTTATTTATCCGGTTTCCTCGCTTCCTGCAGGTTTTAAAAAGCTTGCGTATTACAATCCTCTTACAGGAGTTTTTGAATGTTTTAAATACGCATGGCTTGGTGTAGGTGATTTTTCACCCTTAATGCTTGGAATCAGCACCATGCTTATTCTTATTCTTTTGCTGATAGGAATAGTAATCTTTAATAAGGTAGAAAAAACTTTCATGGACACTGTTTAATTTCATATCCTTATTTTTATTAATTTAAAATACAATCAGAACATGCTGGCTTTAAAAGCAGAAAACATATCAAAACAATACCGCCTCGGACAGGTGGGCACAGGAACTTTATCTCACGACCTCAACCGGTTCTGGCATAAAGTAAGAGGAAAGGAAGATCCTTATCTGAAAATCGGTGAGGCCAATGACAGAGCAACAAAAGGAGATTCTGAATATGTATGGTCCTTACGTAATGTCGACTTTGAAATCGAGCAAGGGGACGCCGTAGGAATTATAGGAAGAAACGGAGCGGGTAAATCTACGTTACTTAAACTCTTAAGCAAAGTAACTAAACCGACTACCGGAAAAATTTATACTCAGGGAAGAATCGCTTCATTATTAGAGGTAGGAACAGGTTTTCATCCTGAAATGACAGGACGTGAAAATGTATATCTTAACGGAGCCATCCTTGGAATGACCAGAAAAGAAATTACCCGAAAATTTGATGAAATTGTAAATTTCTCAGGGGTAGAACGATATATTGATACTCCTGTAAAAAGATACTCCTCCGGAATGTATGTCCGTCTGGCATTTGCGGTAGCAGCCCATTTGGAATCAGAAATTCTGATTGTAGATGAAGTACTGGCAGTTGGAGACTCCGAGTTTCAAAAAAAATGTCTCGGAAAAATGGGAGATGTGACCCGCGGAGAAGGAAGAACCGTTCTTTTTGTAAGCCATAATATTACGGCGATCAAAGAGCTTTGCAATAACGCTTTACTTCTGGATAAGGGACAGCTGATCACCACCGGAGAAGTGAATAAATGTATTATTGAATATCAAAAAAACAGTGATATCAAGTTTTTTTACAATTATCAGGAAGATTCCAGAGTTGTTGAAAACGAAAAAATCATGGTTAAGTCTTATAAGGCGGAAGCTATTGACGGGGATATGATCAGCACAAAGTCCGGTATTCGTGTAACGGTCACCTTTATGTCCAAAATGGAAAATGTGGATATTGATCTTTCATTCTTCCTTAAAAACAGTCATGACCTTACCATTATGAGTACAGGCCTGATGGTAAGTCAGAACCGGAACGGAATAAAAGGTGATTATACAATCAGCTTTGAAATTCCGCCTTACACTATTAATGAAGATTCTTATTATTTTGATTTCTTCTGGGGTGTAAACAGATCAGATATTGCATTCAGAACCCAGTTATTCGGTTTTGAAGTGCACGGAACGCAGAACGAATTTGGGGAGATCGTAAAATCACCGGGAATATTATTTCCAAGAATTACCCACACAGTAGAAAAACTCTAATTCAAATTTCTCCTGTTTATTCGTTTTTTCCCCGGCTTGTATATTTTTTATATTTTTATTTATCAGTGATCATTATTAGATATTAAATGGATACCCCTCAACTTATAGAATTTCCAAGAATAGGCTCTCAGGATTTAGGCTATATTACTGTTGCCGAAGCACAATCCAATACTCCCTTTGATATTAAGAGGGTGTACTGGACCTATTATACTCCCCAGGATGTCATTCGGGGAGGCCATGCCCATAAAAAACTACAGCAGGTTATATTTGCCGTTTCAGGAACGATAGAATTCAATACTCTAGATCTTGAAGGCAATAGAGAAAATTTTATCCTGGATTCACCTTCAAAGGGGCTTTATATTCCAAAACTGATCTGGAGAGATATTAAGTTCAGCCATAGCGCAGTTTTGCTGTGTCTTGCTTCTGAGCATTATGAGGAAGAGGATTATTTCAGAGATTTTGAAGAATTTAAAAATTATCAAGAATGATACATAGTCTGGCTGACGTTCAATCCCAACAGATAGGTGAAGGGACAACTATATGGCAATTTTGCGTGGTATTGAAAAATGCCAGAATCGGTAAAAACTGCAATATCAACTGCCAGGTACTGATTGAAAACGAAGTAAGTATCGGGGACAATGTTACAATAAAACCAGGAGTTCAGATATGGGATGGTATAACCCTTGAAGATAATGTCTTTGTGGGTCCCAATGTGACTTTTACGAACGATCTGTTTCCAAAATCAAAAAACAAGGATTTCAAACTGGAAAAAACCCTTATACAAAAAGGGGCTTCCATTGGTGCTAATGCCACCATACTGGCAGGAATAACAATTGGGGAGAATGCCCTGATCGGGGCCGGAAGTGTGGTTACTAAAAATGTACCTCCAAACGAAATATGGGTAGGAAATCCCGCAAAATTTTTAAAGAAAAACAATCATGATTAAATTTCTTGATTTACAAAAAATAAATATGAACCATCAACAGGAAATTGAGGATGCTTTGTTGCAAACCTTTCGTTCCGGATGGTATTTATTGGGTGAAAAAGTAAAAAAATTCGAAGAACAGCTTTCTTCCTATTGTAATGTTCCGTATGCCATTGGTGTTGCCAACGGCCTGGATGCGTTACGACTGATTTTCCGGGCATATATAGAACTTGGGATCATGCAGGAAGGAGATGAAATTCTTGTCCCTGCCAATACTTATATCGCTTCTATTCTTGCCCTTACCGATAATAAACTTGTCCCGGTACTTGTAGAACCGGATATCAATACGTATAATGTTGACCTTACTAAACTGGAAGAAAAAATCACTCCCAAAACGAAAGCTATTCTTTTAGTTCATCTATATGGAAGCATTGTTTTTTCTGAAGATCTGCAGGCACTTTCTGAAAAATACAACCTAAAAATTGTTGAAGATAATGCACAGGCAATCGGAGCAAGTTGGAAAGACCGAAAATCCGGTGGTTTAGGAGACGCAGCGGGTTTCAGCTTTTATCCCGGGAAAAATCTGGGGGCAATCGGGGATTCCGGTGCCATTACCTGTAAGGACAAAAATCTTTCAGATTGTATAAGAGCATTGGCCAATTATGGTTCTCAGGTAAAATATGTCAATCAATATCAAGGGTACAATTCTCGCATGGACGAAATTCAGGCAGCAGTACTTTCAGTAAAGTTCAATTATCTGGACATTGAGAATTCAAAAAGAAAAGAAATTGCCAATCGCTATTTATCCGAAATAACACATCCGAAAATCAGTTTACCTCACCATAAACTGGATGAGCATAGCCATGTCTACCATGTTTTTGTCATAAGATCTGAAAAAAGAGATCAGCTTCAGCAATATTTAACAGACAACGGAATACAGACACTTATCCACTACCCTATTCCACCTCATCATCAGGAGGCTTATTCTGAGTGGAAAGATCTGCAGCTTTCGATTACTGAAAAAATCCACAAAGAGGTTTTAAGTATTCCTATTTCTCCTGTAATGACAGAGGAGGAAGTAACAAAAGTAATAGAAACCTTAAATGCCTTCGACCAATGATTCTTAATGTAATTTTTTCTTATAACCGTGCTATTCAGCTGGATTATCTTATTCAGTCTGTTATTAAACGTTTTAAGTCAGATTCCAAAGTAGTTATTTTATACCATACAACAGGAGCTCATCAGCAGGGATATGACCTGTTGAAAAAAAAATATGCAGATCAAAAAAGCATCTCTTTCGTTGAAAGGAAAAATGTTGTTTTTGACTGGGCATATTGGGACGCTCTTAATTCAAAAAAAGACTGGGCCTTTTTTAAGGAAAGGAACTTATTTAATAAAAACGGAGATAACTTTAAAGGAGCTCTCCAAAAAATCATAAAAAACAGCGGTTGTGAGTTTGTTATGTTCAATACTGATGACGGTGTGTTTTTTGAAGATGTTATCGTACCGGAAGAAGTTTTTAGTATTATCAGAAATAATCCGGAAAACGCTTCCTACAGATTATATGTAGGAGACAATCTTGAAGGTATGCCCCACTATCTGGAGAAAAAAAATGATTTTTACCAGTGGGATTATTATAAAGATACGGTCATTCATCACTGGTCATATCCTTTTTCTGTAGATGGTACCATTTATCACTCAGAAGGGCTTTTAAAGCACCTGAAAAGGATGGTGTATCACAACCCGGTTACTTTGGAAGAAAACGGGTTTCAATATATAAGATACCGTAAACTCTTTGCTATTGGCCTGAGTCCGTTACAATCTAAACTGGTTGCAACCAAACTTAACAGGGTTTCCGTTGATACATTGAACCCTACCATCCATATCAAACCTGATTTTCTTAACGAAAAATTTTTAGCAGGATACACTCTGGAACTTGTTATTCCCGAAAATATAGACAATGCGAATATTGTTCCCTCAGAAATTTATCTGGTAAACGGTGACAAGAAAGAACTGATCTACTCAATGGATGAACAGGGTAAAAAAGTACAGGGATTGCTTGGTATAGAAGGAGCAAAAAGTCAGTTAGAATAAAATGCCGGAAGAATGAATTACCCACTTGTATCAATTATTGTTGTTTCTTATAACCACTCCGGATATATCAAAGAAAATCTGGATAGTGTAAAAAACCAGACCTATCCCAATATTCAGTTAATTGTTGCTGATGATGCCTCTCCTGATAATTCGGCAGAGGTTTTTGAACAGTGGCTGAAAGATAATAATTATCCGGCAGAAAAAAATTTTCACAGTCAAAATACCGGATTTACCCAGACCCTTAATGAGTGTATTGAGCTGGCTAAGGGTGAGTATATTAAAATTATCGCGGCAGATGATGTATTGCATTCTGAATATACAGAAGAGTGTGTTTCCAGACTTGAAGCATTGGGAGAAAGCTACGGAATGGTTTTTACCAATACCCATACCATAGATGACTCGAGCCATATTCTTCAGGATTATGCAGATTATGATGCGTTGGGAAATGTAGACCCTCAAGTTTTCAAAAAGGAGCTGATTAAAGGGAACAGAATTGCAGCACTATCAGTTTTACTAAGAACGGCAGCTCTTAAGGCAACCGGTAAGTATGATACAAAATTCATTGTAGAGGATTATTTTCGCTGGTTAAAAATTAACGAAAAGTACTTGATTGCTTACGTACCGAAGAAACTGACTTATTACCGTTTGCATGCCGAGAATATTTCAAAAGTCAAGGCCGACCGTATTGAAAAGGAAACGCTATTACTTCAGATCATGTTTGATAAAGACGGGGATGTAAGACAGAAAATCAACAGCCTTACTCAAAGATATTATCTGAAAAAAGACCATCTTTCCCCGGAATTTATAGAGGCTTATCAAAAGTATCCTTATCACATAAAAAGACTATCTTTTGCACTGCAATACAAGGTTGCACCCTCTTTGTATAAGATCTTAAATAAAATTATCTAAACATGATGCCTACCATTTCCATTATCGTCCCTTGCTACAATCAGGCCATTTATCTTGATGAATGTCTGCAATCTGTTCTGGACCAAACCTATGGCAATTGGGAATGCATTATTGTGGATGACGGTTCTCCTGACAATACCAAAGAGGTTACTGAAAAATGGATAGAAAAAGACAATCGTTTTATCTATCTTCATAAAGAAAACGGAGGTTTGTCTTCAGCAAGAAATGCCGGTATAGAAGCAGCAAAAGGAGCATGGATTCTTCCCTTGGATGCAGATGATAAGATCAGCAACCGGTATCTGGAATTGGCAGCGAAGGAATTTGATAAACAATATACAATCATTTATTGTAAGGCAAAAAAATTTGGCTCCGTTAATGAATTCTGGGAACTACCCGATTTCAGCCATCTGGCATTAGCCCAAACGAACATCATTTTTTGCACAGCTTTTTTTAAGAAACAAAGTTGGGAAGAAGTAGGAGGTTATGATACTCATATGTTGTATGGTCTGGAAGACTGGGAATTTTGGATTTCACTGTTAGAGAATGGGGGCAATGTGTATAGAATTGATGATGTATGTTTTTATTACAGGATCAAAGAAAATTCTATGATTACCGAACTGAGCCAATCCAGAAAAACAATGATGTTGTTTCATATAGAAAAAAAGCATCTGGATTTTTTCCATCAATATCTGGGAAGTCTGCATCAGCTTCATTATCAGTTGGAGCAGAGTCAGAAAAAAGCGGACTATTACAACAGTCAATTACAGAAATTAATCAATTCCAAAAGATATCAGTTAACAGAAAAAATACTTTCTATTTTTAAAAGATAATGAAGAAACTTGCTATTGTCATTCCGTATTATAAGATAGATTTTCTGGAAAAAACCGTACAATCTATCGTTGCACAAACGAATCGCGATTTTGTGCTCTATATCGGCAATGATAATAGCCCACATGATCCCTTACCTGTTCTCGAGCAATATCTCAGCAATGATGAATATCAATATTTTGATTATAAAGAAAATCTAGGTGGTAAAAATCTGGCTCTACAATGGGCCCGAATTCTGGAAAATGTAAAAGAAGAATGGTTTCTTATTTTGGGAGACGACGATACTGTTTCTGAAAATTTTGTTGAAGAATTTTACCATCACCTGAATACCATTGAAGAGCAAAAAATCAATATTGTAAAGTTTTCCCAGGCTTTAATGGATGAGGATGGCAAAATTCTTTCTTCTTTCACAAAATACAATACGACAGAATCTGCAGTGCATTTATGGCTGCAAAAAATATATGAAGGGCATCGCTCCAGTTTGTCAGAACACATTTTCAGGAAAAGTGCCTATGAGAAATATCACTTCAGGGAATTTCCCCTGGCGTGGCATTCAGATGATCTCGCGGTGCTGGAATTCTCGGACTTTGGCTCGGTATACTGTATTGATACTGCAAAAACATTTGTACGTATATCTACCGCCAGTATTTCAGGAGATGTAGAAAACAAATCGTATCAGGAAAGAAAGACAGAGGCGAGATATCAGTTTTTCGGATACCTCATCAATACCTATTACGGCAAATTCAGTCCTGATGTTTTACACAAGCTGATCAATGTACATCTTCATTATTGCTGGCAGAATAAAAAGAAATTAAATATCAGTCTTTATAAGCTGTATTATCATTTAAAAAGCTATAAACAGCTTTTAGGCATTCCCAGAAAAGAGTATCTTTTACTTAAAAACAGCAATCCTGTCTGGGATCCTGCGCATTATACGGGAAAACTGCATCAAGTGACCAACAAGTATCTGTATCAGTATCTGATTCATAATGATGAGCTTGTAAAATCTCAAAGAGAAAACCCGTTACGCATTCCTGTTATCATTATCAATTTTAATCAGCTTCACTACCTCAAGCAACTGATTGCTTTTTTACAGCAGAGAAAATTTGAAAATATCATTATTATAGATAACCAATCAGATTATCAGCCGCTACTTGATTATTATCAAACCATTGAAAAAGAAATTACCGTAGAACGTATGCCTGGGAATCTTGGTCATAAAGTCTTTTTCGACACCCCTTATTTACAGGAAAAATATGGTAAAGGCTATTTTGTTTTAACAGATCCGGATATTGTTCCCAATGAAAAACTACCGGTTGATTTTATGTCTGAGATGATCTCCAAAATGGATATCTACCATAGCACAATCACTAAAGTTGGTTTTGCCCTCGATATAGAAACCATTCCTGACTATTTCCCGTTGAAAGAAAAAGTGCTGAAATGGGAAAAACAATTCTGGGAAAAACAACTGGAAAACAATGTTTATTCAGCCTATGTTGATACCACTTTTGCTTTATATAAACCGTATTATCCGAAACGATTCAATAACCTTGCGTTTTTGGAAGGCATAAGAATTGGAGGAGACTTCACCGCTTTACATGGAGGCTGGTATATGGATCCTCAAAATTATACGGAAGAATATTTGCATTATATTCAATCTGTCGATAAATCCAGCTCATGGAAGCTCAACACCAAAGGAGAACATGACAATAAAGGGATTGCTAAATATGAAAACTAACAGAAACCATGGATATTCTTATTAAAACATAGTTTTTTTTAACTATAAAAACACACATTGGTCAATGATTATAGGAAACGGACTTATCGCCAACGCATTACAAAGCATCGATTCAGAGGATTATCTATTCTTTGCATCCGGTGTCTCCAACTCCCTTGAAACGAGGAGTTCAGAGTTTGAAAGAGAATCTGCTCTTTTAAAAAACACAATGAAAAATAGCGGCGATAAAAAATTAATATACTTTTCCACATTAAGTGTAAAAGATCAGTCTAAACAAGACAGTCACTATGTTTTGCATAAGCTGGCTATGGAAGATTATATCCAAAACCATTCAAAAAATTACCTTATCCTCAGAATCGGGAACATTGTAGGAAGAGGCGGAAATCCCAATACCCTTTTTAATTACCTGAAAAACCAGATCAAAAATAACAATGAGTTTACGGTTCACAGTAAGGCAAGAAGATTATTGATCGATATGGACGATATCACAAAATTTCTGGAAATCAACTGCGTTCTTCTTAATAATGGGATTGTGAATTGTGCATTCCCTTATTATTATGATTTAAAAGAGATTATCAGAGCTATTGAGAATAAAACCGAGCAAAAAGGAAAGTACTCAGAAATCAATGAAGGGGATTTTTACAAAGTAGACTTTACAGAAAACATCACCTCCTTTTTCTCCGGAGTGAGCCCGGAAGACTATTTAAATACCTTAACCCAAAAGTATATGTAAAATGGCGAATATATATGTTATCATTGTCACTTACAATGCCATGAGATGGGCAGAAAGATGCTTTACAAGCTTAAGGCAATCTTCTGTGCCTGTGACTTGTATAGTCATTGACAACGGATCTACCGATGGGACCCAGGAATATATAAAAGCCCATTTTCCGGAAGTAGACTTTATTCAATCTCCTGACAACGCGGGATTTGGAAAAGCCAATAATATCGGTATTGAAAAAGCTTATCAGGAAGGAGCAGATTTCTTTTATCTGATGAACCAGGACGCCTGGATTTACCCGGATAGCTTTCAGCAATTGCTGGACGTATATCATGCTCATCCGGAGAAAAATCAAATCGGGATCATGAGCCCCATGCATCTGGATGGAAGCGAAAAGAAGCTTGATCTACATTTTGAAAATTATCTGGCGAAAGATCTTCGAAACAACAGAATGCTTTCTGACGTCTATTTTGGTGATACCCGGCCCTATTACGAGATCAGTTTTGTGAATGCTGCCCATTGGTGTATTCCAAGGAAAATCATTGAAAAAGTGGGTGGATTTAATCCTTATTTTTTCCATGGTGCAGAAGACTATGAATATGTACACCGTGTGACTTATTTTGGGCTTAAAATCATTGTCTGCTCAAAAAGCAAGGTCATTCATGACACCGTACAGTCATTTTACAAGAAAGAACCCAATGATAAAGCTGAAGCATTAAAAATAGCAAGACTTTCGATGCAAATGCAAAGGGAAACCAAATATCTGGATCCCAACTATGATTATAATGTTAAAAGAGAAAAGACAGCACTTCTTTCCTATCT
Organism: Chryseobacterium sp. UNC8MFCol; assembly: GCF_000482305.1. NCBI lineage: Bacteria > Pseudomonadati > Bacteroidota > Flavobacteriia > Flavobacteriales > Weeksellaceae > Chryseobacterium > Chryseobacterium sp. UNC8MFCol. The sequence continues at coordinate 214,175 of NZ_AXUZ01000003.1, forward strand.
CCTAAAAATGAGTGTTAAAGGAAATATCAGTGAAGCGAAGTTCTGTCTCGAACAATATAAATACTTTTCGAAAAAATTCGAGGAGATTGAGCAGGCAAGAAAAACTTCAATGACAGCCCAACATCCATTCCTGAACCTATAAGCAATAATGACTATGGAAAAACTCCCCATCAGCGTCTGTATTCTTTCATGGAAAAGTGGAAACACCCTGAAAAACACTTTAAAATCGTACAAAAAATTCGGTCTTCTGGAAATGATCGAAGATATAGTGGTACTTTTTCAGGAAGTCAGTGATGAAGACAAAAAAACAGCCGATCAGTACAAGGTAAAGTACATAGGATTACAGGAAAATATAGGAATCGGGAAAGGAATGAAAACATTGGCTGAAAATGCAGCCTGCGACAATATTCTCTTTTTGGAACACGATTTTGAGCTGATTGAGAATGAAAAAACTGTATTTTCACGCCTTAAGAGCGGACTGGAATTGCTTAACAACGGCTTCGATGTCATCCGTTACAGAAGCAGAGAGCAACCGGGCTACCCTCTCATCTCTATCAGACATAAAGGTAACGAGCTCAACTATTACGACGATTGGCACGAATGTACTTCCCCTCACCTTCTGGAATCCCTGCACTGGCTGGATCCCGCAGCAGAATTTCCCGACAAAATTCAGAAACAGGGAGAATATTTTATTACCACTTCCCGCTGGGCGAACTGGACCAATAATCCTTATCTTGTTAAAAAAAATTTTCTGCTGGAAACAATTATTCCGTTTTCGGGAGAAACAGCCTCTCTGGAAAGAAATATCGCGGCATGGTGGGTGAAGCAAAACTTTAAGATTGCCCAGGGAGAAGGACTTTTTAAGCACAATGATCTTACCAAGTATCCGAAGAAGACCCTTCTTCAAAAGATCAAAGGAAGATTGAAAAAAATATTTAAATAATATGAGCGGAATGAAAATTCTTTTCCATGAAGATGAACTCAATTACAGGGGGACTTCTATCGCAGTTTACGATTATGCAGATTTCAATGAAAGATATCTGGGAAATGAATCTGTAATAGTTTATAATAAAAATGCAAAAACCAATCATCCGCTAGGCATTGAAAAGTTTGAGAAACGTTTCAAAGTACACGGTTATTCAGACTTCAGTGAGGTAGATAAAATGATCACAGAAGATCAGATAGACCTTTTTTATGCCATCAAAAACGGATATATCGACGGAATCGATACAAAAGAAGCTAAAACAGCCATACATAGTGTATTTACCCACTTCGAACCTCATGGTGATGTCTATGCTTATGTCTCCGAATGGCTGAGTGAAGAAATGACAGGCTCCAAACACCCTTATGTTCCTCATATGGTTAATTTCGAAACCCAGACCCATGAGAATCTAAGGGCAGAACTGAATATTCCCCCCAAAGCAAAAGTATTTGGATACTATGGAGGCTACATCAGTTTCAACATCGTATTTGCGCAGCAAACTATTGAAAAAATAGCTTCTCAGTACAAAGACATTTATTTTATCTTCATGGGCGTAGATCCTTTCATCAAAAAGAAATGGTGGAAATCAGCTCCTCCCAATATTATATTTCTTCCGCCCAGTTCGGATATCATCATGAAACAGAAGTTTATCAACACCTGTGATGCCCTACTGCATGCACGACAGAGAGGAGAAACTTTCGGGATAACGGTTGCAGAGTTTGCCATCATGGGAAAACCTGTGATCGCCTTTGCCAATCCTCCCGAAAAAGCCCATATCAGCCACATGAGAGATCAGGCATACTATTACAACGATAGTAAAGAGCTCAGAGATATTATTCTTGATGCAGAACTCACCTTGTCAGCCCGGGAATTATATCAGAAATTCCTGCCTCATCCGGTAATGGATAAGTTTAAAAAAGTATTTATTGATTAAATAGCTTTTTTCAAGACATCTGTTTAAATAGCATTATGAAAACAAAACTCATCAATTACATCATTGGTTTTATATTGGTTATCTACTATTGTATTAGTGTACAAAACACTTATAATCAGGTAATCTTTTATAAAAACGGATGGTATCTTGGTGAATGGCTAATCAGCTATCAGGATGGAGGTTTCAAACGTAGAGGACTCTTCGGATCATTTTTTATTTTTCTTAATGAGATTACCGGAGTGCAACTGGAATGGGCAGTCTTTACCTTTGTGACCTTGATATACACTCTGTTTTTCTTTCTTCTCATAAAACTTTTTGTTCAAAAGAAAAACACTTTACTGACCATAAGCCTACTATTACTGCCGGCAGGATTGGGGATGATTTTAAAAGATCCCACAATTGCAGCTAAAAAAGAAATTTTAATCTTTTTATTATACCTGATTTATTTTTCTTTTCTTGACGCGAAGAAAAGGGTTCCTCATTTTTGGGTAACTTTCTCCATCATTCTGGCTATCCTTAATCATGAAGTCGCCTTCTTCTTTATTCCTTTCGTCGGTTTTACCTATTTTATGAAGGATAAGGCCCCTCCACCGGTCAAAATAAAAAACATATTGCTTTATCATATTGCTCCTTCAGTAGTCACTATGATGATCCTTTATCGATTTGGATACAGTATTACTACTCCCAATTCTATTAATTTTTTAAAAGAACATGGGCTCAACCTCGTACTTCGGGGAATATACGGATATGATCCGCATTATAACGTACTGAACTTTTACAAGGCTCACCTTTATGGGTACCTTACCTATCTGATCAGTTTGTTTTTTGCAGCATTAACCTTTTTCATTTATTGTAAATTCAACAACGTTATAATCAATAAAAAATTCCTCATTATACAGGTTATTTTCCTTCTTCCCTTGTTCTACATTGCTTACGATTGGGGAAGGTGGATTAATATTTTTTTCACATTATTAACGATATTCATTGCAGGGGAACAACAGCTCAACAGCTCTCTGAAAGAAGATATCATTGCCATTATTTTGATCTTGTTTAATTCGTTATGGACAATGCTTCTTTTCACCCAAGGCTTTATGACCTATCCACCGGTTGATGCATTGATAAAAAAGATATATTACTTTATCTATTTTAAAATCCATAATTTGCTGTAAATTATTCTGAACAGTACAGAAAAAAGATTAAAATAAAATGTCGAAGATTCACATTATCATTGTAACCTACAACGCCATGAAATGGGCGGAAAGATGTTTCAGCAGCCTGAGACAGTCCTCTGTTCCGGTTACATGTTTCGTCATAGACAACGGCTCCACAGACGGAACCCAGGAATATATAAAAACGCATTTCCCCGAAGTAGATTTTACCCAATCCGAAACCAATCTTGGATTTGGAAAAGCTAATAATATCGGTATTGAAAAAGCTTACAAAGAAGACGCCGAGTTCTTTTATCTCATGAATCAGGATGCATGGATCTATGAAGACACCATGGAAAAACTTCTTGAAGTATATAATGACCATCCCAATCAGGATGAAATAGGGATTCTCAGTCCTATTCACATTGATGGAACTGAGAAATATCTTGATATTTTCCTCGATCAGTACATTGCCAAGAATTATGAGAAAACCAGAATGATCTCTGACCTGTATTTTCAAACCCTGAAACCGTATTATGAGATTATGTTTGTGAATGCTGCCCATTGGCTTTTGCCCAAAAAAACAATAGAAAAAATAGGAGGTTTCAACCCGTATTTTTTCCATTACGGCGAAGATGATGAGTACGTCAACAGGCTTCGTTTTCATCACCAAAAAGTGCTTCTGGTTCCAGGCAGCAAAGCCGTACACGACGGGGTACAATCGATTCATAAAATAGATGTCAAGAAATATCCGGATCTACGTGTGGAAACCAATATCATGAATCCGGCCATCCCGGATGGACTGGAACTGGAAAAAAAATCTTTAAAGCAGAGCATGATCAAAAACCTGGTCACAGGTAAGATCAGCAAATACAAAGAACTTTCAGAAAAATACAAAAAAATTACAGCAGAAGAGAAAAAGCTGACTGATTTCAAAAAACAGGTTGCGCAAACAGGTGCAAGTTTTCTTAATCTGTCGTAAATTAGCATATCCAAAACCGGAAAATTAATGATGAAAAATAAAATATTATGTGCGGAATAGCAGGAATTATCGGCCAGAATGCCAAAAATTATCAGGTGGAAATCCGGAAAATGACAGATTCTATGATCCACCGCGGCCCGGATTCTTCGCATTATGAGTTTTATGAAAATGCAGCACTGGGACATCGCAGACTTTCTATTATCGATTTATCAGACAATGGAAAGCAACCCATGTTTTCCAATACCAACAACGAATGCATCGTTCTGAACGGGGAAATTTACGGATATCAGGATCTTAAGAGACAATATGCCGAATATCCCTATCACGGGGGTTCTGATACCGAAGTCATTCTTGCCATGTACCAGCGAAAGCAGGAGAACCTTATCCATGAGCTTCCGGGAATGTTTGCATTTGCCATATGGGATGACCGTAAGCAACAATTATACTGTGCAAGGGACCGGTTTGGAGAGAAGCCCTTTTACTATGCCATAGGAAGCAACAATGAATTTATTTTCGCTTCAGAAATCAAAGCTATTTTAGCATCCGGACTCATTCAGCCGAAAGTAAATCCCGAAGCTCTTTCAAATTATCTGCAATACGGATATGTAAGCACGTATCAAAGTATCTACAGTAATATTTTTACCCTTCCACCAGCCCATCAGCTGATCTGGAAGGATGGAAACATAAAGGTTTCACGTTATTACAGTCTTCCGGCCAGAGACAGGGTGATCAGTCTTTCTGATGCCAGGGAAGAATTTACTTATCTTTTAAAAAACGCCGTCAAAAAACAACTTGTTGCAGATGTGGAAGTAGGAAGCTTCCTGAGCGGAGGCCTTGATTCTTCATCCGTCGTAGCACTGGTTGATGAATTTTTACCTCACCAGACCACGATCAGTTTTGGATATGATCATAAGGACAGTGAACTGAAGTATGCAAGAGAAATAGCGGATAAATACAGGACCAATCATATTGAGGTTCATGAACAAAAGAAAGATCTTGCTGAGTCCCTGCGTAATATCTCTCCTTTCTTTGATGAGCCCTTTGCAGATATTTCATTTATTCCACATTATGAAATATGTAAGAATGCGAGAAAAAATCTTACCGTGGCTCTTTCGGGAGACGTCGGAGATGAGTTGTTTGGCGGGTATCACTTCTATACGGTAGAAAATAAACTGAAAAATCACTTCAGTTATCAAAATATTATTGCAAGATTCGGACTCAATCTGTACCAGAAAATAAAACCTGTTTCTTTTCTGACCCAACAGAATTTAAGGTATGATTCCATTCTGGATTTCCATCTTAATTCGGTCAGAAATGATTTTAATAAAGAAGAACGCAAAATGCTGGGAATCTCTACGGATTACCAACAGGGATATAGCTTCACCCCGGATCCGAATTCACTAAACGACATCATGAGAGTAGACCTTGAAAACTATGTTCCTGGCAATATGATGGTAAAATCAGACCGCATGGCTATGGCTAATTCATTGGAGGTGAGAACCCCCTTTCTGGACCTCGACTTTGCTGAATTCTGCATCCAGTTACCGGATCATCTAAAACTTACCCATGAAAACGATAAGATCATCCTCCGGGAAACAATGGGTTCTTACTGGACAGAAACCATCAGAAACAGGCATAAGCAGGGCTTTGGTCTTAGCGTTAAGAGCTGGTTTGAAGAAGATAGTCTGATGAAGTTTTCTGACGACCTCCTGAAAGATAAAAATAACAAAGTTTTCAACTATATTGACTTTGATGCTACCCAAAGGTTTTTACATAAAGATAATAAACACTGGAACCTTTTGCAATTGGCGCTTTGGGCACACAATAACCAATCTGTATTATAATGCTTGATATCTCTGTAATAATTCCCGTCTACAATGCTGCTGAATTTCTTGAAAAATCAGTACTTTCCGCATTGTCATTAGACGAAGTAAAAGAAGTTATTTTAGTTGAAGATCAATCAACTGACGATTCATTGGAAATTTGCAAAAAATTAGCAGAAAACTATTCTAAAATAAAACTTTTCCAACATCCGGATCAAGGAAATCATGGAGCTGCAGCTTCCCGAAATCTGGGAATTGAAAAGGCTGGCACAAATTTTATTACCTTTCTGGATGCGGACGACTACTACCTTCCTAATAGATTTGAGGCGGAAAAAGATATTTTTAAAGATCCAAAGACAGATGCTGTTTTCGGGGCTGTAGGTATAGAATACCTTACTGAAAAGGGCAAACAGGAATTTCAATCCAAATTTAGCGACAGTACACTTACCACGGTTAATTATTCAGCAGAAGGAAAAGATGTCTTCCGTGGCCTGCTGGGACTTACACCGAAAAGTTTCGGTTCATTTTTCCATCTTAATGCTCTTACGATAAGAAAGTCTGCAATCGACCGTCACCATTTGAGGTTTAATGAGGTTCTCCGCGTACACCAGGATTCAGATTTCATTATTAAACTAGCCTATTATTGCTATCTGAAATCCGGAATAATTGATCGGCCTGTAGCGATGAGAGGAATTCATGATGATAACAGAATTACTAAAATTGTAAAATATTCACCTCAATATAATCAGAGACAATCTCTTTTCTGGAACTCTCTTTATGAGTGGTCGAAACCTCTGTCTATGGACAAAGATGTTTCGCAACTTTTGTATCTTCAGAAAAAAGCATTTGAGCTGTCAGGAAAGAAGGGCTTTTCCAAAGCGATAAGCTTATTGGGTGCTTTGCTGAAGAATCCGGATATTCTAAAAACAAAATATAGATTCACCTATCTTAATTCGTAATCGAAAAAAAATTAAATCAGATACAATAAAAGACACCCAAAATATTTAAAATCTCCTAATTTCATTGTTTTTTTCTTTTAAAACAGGACCACCCGCTTGAAAAAACACCTTTTTCTTAACGCCAGTGTCCATTTTTTCACATTTTGTTGAAAAAAATAAATCAGAATCCCCAAAACTGAAATTAAAAGCTTAAATTTCGTACTTAAAATGGTACTAAATAAAACGCATAATAATTCTAAAATTATTGCAAAGGAGAAATGAAAATGAGAATATCAGTAATTATTCCCGTTTATAATGCAGAAAAGTTTGTCTCACAGGCAGTAGAGTCAGCTCTTCAATTCGATGAAGTATTTGAAATTCTTCTGATTGAAGACAAGTCCCCGGATAATGCATTACAAGTATGTCAGCAACTCGCAGAAAAGTACGAAAGAGTGAAGCTTTACCAACACCCGGATAAAGAGAATCATGGTGCAGGTCCCAGTAGAAATCTGGGAATGGAAAAAGCATCTGGTGATTTTATCGCTTTTCTTGATGCTGATGATTATTTTTTACCCAACAGATTTGATTCTGAAAGAGAATTATTCAAAGATTCTAAAGTGGAAGGGGTATATGGAGCGCTGGGCGTTCATTATTATTCAGAAAAAGCAAAAGAACAATATTACCGTTTGTTTGGAGATCGCTTAACTACCGTGTACAAAAGATATGATCCAAAGGATGTATTCCCCGGGCAACTTCATATGCTTGGAAGCTTTGGATTATTCAGTATTGATACTTTAACAGTCCGTCGTACGTCTTTGATGAATAAGATGAAACCTTTATTTAAGGCCCATTTAAGGCTTCATGAAGACACCGAATTTCTGTTTCGCCTGTCCTATTATCTGGATCTTTATCCGGGCAGCCTTGATAAAGCCATTGCGATGCGGGGTGTACATGAAAACAACAGAATCACCAAAGTTGATATGCGGGTCATAGATCCTGCCTTTTCAAGGGCTTTACTATGGAGGGAAGTTGATCTTTGGTCACAAACTGAAGAGACCATTTCTGAAGAAGTAAAAACTCACATCAAAAGAATGCACAGAAGCTTTGAAATAGCCAAGGCTCCTATTTTGAAGAAATGGGGAATGATTGTAAAATACATGGTCACAGATTACAGAAGCATCAGATCCGGACTTTACAATATTAATTTCAGGCATTCACTACTATCATAAGCAAATGCTACATTAAAATATCAAAAAGAGACATTATTCTAGTCGCGGGAGCAGAAAAGTGAAATAGATATATCACTAATGGATATAGATAAATATCTGTATTTTTTTAATAAAAAAAATCTGTTATAAATACTTACAATTGACTATATTGCAATAGTTTTCAAACACAAAGATGAAATAAAATCAAGTTCAATAATGAAGATTTCAGTAATTATTCCTGTTTATAATGCCGAAAAATATGTTTCGCAAGCAGTAGAATCTGCCTTACAGTTTGATGAAGTTTATGAAGTTATTCTGATAGAGGACAAGTCTCCGGATAATGCACTGCAGGTATGTGAACAGCTTTCCGAAAAATATGAGAAGGTAAAACTTTACCAACACCCCGATAAAGGAAATCATGGGGCGGGTCCCACCAGGAATTTAGGAATCTCAAAATCTACCGGTGATTTCATCGCTTTTTTAGATGCAGATGATTATTATCTTCCCAATAGGTTTGATGCTGAAAGAGAGCTTTTCAAAAAGCAGGAAGTAGAAGGCGTATATGGAGCTCTTGGTGTACATTACTACTCACAAACGGCAAAAGAACAGTATTATTCGTTATTTAAAGACAAGTTGACAACTGTTTATAAAAGACATGATCCTAAAGAAGTTTTCCCGGGTCAGCTTCATATGCTGGGAAGTTTTGGACTGTTCAGCATTGATGCGCTGACGATTCGTAAAGATTCCTTGATGACAAAAATGAACCCTTTATTTAAATCTACTTTAAGACTTCATCAGGATACAGAATTTTTATTCCGTCTGTCCTACTACCTTGACCTTTATCCCGGCATCCTGGACAAGGCGGTTGCTGTAAGAGGAGTACACGAAGACAACAGAATTACGGTCGTAGATTCTAAAAAAGTAAATCCGGCCATTACAAGAGTTCTCCTGTGGAAAGAAGTAAATGAGTGGGCAAAAAATGAAGATACAATCCCGGAAAATGTAAAACTGCACATCGAAAGAATGTACAGAAGTTTTCAGATCGCCAACACATCTACGGTACAAAAATGGAAAATGATCCTGAAATACCTGATAACAGATTATAAAAGTATACGGTCGGGAATTTATAATATCAACTTCAGAGAAAATTTATTTTAAGCCTTTCTTATCCTGCAGAATAGAATCGGCAATCTGAGCAGTAAATACCTTACCGGATTCTTTATACATGTGATTTCCGTCTGTGTACTCAAAATCTGCATAATTCTTCGAAAAATCAAACACTTTTATATTATGTTTTCGTCCAATGTCTTTCAACGACTTGCTGAACATTGGAAATTTTTCATTTTCAAGAACCATCAATTTCTCAGATGCAGGAATGCGAACTATATACACTTTCCCTCTTGTTCGTAGGTAGCTGATAATTTCTTCAAATGCTTTTAATCTCTCGGGGGATAGTTCTGTTTCCTTTGCCAATACTTGATATCCTTCAATTTTTTTTATTGTTCTCGCGGCTACCGAATCTTTGTTCATATCTACATTCACTTCCATCCATCCGTCTTTATGCAAAAAAGTATTAGATTTACCTGCTTCTTCTCTCTCGGTATATATTTTAAACCAACTTCTTGAATAGTTTTTGAGTAAGTATTCATAATTGGGAGAAAGATCAAAGAAATACATATTATTCAATGGAGAATTTTCATCCGGGAAATCTTCTGTTTTTTTAATAGAGTTAGCAAGCGATACATTCCATGGGCTTATGCTTAAAATGAACGTACCCCTTTTAGTATCGGGATCCAGCTTTCGTTTCAAAGCTTTCAAATAAACCTGACCATAAGGAGATTGAGCAATGTTCAGGGAAAAATTATCAAAAGGCACAGAAAGTTTATTTTTTAAAACTTCAGGTAATATTCCTTGAGATCCTCTGGAATCTCCCAAGATAATATTCTGTGGTTTCTTAACAGCAAAATGCATGTAATTATCATCTGTATTACCGTCAGCATAAGATCCCAGCACAGCAAGGGTAATAAGCACTGCAGCGCAATAAGGTAGTATTTTGATTAAAAATTTTTTCATGCTAAAACTGAAAATAAATGAATGCATTATTTCCGAAATTGGCGTAACGAAGAATAATGAAAATAAGTATAATATAAAAGAAACGTCTTATCCATGGAGAGAACCTTTTAATTTCCAATCCATGAAAACGTTCCCTGTTAATCCATTCCACTATCAACATTATTGCAATAAGAGCCATTGCTTTAACAGGTAAATGAGGAATAGTAAAAAGCTCGGTACTGCATATTCTTTTTATATACTGATAGGCCTGAGTGACAGATTCTGCTCTAAAAAAAATCCAGGCAATACAAGTGACAGAAAATGTGATGATAATCTGAAGACATTCTTTAGCTGACGGTAGCCATTTCCCCTGAGCCGCCACTTCAAGATTCTGGCGATTTTTATTCATAAGCAAAAGAGGCATAAAATACAAAGCATTAAGACCGCCCCAAACAATGAATGTCCAGTTGGCGCCATGCCAAAACCCCGAGACCAAAAAGATAATAAAGGTATTCCTTATTTTCATTGGAAGACCTCCTTTGCTTCCCCCTAACGGAATATAAAGATAATCTCTGAACCAGGATGAAAGTGAAATATGCCATCTTCGCCAGAATTCGGCAATATCTCTCGAAAAATAAGGGAATGCAAAGTTCTTCAGCAACTCAATACCAAACAATCTGGAAACACCCAGTGCTATATCGGAATATCCTGAAAAATCTCCATAGATTTGAAAAGCAAACAGGATCGCTCCAACAACAAGAGTGCCGGGGCTTTCTGTATGATAATGAGTAAAAATTTCATTAACTAAGGGGGCACAATTGTCAGCAATCACCATTTTCTTGAAAAAACCCCAAAGAATCTGGCGCATCCCATCTACAGCCTGTTCATAATTAAAGATTCTTTGTCTCTGTATCTGTGGCAGCAGATGGGTCGCCCTTTCTATGGGTCCCGCTACCAAAAGAGGAAAATAACTTACAAACACGGCATAATCTGTAAAGTTTCTTTCAGCTTTAATCCTTTTTTTATAAACATCTATTACGTAAGACAGCCCGTGAAAAGTATAAAATGAAATTCCCACAGGAAGTATCACATTGAGAAGCCATACATTAGCTTTAAACCCAAAACCGTTCAGAAGATCAGCAAAACTTCCGACAAAGAAGTTATAATATTTGAAAAAACCTAAAAAACCTAAATTGATAACAATACTCAGGGTAAGCCAGAATTTGGCTTCACGATTATTTTTACTGTTTTCAATCTTGATTCCTGACAGATAATCTAAACCAATAGAAAACATTAACAAAAACAAGAATCTCCAATCCCAGCAAGCATAAAAATAAAAACTCGCCAGTAATAACAATCTGTTTTGATGTTGAAATTTTCTATTGAAAACAAACCAATAACAGCAGAATACTATCGGTAAAAATATAAGAAATCCTAGGGAATTAAATAACATATACTGCTTTTAGAAGTTAATGATATATTCTCATACTTCCTTTGAAGCCGGGAGACTTCAACTTCTATATTATTCTTTCGAAAAAAAAACAAAATTATAAGGCTTTTCCGTATGGAATAAGTCTTTTTTTTGGTGGGAACATTGGCTATTTCAATCACTGTGAATACTTTAAAGTTACACAAAAATAACTATTTTCAACTAATTTTTATTTTTTTCAAATAATCTCTTAGTGGTTTTTCAATAAACTGATAAAATAAAACAGAGGTTATGATAAGAACGACCATATATATCCAAAAAACATTATCAATACCCAGATCATAGTTTTTCAGCTTCAGAACTTCTCTCAAGATGTACAGAATGGGAATATGGGTAATATAAACAGCATAACTGGCTTCTCCTAAGTATTCCAAGGGTTTGAATGAGAACAATCTTGTCAGCATCCCGTTATTTTTGGATATCAAAACGATAAGAGGAATAAATAAAACGGCCATCAGACCATTGTGGTAAAATAAAGGAACAAAAATTAAAGAAAATATAATGAATAGAAAGATGATAATAATGGAAAGATCATAATTCTTTTGTCTTGTATTTTTCACAAAAAATAATCCTGCAAGGTTTCCGACTAAAAATTCATTGATATGCATCATAGGGAAATAATACAGCAGCTCATGGCTTTCCGTGTGAGGACCTTCATAATAAGATGAACCGAAATACAAAGTACAAAACACCTGGGTCACCACCCAGATCATTATACTGACCACCCAGATACTTTTATTTCCTCTGGAATAAAAATAATTGTACAACAGAGGAAAAATAAGGTAAAACAGAAATTCAACTGAAATAGACCAGCCGGGGAAATTCAACACCATGGCCTTTCCGGGAATCCAGCTTTGAAGCCCAAACAAGTATAAAAAACCGTCATATATACTGAAGCCCGAATACCTCGTAACGAGATAAAGTAATAACCCCAGGACGTACAGAGGATAAATTCTGGCAAATCTGTTTCTATAATAATCCAGATAAGCAATTTTCTCTTTCCTGTGGTAGGCTACAATCATAATAAAGCCTGAAAGAATAAAAAAATAGCTTACTCCTACATTGGCTTTCAGAAAAATATTGGAAATGTAATCGATTTTATACAGGAACAGATCTTTATTAAAATGGGAAATGACAATAGCCATAGCCGCAATAAACCGGGTAAATGTAATCTGACTTATCTTCATACAAACTATATCAGTAAAGTACTGTAAGTTATTTAAACATTATTAATCCGGAAATCTTCTACTGGCTTTATCATTCAACAGATCGGCACCTCTCGGTTATTTAATAAAAACACCGATGTATTTCCCTTCATATTCTACTACTGTAGTTTCAATATCATTATGCTCACAAAAGTCCTGATATGCAGAATTATCACCAATATCATCGCTGATGAAAACACCTCCTTTTCCTAAGTGCTTATAAAGTTCCTGGTAAGCCCAGATTCTTCCGTTATAGCTTTTATCGGAATCATAATGAAGTACATCGAAAACTGCATTCTCAGAAAATATCTTCGGCAGCGATTCCTTGTCTGCAAAACGGAAAAGCTTCCAGTTTGCTCTAAGATTCTGGGGAACTACATAGCCTACATATTGATCGCCATCCTGAGCCAGATAAGGCATGTCTGAACTGTACAAGGTCCCGTTTCTCTTTGCCAATGATAAAAGTGAAGCTAATGAAGACCATCCGTAGGCAACCCCTGTCTCCACCACATGCTGAGCATTTGTAAACTCACAGGCATAGTAGATCAGTTCCAAAGCACCGGGGCCTCCCATTTTTACCGGGCATTCTTTTTCTCTTTGATCTGCCTTAGCTAAAGTCTCCTGGAAATCATTACGAAAAGAATCTATTTCCAAGCCAAAGAGTTTTGAAACAGCCTGCTTTTGTGATACCGCTCTTTCAGCCGCCCATAGATTGGTCTTTTCTTTTCCTTTAAAGGCATTATCCCTGTTTATTGTATTTTTAATAATTTTCCGGCCTAATTCCGGATAAAGGTCAGGTCTTTTAAGGTACCCGACAAATGTTTTGAGAACTCTTGTTATTTCATTCACTGTATTGCTTTTAAGAGGACAAAAATAAAGATTTTTTTTCCATTTATGTAAAAACAGGTTATATTTGTGGGACTCAAATGAAAAAAAAGAAGGGCCGTATCCCCGTAATGAAAAAAGCCAATTTACAACCAGCACTCCATTTTCCCGGTAACGGTTTTCGTTCTGCCGAATCCCTGAATGGTCTATCAATAGAGAAGCATTGTATTGTCATCAGACAGGAATTAATTTTCAATACCATTTTAAATTAACATGAAGTTTTCTGTACTTATCGCTCATTATAATAATGCAAGGCTATTCAGAGAATGTTATGATTCTTTACTTTCACAGAAATATCAGGACTGGGAAGCTGTCATTCTTGATGACGCTTCTTCGGAAGCAGAGAAGGAAGTAGTAAAGAGCATTATTGCAGGAGATAAAAGATTCAGGTTTTTTGAAAATGAAAAAAACTCCGGTGTCGGGATTACAAAAAGTAAACTTATAGAACTTGCAACCGGGGAAATTTGTGGTTTTGTAGATCCGGATGATGCTATACTTCCGTCGGCTATAGAATCGGCTGTACATATTTTTAAAAGTAAAAAAAATGTAGTCCTTACCTATTCCAGATTCATGGCCTGTGACAAGAACCTTACGCCTATCACTCCGTACAAATCGGCCATGCAGGTAAGAAACGGAGATCCTTATTTCTTTAATTATCCTATTCAGATCGGACATTTTACAACATTCCGAAAAGATATTTATGAACAGACGGATAAAATGAATCCGGAATTACGCATTGCCGAAGACCAGGATCTTTATCTGAAAATGTATGAGAAAGGAGATGTCTATTTCATCAATGATGTCAATTATCTTTATAGAGCTCATGCAGGAGGTATTTCACAAAATGACAATAAAGGAAGATCTTATGATTACTTTGCAAAGGTTGTGTTCAGTACCATGAAAAGAAGAAAACTAACCCACATCAATGGAAAAAAGATTCCGGACACCTATTCCAATCATCAGGAAATTTTTGCCCTTTTGGAATATCAGAACGGAATCTGGTTCAGAATAAAGAAAAACATCGCTATTACCTTACAAAAACTCTTCAGATAATGTCAGAAAACAAAAAAATAAAGGTTCTTTTCAGACACCGTTTTATGGAAATGGGTGGTGTGGAAAAAGTAATATTAAGTATGCTCAACAACCTGAACCCCGATAAGTTTGATATAACGATATGTCTTACTCTCAATCAGGGAGAGCTTAAAGATGAAATCCCCAGCCATGTAAAAAAGGTATATATCACTGAAGGGAAGGAAAGTTTTTCCAAAAACCCACTGATTCATAAACTTCAGCTTGTCCGTCGCAGAATACAGCTGGCCCGTGCTGCGAAGGACCCTAGATTTTCAGACCGTATCTTAGAAAACACTCAATTTGATATTGAGATTGCGCCATCCTACTCTACATTTTTACCGGTAATTAATTCCAGCAACAAGGCATCAAAAAAAATCGGTTGGTTTCACTCTGAAATTAACATCCCGGCAATGAAACCATTGGTTCCGAATATTCTGAAAAGTTTTCCAAAGTTTGACCATATGATCTATTGTTCCCAAAACATTAAAGATCTTATGCATAAATGTTATCCGGACTTACAATATCCTGCGGAGAGTGTTGTCATCAATGCCATTCCTATTGAAGAGATTAAAAAGAAAGCAGAGGAAGCCATAGAGCCCCTTCCGCAAGGTCCTGTTTTTGTATCAGTCGGACGCCTTCACAGTAGAAAAGGATATCATAAACTGATTGATGCCCATAAAAAACTTATAGACGAAGGATTCCAGCATAGTGTAGTTGTTATTGGAAATGGTGAAGAGATGAACAACCTGACGGAGCAGATTAACGCCAATAATGTGGAGAACAGCTTCATTCTAACCGGTAATAAAATGAATCCCTATCCTTATATAAAAAATGCGGATTATTTTATTCTGTCTTCCGAATCTGAAGCATGGCCACTCGTTATTGCTGAAGCATTAATTCTGCAAAAACCTATTATCGCGACTGAAACGGGTGATGTAGGTCTTATGATCAAAGACAGAGAAACAGGATATCTCATCAATTATGATACCCGGGAAATGTATGAGGCGATGAAAACTTTCCTTACGGATACAGAACTTATTTCGAAGATTAAGAAAAACCTTGAAACAATTGAAGATCAATTTGACAATAAGAAAATTTTTAATGCTGTAGAAAAGATTATCGAAGATCTATCCCAAAAATAATTACTGAGCAGAATATCCCCCGTCTACGACCAGATTGGATCCAGTGACCCATCCCGCTGCATCAGAAAGCAGGAAAATGCATGCATTGGCTACATCTTCGGGTTTTCCGATTCCAAGTGGATGTTTTCTAATGATTTCTTGTGCAGCATCTTCTCCTATACTTTCAAACATATTCTCCAAAATGGGTGTATTCACCATCGCCGGACTGATACTATTGACCCGAATATTGCTTCGGGAGAGCTCCATAGCCAAAGAACGGGCTCCTGAAATGACGGCCCCTTTGCTCGATGAATAAGCAGCCTTTCCAATCTCTCCCACCATACCTGCAACAGAGGAAATAAATACAAAACTGGAAGTTTCGGTTTTATATTTTTTGAGGGATAATATCTTTGCAATTTCAAATCCGGCAATAACGTTAACTGCAAAAATATCCTTATATAATTGGGGGGTATGTTTTTTCAGAGGAAGAGTTTTTTCAACTCCTGCACAATGAATAAATCCTGAAATCTTTCCGATACTCGATATCTTCCCGGCGATAAGTTCTTCGAGGTTTTCAGATGTTGTAATATCGGCAGCAATAATTTCCCATTGGGTATTGGGAGCCAGCATCGATACTGTTTTTTCAAGCTCCTCTTCGTTTCTGGCAACTAAAATCAGACTGGCACCACTTTTACTGCATTCTACAGAACAGCTTCTCCCGATCCCGGAAGAAGCCCCTGTAATAAGAATAGTTTTATCTTTTAATGAAAACGGATTCATTAGTCTTCAAAATTTTCTGTGCCGATCACTTTCATCAGATCAGAGACTGTTTCTACATCTTTAAAATCTCTTGTATCAACTGTTTTATTAAAGTTTTCATCAACAAAAGCAATGATAGATAGCAAACTGATGGAATCATAACTTTCTAATTCTTTCAGATTCGTATCTACAGTCAGCGACTGCTCTTCTTCTAATTCTTCTTGCAATTTTTCCAAAAAAACGGATGTCTTCATATATTTTTTATTTATTATGGTATTTATTACATTTCCACCAGGGTTGCCCCCCAGGAATATCCTACGCCAAAACCAGCCATTAGAACCTTCTCGCCACCTTTCAGCATCCCTTTATCAATCATATTTTTCAATGCGATCGGAATAGTAGCTGAAACAGTATTTCCTGTTTTTTCCATATCAATATAGAACTTTTCTGCCGGTATTTTTATTTTTTTTCTCAAATAGTTCAGCATAAAGGAATTAGCCTGATGAAAAACAAAATAATCTATTTCTTCCATTGTCACGCCGTTTGTCTCCATGGTTTCTTTTACCAGCCCGGGAATATTTTCGATCGTAAAATTAAAAATCTCGGGGCCATTCATATAAAGGTTTTCTGCTTCAAACTCATGATCCGGATTCAGCTCAAAGCCGGTTCTGAAAGCTCCTTTCTTCACGATAAGGTTTTCTGCTCCACTCCCGTCAGTCCCTAAACAGAATTTATACTCTCTTGCAGTATCATCCTTTTCAACAATAACTGAAGCAGAGGCATCTCCGAAGATACTGCGGTTTCCCTTATCTTTAGGATGGATATGTTTGGTATAGGTTTCTGAGGTAACCAACAAAATACTTTGAGCAATTCCTGCTGCTATTAAACCTTTGGCAAATGCCAGACCATACACAAATCCGGAGCACCCCAAATTGAAATCCATGGCGCCAATATTCTTTCTTAGCCCAAGTTTATCCTGTAAAATACAGGCCGTAGTGGGTAAAAAGTAATCAGGACTTTGTGTACAAAAAAGGATGAAGTCGATTTTGTTTTTGTCATAGCTTTCAAAAAGCTTTTTTGATGACTGGATAGCCAGATCTAAAACCGTCTCATTTTCAGCAGCAACATGACGCTCTGTGATCCCTACCTTTTCTTTAATTCTGTCTGAACTCCACTCAGGAAATTCTTTCTCCAGATCCTCATTGGTAAGAACATACTCAGGCAAATAATATTCTATTTTAGAAATTTTTATCATAGAAATTCTTTTCTTTGTAGAAGAAACAAATTTAGAATAATGATATTGCTATACCGTATCATATTAAAAATTCATACGACCTATCAATACATCATCAAGCAAATTTACCTTAAAATTTGTATTGCGAAAGGATTAAAGGTAGGAAAAAATGTTCGCTTTGTAGAAGTTCCCGAACTCGGCACAGAACCCTTCCTTATTGAAATAGGTGATGAAACCACTCTTTCCAACAATGTAAGGTTCATCAATCACGACGGAGGATACAATGCTTTGCATTTTTTCGAAAAATATAAAGATGTAAGAGCATTTGGACGCATAAAAATAGGGAAACAATGCTTCATCGGTGCTGACACGATCATCATGCCCGGTGTTGAAATGGGAGACAACTGTGTTCTCGGTGCCGGCTCAATTTTAACCTCTTCTATGCCCCGTGGAACGGTGTATGCCGGAATTCCTGCCAGATACATATGCACCATTGAAGAATATGGTGATAAAGCTTTACAAAACAACACCATGTATCCAAGAGAACTGGAACCAGAAAGAGCAAAACTGGAAGATTATATTAAGAAGAACCTTCCTTTTACGTATAAACCTATTAAAAAATAAATGGCTGAAAAAAAGAAAATCCTTATCAGAATCGGTTCCCTACGACATGGAGGTGCAGAAAAAGTCTTAATTAATTTTCTAAAAAACCTGCCGGAAGACAAATATGAGGTTGATTTGCTGATTAACCTTTATACCGGCATGTACATTAAGGAAGTACCGTCATGGGTGAATTTACACTACCTGATCAAAGGTGAGATGATTACAACCAACAGACCACATGAAATTCCTGTCAAGGCATTCAGGGTGCTTTATCAGAAAATGTTCCTGATGTTTCCGTCTCTGCTCTATACATTTGTTTTAAAAAATAAAAAGTACGATGTTGAAATTGCGGCGATCCATGGGATGTACAGAGAGCTTTTATCCAGTCCGCAGAAAGATTCAAAAAAAATCATCTGGATTCAGAATGATATTTTTAACCTGAAGGAATATACTCCGGATATCATCAGACAATTTTTCAAATTTGACAGAATCCTGGTTATTTCCAACAAGCTTAAGGAAGAAATGCAGAAACTGGCTGCATCGGATAAGGAAAAACAGTCGGTTATCAAAATCTTTAATCCCATTGATAGAGAAGATACCCTTCAAAAAGCGAATATGGAAATTAAAGATTTCCCGTTTTCAGGAGAACTCCCAACATTTATCACAATAGGCACTGTGTACCCTCAAAAAGGATATGACAGACTTCTCGATGTTCATAAAAAGCTGATGGATGAAGGGCTGAAACATCAGATTATCATTATCGGGGATGGATTTGATTTTGAAAATATTCAGTCGAAGCTTAATCAACTGGGGGTACAGGAAACCGTAAAAATGTTAGGATTCCGAAGTAATCCTTACCCATACCTGAAACAGTCGGATTTTTATGTTATGTCTTCAAGGCACGAAGGTTTTCCAACCATTATTGCTGAAGCTCTCATTCTGAATAAACCCGTTGTTTCTACGGATGTTTCGGGAATAAAAGATCTTCTTCAGGACGGTAAGCTGGGCATCATTACCCCCAATTCAGAAGACGGAATCTACGAAGGCATGAAAAAATTCCTTACCGAAAAAGGCCTTGCAGGTCAGTACGAAAAAGAAATAGCCAATACAGATCTTCCTTTCGTACTTCAAAAATCGGTAGCCTATCTTCAGGAAATTATTGATGAAGTATAAAAAATTCATTATGCCAGAGTACACAGCAATACAGAAAGATTTTTACAGAGAAAGCGGTAAATGGCTTTCTACCCTTAAGATTTGGGCCAAATGCATCAATCCCAACCTTCATTATATTTATATTCTGAGAAAAGCTCAGCAATACAAGAAAAGATCGGTGTCGGGTGTATTCTGGAGAATGGTCCTGAGGCATTATCAGATCAAGTATGGCTTCCAGATCTACCCGGAAACAGAGATAGGAGAAGGGTTTTACTTAGGACACTGGGGAGCACTGGTTATCAATCCGAAAACCAAAATCGGAAAAAACTGCAATATTGCCCAGGGCGTTACTATAGGACAGCAAAACCGCGGTAAAAACGAAGGTTTCCCCATCATTGGTGATGAAGTATGGATTGGCCCCAATGCGGTCATAGTAGGAAATGTCAATATTGGAAACAATGTACTCATTGCTCCAAATGCCTACGTCAACTTTGATGTTCCTGCTGATTCCGTTGTTGTGGGAAATCCCGGGAAAATCTATCCGGCATCTGATGCCACAAAAGGTTATATCAATAATAAAATTGACTAGTTATTACATTTTTTAGTTAGATTACAGAGATATTCACTGATCTGAATCTCTTCCCTTTACACATACAGAATTAAAAGTAAGCCCTTGATTGATTAATTTTCGGGTGTAGATGAATATTTTTTAATCTGTGGAAAACTGATTTGCTGAATTCCACAAAATTTAAAAATATTTTAATCTGCAATTCCAGAATAATGATTTATACTTTGTACTTTTATCTTAGTTTTTTTAAACGTTTGGATTATGGAATGGTAAAGAATTTCATTAAAGCAAAGTATATCGTTAATTTACATATGATTTTAAGCATATTTTAATATTAAACTTTGTTAAAGGTGATTGATTCTTGAGCAAAAATTATATTTTTGCATGATTATTGATTTAATCTATTGATTTTAAAAATAATTTAAACGAAACAAATAATTATAAACCTTTTAAAAATTTAAAATTATGTCACAATCGTACGAAGTTATTTTTGAAAACAATAGAAAATGGGTAGAATCCAAAGTATCAGAAGACCCGAATTTCTTCCAGGAGCTGGCAAAAACTCAACATCCTGACTATCTGTATATCGGATGCTCAGACAGTAGAGCAACAGCGGAAGAACTGATGGGTGCAAAACCCGGAGAGGTTTTTGTTCACAGAAACATAGCCAATGTTGTGAATACTTTAGATATGAGCTCCACAGCAGTAATTCAATATGCTGTAGAACATCTGAAGGTAAAACACATTATTGTATGTGGACACTACAACTGCGGAGGTGTAAAAGCAGCTATGACTCCTCAGGATTTAGGATTATTAAATCCTTGGTTGAGAAACATCCGTGATGTGTACAGATTACATCAGGCAGAGCTTGATGCCATCGAAGATGAAGACAAGCGTTATGACAGACTTGTAGAGCTTAACGTTCAGGAACAGTGCATCAACGTTATAAAAATGGCTTGCGTACAGGAAAGATACATTTTGGAAGAACAGCCTATTGTACACGGCTGGGTATTCGACCTGAGAACAGGTAAGATCATTGATTTGGAAATTGATTTTGAGAAAACCTTGAAAGATATTCAAAAAATCTACAACCTTACAGGTTCTGACTGGGTAATGAGCAGAAAGACGAAATAGTTTTTCTAAAAAGAATGTAAGATGAAATTCTGGAGTATTATTGTATTAACGTTTTTTTTGAATTTTACAGCGCTGCCGAGCATTGCTGCGATTGCAGGCTGGAATATTCAGAGAACGAATATCATAATCAATGAAGAAGAACCACATTCTCATGCCTCCTCACTAATTGTTTACGAAAAGACCCTTCCGAAACCTTTGGACGTTTTCGACTATCTGAAATTTTCAGAACCCGATCTTCAGGGGATGTCTTTTGTATTGGTAGATGATTCCTTTCATCTGGGCCCTCTGTTAACTATATTTTCTCCGCCTCCGGAAGCTTAATTTTAAAGTGTAATTAGATTTTTTTTTAATAGGTATTCAGGTCTTTTCAAGGCATTGAA
Source organism: Chryseobacterium sp. UNC8MFCol (assembly GCF_000482305.1). Lineage (NCBI taxonomy): Bacteria > Pseudomonadati > Bacteroidota > Flavobacteriia > Flavobacteriales > Weeksellaceae > Chryseobacterium > Chryseobacterium sp. UNC8MFCol. The sequence goes on from NZ_AXUZ01000003.1 coordinate 235,843, forward strand.
TATCATGCGCGTACTTTAAAATTAAATTTCCAATCTTTTATAATTGATTATTTAGGAATAAATCAGTCGGTTATATATTCTCAAAAATATCATGAAAAAAACATCATTTTTAGGAGGAATCAAGGAGAATTTCCCTTCTGGACTCGTTGTATTCTTAGTTGCACTTCCGTTGTGCTTAGGAATCGCCTTAGCATCCGGAGCACCACCGTTATCCGGTATTATTGCAGGGATTGTAGGAGGCCTTGTTGTAGGGTTTCTCAGCAATTCCAATATATCGGTTTCAGGACCTGCTGCAGGTCTTACCGCTATTGTGCTTACCGCCATTACTGATCTTGGAGCATTTGAACTTTTCCTTTGTGCCGGGATCATTGCAGGGCTTATTCAATTGGTTTTAGGGTTTGTAAAAGCTGGAAGTATTTCCAACTATTTCCCCAACAACGTGATTGAAGGAATGCTTGCTGCCATTGGTATCATTATTATTTTAAAACAGATTCCCCATGCATTAGGATACGACAAGGATCACGAAGGGCATGAAAGTCTTTTTGATAATGGGATCAATTTTAATTACTTCAATGAATTGCTGAACGACATACATCCGGGAGCTATCATTGTAACATTGGTCTCTGTAGGAATTCTTCTTGCGTGGGATAAAATCCCGGTTTTAAAAAGAATGAAAATGCTACCGGGTGCCTTAGTTGCCGTTGTTGCCGGAATTGTAATCAATGAACTTTTCAAAGCATCGGGAAGCTCTTTGGCTATCGCTAAAGAACATTTGGTATCCTTACCGGTTCCGAAATCGTTGGACGATTTTAAAAATCTGATTACCATGCCCGATTTCGGAGGATTTACCAATCCTAAGGTATGGATCGTAGGTGCAACTATCGCCATTGTAGCATCTATTGAGACTTTACTTTGTATTGAAGCATCAGACCGATTGGATAAACAAAGAAGGATCACAGACACTAACCTTGAACTTAAAGCTCAGGGAATCGGAAACCTGGTAAGTTCATTTATCGGAGGACTTCCAATGACATCTGTGGTGGTGAGAAGTTCTGCCAATGCCAATGCAGGGGCAACGACTAAAATGTCAGCGATGATCCATGGGGTACTTTTATTGGTATGTGTCCTTACCATTCCTGTTGTCTTAAATCTGATCCCGTTGGCAACCCTAGCCGCAGTTTTGATTTTGGTAGGATATAAATTGGCAAAACCGGCTACTTTCAAGCACTTCTGGCATCTTGGAAAATTCCAGTTTGTACCGTTTGTAGCCACTGTGGTGGCTGTGGTGGCAACCGACTTATTAAAAGGAGTGGGAATTGGTCTTGCGATCTCTATTTTCTATATCCTTCAGGGGAATATGAAAAGAGCTTATTATTTGAGCAGAGAAAAGCTGGATGATGCTGATGGTATCAATATCAAACTGGCTGAGGAAGTTTCATTTTTAAATAAGGCCGCAATCAAAAAGACTCTTAAAAATATCAAACCTAATTCTACAGTAACAATTGATGCGAGAGACACTTCTTATATTGCCACAGACGTTCTTGAGATGATTCAGGATTTTGCCAATATCCGTGCAAAAGAAGAAGACATCACCGTGGAACTTTTAGGCTTTAAAACATCATACAGAGACTACGAAAGAAGTCAGGATTCTCACATTTTAATTACTCATAAAAGAGCAATGTAAGCTCATTAAACATCAGTTATTTTTTTTAACTTTAAAATTCAAAACAATACAATTATATGAAAGCACATACATACGAAACTCAATCGACCATCACACCTGAAAAAGCATTAGAATTTTTGAAGGAAGGAAACCAAAGATTTGTCAACAACCTGAAAGCAAACAGAGACCTTCTGGAGCAGGTAAATGCTACGCGTGAAGGACAATGGCCTTTTGCTGTCGTGCTAAGCTGTATAGACAGCCGTACATCTGCAGAACTTATTTTTGACCAGGGATTGGGGGATGTTTTCAGTATCAGAATTGCCGGTAATTTCGTTAACCAGGATATTCTTGGTTCAATGGAATTCGGATGTAACGTTGCCGGTTCTAAACTTATCGTGGTTCTGGGCCATACTAAATGCGGGGCATTAAAAGGAGGTCTTGATGCAGCACAAATCGAAGGGATGGGAATGGATAACCTTAACCATCTGATCAATCATTTCAGCCCGATCATCGATGAAGTGATTGAAGGTAACGAGGAACGTTCATCAAAAAACAGCTCTCTTCTGGAAAGATTAAATCAGCAGAACGTAAGAAATGCGATTGAAGATATCCGTAAGCAAAGCTCAACGCTTAAGAACCTTGAAGATGAGGGCAAGATTAAGATCGTTGGAGCCAATTATGATGTAGAAACCGGTGCAGTAACCTGGTTATAAAATCTGCATTATCCCAATTCAGCTAGCTAGTACAAAAAATAATATAAAAGAGCTCCGGCTCTGACAACTTGATTGGAAATCAATTTTAAAGCGCAACAATAAGGCCATCGGAAATCCGATGGCCTTTATTTTTTGCTACATGATACACTTTATAAAAGTAAATAGTTAACCATAAAATATATTGAACCGGCAAAATGATCAATATATTTCAATTCAAGGACATTCATTTTTAATTAATGAAGATTAATTATACATTGCAATTGCTTTTTAAAGGAATATCTAGGTGCTGCTGGTGCAATTTGTGGATCTATAAGCCAGATTTCCAAAAATATAAAAGCTGCTAAAATAGGTGCTCCGCAAGGAACAATTTTAAAAGGAGCTCCTATTGCCCAGGGAAGAAGTGCATGGACCCTGAACAATACTCCGAAAACAACCGCAGTGGGGATAACACCAGTGAAAACAACTACTCTGAATTGGAGATATAGATTTTGCGGTCGATGAAGTGGTTGGTTATGAGCTCGCAAATGAAAAGCCGGTATGATGCTTTATCTTTTGATAAGCCCATGTCAGATGAGAAAAGAAGGAACGATTACAGGAATTTTTTAATACTACTATCACACTGTTTGTAAGTAACCTTATGACAAAATATAATATTATTGACTTAGAAAGCAAAGGAGAGATAATTCTTCTAACTGTTTTCAAAATAATAACAAAATAAACACATATGATTTTTCCAAAAGCAAAAAAAATAGCCAAAGACCTTGGCTGGTACAAAACAGGCGATGGCGTATTCGGGCTTTATAAAGGTTACTTTTTTAATGTTTCAGATGCAAACCTGATAAGCAGCCCTCAATACAAATTTGTATCTGCAACTACAGGCAACCTGACAGAAGAAAAAAAGCTGCAGATCAACGTAGAGCTGGTCACCAATAAAAAGAGGTTAAAATTTACAAGTTTTGAAATTGGAGATACCTGTATTTTCTTCCGGTTTGCAGAAACCTTTATTTACACTAAGCTTAAGACGGTTTATTCTTTGTTTGACTTTTTAGTTGATCTCTTCAAAAAGCTCAATATACCGGAACAAAGCAAATGTCATAGCTGTGGAACAAATCAAAAAATCAATTATTATGACTCAAATGATAATGGCATCATACTTTGTGACACTTGCTTCCATAAGACCAATAATAAATTCTATGAAATTGAAAAGGAAAGAATTTCAAAAGAAAAAGATTATGTGACAGGATTATTTGGTGCCGTAATATTTTCAATTCCAGGTATTATACTTTGGGTCTTACTGGCCGTATATTTAGGAAGAATGGCCTCTGGAATGGCCTTTATTATTGCTTTTTCTGCTTTCCTAGGATATGGCATTTTAAAAGGGCGTGAAGGTGTATTAAAAAAGTATATCATTTTTCTGACAAACATGGTAAGCATTATTATTGCCAATACTATAACTGTAATTGCTTTACTGATAAAACAGGACGCCACTGTGAAGCAGGCAATATCAGAGCTACAAACCAATGAAGCAGTAAAAGAAGCATTTTACGCCAATATGGTACTTTCTTTTATATTGGCATCAGTCGCCTGGATTTGGATATTGTTTATCATGAAGGACAATACACTCACCATAAAAAAAGCGGATAAGTTTTAGAAGAAAAACATTGGATATAAACTTACAAAAGACACTGTGAACAGCAATTAATTATCATATTTTATAATTTTTAAAACATATTACATGAAAAAACTATTATTAAGCTTAAGTGTAGTGATCGGAACTATTTCGTTTGCTCAATCTGCAGACCGACCAAGATTTGGCATTAAAGCCGGAGGTAACCTTTCTAGTTTTACTGGAGGTGATTCAAAATCTAAAATCGGATATTATGCTGGGGCTTTTGTTAATGTCCCTTTATCTGAGGCATTCAGTATTCAACCCGAAATTGTTTACAGCCAACAGGGTGCAAAAGCAAAAGACGATTATGAAATGGCAACTTATACAATAAAGAATATGCAGCAAACTCTTGGTTATATCAATGTTCCTGTAATGCTTCAATATAATGCCACACCGGAATTTTATCTGGAAGCCGGCCCCGAATTTGGACTTCTTATAAGCGCTCAGGCGAAAGTAGATATTAATGGCAGTACATATAAGGCTGATAATAAAGATAGTATGAAAAGCTTTAATTTTGGTGCCGGGATAGGATTAGGATATAAATTTACACCTAACTTAGGAGTGAATGCCAGGTATATTGCCGGCATAACTAAAATTTTAAAAAATAACTTTGGAGATTCTTCCAAAAATACTAATTTCCAGCTTGGTGTAAATTATTATTTTTAAAAAGAATTAGATATCTTCTTAAGCATATGAAATAAATGACTGCCTTGTTTTTAAGGCAGTCATTTATTCTATAAACTATATGGTAATTGCAGTTTTTCCCTTCTGAAATTATTTCCCGTTAAAAGCAGACATTGTATTATTGATTCCTGCGAAAACAAAAGAAAGGCTGGCTTTCGCAAAAGTTTCAATTCTTTCGGGAAGTTTTTCAGTTTCTTCCTCATTCCATACTCCCAATACATAATCGACCTGACGACCCGCAGAAAAGTCAGCAGAAATGCCAAAGCGCAGCCTTGCATAATTTTGGGTCTGCAATACTTCGTTAATATTTTTCAGTCCGTTATGTCCGGCATCAGAACCTTTTCCTTTCATTCTCAATGTTCCGAAGGGAAGTGCCAGATCATCTGTTACGATCAGTACATTCTCCAAAGGAATATTTTCTTTCTGCATCCAGTATCTCACGGCATTTCCGGAAAGGTTCATATAGGTGTCAGGTTTAAGGACAAAAACTTTTCTGCCTTTGTGCTTGCCTTCTGCCATCCAGCCAAAATTTGCAGTATTGAATGATACTTCCAATGATTCAGCTATTTTTTCTGCTACTTTAAAACCTATATTGTGTCGTGTATTTTCATATTCTGAGCCTTTGTTTCCAAGCCCAACTATTAAATATTTCATCAGAAATTTTTTGCAAAATTAAGGGATAAAAAATAAAAAACTCAATCTTCAGCAGATTGAGTTTAAATATTCTTTAAAAAGGATTTTACTGTGGTTTGTAAATGTAGTTGATACCATATCCTTTCGTCATGTATGTCTGGGGATCATAAACATAGTTCGTACTCTTTACAATAGGAGTAGGAATAGGCGGTGTAAGATCTGTTACAGACCATCGCTTAGGATTGTTTGGTGAAAGAATCAGGCTTTCTTTATCATTAATTACGGTTGACAGAAGCCTTGAAAGTTTATATGCATGTGGCAACAGTGTAAAAGGGCTGATCTGGTCATCATAAGCATAGTATTCATAACTGTATTTTCTATTGGGAGCACCAAATACATCTCCTGCTCCTATAGGTCCGTAATATCTTACTACTTTAGACACATTGTCTCCTACATAGGTATATTTAGTCCTTGAATAGGCCGTAAATGCAAAAGTGGTTCCGGCAGCATCAGGGCCATTTCTCATGATGATAGAATCCAGTTTGGCTGTACTTGCATTGTAGTATACATTATATAGAATCTTCTCCTTTCTGAACAGAGTCTGTGGTCCCGGTGTGGTAGCAGGCGGAACAGGCGGCGGTCTTCGGAAAATAGAACGGTTTTCGGAAATTTTATCAATTTTGTTATTGTTTGTGTACGTAAACAGCTGCGTATAGGATACACTATCTTTATCCAGCTTTCCGTTTCCATCCAGATCCAAAAAGCCATTAAAATTAATCTGGCTGATTTTATCACCGCTGTACATAATATCTGTAACTGATGCACTGTCTGTAATCACTTTATTGACCAAAAGCCCGCTGTAAAAGTATTCAGCAATGGTATCTTTATCTGTAATTTCTCTGTATAATGCTCTGGGGCCCGAAAGACCTCCTGTATTATTCAGATCCAACAATGGATTTCCTTCTTCGTCCAGTAAACTTTTGCATGAATGTATTGAGGAAAAGCCTGCTATTATTAAAATAAAATAGAAAATTTGTTTCATTTCCTGGTAATTGATTATTTTTTTGACAAATATAATTTTTTTTGTTTTAAAATTATATGATTATTTATATTCCAATAAAATCAATAATGAGAGTCTCCTAAAAATTTTTATAGGTATATGCTACTTTCTGATTTTTTTCAACCGTCGGATATCCCTGATTATCATAGCTGTAACTTTGGGCAGTGTTTACCGTAGGTTTTGAAGGTATTTCAATATACATCGATGTCGGATTATTGGGAGATGCTCTGTAGAAATTAACAGGATCGATCAGACTTCGGATAATAGAAAATGTTTTTGGAAGTGTAGAAAAAGGACTTTTATTGTTATCATAGTTCTGGAAGTTATACTTGGACTGCACTGCTGTTCCCATATTAGGGTTGCCATTGATATCCAATATCCCTTTTGAACAGATTGTCTGAAAGATATTTTCCCCGTTATAGGTGAAAGCATATTCAATGAATTTATTATAAGCACTTATTCCTCCTTCTTTTCTTTTCTCAAGAATTTTAGTTAATTTTCCGTTAGCCGGGTCATAGGTAAAGGCATAATCACTGATATACGAAAGCCCCGGATTGGGATTCGTGGCAATACCTGTCGCATTGTAAATCTTTCCCTTGCTATCCGGAGTAATATCAAAGACATACTTGAAGCTGGCGGATGATGAACTCACAAAGCTTATCGTTTTAACATCTTTCTTTTTATTGTCAGCCCCCAAAGTATACGACAGGGTCGCAGTATAACTAGCTCCATTAGCCGTAGATGCTTCATCTTTAAAAACAGCCTGCTCCAAAATCCCTTCAGTACTTATATATTCTTCCTGGGCAACAGCATTCACAGAAATCTTTTCTAAAATCTTCGGAGGTGGTACTCCCGGATCCGGATTAGAGCCAGATTCTGTAGGGTCTGCGGTAGTATTACATGATGCCAGTATACCCATCAAAGCAATCCCGGCAAGCATTTTAAGAAAATAGTTTTTCGCCATAGAAAATTAGTTTTAACATCTTCAAATATAATTCAATTTTCGATAAAACCGATTAATTTTTGCAGACAAATTCACAATGAATAGCCATAATAAACAAAAAAAATCTAAAAACATAACGTTTCCAGATTCTTTTTTATTGTTGTATGATAAAAATTAATACGGTTGCAATACGGATATTGTAAGAACAGATTGAGACATATCTCCGTTAAGGAACGTTGTTTCAACTGCTCTTCCTATTCCCAGTGTATTGGTACTGATTGTTCTTTTGATACAGGCCACTTTCACTGTATACTTGTTTTTAGGGGTAAGGTTTGCTAAGGTTGCATTAAGGTTAAAAATTTTATAAGCTCCTTTTTCCCCCAGCAAGACATCTGTTCTTACGGCTCTTAGCAAATCATCTACAAAGACACCACAGGCAAAACTCGCTGCATCCGTTTCGGTTTTCTGAACAGTTGTCTGAAATGAAAAAGTAACCTTATTATTGGCATTAGTCACAGAAAAAGTATCGGAATTTCCCGGCAGTACACTCCATCCATTAATAGAATCTCCATCGTTATAAGGAACCGCACTCCCATTTCCGGTGAAAGATACTCCTGTCTGGTCTGATGTTGTATTGATTGAAAATAAAGACATACTTCCCTGTCCGTCAGCAATTTTAATATTTTTCCAATCATTGGCAGCCATCTCGGAATTATTGTGAAAAATATCGCCTGCATTTCCGGCCGATCCCTTCAGTATATCAGTACCGGCAGTTCTCAGTTCTTTTCTTACATTTAAGTCACCATTGATGTCCAGCGTATTTACAGGGTTTGCTGTATTAATTCCCACTTGAGCAGTCATCAATCCGACAATCAATAAGAACTGAATAAAAAATATTTTTTTCATAATTGTTTAATTTATAATCGGGTTAAATACTTGTGGCACTTCATACACATCTACTTTTAAAGATGACTGGGCAATAAAGTCATTAATATTGGTATTCGTATTCCTTCCGATTGCCAGTTTTTTAGAGGTATCACCGTATGAAGCAAGTCTTGAGCATGCTACACTTACCGTATGATTTCCTTTGGAGAGGTTGGCTACAATTCCGATCTGATTATGGGTAAGAAAAGGAAATTGCGAATTGATCGCCTTTAAATTCCTTTGTCTCATATTGATCAGCTTATCATCCACAAAAATTCCGCAGGCATAATCTATCGAAGTATCGGTAGTACCGTTCGAGGTAAAATTAGCCTGAACTACTGTTTCAAACTGAAAATAGGCTTTGCTTTCTGTACTGAAGACACTGATCGTCTGGGAAAGGCCATCAATTTTCTTAAACCCTTTCAGCGTACTGATATCAGCTCCTTTACTAAAAGCTGCTGCTTTCGAGGTAGTCATATTCGGCTGTTCCGAAGTTAAAAACTCAATCCCGGTTTTGTCTGAAAAAGAATTGTTGAAGATTAAGTAAAATTTGTTCGGCTCATATTCTGGAATACGAAGGGTCTTCCAGATAGGCGGATAGCCTGCCCCCTGAGAAACCAATAATTGATCATTATTTCCTTCTGACAGGGTATTTGCTGTAACATCCAATACAGCTATTTTTTTTCTTAAGGTAATATCTCCGTTGACATCAAGTTTTGCCTTTGGCGAATCTGTATTTATTCCTACTTGAGCAGACAGCATCAATCCCGAACCGAGAAGTAAGGTTGATAATATATTTTTCATCACTTGATTAATTGGATTTATAGGTTACGTATTCTATAACGTCTATCTTCATCGTAGACTCAAGGGTAAATGCATTAGAAGCCCCGTTTGAGCTTGCAACATCACGCCCGATAGCAAACTGAGAACCCGAGTTTGAGGTGGTTATTTTTCTGCAGGCAATTTCAAGCTTCTGGACACCAACCGGAACATTCAGCTCGGTATAGTTAAGTGTAAAAATATAATCCTGCAGGCCTCCCTTTTCAGAATTATTATTGGAGGCCACCCTGTCCGGGCGCACTGCAACCAATTTTCCGTTTCTGAAAACACCACATGCGAATCTCACATTATCCGAAATTGTAGAAGTAGGAGCTTTCATTTCAACTCCTGTCTGAAACTGATAAGTAAGTCTGTTTCTTCCGTTCTTAATGGTAAAAGTTGTTTCCAGGCCTCCGATTTTTGCCCACTTACCTTTTGTAGCATCCGTGATATCGTCCCCCACACTATTCTTATATACATTATCACCTGCTACCCCATTGGAAAGCGATGCAATACCTATCTGATCTGATGACAAATACGAATTGATCAATTTGTACTGTCCCTCTTCCATAAAGGAAACATTCAAGGATTTCCATACAGGAGCTTTACCTTCTCCCTGGGAAACCAGAACCTGACCGTTCAAGCCTGCACTTCCGGCTTGGGTAGAGGTTCCACCTACTCTAAGTTCTTTTCTTAAGGTGGTCTTTCCGTTCACATCGAGAACAGACTTAGGTTTTGTAGTCCCGATTCCCACCTGTGCGTGGGCATAGAAAGATAGAAATCCAGCCGCGCAACAAAATATAATTTTTCTCATAATAAGGACTGCAAATGTACAAATTAGAAATCGAAAAAATTCCAGTTATACATCCTAAACCTATAGAAATAAACACATTACAGCATAGAATTAATCACATAAAAAAGTAGAATTATTACTACATAACTCTACTTTTAATTTCTGTTTAAAATATAAATACGCTCCAAACCCTTTCTGTACAGCAGATTGCCTGGTGTTTTTAATCATTACAAGGTGATTTTCACCCTGTTAAAACTGCGTTAATTCTCTTGGGGTTGAATAGTAAAGGAGATAAAAATGATAACAATCACAAAAAAACATATAAAAACTTAAGTTTTTATATGTTTTTCAAATTTTATAGGAAATTTTAAATTGTATTTTAAAAATAATTTATTGATGTTCAATTATAGCTTTCAATAATACATTGACCTCATCAACGTTTTTAAGTCTCTCCTTTCTCATCATCAGCTGATTGCCTTCTTTACCGGATTTTTCTTTAAGCTGTGCTTCTGCAGGGTTTTTTGTCAAATAACTGATGATATGTCTGAATCTATCGGTTTGATAGAACTTATCCTGAGGATTGCCCGGGAAATACCCTAGAAAGACGCCGTTTTTCATCACAATTTTTTCAAAGCCGATATCGGCTGCCAGCCATTTTAAAGAAACACTTTTTAAGAGATTTACAGCTTCTTTGGGTAACGCCCCGAAACGGTCAATTAATTCAAGCTCAAACTGATGAAGATCTTTTTCATTAGTAATCTCTGACAGCTTCTGATAGAGAAGTAGCCTTTCTTCCGTATTGGAAATATATGAATCCGGCAGCATCAATTCTAAATCAGTATCAATATTGACATCTTTTACGGATTTGAATAATTTTTGCCTGTCTTCTTCGTTTTCAAACAAGCTTTCAAAGTCTGCGTCGTCTTTCAGTTCTTCCAATGCTTCCTGCATCAGTTTCTGATAGGTTTCAAAGCCCATTTCATTGATAAAACCACTTTGCTCAGCGCCCAGCAAATCACCGGCACCACGGATTTCAAGATCTTTCATTGCAATCTGGAAACCACTTCCTAAATCTGAAAACTGTTCAATAGCTTCCAGACGTTTTCTTGCATCAGAAGTCATCATATCATACGGAGGTGTGATCAGGTAGCAAAAAGCTTTTCTGTTGCTACGCCCTACTCTTCCTCTCATCTGATGAAGGTCTGCCATACCGAATCTTTGCGCATCATTGATGAATATCGTGTTGGCATTGGGAACGTCCACCCCACTTTCAACAATTGTGGTAGATACAAGAACGTCATATTTGCCTTCCATAAAATCCAGAACATTCTTTTCCAGTTGTTTTCCTTCCATCTGACCGTGTCCGGTAATGACCCTGGCATCAGGAACTAATCTCTGGATGAGCCCCGCAATATCCTTAAGGTTTTCAATTCTGTTATTGATAAAATACACCTGCCCATCTCTCTGAAGCTCGTACGAAACCGCATCACGAAGTGTTTCTTCATTAAAATCGATCAATTGAGTATCAACAGGTTGCCTGTTGGGAGGTGGTGTTTTGATCACAGACAGGTCTCGTGCGGCCATTAATGAAAACTGCAGAGTTCTAGGTATGGGTGTTGCTGTGAGCGTAAGAGTGTCAACATTATTTTTTAAGGTTTTCAGTTTATCCTTTACAGACACCCCAAATTTATGTTCCTCATCAATAATCAATAATCCCAGATCTTTAAACTTGACAGAGCTGCTGGCCAATTGATGGGTTCCTATAATGATATCTACCTTACCGTTTTTCAGGGCTTCTAATGTTTCAGATTTTTGCTTAGCTGTTCTGAACCTGTTTACATAAGCAACATTGACAGGGAAGTCTTTAAGTCTTTCTTTAAAACTTCTGTAATGCTGAAATGCTAAAATGGTCGTAGGAACCAATACTGCTACTTGCTTTCCGTCTGTTGCTGCTTTAAAAGCGGCCCGAATTGCAACTTCCGTTTTACCAAAACCTACATCTCCACACACCAGTCTATCCATCACGGTATCTGCTTCCATATCTTTTTTCACATCGATGGTAGCCTTTTCCTGATCGGGAGTATCTTCGTAAATAAAGCTTGCTTCCAGCTCATTTTGCAGATAAGAATCCGGAGTGTAGGCAAAACCTTTAGCGGTTTTTCTTTCAGCATAGAGTCTGATAAGGTCAAAAGCAATCTGTTTTACTTTTGCTTTTGTCTTTTGTTTTAAAGATTTCCAGGTAGGAGATCCAAGTTTACTCAGTACAATTTCCCGTCCTTCCGGACCATTGTATTTTGAGATCTTATGCAATGAATGAATACTTACATATAATAAGTCCCCGTTTTTATAGGTCAGCTTAAAACACTCCTGAATTTTGCCGTCATTATTTACTTTTACCAGCCCCATAAACTTCCCGATCCCATGATCGATGTGAGCAATATAGTCTCCGATCTTCAGAGACATTAGGTCTTTCAAAGTAAGTTGCTCTGATTTGGCAAAAGTATTTTTTGCTTTATACCTCTGATACCGGTCAAAGATCTGGTGATCCGTATATACCAGTATTTTATGCCCGTTATCTACGAAGCCTTCGTGTAGTTCAGATTTAAAGCTTTTAAAAGGAAGCTCATGTTCCAGTTCTTCAAAGATCGATTCGAGTCTTTCTTTTTGTTTCTCTGTGGAAAATGAAATCCAGGTATCAAACCCGTTCTTCTGCTTTTCTTCGATATCTTCAATCAGAAGTTCAAAATTTTTATGGAAAGAAGGCTGTGGAAGCTGATCCATCTTAATTTCAACAAGTTCTTTTAAGCCCTCAATGGCAACATTACCAAAATCGATCGTTTTGAATTTTTTGTAATCAAACAGGAATTCCTGATCTGAAATAAAAAGTTCCTGGGGAGTTCTGTGGGCAATATCTTTACTTAATGTTTCATACTTTTCAAGGGACTTCTCATAGAATGTTCTGATTTTCTGCATTCCGATCATCCCGTTCTTAGAGACCACATAGCTTTCATCGGATAACAGCTGTAATAATGAAACCCTGCTTCCCGTCACTGAAAAGTTCATATTCGAGACCAACTGAAAATCCTTCACCTTATCTACGGAAAGCTGTGTTTCGATATCAAAGGTTTTAATGCTTTCAACTTCGTTTCCAAAAAATGTAATTCTGTAAGGTTTTTCATGGGAATAAGAGAAGACGTCTACGATTCCTCCTCTTACGGAAAATTCTCCGGGTTCGGATACAAAATCAGATTGTTGAAAATGATAATGATTCAGTAATTCATCAACAAAATCAAAATCCAACTGATCTCCCACCTTAATATGATGTGATATTGCCTTAAAATCTTCTTTCTTCAATACTTTTTCAGACAGCGCTCCTGCATAGGCAACAATAACTTTCGGAGATCGCCCGGAATTGATTTTATTGAGAACTTCAGTCCTTAAAACCAAATTAGCATTTTGCGTCTTTTCAACCTGATAGGGTTCAAGATGGGTTGCCGGAAAGTAGAGAACTTTTTCTTTTCCAAGCAGATCCTCCATTTCAGTATTAGCATACAACGCATCTTCCTTATCATCAACAAGATAAAGGATGTTTTTCTTCTGAACCAGAAAAAGTTCTGCTATAAATATAGAAATTGAAGATCCTGCACTTCCTTTCACAGTAATATGCGGATTGTTTTCTAAGCGGGTGAAGATTTCTTTTCCAAATTCCTTTTGCATGAGATCCGGAAGAAACTTTTCGTTGATGGATTTTAACTGCATAAATAGTAATTGTATAAACGACAAAAGCGATTCCGGGAGTTTTCCGGAACCGTTTTCATGTTATAACAAAGGTACGGATAATTTTTTTTCAATGAAAAACAGAAACTTAATCAAAGGAAATCTTAATTTTTTACCAATTTATTTAACAGCAAGTTAAAATAATCCTAATTTTTAGAGATGGCACAGTGTTTGGGAATGTTTTCCTACCAAACAATTAAAGTATAGTATTATGAAAAAAGCAATTAGAATCTTAGGACTTTTTATGCTGGTCTTTGCAGCAGTATCATTCTCGTCGTGCAGCAAAGATGATGATCCCACAAACAACGACTTTTTTGCAGGGACGTATAAAGGAAAAGTTTCCTACAACGATGGCGGATCTACCAATATCAGTAATGATAACGGAAGTGTATTTGTAACAAAAATCGCCAGTGGAACTAAGTACAATTTTTCATTTTCAAACAGTATTCCAGACCTTAACGGAATTGAATTTGAGCAAAAAGGTGATCACACCCTGGTCATGGTAGGATCTTCTGCAACGTCTTATATCAGAATTGATAACAGTGAATTGAAAATCCTATACCTGAAAGATGGTAAGACATGGACAGCCAACTGTACCCGATAAAAATTAATAAAATTTATATAAAAAAGCCTGTTTTCCTTAAAACAGGCTTTCTTTTTATATTAAAAATGCTTTAATCTTTTTTTAAGCTCTGATAAACTTTAGTTAAGTTCAGAAATACAAATTTTCTAGCCTGCTTTTTGTATATCTTTATTCAACAAAAACAAACAGTATTTCCTATGAAAAAATTATTATCTGCAATGTCATTAATCTTAGGATTAGGCCTTGCAACTGCCCAGCAGACTGCTCCCACTACCAGTGCCAAAGCTCCTCAAACCGTAAAAGCAACCAAACCGGCTGAGATGAAAACTGCAAAACCGGCAGACGTAAAAACGGTAAAGCAGGCACCAACTACACCACCCGCTGCAAAAATGAAAAAAGACGGTACACCGGACAAGAGATATAAAGCAAACAAACATTTAAAAAAAGACGGTACTCCTGATAAAAGGTATAAGGCCAACAAATAAGCATAACTTAACATATAGTTGTTATTTTCATAATCAAATTTCGATAAACCGGTGGACTCATTCATCGGTTTTTTCATTGGTAATATTTAATGAATTTTATAGCGAAAGAAAGTTTATCCAATAAGAGGTTCTGAAATCCTTTGTATTGTAGCTTTCTCAATCTGGTGAAACAATGTCATGCAAGTTTTCAGTGTTTTTTTATGTCAAGCCTCATAAAAATGATTTCATATTCTTTACTTATTTATAAATTTGAAGCATGTTAAACTTCTTCAAGAAAAATGCAGCGCGTATCTGGGCAAAAAAGCATGTTCAGAATGCCGAGAAATTCAAGAAAAATGCTGAAAAAGATCAGGAGGAATTATTATTTTCTCTTGTGAATACGGCTCAAAAAACACTTTTTGGGCGTGAACATGATTTTGAGAATATACATTCTGTAGAAGAATTTCAGCAGCGGGTACCCGTTTCGGATTATGAAGATCTTAAACCTTATATTGAGAGAGTAAAAAAAGGACAGTCTCATATTCTCTGGACAGATACCCCCGAATATTTTGCAAAAACTTCGGGAACTACATCCGGCTCAAAATATATTCCCATTTCTAAAGAGGCCATGCCTTTTCAGATCGCCGGGGCGCAAAGTGCTCTTTTCCATTATATCAGTAAGAAAAATAATGCTGATTTTGTGAACGGAAAAATGATTTTTCTACAGGGGAGTCCGGAACTGGAAGAAGTTTTTGGCATAAAAACCGGCAGGCTTTCCGGAATTGTGGCCCATCATATTCCTAATTACCTCCAAAAAAACCGGCTGCCAAGCTGGGAGACGAATATTATGGAAGACTGGGAACATAAGGTAGACAAGATTATCGAGGAAACAGAGAACGAGGACATGACTCTTATTTCAGGGATTCCACCATGGCTGATCATGTATTTTGAAAAATTGACGGAAAGACATGGAAAAAAGATCAAACAATTGTTTCCCCATCTTCAGCTTATTGTGACCGGAGGTGTAAATTATGAGCCTTATCGTGACAAAATGGAAGATCTTTTGGGAGGACAGGTAGATATCATTCAGACCTTTCCTGCTTCTGAAGGCTTTTTCGCGTTTCAGGATGATTATACAAAAGAAGGATTGCTACTGCTTACCAATCACGGTATTTTTTATGAATTTATTCCGTTGGACGAATATGGTAAGCCTGGTGCCCGAAGACTAACTTTAAAAGATATTGAACTGAATAAGGATTACGCTTTAATCCTTACGACCAATTCAGGTTTATGGGCGTATTCTATAGGAGATGTAGTTCGATTTATCAGCAAAGATCCGTACAGGGTTTTGGTAAGTGGCCGGACCAAACATTTCACATCTGCTTTCGGAGAGCACGTTATTGCTTTTGAAGTAGAGGAAGCTATAAAAGCTAGTCTTGAAAAATATCCGGCTCAGATCACAGAATTCCACCTTGCTCCACAGGTAAACCCGAAGGAAGGGCTTCCTTATCATGAATGGCTGATTGAATTTGAAAAGATGCCTGAGGATTTAGAAGTATTCAGGAATGAACTTGACCTGCAGCTGAGAGCCCGGAATACCTATTATGACGATCTGATTTCGGGAAATATTCTTCAAAAGCTACACATTACAACGCTCCAAAAGAACGCCTTCCATGAGTACGCTAAGTCTCAGGGAAAGCTGGGAGGGCAAAATAAAACACCCAGATTGGCGAATGACAGAAAAATTGCAGATTTATTAGAAATTTTTAAAATTTAGAGCGATATTTTTCAATTCCAAAAAACGTATATTCGAAAAAAATTATAAATTTGAAAAACTAAACAAAAGTAATGAAAGCATCTGTACTGTTAAAATCATCTTTATTAACTTCTTTATTTGTCATCTCATCGTGTGCAACTACAAAATACAGCGAGGATATTTCAAAGAATAATTATTCTAACCTGGAAGCAGGAAAAATCTATAAGGTTACCATGAGAGATGGCTCTCCTAAACAAAAAATTCTTTTCAGGAATATGGTAGGTGACAATCTTGTAGGTACAGCGGGTAAAAAAGACAGTACGGAAGTCATCATTCCTAAAGCTAATGTTGCGGCGGTAAAAGACAGCAGAAAAGCAAGAATAGCTACAGGTGCCACCATTATTGGGGCAGCGGGTGTTGCAGCCATTATCATCAGTGCTTCAAGAGCAGACTAAAATAGATTTTATCTTTTGAACAATATTTAATATATCTTTCAAAAGTTGTCATATGAATAGCCCTAAATAAAATTTTAGGGCTATTTTTGTTCATGATTTCCTTTACCCCGTTACAGACCTTACAAAATGTTGAGTTCAGGAATCTTCTTACCGGAAGATTTTTTATTGTTTTAGCTTTCAGAATGCTTGCCACATTATTGGGATGGTGGGTGTATCAATTAACAAAAGATCCTTTTTCAATCGGGCTTATCGGGCTTTCAGAGGTAATTCCTGCAGTGAGTTGTGCGTTGTATGCCGGTCATGTGATAGATATGAATGAAAAAAAGCGATTGCTGCTCATCTGTAATTATGCTTATATTTTTCTGATCGGACTCCTCCTCATTCCGGCATTCCTGGATGTGGAAATGCACTTTACAGGACATCAGATTACGTATTTTATTTATGGTGTTATATTTTTCACAGGGATTGCCAGGGCTTTTATAGGACCTATTGTTCCCTCGATGATTCCTAAAATTGTAAAAAAGGAAAATTTACCCAATGCGGTGACTCTTAATCAGGCTACATTCCTTATATCGTCAGTGTGCGGACATGCTATTGGAGGTCTTTTAATAGGATATTTCGGAGTAAAATGGACCCTGGTCGTTATTCTATCTCTGATATTTATTGCTTCTCTATTTTTCTGGCAGCTTAAAAAACAGTATTCAGAATATAAAAAAGAAATGGTAAATGTTGTAGACAGCATGCGTGAGGGAATAACCTATATTTTTAAAACCAAGGAAATTTTGGGTGCATTGTGTCTCGATATGTTTGCTGTACTTTTCGGAGGTGCCGTTGCAATGATCCCTGTATTTGCCACAGATATACTCAACGCAGGTGCCGAAGGATTTGGTCTTCTGAATGCAGCCTCTGACATTGGCTCTATGTGTATTATTACTTTGCTGTCTATTGTTCCTTTGCGTAAAAACCAGGGAAAAATACTTCTTATAGTTGTTACCGGTTTTGGACTGTGCATTATCGGATTCGGACTTTCTAAATTGTATTGGCTGAGCTTTATGTTTCTGGTGATGAGCGGAATGCTTGATGGTATTTCGGTGGTAATCAGAGGAACTATCGTGCAATTGAAAACACCGGATCACATCCGTGGTCGGGTGCTGAGTGTGAATTCAATATTCATCATGTCCAGCAATGAGATGGGGCAGTTTGAGAGCGGGCTTATGGCCAAGCTGCTTGGGGTTGTACGATCTGTAGTTTTTGGCGGAACGATGACCGTTTTAATTGCTTTACTTGTAGGAAGCACCAATCCTAAGCTCAGAAAAATGCAATACTAATTACGGTTTAACATTTCAATATTTAAAGTCAATTGGTACGCGCTCTCTATTAAATTTTAATTTTTTAACTTATTGAATATTTTTTCATTCAATAATACAAAAACATTCCGCGATGGCAATTTCACTCTGATATCTGCGACTTTCACGAGCTGCAACAATAATAATTACAGTCGCCACAACAATGACAGCATCAATGATTTTATAGATTATTCAGCCCTGTAAGACAAGCAAAACTGAGTAATAAATATCTACAACCGGTACGGCTTAAGATTTATCAAAGTGACAAATCCACAGATTACAAACGGGATGGTATCCAATCCGGCAAAAAAGCTGCTACTGGTAGGTTCTCACCTGGAAAAGTAATAAGAACAATACACCTTCTAAATACTCGCCTTGGATTTTATTAAAAAACAAAGAATGAATCATTCATTTTTAGTGTAATCGTTTGTTTAGTTCCATTTTATGCTTGGAGAAGAATTTTTTCTGCTCCGAGTTTTTTGCCAATAAAAACTTCAGAAAAGTCTATAATAAATATGGCGTGAGATATAACAAATCTTCAAAATCAGCGTTTATAAGAAAGTAATCAAAAATAAAAATCATCAAATACATTATTGCATAACAACCCCCTGGTTTCTTTAAATATATCTCAAAATCTTTAATTTAACGTTAATAATTTTTTATATTTGCTATATAAAATATCCCCTTATGAATAAAACTTTACTAATTCTATTCTCACTTATAACATGTTTTTGGATAAAGGCTCAGACTTTTACAGACAAGACTTTATCACAGGCTGTTTTACAACTGAACAACGCGAAAACAACTACCGAGTTTGATACCCTTTTCAATAAATTTTCAAATGTAAAGACCACTGAAAAATGGCAGGCCAACTACTATGCAGCAGTTACTTTATATCTTAAAAATGAAATGCAGCTAAAGAAAACATCGGGACAAAACCTGGATGAATCTAATTCTCTTGCCAGAAAACTGGCTATATCAGCATCAACATCACAGCGCGAAAATCCTGAAATCACCACCTTAATAGGTTTAATTTACTTCCAGAAAATGCAGCTGAGCAAGTCTCAGGATGTACAGAAGGACGGAGATGTCATTGCAAAAATCATTGCAAAAGTTGAAAAAACCTCCCCTGACAATCCAAGGGTAACCATTTTGAAAGCAAAACTAAAAGAAAAATCGGGCGATAAAACAGAAGCAGATTTGTTGGCTAAAAAGGCATTACAAACACTTGAAAGCCAAAATCCTTCAGAAGCCGCTTCTCCAACATGGGGAAAATCACTCCTTCAATAATTAAATAACCTGAGGATAAAAATTAAAACTGTTAAAAAAAATGAAAAAATTTCTACTGATTTTTCTAACCATAATCACTCAGATGCTTTGTGCACAACAGGATTGTATGACCGCAATTCCTGTATGTAGTGATGCTGATATTTCTCTCAAACCGAATGGCTGGGGAACTATTCACGAAGGAGAGGTTGGTTGCTTAGGAACAAGGGGAGAGAGTAATTCAATCTGGCTGACTTTCAGTATCGAAACTGCCGGAACCTTGACATTTGTTGTTACCCCTACGGGCCCTACCGCCATAGATATCGACTATGATTTCGCACTATACGGACCTAATCATGACTGTGCCAATTTAACTGCAGCCCCGTTGAGATGTTCGTATGCTTCACCTAACTGGGGAGCTATAAGCCCGACCGGTCTGGATATGACTTCGGTAGACCTTTCAGAAGACAGCTCAGGCGACGACTTTGTAAAGTATTTAGATGTGCTTCCTGGGCAAGTATACCATTTGCTGCTTAATAACTACTCAGATGAAGTTTCACCATTTACTTTAACATTCGGGGGAACAGCTAAGCTTCTGACACCATTCGATCACAACTCATCTCATATTTACCAGCCCAATCCGTTTTTACGACCTGGCCCTACCCAAAATGGGGAAATTCCTGTCTGCGGAAGTATCGTAAATTATGACTTTTCAACACTTTCAGCACAAATTTTAAATGCAAACCCTAATTTCATCGTAAAATATTATGCCAGCAGTGCTGATTCTTCAAATGATGCCAATGCCATCACTACACCTACCAATATCAATGTAGCGACTACATATTATTATGCGATCAGCTATGTAGATCCTAATAGTCCTTCGAGTTTCTTAAATCAATGCAGAGAATTCGGACAAATAAAATTTCTGGATAAATCCTTTACTCTGAATCCTGCAACGCTTACTTCATGTAGCAATAATAATTCAGGGACCGCTTTATATGATCTTTCAACAGCTACGGTAGGAGCAGATCCGACTCATGTATTAAAGTACTATCCATCTATGTATGACCTTAATAACGGGACTAACGAGATCACAAATCCTTACCAATATTATTCGGCTGAGGGATCAGCGTTCGTAAAAGCAACAAACGAGTTTGGTTGTTTTGCTACGGCGGAAATTACTTTAAAATTCTATCCATTGGTGACGGTACGTGATGCTGAACTGACTACCTGCTTTCTGGAAAATAATCCGTCAACCGGTTTGTTCAATCTGAACAATGCACAGGTAACGGACGCATCAGGTACTCTAAGCAAAAAGTTCTTCCCATCATTGCTGGATGCCATAGATTCAACCAATGAAATCCTCAATTTCACCAACTACATCGCTCCCAACGGAGTTGTATATGTAAGGGTTTTTGATAGCAGAGGATGTTATTCGGTTGCAAAAATCACTTTAAAAGTAACTCCTCCTGTAAGATCCGAAGTTCTGAAAGATAAGATTATTTGTATAGAAGATAAAACCACCCTGGATGCAGGCCCTGGATTTAAAAGTTACGAATGGAGTACGGGAGCCACCACGCAGGTGATCAATAACGTAGGAGTAGGAACGTATTGGGTAAAACTGAAAACCGGAGAATGCACCACTACCCAAACAGTCAAAGTATATCCTTCCGAACAACCGGTCATCAGCAATGTTGATATTTCAAACAATACTTTAACGGTAAATGTAATCGGAGGAACACCGGAATATCAGTATTCAATGGACAATATAACCTGGCAAACCTCCAATGTATTCTCGAATATTGCAAGAGGAAGCTATAAGCTCTATGTAAAAGATGCGTATGATTGTGATCCGATTGTAATCACTGTACTTGTTCCGAACCTGATCAACGTGATCACTCCGAATGGAGATGGCGTAAATGACACCATAGATTACTCAGCAATTGCAGATAAGCAAAATCTTGTATTGACTGTTTTTGACAGATACGGTGCTAAAATTCATCAGGCCGATAAATCAAACGGCTATAAATGGGATGGAACAATTGCCGGTAAAAAAATACCGACAGGAACCTATTGGTATTCCCTGACCTGGAATGAAAACGACAAGAAAAATACGGCCTTTAAGTTTTCGGGCTGGGTACTTGTAAAAAACAGAGAATAAGGATATCATAATGTAAAGCCGCTCATGGCGGCTTTTACTCTTTAAAAAATAATAAAAGTTATTCGTAAATTTTGTTTCACAAAAAATCATTTTAACAATGAAAAAAATACTACTCTTTTTAATTTTATTAATAACTCAGGCAGTCTATTCACAGTCAGACTGTATTTCAGCTATTCCCATTTGTGGTAATTCTGATATTTCATACAACCCGGCCGGCCATGGTGATGTTATAGAAATCCTTAAGCAAAACGGAGGATGTCTGAATTCCAATGAAAATTTATCCGTATGGTATACATTTACGGCAGCAACATCAGGAACCCTTGCCTTCACCATCAAACCTAATCAACAGTCGGATGATTATGATTTTGCCGTTTACGGACCTACCACCAACGGCTGTACAGGCCTGATGCAGGATCCTGCACAAAATATTTTCAAACAACCTATCAGATGTAACTTCTCAGGTGCTTCCGGAGATACAGGACTGGACATCAATATGGCACCTCCTGCTGTATTCCCAACCTTTCCTCCCAACAATACTGCTGACATGAACAACGGTACCAAGTGGAGCCCTTATATGAATGTAACAGCAGGTGAAACCTACTATCTGATTATTGACAACTATCGTAGTACAGCTAAAGGTTTCTCTATGATCTGGTCCGGTACTGCAAGTTTAAGTTCCGCATTTAACGATCCGGTTCTTGCTCCATATCCGTTTATTACACCAGGAGTACCAGCAGCAAATCCTACAGACCCAAGTCAGGTTATGGTTTGCGGGCTCCCTACACAATTTAATTTCTCCACACTTACCGGAGCTATCATCAATGGAAACAGCGCCAACTTCAGTGTAAGCTACCACAGCAATACCAATGATGTACTAACGGGAAGCAACCCTCTTGGAATTGAAACGGTAAACGGAACTACCACATATTATTACAGAGTCGTATATCACGATCCTGCCAATCCTAATAATCCGATTAACGGATGTTTTATTACCGGAAAATTCAAATTTGTTGATGCGAGCATCACGGCGAATACCGCTACTTTATATTCATGTAATAATAACGGAGAAGGTAAAGCTCAGTTTGACTTGACAACGGCTAATGTATTTGGCGGTCCGGGAGCTATTATTAAATACTACCCTACCCAGGCTGACATGAACGCAGAGACCAATGAGATTACCAATCCTACCAACTACGTTTCGCCTGAAGCAACAGTGTATGTGAAAGTAACTTCTAATTTCGGATGTAAGGCTACTACAACAATCAGATTACTGTTTTTCCCGACCGTTGATTTAACAGACGCTGTCATTGAAAACTGTTATATTGAAAACGATATCACCCGTTCAACATTTGATCTTACAAAGGCTTCAATCGGACTTCCAAACCCGGTTCCTGCCAATACGGTCATCAAATATTACAAGACATTGGGAGATGCTAAAAACCAGACTAACCCTATTTTAAATCCTTCAGCTTATGTTTCTGAAAATACAATAGTATATGTAAGGGTTGAAAATGATAAACATTGCTACTCGATCTCCAAAATCACTTTAAAGGTTCTGCCACCGGTAAAATCAAGTGTTTTAAAAGATAAAATTATCTGTGCCGAAAACAGAACAACGCTGGATGCGGGACCTGGATTCGTAAGCTACGAATGGAGTACGGGAGCAACGACTCAGTCTATCAGCAATGTGGGAATAGGGGCATATTGGGTAAAACTTCAGACCGGAAAATGTTTCACCGTACAGGAAGTACATGTACGCGCAAGCCAGCAGCCGGTGATTACTTCAATAGACATCACCAATAACAACATTACCGTGACTGCTACAGGAGGAGTGCCACCATACAAATACTCTGTGGACGGTGTTACATGGCAGGATTCCAACTCATTCACAGGGCTTCCGAGAGGTGAAAACACAGTCTATGTAAAAGATACATACAACTGTAATCCGATCCAGATAACCGTTACCGTTCCAAACCTGATCAATGCGATTACACCCAACGGAGATAACATTAATGATTATATAGATTATTCTGCATTAGCCTATAAGAAAAATCTGATATTCACAGTTTATGACAGATATGGAAACAAACTGTATGAAGCCAACAAAACAAGAAACTTCACATGGGACGGAACCGCATCCGGCAAAAAAATAGTAACAGGAACCTACTGGTATACAATCTCCTGGAACGAAAATGATAAAAATAACACCGAGACAAAATATTCAGGATGGATATTGGTAAAAAATAAAGAATAATTGTATATCTTAATATGATAAAAAAATCACCCCGACCCGGGGTGATTTTTTTATCAACAAAAGCAATAGCCTGCTGACAGCATTTTCAGAAAGACTGCTAATAATTTGTTGAATACTATTTTTTATTATTTTTTTAAATAAACTATCTTTGCATCATGGCGCAGAAAGAAACATTATCATCCCTGACACACGGAAACTTTGCAAAAGAATTGTCTATTGCGGATGGAAAAATGCCTCCCAATGCAGTGGATTTTGAAAGGCTTGTTATAGGAACTTTTTTGATTGACAAAAAAGGTCTCGACCATTCTATTGACCTCCTTACCCCGGAAGTATTTTATGACCCCAGACACCAATGCATCTTTTCTACCATTCTAAAGCTTTATGAAGGGAATCATCCGGTAGATTTAATGACGGTGATCCAGGATTTAAAGAAAAATGATAAGCTAAGCCAGGCAGGAGGCGATCATTACATCATCGACCTGACCATGGGAGTAAGTTCATCTGCCCATATAGAATATCACGTTCGTGTTATCCTTGAAAAATATATTTTAAGAAGTCTCATTAATGTTTCAGCCAATGTGATCGATTCCTCTTACAAAGAATCTACAGATGTTTTCGAACTTCTGGATAAGGCTGAACAGTCATTTTTTGAAATCACCAACGGAACGATTAAGAAGGGATTCGATACAGCCAATTCATTGGTAAAACAGGCTATCGATACAATCAAGTCTTTAAAGGACAAGCAAGGACTTTCAGGAGTTCCATCAGGTTTCAGGGATGTGGATAAAGAAACCGGTGGCTGGCAGAATTCTGACCTCATCATTATCGCAGCCCGTCCCGCAATGGGAAAAACCGCTTTCCTTCTTTCGATGGCAAGAAATATTGCCGTAGGTCACAAAATCCCAATGGCCCTTTTCTCTCTCGAGATGGCATCTGTACAGCTTATCACCAGGATGATTGCTTCTGAAACAAGAATCTCGTCGGAGAAACTTAGAAAGGGTACTCTTGATGATGAAGAATGGCAGCGATTGTTTTCTAACGTTTCTGAACTGGAAAATGCTCCTTTGTACATTGATGAAACTCCCTCTCTCTCTATATTCGACTTCCGTGCAAAGTGTCGACGACTCGTTATGCAACATGGAGTAAGACTGATCATGGTCGATTATCTTCAGCTGATGACCGCAGGGAGCAGCGGAAAAGGAGTTGGAAACCGTGAACAGGAAATTTCAATGATTTCACGTTCATTAAAAGCTATTGCGAAAGAACTGAATGTACCGGTTATTGCACTTTCCCAGCTTTCCCGTAGTGTGGAAACACGTCCCGGCAAAAGACCTCAGCTTTCGGACCTTAGGGAATCCGGAGCAATTGAGCAGGATGCCGATATCGTATCTTTTATTTTCAGACCTGAATATTACAAAATCACAGTTTGGGATAATGATGAGGAAGGCCAGGAAACTTCTACAGAAAACCAGGCTGAGCTTATTATTGCCAAGCACAGGAATGGTGCTACTGCAGATGTGAGATTGTCATTCTTGAAGCATTTTGCAAAGTTTGGAGATATTGAAGCCGCTCTTGATGGGAGTGCCGGAGGTGGCTATCCTTCCAACTTTGGTGAACCAAGTGGTTTTGATAAAATTAAAACAACCATTCAGCCGGGTGCTGCATTTGACCTTCCGGACAGCTCAAAACTTTCAGGGTCATCAATGAATGACTTTGACGATGATGATGACTTTCCGTTTTAATCCGTATTGACAGGATTTAAGCTAAAATTAAATAATTCATTTTTATAATAGATTTGAAAATCGAAATCTACACCGACGGAGCCTGCAGCGGAAACCCCGGAAAAGGCGGTTACGGAATCCTTATGCGCGTTCCTGAAAAAAACTATCAGAAAACGTTTTCCAAAGGCTTCAGAAAAACAACCAACAACAGGATGGAGCTTCTTGCTGTTATTTCCGCATTGGAAAAATTAAAATCTACAGAAAATCAGATCCATGTTTATACAGACAGTAAATATGTAGCTGATGCCGTTAATCAAAACTGGATCCAGGGATGGATCAAGAGAGGCTGGAAAAATGTAAAAAATCCGGATCTCTGGAAAAAATTCATTGAGCTTTACAACAAACACACACCCACGATGCATTGGGTAAAAGGTCACGCAGGTCATTTCGAAAACGAGCTTTGTGATCAACTTGCAGTGGCTGCCGCCAACTCTGCCGATTTAGAAATCGATGCGTATTTTGAAGGATTAGATAGTAATTCTCTTTTTTAACATAATTAATACAATTCTACATTTACGGTTATAACTTTAATTATTTTATCATAAGAAATAATATTTTTTGATTAATATTATATTTTTTTAGTAAAATTAACATTAAATATACATTTATTTATCAGGATTTAATATCTTTACTTATTAATCTAAATCCCAAATAAATGAATAAAATACTACCGTTTTGTTTTTTCATTATTATACTATGTTTTTCGGGGAATTATTCACGGGCACAAACATACCAGCTGGCCGGGAACCCTGTAAACACCACAGGCTGGACTGTAGTTCCTACTGCTACAGTAAATACTGATTTCATCCAACTCACCCCTGACACGAACAATCAATCAGGTTCCATCAGACTCAATGATCCCATCAATTTAAAATATTGTGACAAATGGAGGGTCGAATTTGACTTCAGAATGGATTCCAACCAAAACTCCAACGGAGACGGTATTGCATTCTGGTATCTTGCCAACCCACCTATTGCAAGTGTACTAGGGTCCGGCCTTGGAGTTTCCCAAAATGCCGTCGGATTTATTGTCGGATTTGATACTTACAATAACACAACGACAGCTACAATGAGCAAAGTGCATGTTGCGTATGGGCAGGTGGCCAACACAACAGACAGTAATAATGTAGAATTCTTCAATGTTCCCGGAAGTTCTTTCCACTCACCTGACCTCAATACTACCCAACCTTTCCAGGGAACCACCTATAAACATGTTGAAGTAACCGCTCAGGTAGACCCTGCCGCTCCTGCCAACTGGATTGTAAAAATAACTATAGACGGTAATGTAATCTGCAATCAGTCTTTTGCACCTGCAGGTACAGCAGCTGCAATGACGGTAGGATATTTTGGCTTCTCAGCATCTACAGGAGGCGCCAGATCGAGACATTCAATCAAAAATGTAAAAATATATACGGACAAAGTCCCTATCCTGTTAAATTCTATATCTCAGTCTTTTTGCCCCAATCCTACAACCGGTTATGGAAGCGTAAACCTGACCTCATATAATTCCCAGTTTGTCAGCAATCCTTCTAATTATACATTCACTTATTATCCTTTAGGAAGTTCTACTCCCATTGCGAATCCCACTAATTACCAATTTAACACAAATACTACCGTCACAGTCGTAATAAAGGATAATGCGGGAATACTCTGTGATAATCCTGATGGAAAAATTCAGTTGAGCATTGCTCCTTTTAAAGCGGAGGACAAAACAATTCTTGCCTGTAATAATAATAAAATCGGCACCGCCACTTTCAATCTGAATACGGCTGCCGTCACTGGCGTTCCGGGTTCTGTTAAAAAATATTACAAGACCTTAAATGACCTGAATGCAGACACCAACGAAATATTAAATCCTGACAGTTATTTATCAGTCCCTGGCGTTGTTTATGTAAAAGTAACCACCCCACAGGGCTGTACTGGTAATGCTAAAATAACCCTCGCATTTTACGCTGAAACTCCCGTAAAAGAAGCAACCCTGAGAGCATGTTTTATTGAAAATAATATCACCAACGCTGTATTTGATTTAAACTCTGCAGACGTAACTTCTTTAACCAGCGGGTTTACAAAAAAATACTACACTTCAGTAGCCAACGCTCTAAGCGGCACTAATGAAATTGTAAGTTTCCTTCAATACATATCAGCAAGCACAACAGTATATGCTAAAGTAACCGACAGCAACGGATGTTTTGCTATTGCTAAAATCAACCTTATAGTTCTTCCTCCCGTAAAATCCGGAATTTTAAAGGATAAAACTCTTTGTATCGGTGAAAAGACGAATCTTGATGCCGGCCCTGGATTTAACGGATATGAGTGGAGCACCGGGGAAACCACGCAGTCTATCAAAGACGTTGGGGTTGGAGAGTATTGGGTAAAGCTTAAAACCGGAAACTGTATTACCACTCAGATTGTAAAAGTAATGGCGGCACCCAATCCTGTTATTGCAAACATTGATATTAACCACAATACAATTACGGTCTATGTAGCCGGAGGAACACCACCGTATCAATATTCTTTAGACGGAGCTACTTGGCAGACATCTAATATTTTTACCGGTCTGGCAAGAGGGGAAGTAAAAGTCTATGTGAAAGATTTCTACAATTGCTCACCCGTGGAAGTCCAAATCACGGTTCCTAATCTTGTGAATGCCATTACTCCCAATGGGGACAACATTAATGATTTCATTGACTATTCTGCATTAGGATATAAGAAAAATTTAGTGTTTACGGTGTATGACCGATATGGCAACAAGATGTACGAAGCAGATAAAATGAGGAATTTCACATGGAATGGGATGGCATCCGGTAAAAGGGTTCCTACGGGCACTTACTGGTATACCATTTCATGGAACGAAAATAATAAAAACAATACCGAAACAAAATATTCCGGTTGGGTATTGGTCAAAAATAGAGAATAGAATATGATATAGGCTGTTTTTTATAAGAAGACAGCCTATTATATGAAATTATAATGAAAAAAAATCTCCGGATCTCATTCACATTCTAAACAATATGTATTACATCAATAAGATAACTAACCCTCCAACTGTTATGAGAAAAAATATACTTATTTATTTATTAATCATTCTATTAGGAACTCCTTTAAAATTAGCTTCACAAACCTATCAGCTCAGCGGAAATCCGGTAAATACCACAGGATGGAACCTGGTATCTGATGCTGTCGTAAGCACTGATTTTATTAGACTTACAACCGATCAGACCAGTAGGTTTGGAGCGATAACGCTGGCCGATCCTATTACGTTAAGCTACTGTGACAAATGGAAAGTAGAATTTGATTTTAGAATTGACGGCAACGGAACTACTCAATTTGGGAGAGGTGACGGGTTTACCTTCTGGTATCTGGCCAATCCTCCTACAGGATTCGTATCGGGAGGAGGCCTGGGAATACCGGCTAATGCTTCGGGACTAATGGTGGGTTTTGACATTTTCAACAATACTACCGAAGGTCAGATGAGCAAAGTACATCTTTTATATGGTACCAATAATACCGCCGGGAATAATATTGAATTCAACAATACACCGGGAAGTACCTTCCACTCTCCTGACCTTATTGCCACACAGCCATTCGTAGGAGATACCTATAAGCACGTTGAGGTAAATGGTGAAACCGATCTTTCCAATCCGACGAGCTGGATTATTAAAATAAAAATTGATGGTGTACTAATTGTTGACCAGTCTTTTGCCCCGTCAGGCGGCGCGGCAGGAATGACGCAGGGGTATTTCGGTTTCTCTGCTGCAACCGGCGGAGCAAGCGCAAGACACTCTATCAAGAATGCAAAGGTATTTGTAGATAAAGTTCCTATTTTAAATAACACCGTCACTCCATTTGTTTGTACTAATCCTGCTACCGGAAATGGTTTTGTGGACCTTACTTCTTACAATTCGCAGTTTGTGAATAACCCCGGTAACTATATTTTCACCTATTATATTTTAGGAAATGCAACTCCTATTGCCAATCCCGCTAGTTTCCAATATTCAGGCAATACAACCATCAAAGTTGTCATAAAAGATCCTACTTCAACGCTTTGCGACAACGGAGACGGGGTCATACAGCTCAACCCGACCCCTTTTGCCGCTACCGATGCCAGCCTCAGCGGATGTAATAATAACAATGCAGGAACAGCAACTTTTGACCTCACCACTGCTGCTGTAACGACTTTAACCGGTACAACCAAAGAGTTCTACCCTACCTTATTTGACATGAATGCCGGAACTAATCAAATCACCAACCCTACCGCTTATGCAGCAGGCGCAGGCACAGTATATGTAAGGGTAACAACTGCACAAGGCTGCGTAAGCACGGCTAAAATAACTCTGAACATCTATCCTGTCGTAGTAGTGAATGACACTGAATTAAAATCCTGCTTTATTGAAGCCACCCCATCAATGGCACTTTTCAATATTTCGTCTGCTGTAGTTTCTCAGGGAGGGCTTACAAAAGAATATTATCCTTCTTTAACCGATGCTGTTAACGGAACGAACCCCATCCCTAATCCGGGAGCGTATATTGCGCCTAACGGAGTGGCATACATAAAAGTATTCGGTGCAAATGGATGTTACTCTATTGCGAAAGTGACTCTTACAGTGGTACCACCGGTGTTTTCCAGAGTTCTGCAAGACAAAACGATCTGTATTGAAAGTAAGACAACCTTAGACGCCGGTGCCGGATTCAAAAGTTATGAATGGAGCACGGGAGCTACAACCCAGACTATTACTAACGTGGGAGTCGGAACCTATTGGGTAAAACTGAAAACAGGGGAATGTACTGCTCTACAGACCGTAAAGGTTTTTGCCGCTGAAAATCCGGTAATATCCAGCATTGATATTTCAGGAAACAATGTGACGGTATTTGTTAACGGAGGAAAGCCACCTTACCGATACTCTATGGACAACGTTAGCTGGCAGGACTCTAATGTATTTCCTAATGTTCCCCGGGGCGAAGCTAAAATATACGTAAAAGACAGCTATAATTGTGTTCCTATGGAAGTTACCATCACGGTTCCTAACCTGATCAATGTAATCACACCGAATGATGACGGAATCAATGATATCATTGACTACTCTGCACTGGCCCGTAAACGAAACCTGGAAATTAACATTTATGACAGGTATGGTGTACAACTTTTCAGAGCTGATAAATCCAATAAATACACATGGAACGGAACTGCCAACGGAAGAAGAGTTCCGACGGGAAGCTACTGGTACTCTATTTCATGGGATGAAAATAATAAAAACAATACCTCCAACACTCCTGTTAAATTCTCAGGTTGGATCCTTGTAAAAAACAGAGAATAATCACCAATTTCATCTATTATAAAGAAATCACTCCGCCAGTCGGGGTGATTTTTGTATGATTAATAGGATATATTTTGTTTTAAAGACTTTTTATTCATATTCAATCCTTAAATTTGCCTTATGAATTATTTGGAGGCTTTAAGCAGAAGATATTCTGTAAAAAAATTTAATCATCAAATCATTCCTCAGGAGACATTACACAATATTCTTGAGTCAGGAAAACTGTCTGCAAGTTCGCTGGGACTTCAACCTTATAAAATCATTGTTGTGGAGAGTGAGGAAATGAAACGGAAATTAATTCCTGCTTTTTATAATCCATCTCAGATTTCCACCTGTTCTCATCTCGTTGTTATTATATCCAAAAAAACAATTGAAGAACATTATATCCGTGGATATTTCAATCACATTTCTGAAGTCAGAGAAACACCTTTAGAACAACTTGATCCTTTTAAAAATAGCATCAGGCAACATATCAGTCAAAAAACACAGGATGAAATCTTTAACTGGGCAGAAAAACAGTCTTATATTGTACTGGCCAATCTCATGTATGCTGCCGCTATTGAAAATATAGACTCCTGTCCGATGGAAGGCTTCCGACAAGACCTGATCGAAGAGATTCTGAATATCAATCCTGAAACGGAAAAAGTAACCGTTACCCTCGCTTTGGGCTACCGCTCCGAAGAAGATTACTTCCAGTACATGAAAAAAGTGAGAAAACCAAACGAAAAATTGTTTAAATTTATTTAATATTTAAACGGTTGTACCTAAAGCAAGCATATGATAAAAGCGGATGTATTAGTAATCGGTTCCGGAATTTCCGGACTTTCCTATGCCATTAAAGTTTCTGAACAGTTCCCTGATGCCAAAATCATCATTGTGACAAAATCTGATGAAGATGAAAGCAACACCAAATATGCACAGGGTGGGCTGGCCGTCGTAACAGACTTTCAAAAAGATAATTTTGAGAAACATATTGAAGATACCATGCGTGCCGGTGATGGCGAAAATAAACGCGATGTTGTGGAAATGGTCGTGAAAGAAGCACCTGCAAGATTCAATGAAATTGTAGAATGGGGTGCTCAGTTTGATATGAAAAACGGCAAATTTGCCCTGGGAAGAGAAGGCGGACACACCGAGAACAGAATTGTACATCATAAAGATATTACAGGTTTCGAAATCGAAAGAGCTTTACTGGAAACAGCCAATAACAGCCCGAATATCGAAATTCTGGATCATCATTACGTCATTGATATCATTACTCAGCACCATGTTCCGGGAAAAGAACTTAACGAAGGAGACATCCATTGCTATGGTGCTTATATTCTGGACGAGAAGTCTAAAACAATCAAAAAAATAACGTCCAAGATTACATTAGCCGCTACAGGAGGGGCTGGCCATGTGTATAAAAACACAACTAATCCTACAATTGCAACAGGAGACGGAATTGCCTTCGTAGCCCGTGCCAAAGGAAAGGTTTCCAATATGCAGTACTATCAGTTCCATCCTACTGCTTTATACAATAAGATTGACGGGATGTTGTTTCTTATTTCCGAAGCCGTAAGAGGTGACGGTGCTAAATTAAGGACAAAAAGAGGCGAAAAATTCATGCAGAAATATGATGAGCGTGAAGAATTAGCTTCCCGGGATATCGTAGCAAGAGCCATTGACAATGAAATGAAAATTTCGGGAGATGAGTATGTCGGTCTTGATTGCCGTGAGATGAATCGGGAAAAATTCCTGGAGCATTTCCCCAATATTTACAAAAAATGTAAAGATGAAGGCATTGATCCTTTCACGCAACTCATCCCTGTAGTTCCTGCCTGTCATTATCTTATGGGTGGTATCGAAGTAGACCGGGACGGGCAATCTTCTATCAGAAACCTTTTTGCTGTGGGAGAATGTACCAATTCCGGATTACATGGAGCCAACAGGCTTGCTTCCAATTCTCTGCTTGAAGGATTGGTATTCGGGCATAATGCTGCCATGAAAACCGTTGATTTATTAAAAGAAAATAATTTTAATTTCGATGATCTGAAGGCAGTTCCGGAGTGGAATGAGGAAGGCATGAAAATCATGGATGAAATGGTTATTGTCAGCTATCTCAGAAAACAGCTTCAGGAAATGATGAGTGATCTGGTGGGTATTGTCAGAAGCAACAGACGTCTGAGTATGGCCCTGCAAAAACATCAGGAAATTGCCGCAGCCGTGGATGAAATTTACCACTACTCTATCTTATCGCCTCAATTATCAGAATTAAGAAACCTAACGACCGTTGCCCATCTTATCATCACCCAATCGATGGAAATGAAAGAAAATAAAGGAGCATTTTACAATAAAGATTTAGTTTAAAAGCATACCATAATGAAAAGACCAAGCTACGTAACAGATAAGGCATTAAAGACTTTTATAAATAGCGCTTTGGAAGAAGACATCCAGGATGGAGACCACTCTACCCTTTCTACGATTCCAGAGGATCTTGTACAAAGTGCAAAGCTTTTGGTAAAGCAGGATTGTATTCTGGCCGGTGTAGAATTGGCAGAAATTATTTTCAAAACTTTTGACAAAGATTTAAAAGTTGAAACTTTTCTTAAAGATGGTGATGCAGCAAAAGTAGGAGATATTGTACTAACCGTAACCGGAAGTGCCAGATCCATCCTTTCTACAGAGAGGCTACTTCTGAACTGCATGCAAAGAATGAGTGGTATTGCCACCCTTACGCATGAATGGGATTCGAGATTGGTAGGAACAAAAACCAAATTACTGGATACCAGAAAAACAACTCCTAACTTCAGAATGTGCGAAAAATGGGCTGTTGCCATAGGTGGTGGAACAAATCACAGGTATGGTCTTTACGATATGATTATGCTTAAAGACAACCACATTGATTACAACGGAAGCATCACCAATGCTGTCGCTATGGCCAAGGACTATGTTAAAAAGAATAAGAAAAAGTTAAAAATAGAGGTTGAAACCAGAAACCTTGAGGAGGTAAAGGAAGCCATCAAAGCAAAAGTTGACAGAATCATGCTTGATAATATGGATGTGAAAACAATGAGAGAAGCTGTCCAAATGATCAATGGTTCTTGTGAGTCTGAAGCCTCAGGCGGAATTACCCGTGACATGTTGAAAGAGATTGCTTCTACAGGTGTTACATACATCTCTGTAGGCGCCCTTACACACTCGGCAGAAAATATAGATCTGAGTCTCAAAGCAGTGAAATAGTTTTGAATTTTTAACAAAAACACCCCGCCTTTGTTAAAAATTCAACAACATGACTTTTTTCATACAAAAATTCAACTTTTATTTATAATATTGAGAATCAATTACTTAATATTATTAAGATTGATTAAAAATTAACATTGAGTTAATAATAGTTAAATTTAATTTTGCGAATTTTGCAGAAAATTAAATCTAATTATTACTAACGATTATGAAATTAATCAACAAATCAATACTAACTGCGGTTATTACTTTATCTACAGCTAGTGTTTATTATGCTCAACAAACTCAGGACACTGTAAAAGCAGGACAGTCTAAAGAGATTGAAGAGGTAATTCTAAAAGGTGTAACCGATATCGCAAAAGATAGAAAGACACCGGTAGCAGTTTCTACAATCAAAGCTGCACAAATTCTTGAAAGACAAGGAAATCAGGAGCTTGTTGAAATTTTGAACACTACACCTTCCGTATATGCAACAAAAGGAGGTGGTGGTTTCGGAGACTCACAAATTGTAATCAGAGGATTCGAATCAAGAAACATTGCCGTAATGGTAAATGGTATGCCTGTAAATGACATGGAAGGTGGTACCGTATACATGTCAAACTGGACAGGTCTGTCCGATGTAACAAGTACTATGCAGGTGCAAAGAGGACTTGGATCTTCTAAGCTTGCTATTGCTTCCGTAGGAGGTACAATGAACTTCCTAACAAGATCAGCAGATATGAAACAAGGAGGTGTGATCAGATTAGGAGTTGGTAACAATGACTATTTAAAAACATCTTTTGCCTACAATACCGGTAAATCTGCCCAAGGTTGGTCTAGCTCATTCTTATTGAGCAGACAGGCAGGAAGTACATATATTCAAAACACAGATTATGAATCATATGCTTACTACTTCGCTTTAGGTTGGGAGCCAAATAAAAAACATAATTTCCAGTTTACTATAACAGGATCTCCACAATGGCATAACCAAAGAACTTACTCTCCGTTTATTAAAGACTATATTACGTATAATCCGGATCGTGATAATACTCCTGACAGAACATATAACTCCGACTGGGGATATTATACCAATGCAGAAGGACGATCAGTTTCACTTGCCAACAGAGCTAATTATTACTCAAAACCAGTAATAATGTTCAACTGGGACTGGACAATGAATGAAAAGTCTAAATTAAGTACTGTTCTATATATGTCTAATGGTAGAGGTGGTGGAACAGGAGACCTTGGAAGCTTCTGGAATGGAAAATTCAATAGCAATGGAACTCCAACTACCAACAACATCAACTCATACAGAAGAACAGACGGAACTTTTGATTATGATAAAATCTTCGCATTAAACAACGGTTTAATGGCTGGTACTCCTTATATGGTAACTAACCCGGCTAACGGGAAACAATATCAGGTAAGAGATGGTATCATCAGAAGATCAAGCATCAACTCTCACAACTGGTATGGTATCTTGGCCAACTTCCAGCACAAACTTAATGACAACTGGAACTTCTCAATCGGTACAGATGACAGATATTATTATGGTTACCACTATCAGGTAGTTTCTGATCTTTATGGAGCAAAAGGTTATCAGGAAATCCTTAATAACAATGTAGCACCTTACAATGTTACAAGAACATATGATTATCAGAAGCTAGCTTGGAACCCGTTCGGTGGAAAAACAGCTCCTCTGAACGAGCAAATCGGATATAGTAATGACGGTGAAGTTATCTGGTATAGCGCATTCGGTCAGGTTGAATATACTAAAGATAAGCTATCTGCGTTCCTCCAGGGATCAGTGTCCAACCAAGGATATCAAAGAATCGATAACTTCGTGAAAGACGGAGTAACTAAACAGCAAGGTCAAGTTGTTAATACAAAAACCGGTTTCAAAAATCTTTTCGGATACAATATTAAAGGGGGAGCCAACTATAACATTGATGAGCACCACAATGTATTTGCTAATATCGGATATTACAGCAAGCAGCCATTCATGAACTCTGTGTATCCAAGTAATTTCCAGGTGGTAAACCCTAGCTTAACCAATGAAAAAATCTTCTCCGCTGAAGTAGGATATGGTTTCAGATCTCAAAAGTTTAGCGCAAATGTTAACTTGTACAGAACTGAATGGAGAGATAGATGGTTAAGAAGAACAAACCAGACATTTACACTGGCTGACAATACAACAACTACCGGTTATGCAGAAATCAGTGGTATTACTGAAGTTCACCAGGGTGTTGAATTTGATGCAGTTTACAAACCAACAAGTTTCTTAGAATTCCAGGGTATGTTCTCTTGGGGAGATTATTATTACAAAGGAAATGCTAGTGGATCTGCATTTGATGACAATAATAACCCTCTTTCATTATCCGGAGCATCATCTTCCTCTGCTTCAACTCTATACTTAGACAAAGTAAAAGTAGGAGGAACAAGCAACAACAGTATTCCTCAAATGACTGCTTCATTAGGAGCTACAATTAAACCGGTAAAAGATTTAAGCATTTTTGGAACATGGAGATATGTAGGAAAAGTATACTCATCTATTGATATTGCTACTTTCTCTAACCAGGCAGCACAGGATAAAGGAGTACTAAAATTACCAGACTTCAATCTTTTTGACCTAGGTATTTCATATAAGATCAAGTTAAAAGATGCTTCACAGTATTTCACTATCGGGGCAAACGTTTACAACTTGTTTGATACATTCTATATTTCTGATGCGTCAACAAACGTGTTCGGATCTGATGCTCCTTCTAAACTTGCTGACGGTTCAAACAATACAGCTAAGAAAACTTACGAAGAGTTAGGATACATGTACAAAGGTGTTGCAACCGACAACCGTGTACTATTCGGATTCGGAAGAACTTGGGCTGCAACCTTATCATTCAACTTCTAATTATCACAATATTAGATTTTCTCAATATCAATCCCGGCTTTGAGCCGGGATTTTTGTTATCTTTGTCTACAAAAAAATAGGATTATGGATTTTTACAACATTTTGCTTAATGCCCACAAAGGATTCGGGTATCTTGAACTTCTTTTAGTAGCTTTATTTATCATCGCGCTTTTAGCAACCATGTTCGGTTTCAGTGGAAAAGTGAATAAGTTTTTAAAGAAGACCACCCTTTTCACAATGATTTTCTTCCACGTTCAGTTTTTAATTGGAATCATTATGTTGATCACCAATTTTACCAAAGGTCTGAATATGGGCGAAGTAATGAAAAACGCGGCATTAAGATTCCAATATGTTGAACATCCATTCTCTATGCTTATTGCAGCAGTATTGATGACTATTGTCAACAAAAAAGTAAAATCTAATGATACCATCTCTTTAGGAGTGGTTATGATGGGATTGATCGCAGTAGGTTTATTTGCATTCGCGTTTCCTTGGACAAGAGTCTTTGGGGCTTAAAAAGATAAAGAAATTATATGCGTTATAATTTATAAATAGTTTAATCTTAAATTTTTAATTAAATCAATGAAAGTAGCTGTAGTAGGTTCAACAGGAATGGTTGGACAAGTCATGCTTAAAGTTTTGGAGGAGAGAAACTTCCCTGTAACAGAATTAATCCCGGTAGCATCCGAAAGATCTGTAGGTAAAAAGGTGAAGTATAAACAGAAGGAATTTACGATTGTAAGCATGAAGGACGCTATAGCTGCCAAACCGGATATTGCTATCTTTTCTGCCGGAGGTTCTACTTCTCTTGAATTTGCTCCTTTATTTGCAGAAGCCGGAGTAACGGTAATCGATAATTCTTCCGCATGGAGAATGGATCCTGATAAAAAACTTGTGGTTCCCGAGATCAATGCTGATGTGTTAACGAAAGAAGATAGGATCATTGCAAATCCGAACTGTTCTACCAT
The DNA here is from genome assembly GCF_000482305.1 of Chryseobacterium sp. UNC8MFCol. NCBI lineage: Bacteria > Pseudomonadati > Bacteroidota > Flavobacteriia > Flavobacteriales > Weeksellaceae > Chryseobacterium > Chryseobacterium sp. UNC8MFCol. The sequence goes on from NZ_AXUZ01000003.1 coordinate 273,976, forward strand.
TCAATTGGTAATGGTTTTAGGACCTCTGAACAAAAAATATGATTTAAAAAGAGTAATCGTATCTACCTATCAATCTGTAACAGGAACGGGTAAAGCTGCCGTAGACCAGTTAAATGGTGAAATCAGCGGAGACGATGCTACTGCAAAAGTATATCCATATCAGATATTCAAAAATGCATTGCCACACTGTGATGTATTTGCTGATGATGATTACACAAAAGAAGAAATCAAGTTGATGAAAGAACCTAAGAAAATTTTAGGTGATGATACATTCAATTTAACGGCAACAGCAGTAAGAGTACCTGTTCAGGGTGGTCACTCTGAAAGTGTAAATATCGAATTTGAAAATGAATTTGAATTGGATGAAGTAAGAAAAATCTTATCCGAAACTCCCGGAGTAGTTGTAATGGATGACGTGAAAAATAATCATTATCCAATGCCTTTATATTCGGAAGGAAAAGACGAAGTTTTCGTAGGAAGGATAAGACGGGATCTGTCACAGCCCAAAACGCTTAATCTCTGGATTGTAGCAGATAATCTGAGGAAAGGAGCAGCAACGAACGCTGTACAAATCGCAGAATACCTTGTAGCAAACAACTTAGTATAAACTAACAAAATAAAAAGAGTCTCAAAATTGAGATTCTTTTTTTTATCAAACAGAATATGAAAAATACTTCAAAGAATACCCACAAAGATAAAATAGGATTCCAAAAGCTTATTGCCGTATTTGGAGTGATCCTTTTTGTCGGAAAGATTATTGCCTGGAAACTGACGAACTCTGACGCCGTATTCTCAGATGCGATGGAAAGTATCGTAAACGTCATCAGTGCTTTTATGGGACTTTACTCTCTTCATCTGGCAGCAAAACCTAAGGACGAGGACCACCCTTATGGCCACGGAAAAGTTGAATTTGTTACCTCCGGTATTGAAGGAGCCCTGATCGCTATTGCAGGTCTTATGATCATTTATGAGGGTATTCACAGTCTGATTGTCGGAAAAACGTTAAGCAAAATTGATCTTGGGATCTGGATCATCACCGCCACCGCTGTTATCAATTATCTTCTGGGATATATTTCCATTAAAAAAGGAGAACGGGAAAACTCATTAGTTCTTATTTCATCCGGAAAACACCTTCAGTCGGATACCATTACCACCCTTGGTGTGGTGGGCAGTTTAATTATAGTGTATTTTACCAAGATTTATTGGCTGGATTCTGTTGTAGCCTTAGTATTTGGGCTTTATATCATATTTGTAGGATACAAAATCGTCCGGAAATCTCTAAGTGGCATTATGGATGAGCAGGATCCTGAAATCTTACATCAGGTGATCAGGATTCTTGAAGAAAACAGAAGAACCGAATGGATCGACGTACACAATATGAAAATCCAGCAATTCGGGTCTTCACTTCATATTGATGCCCATATCACCTTACCATGGTACTACAGCCTTAGGGATGCCCATAATGAAATGGAAAAGGTCATACTTCTTCTCGCCAAAAATATAAAACGTACAATAGAATTCAATTTTCATATGGATGACTGCAAACCCGTTTCATGTACCGTTTGCCAGATTAAGGAATGCCCTGTCCGCGAAAGGGATTTTATCAAACGTGTAGAATGGACAGCCGAGAATGTAACAAGTGTAGAAAAACACTGCGCAGAATAAACAAAAAACGGGAAGGTAGAGCCCTTAGCTTTCTTTCCCTTTTTCCATCATCTGTTTTCTATAATAAAACATCGGAACAATCAACAGGATAATCAAAGGTTGAATCACAAACCTTCGCATATAAAAAGAAAAAAGGTAACCTATCTGAAACCGGTCATCAATACAGTACAGGTAAATCGGAAACGCAATAGCAAAAACGATCACCATCATCACTACACCCTGGAATGTCCATTGTTTGTTTTTAAAAAGGCCATAGATAATCAGGCAGGAAAAAAGCAGGTTTAAACCAAACCTGAAAAGATGCCCTACTACTAATCTGCTCCACTCAAATGGCGGAAATTCTATATTTTTATTGGCTTCGTGAAAATAACCAAGAAAAGGATCATAAAAGAGCTGATCCTCCAGAATCCTTACCCCCACAAGCCCGCAAACCCCTGCCACAACCAGGAACCAGTTAAGCATTTTCATGTCGCAAAGCAAAGAATTTAATCCAGACTAACCAGAGCACCACCACCGTTCCGTAAATAATCGCAGGAAAAATAAAATCGTGGAACATTTTTCCATATTCTTTATAATCGGACATCACAATATTCAACCCTGCAATTCTAAGGAGGTTCATTACATACAGTAAAAGCAGCCCCACTCCTACAAACAAAAACGTCTTGCTTCCCTTATAAAAGGCAAAGACAAAAGACACAAATAAAATGATGACAGAAATCGCATTACATCCTTCCACCATTCGGGTTACATAATCATTCTTGACATAAAACCATACCTGCTCATTCTTGACATCATCATACAGCTCTGTAGGATATCCTACCTTATTCTGTACACTGGTGACCTGCTCTGCAATTAATCTTGAAAAAGGATCGAGCCCACCGGCTTTACTGGTATTCAGATAAAACTGATACGCAAAAAGCAACACCAGATAGATGATGATGAAACGCAGTAAAATTCCTAAAACCGGCTTAAAGTCCTTTAACATGTTACAAATATAAAAATTCGGCTGCAAACAAAACTGATTTTGAGCGAAGAAAGAGAAATTTTAAATCACAAAAAAGGGAAGGCCAAATCTGAAACAGCAGTTGAATGGGCTCAAAACCTATTTCATGCGCTGCAAAAATTTCTGTTGCGGGTTGCAGTTTAACATGAGAAACATTATTACCCAACTCATGTTAAATTACTATATTTGTTTTCATATTATGACTTCTGAAAACGCAAAACGATTTTTCGAAAACCGTCTGGGAAAAAAATCTTCCGAATTCGTGACATTGGCTCAAAGCGGCTCTGCTAGAGTGAATTTTCTGGCTACTGCAGGCAATGAAAAATACATCATTACATACAATGAAAACCTTGCAGAAAACGAAACTTTCCTCTACTATTCCAGCCTGTTTTCTGATCTCCAACTCAATACTCCGGCTATTCTGGAGGTATCCGAAGACCGGACAACCTATATACAGGAATTTTTAGGAAACTACACCCTTTCAGAAATAATTACAAAAGAAGGTCTGTCATCTCACACAAAATCTCTGGTACAACAAACCTTGGAAAAACTTTATCAGCTGCAGGTTCAAACACAAGGGAAAATAGATTTCTCAAAGACGTTTGAGTATGAAAGCTATGATGAGCTCCCCGTGATCCATGACCTTTATTATTTTAAAAACTTTGTGGCAGACGTTCTGGAACTGGAGTACAACAAATCAAAACTGCTCAAAGAATTCAAACATATTGCAGCTCTTATCGAAGGCCTGCAGCCTACAGGAATTATGATTCGTGACTTCCAGGCCAGAAACATTATGGTCAATGAAAATAATGAAGTCTCATTCATCGATTATCAGTCTGCCATGAAAGGGCCATTGATGTATGATGTGATTTCTTTTCTTTTTCAGGCTAAAGCAGATTTTCCCGAAGATTTTAAAAATGAAATGCTGGAATTCTACATTCAGCAGTTTGATGACCAGGAAGTTAAAATTCAACTATATCATTCGGTGAGACCTGTACAGATGATGAGATTTTTGCAGGTACTCGGAGCCTATGGCTTCAGAGGTCTTATTCAAAGAAAGCAACATTTCATGGCAAGTCTGAAAAAAGGAATCCAAAACATCACAGGGTTTGCTGCTGCATGGGACCAGATGAAAAATTATCCCGAGCTTGAAAAGGTTATTCAACAGCTGACCTCTGAAAAGGCAACCTTAAAAATTGAAGAAATATTAAATTTCAACCATTAGGTTTTTTAATCATGTTAAGATCTAAGGATTACAATACCGTAATGGTTTTAAAAAATAAAAAGAAGAAAATGCTACACATCGACATCCACAGTTTTTCATACAAGAAAGGAGGAATTCCCAAAGACCAGTCAGGAAACGGCGGAGGGTTTGCCTTCGACTGCAGAGGAATCTTAAACCCCGGAAGAATAGAAGAATATAAAAGCCAGACCGGAAATGATATCGGAGTTCAGGAATACCTTGAAACTCAAACTGAAATGCCTAAATTTCTGGAACTCGTAAAATCAATTATTTCCATCAATATTGAAGACTATCTGGCCAGAGGGTTTGAAAACCTTCAGATCAACTTCGGATGTACAGGCGGGCAACACAGGTCTGTATACTCTGCAATAAAAATTGCAGAATTCATTAAAGAAAAATACCCTGAAGGAACGGAAGTTACCCTCAGTCATGACGAACAACCACAACTTAATATCAAGTAATCAGTAATAAGCAACAGGCGATTCAAGATCACCCGTTATAGCACTCATTACTGATTACCCATTATTTATACTATTATGAAAGCTCTTATTTTTGCAGCAGGAAAAGGTACAAGGCTTAAGCCCTTTACAGACCATCATCCTAAGGCTCTGGCTAAGGTAAATGAGATTCCGCTTTTGGAAAGGAATATCAATTATCTGAAAAGTTTCGGAATTACAGATTTTGTGATCAACATTCATCACTTTGGCGATCAGATAGTTGATTTTTTACATAAAAATAATAATTTCGGCTGTAAGATTGAAATCTCCGATGAGACCGGTGAATTGCTGGAAACAGGAGGCGGCTTGATTTTTGCTAGAAAATTTCTCGATCATGGAGAAGATTTCCTGATCATGAACGCTGATATTTTAACCAATATAAACATCAATACGTTGGTAGAATATCATAAAAAGATAAAAGATTTTGCTACTTTAGCAGTTTCGGACCGTGATAGTTCGAGAAAACTTCTTTTCAATGATGACATGGTTTTAAGAGGTTGGCTGAATGTACAGACAGGAGAACAAAGGCTTGCAGAATTCAACAAAGGATTCAGGGCACTTGCTTTCAGTGGCGTTCACTGTATCAATCCTGTCATCTTTGAAAAAATTAAAAGAACAGGCAAATTTTCTGTTATGGAAGAATATCTGGATCTGATGCAGACCGAGCATATTCACGGTTTTGTACACGACAGTATTTTGATCGATGTCGGAAGACCGGAATCTGTAATAGAAGCCGAAAAATATTTTAAATAATTTGTGCAATGGAACTTGATGGAACTAGGGATGAAAGTTTAGTAAATCCGGAACTTGACGTTAACGAAACAAAATTACATAACAGCTTCAGACAAAAAACCTGGGATGAAACCATCACCAAGGATAGTTGGATGGTATTCAAGATAATGGCTGAATTTGTAGATGGCTATGAAAAACTCGCTAAGATCGGACCTTGTGTTTCTATCTTTGGATCCGCACGTCTGAAACCGGAGAATAAATACTACGAAATGGCTGTGGAAATAGCCGAAAAAATCACCAAATTAGGCTTCGGAATCATTACCGGCGGCGGTCCCGGAATCATGGAAGCCGGCAACAAAGGGGCATTCAATGCTAAAGGCAGATCTATCGGATTGAATATTGATCTTCCTTTTGAACAGCATTTTAATCCTTATATCAACAAGTCTTATTCCATGAACTTTGATTACTTTTTCGTAAGAAAAGTAATGTTTGTAAAATATTCTCAAGGTTTCATAGTGATGCCCGGGGGATTTGGGACCTTAGATGAGCTGACGGAAGCACTTACCCTGATTCAGACCAATAAAATAGGTAAATTTCCAATTGTATTGGTAGGAAGCGAATTTTGGGGTGGATTATTGGAATGGTTCAAAGCAACACTCTTAAGAGACGGGATGATTGCAGAAGATGATCTTGATCTTTACAGAGTGGTAGACACTGCAGATGAGGCAGTAGCGCATATTAAAGCATTTTATGATAAATATTCTGTGAATGTTAATTTTTAATTGGCATATTATTTGTGACCTATAACTAGCAAGTATGATTGTAAATCTATTAATTAAGATGAAAAAACTTTTATATATATCAGGAATTTTAACATTTTTTGTGTTAATGAGTTTTATGTATGTAGACTTTTTCTCTTCAATGACCAAGGTGGATTATATTGATGGAAGCAAAACATTGAAGTTTACCACAAAAATGAATACAAGCCATATCTCTGATGCTATTAAAATCAATCCGAATACTGCCGGATTCGAAGCAGAAGTGAAAAAATATGTGAACAATAATTTTGATGTATTTGTCAATGGTGCTCCCAAAACAATAACTTTCACAGGAAGCCAGGTAAGCGGAGAAACTGTATGGGTATATTTCGAAACCGGAGGTGTTTCGGATATCAGTACCTTAAAGATTAAAAACACGATCCTTTTAAGCGCTTTTCCTAAGCAGATCAATCTGGTAAATATTGCCTATAAAGGCAGCCAGAAAACAATGAACTTCCAAAGAGGAAAAGAAGTGAATGAAGTATCTTTCTAAACGAAATTAGATTTAATCCATTATAAATGGGTACCCTGAAAAGTAAAGCTTTTCGGGGTATTTTTTTATAAAACAAAAACATATCACCATAAAGAGATTAATTAAGTATAAATACCTAGCTCTCAATTTCAGCATTTATACTCTTGGGCAGATATGGGTGTCATTATAAATTTGTGATGTAATTACAACTCAACAGTGAAGCCGTATCACCTATAATCACGGGGCGGAATCTGAAAAGCCAAATGAGTAGGAAAAAACCAAACGAAAATAATAATAACATGGACACATCACAATTATCATCAAGCCAGGTCATCGACATTATGGTCGTTATCGACACAGATTATGTAAAAGACTACATGAAAAAAAGAAATCTTTCTCCCAGTACAAAAAGTGACAGCCCGGTACCTATTGACCACATCGCCAAATATATGATCGTCCCAAGTGGAAACGCTCTTTTGGGCCAGGCAACAGGAGATTTAAATCTAAAAGCAAGAAACGGAGACAGGGTATCCTTCAGGGGAAGTTCAATTTATCAGAATTCGGATGACGCAGTCATTATCTACGGTTTTCAAAAGTATTCGGGAGATGAAATATTTAATGGTAACCCCATGTATTACGATGTTGTAGACAGAAAACTGGCTGCTGTACCGGATCATACCAAAAAAGACGGGCTTCCCGCTATACCTGCCAACGTTAATTTTTACAGCTATGATGCTACGATAGGACGCACAGGAATAGGAAATTATACTCTTAACTTTGCTTTGTATACTTTAGACCCCAATAACAGCGACAGGCAGATACTTTACAGCTATTGCTGCTGGGATCCGACGATTACAGTCGAATAAACAGATAGTATTAAACCACTGTGGATGCGCGGTGGTTTTGTTATAGTTTATATTGATAAGAACAATATAAAAAAGGCCGTCTTTTTCAAGACGGCCTGTATATTATTGAATAGCAGGTCAATTATTGAACCTGAATATTATCTAACTGTATTGAAGTCGTTACACCTACAGAAGATCCGGAGTACTCAAACAGGATAAATCCATTACCCGTTACATTCGCAGGAATGTTATAAGTTCCCGCAGGAGTTAATGTTCCATAACCTCCCGTTGGTGCTTGTGGAATCGTAAACGCAGAAGTAATATCTACCTTAGTAGCCGTTGTGATATCTCCAAGGGGTGTATAGTTTGTTGTATAGTATACTTTTAAAGCATTACCATTCCAGAACCCAACATTTACATCAAATTTCAATGTATTAGCATCTGTAAAGTTTACCGGTACCGCAAAATAAGTTAAGTAGCTTCCGGAACCTGAATTTGCTCCCAGCTGAATATATTTATTACCGCTGAACGTTTTTAACTGCCAGTATCTGTTTCCTAATACAGCATCATTTACATACTTAGGATAGATCTCAAGGTTGGCCGGTGATGCAGGATAGCTTTCAAAGTTTTCAAGGAAAGATCCTGAATAAACAATATCAGTACCTCCTTTAGGCGGAGTTGCATCTACTCTGTTTCCTTTAAAATTAATATCTTTTGTATTTCTGATAAGCATCTGCCATGTGGTATTGTAACGGCTTACTACAAAAGTAATATCTCCGTTACCTGTTGGCAATAAGGAAGCACCTTCAGAGAAAAACCCTGAATTTCTTAACGTAGCAGAACCTCCTGTCCCATCTTCCAAACCTCTGTCTGTATCTACACCTGCTCCTCCTACGTAATCAATAAATGTCTTGTTTACAGGATAGATATCACTGATTGCAAATTGAGAGTTGGGAACCTTAACCAAAGTATTGATATATTGATCACTCTTAGCTGCATTAAGGTTTGGCAATTCAACTGGCTTAATAGAAACGACTTCAAGCCCATTTCCATTACAAACTCCAGCTACATATCTGCTAAGCAAAGAAGCCGGAACCCTTCCAATTGAATATGTAGGATCTACAGAACCGATTTTCACAGTTCCTCTGTCAAGACCTAGTCTGAGTCCTTTTGCATTAATTCTGATATGTGCACCTACAGGGAAATCTGCGTAGTTACTTGATTTATCAACCTCGATCTGAAGACCTGCAGTAGGATTTTCAGCTTTATCCTGGAAAGAGATGGTTTTATAGAAATTTCCGTTTTCGTCTGAAGAGATTACGTACCCGTCAAAGATCTGATCTGTGGTAATCAGTTTATATCCTGTCGCAGGAGCCTGAGCTTTAAAGTCTGCAAGGGAGATATTGGGAGCAGCAAACTTATTCTCACATTTAATAGGTGGAGTGTCCCATTCGTCTTTTTGTACACAAGAAGTAAGAGCAATTACAGCGAATGCAATTCCTGTTACCGGACTTAAGTATTTCTTTATGTTCATTTTGATATTTTTTAATTAAAGTAGTTAATAAACTGATTATTAGAATCTGAATTGTAGGTTTACGAAATAAGATCTTCCCTGAGTATACCAGTATTTTGGAGCGAATAAAGTAGTTTCTCTACCTAGGTCCTGAGAATAGTCAGGGTATTTAGCGCTTCTTGTCTGCTCAAACCCTCCGGTAATATACTTTTTGTTGTCAAGAACGTTATTTACTGTTGCGGAAAGCAATACGTAGTACTTACCAATCACCCATGATTTACCTGCATTCACGTTAAAGAAGAAAGATGAAGGTAATTTATTAGGTTGTAAAACCCTTCTTAGCTCAGATTCCGTTAAACCATAATAAGGAGTAGAAGTATTGTCATTCTGTACAAATGATTCCGTCCTTACTAATGCAGCAGGATCCAGATAATTATCATCAAAATAATTCCAGTTTCCACCTACCCACCAGTATTTAGGGTTATTGTAACGGAATCCTAATGAAAATGCCTGTTGAGGAGTTCCTCCCTGACGGTAATTTTTAATATAAGCTTTCCCCACACTTGTATAAGGAAGTCCGTTACCAAAAACACCTACAGCATCCGAAGCAAAATAAGTCGTTGGATCATTTCTATAGGTATACTGCCCTATACTCGCCAGACCTTGTACCGATAATGTAGGTAATACTTTTACATCAACACCCATTTCTAATCCCATATTTCTCTTCTTCACATCCGTCATGATCTGAGAAACGAAGGCACTCTGAACATTGGTCATGTTTCCGTCTGCATCCACACCATTCAACTTAAGACCATCCGCAAAGAATCTCTGAACAGTAGTTTCATTACTCGTATCAATCAAATAACCTGTTAATCTTAATTTTAAGAAAGGGGTAGCAATAACATAACTAAGGTCATTAGCATTAACCACCATACTTCTTATTCCCGGAGCTACAGAGCCGTTCACTCTAGGATTTACAAATAAATCCTCCAGGTAAGGAGCCTGATTGTAGTAAGCACCGTTGTAAACAAAGAAGTTTCTTCCGTTTAACTTATAAATAAGCTGCCCTTTAAGACCAAAATTCCAGTAATTATAGTCTGCGCCTTTCCCGAAAGAATCTTTATATAAGTAGTGTTGGAACAATCCTTCTCTGCTGGAAGATGAATATCCTGCCATTGCAGAAACAAATACATCAAACTTTCCGGTTGAGAACTTTAATCCCGGGTTTACTTTCACTTCCTGTCTTCTGAAAATGTAATCGTATCCCATTTTATCTCCAACCCTTTTCGTTACACCATTTTCACCATCATTGAATAATCCTGATTTTCCAGGCTGATTCGTAGCGGCAAACGGATCCCTGTTCAAAACAAAATCTGCTCCTAACAAATCATTTACTTCTCTGTATTGCTCAGAATAATAATTTTGGTAAGATACATTGAATAAAAACTTGGTTGTATCAGTAAAGTTATGTACGAAGTGTGTTGCGGCATTCCAGATTCTATCGTCGCTTACGTCATTTACCATATAATATAAAGCTCTTTTACCTGTCTGCCCATAATATGATCCTACAGCTTGTGACATATTTCTTCTGTATAATCTGTCCCAATCCAGCTGGGTAACTTTTGGATCTCCTGACTGCCATGCTGACAATGCAGTTCTGTAAGCATCTTGTGAAGTGGTTACTGAGCCATCAGCATTGATAACTGAAGCATTAGGATCTAAAGAATCATAGTAGCTTGGTAAGTTTCTGTAGTATGTCGGAGAAGGATTCTGAACGTTCTGCCAGTCTAAACGGGAACCTTTGTCTTTTCCAAACTGATAGGAAAGCGATGTCCAAAGACTGGATTTTTTATTGATTTTCCAGAAGTCCTGGATTTGAAAAATCGGCTGGAAGCCTTTTCTCACCCTTTCACTTCTTTGTTCGCCATTCTGGTATCCCCAGTATGAATTATAATGTACACCTCTGTAATCATACACTTCCTGAGTACTCGGGCTTGCAGTAGATCTTCTGTAAGGAGCACCAATAAAGTTGAACGTCACAGTATGATTATCACTAAGTTTTTTCTCAATACCAAGGTACGCTCCGTAAGCATCATAGAAAGTTCCTTCCTGGATTCCTTCTTCGGCCCATCTTCTCGTTCCCATTACAGTAAATGCCCATCCTTTCTTACTCATTCCCGAAGAATAACGTAAAGAAGTCCTGTTTCTGTAATTTCTGTTTGTTAAAGATTGGGTAAACTGGAATCCTTTTCTATACTCACTGGCCTTTGTATTTTTATAAACAACTGAGCTGTTTCCCCCAAATGTGTACTCGGAGGGTGAATGGTTGGACGAAATTTCAGGATATCTTGTAATTTCATTAAGCCCACCCCAGTTATTGAAGTCAACATTACCATTATCAGATTTCACCATAGAAACCCCGTTTAGCATGTTTTCACCGGTTCTTCCGTCGATTCCTCTCGGACGGAACCAGTAAAATCCCAGATCAAACGCGGCAATTCTGCTAAAAATGTCCTGAGACGACTGAAGCAAACCAACAGTTGAAGCCTGTCCACTGCTATTGCTATCATCATCATCATTGTCTATAATCGCCAGACCTTGATCAGCGCTTGTAAGAGCAGAATAAAGGGTAATAACTCCTAAATCCTTTCTTTTCTCATCAGCTACGTCAAACTCCATCAACTTAGTTTCGAAGTTTGGTTTCGTAATCACAATTTGGTAATGGCCCGGCTGAAGATCTACAAACTGGAAGTATCCAATTTTGTCAGCCGTTACATCATTTTCGCTCCCTTTTAAATCTACTTGTGCCCTTTCAACAGGCTTTCCATCTGCATCTTTAAGATACGCAGACACGGTGGTCTGTGCAAAATAATAGGAAGCAGGCAGTAAAGTAAATAAAGAGACTAATGATAGTTTTTTAATCATGAGTATATTATTTTTTTTAATACTTTTCTTCTTAATTCTCAACAGTTTAAAAGTTGGGGGCACAAATTTAGTCAAAATTTGCAATTAACAACTTTTTTGACATTATTTTTTCTTAACATTGCAAGCTTTTATGAATCATTAAGTAAAAGTATTATATTTATGCTGTTTTAAATTTACAAATATTTAAAATTGAATGAATTAAAAAGAAGTAAATTTGTCGTTTTAATAATTTTAAATACTCTAGAGGATGAAGAGATTTATGAGTTTTATGGCCATCATTTTTTCAATTATGGCTTTTGCGCAACAGGGAAAACTTAGAAAAGTGGCTACTGTTGGCTTTTTGAATGTAGAAAACCTTTGGGACACAATTCGCTCTGCAGATTATATTGACGGAACTAAAGATATCAAAAACCCGGCTTTCCATAGAAGTATTCCAATCGATTCCGTTAATTTTCTGGATGTGGAAAAATACGACGGTCCTTGGAGTGATGGAGCCTTAAAGGGGAAAAAAGTTGTCAGATACCAAAGTGGCTCAGAAGAATTCACTCCAAAAAGTGCTAAGAATTACGGTTCTAAAATATATAAAGCAAAATTAGCGAATGAAGCCAAAGTAATTTCTGAAATGGGAGCGCAATATACCAAAACGGCTCCTGCCGTGGTCGGTCTGATTGAAGTTGAGAACAGGCAGGTTATTGAAGATCTTATCAACGAGCCTGCCCTGAAAAAATATGATTACGGAATTATTCATTACAATTCATATGACTACAGAGGTATCGATGTTGCATTAATCTATCAGAAAAGACGATTCACCCCGAGCAATTCATTAAAAAAGGAATTGAAAATTTTTGGTGGTGACGGAAGAAGAGAATACACCAGAGATATTTTGGTAGTAACCGGATTTTTAGATAATGAAAAAGTTGCTTTTTTTATGAACCACTGGCCTTCGAGAAGAGGAGGCGAAGCGGTATCTTTACCTAAAAGAAATGCTGCTGCGGCTTTATTAAAACAACAAATGGACAGTGTGAGAGCAGTAGATCCTTCAACAAAACTCTTCGCAATGGGGGATTTCAATGATGATCCCGTAAGCTCAAGTTTAAAAAATTATCTGAAAGCTCAGGCTAATTCAAAAGATTTAAGTGAAGAAACTCCATACCTTAATTTAATGTACCCTTTATATAAAAAAGGAGTTGCTTCTCTAGCGTATCAGGATGCGCCGAACTTATTTGACCAGATCATTGTTTCAAAAAACCTCGTTTCAGAGCAGGTAACAAAAGAATATTCCGTTTATAAAACTGAAATATTTGCTCCGGCATACCTTGTAAACAAAGAAGGAAATTATAAAGGATATCCTTTCAGGTCCTGGAACGGAGATCAGTTTACAGGAGGCTACAGTGACCACTTTCCGGCATTTGTAGTCCTCCAGAAAGAACCATAAAAATTAAGCACTCGCATAGAGTGCTTTTTTTATGTAACTTTATGAGTATGAAAAACATCATTATAATACTCTTCATAGCCTTTATTCCTTTTAGTTGTTTCTCACAGGATAACTCAAAGAATGATAAGGAGCAAAATGAAATGAAACCATCTAAAAATGATGACGGAGAATGGGATCTCACTGTGATAGATACCCAGTTTGATTATTTTTTAAGTGCTATCGCCAGACCTATCAGCCAATATTCCGAATCATATCTGAAAACGAAAAACACCTTCCTTGTGAATGAATGGAACGGATATTATAATTCAGGAAAGTACAGAAACATTATAGAATCCGGAATCGACTATGACCCCCGTGAAAACTATGGGATAAAATTTGAGTATAAACTCTATCAGGTATTTGCCTATGTAAAATGGAAATATGGCCTCAAAATGCAAGGACTGTCAGGAAGCGACGCGATAAGATAATTAACAGGCTATAAAATGTACATAAAAAAGGTTCAGAAAATTCTGAACCTTTTACTTTTATAATAGCCGGACAATTATTTGTTGAATAATTCCTCTACTTTATCCCAGTTTACTACATCGAAGAATGCAGAAACATAATCAGGTCTTCTGTTTTGGTAGTTTAAGTAATAAGCATGCTCCCAAACATCTAATCCTAAAACCGGAGTTCCTTTAACATCTGCAACAGGCATTAACGGGTTATCCTGGTTTGGTGTAGAAGAAACAGAAACAGAACCGTCAGCATTTTTTACCAACCAAGCCCATCCTGAACCAAATCTTGTTTTAGCAGCATCAGAAAAGTCAGTTTTGAATTTTTCAAGACCACCATAGTTTTCAATAGCAGCTTTTACATTTCCTACTGGTTCTTTGCTTCCTCCCGGAGTCAGAATTTCCCAGAATAAAGAGTGGTTGAAGTGACCACCTCCGTTATTTCTTACTGCCGGCTTATCAGTACCTGTCTGGCAGATCTCTTCGATAGTTTTTCCTGCTAAATCAGTACCTTCGATTGCTTTATTTAAATTGTCAATATACGCCTGGTGATGTTTTGTATAATGGATTTCCATAGTTTTAGCATCGATCGTAGGTTCTAATGCATCGTATGCATATCCTAATTTTGGTAATTCAAATGACATAATCTTTATTTTTAATGTTATACCCAAAATTAGCCAATATTTAAGGGATAATCAAAGATTGGGTATTACTTTAATAAATCTTTAACATTGATACATTGATTTAGAATGAATTAAATTTTAAAATATTTTTTTCAAGCTGATTAAAATAAGCATTCGCTTCAACCCTCAATGATAGTATTCAAAACCTACTTTATTTTCAATTTTGTAACTTACACAATATGAGCAATATTCCGAATTAGAATATTCTCTCACTGAATGTTTAACTTAAAATACTTTTACTATGAAAATAGGACTTTTTGGATTTGGTAAAGCAGGAAAGGCAGTGGCCTCTGTAATACTTCAGAATAAGGATCATACCTTGCAGTGGATTTACAGAAAAACTAATAGACTGACAGCAAGGGATGCCGCAGATTTTTTAGGCATAGAAAGTGATGATCCCGGTCATTTTTATTCAGAGAAAAAGATATCTGTGGGGGAATTGCTGAAAGAGCATCCGGTAGATGCTATCATTGACTTCTCTTCTAAAGACGGTATTTATATGTATGGAGAATCTGCTGCTGAACATGAAGTAAAAATCATTTCTGCCATTTCCCATTATACAGATAAAGAAGTTGGATTCCTTCATAAGCTGGCAAAAAATGCGACGGTTTTCTGGTCTCCCAATATTACCCTGGGAATTAATTATTTACTGTATGCTGCGCGGTTTTTAAAAAAGATTGCCCCTTCAGTAGATATAGAAATTGTTGAGGAACATTTTAAAGACAAAGAAGGAATTTCAGGAACGGCTATTCGTATCGCCGACGCATTGGATGTGCAGGATGAGAATATCAATACCATCAGAGCAGGAGGAATTGTAGGAAAACATGAAGTTATTTTTGGATTTCCTTTTCAGACGGTAAGGCTTATCCACGAATCTATCTCCAGGGATGCCTTTGGCAACGGAGCTTTGTTTGCTGCCGAACATCTTATCCATAAAAAACCGGGCTTCTATAAATTTGAGGATTTGTTGCATCCTTATTTCAAAGTATAGAAGCCCGGCTTATGAAAATTTAATTTATTATTTATTCATAGACATCAGGAACTCTTCATTATTCAGGGTTCCTTTGATGTTTTTATCTACAAATTCCATCGCTTCCACCGGATTCATTTCAGAAAGGTATTTTCTTAAAATCCACATTCTTTGCGAAGTAACTTCATCAAGAAGAAGATCATCTCTACGTGTACTTGACGACACAAGGTCAATAGCAGGATAAATTCTTCTGTTAGCGATTTTTCTATCCAGCTGAAGTTCCATGTTCCCTGTACCTTTGAATTCTTCAAAGATTACTTCGTCCATTTTAGAACCTGTATCAATCAATGCAGTTGCAATAATCGTCAATGAACCTCCTCCTTCAATTTTTCTGGCAGCTCCAAAGAATCTTTTGGGTTTATGAAGAGCATTGGCATCAACCCCACCGGAAAGTACTTTACCGGATGCAGGAGTAACGGTGTTATAAGCTCTTGCCAATCTTGTAATAGAATCAAGCAAGATCACAACATCATGTCCGCATTCCACCATTCTCTGAGCTTTCGCAAGAACAAGGTTTGCTACTTTCACGTGTTTTTCAGCGGCTTCGTCAAATGTAGAGGCAATTACTTCTGCATTTACACTTCTTTCCATATCGGTAACCTCTTCAGGACGTTCGTCGATCAGAAGGACCATCATATAAACTTCAGGGTGATTGGCAGCAATAGAATTGGCAATATCTTTCAGCAACATGGTCTTACCCGTTTTAGGCTGGGCAACAATCATCGCTCTTTGTCCTTTTCCGATAGGAGCAAATAAATCTACGATTCTGGTAGAAACAGTAGATCCGCTTCCTGCAAGATTGAATTTTTCTTCCGGGAAAAGAGGAGTCAGATATTCAAAAGCAACACGGTCTTTGATGAAGGCCAGATCACGTCCGTTAACCTCAGTAGGTCTTAGTAATGAAAAATACTTTTCGCCTTCTTTTGGTAACCTTACAATTCCTTTAACGGTATCGCCGGTTTTTAAACCAAAATTTCTGATTTGCGCGGTAGATACATACACATCATCAGGAGAAGAAATATAACTGAAGTCTGATGAACGTAAGAATCCATAGTTATCAGGTAAGATTTCCAGCACTCCTTCAATGCTCACAAGCCCATCAAAATTGAATTCTTTCTTATGGTCCTGTGCTTCCTCTGCCTTCTCAGAATGTCTGTTCTGGTTCTGGTTTTGGTGCTGATGTTGTTGGTTTTGATTTTTATTTTGGTTTCCGCCGTTCTGCGGATGATTGTGTCCTTTCTGAGGTCTGTTGTTAGCCTGTTGCTGAGGGTGATTAGGCTTTTCTTCTATCGGAGAAGATTCCTGGGACTCTGTGTTTTTAGGAGTTTCCGGTTTTTCCTGAGCTACCTCAGTATTGCCTGTGTTGGTGGAAACCCGTTTTCTTTTTTTCTTAGCTGCTGCTGAAGGAGTAGAAGTTTCTTCGGTGGCTAGGGCTGTTTCTGCTTTAGGCTCTTCGGTTTTTACTTCTTCGGAATCCGGTATTTTTTCTTCTACTTTTTCCTCTACTTTTGGTTCTACCGGGGCTTTTGCTGTTGTCTTAGGTTTGGCTGCAGTCTTTTTAGGAGCAGCAGCTTTTCTTGCCGGGGCTTTAGCAGGTTTTTCTGCGGCAGCCTCTTCAGTATTTATACTGGTAGTTTCTGTGGCATTGAAATAATCTTTTGAGACTTTGGGGTTGGAAGCCTGAAAGTCAAGAATAGCAAAGATCTTGTCATTTTCATTGCTGTTTCTTGCAACTTTAACGCCCAAATCTTTTAAGATTTTAGTCAGTTCCGTTACGGATTTTGACCTTAACGTTTCTATGTTAAACATACTTAATGTAAAAATGTAATTAATTGTGAGTAAGAAAAGTAAGTCCGGTGACTTTTGTTTTCAAGTACATTGTATAATGCAAATCTACACTTATTTTTGAATTGTGCAAAATTTATGTTATTTTTGCCAAGAATTTAATATTCAATGCTACAAAGAATACAAACTATTTGGACATTACTGGCGCTATTAGCTGCTGTTTTTCTTTTCATTACAGGACAGGATGTCGCTGTATTTGGTACTATTCCGGTACTTAATATCGGTTGTATTATATTGGTTTTAACCGGGGCATTAAGTATTTTTAGTTTTAAAAACAGAAAAAGACAAATTCTGCTGAATACCATCAGCATTATTATAAACGCTTTGTTGATTGGTGTATTGGCGTACTGGTTACTAAACTTATCCGGAGGAATTCAATTTCCTGAGAAGGGTATTGAGCCGATTTTCCCATTGATCGCGGTAATCTGTTTGTTTATTGCAAACGTATTTATCCGCAGAGATGAGAGGCTCGTAAAATCTGTAGACAGACTTCGATAGCCTTACAACGATTTTTTGAGTGAGAACAGTTCCTTTTCAGGAGCTGTTTTTTATTTTGTGTACTTCCTTTTCTTCGGGCCAATCAATTAAATTACGTACCTTCCTGCAACGTTTCGGTCTTAACTACGACAGATCTTATAATCTTTAATTGAAAGCCAATGAAAAAACTAAGTTATCTTATAGTATCCCTGTTCTCCATCTGTACTTTTGCACAGGAAATCTCAAAAGAAAGAGTAAAGACTATTCTTTCAACATTAGCATCAGATGAAATGAAAGGCAGAGAGATCGGGACACCGGAAAATGAGAATGCCGCCCAATATATAGCCACTCTTTTCAAGGAAAACAATCTCGATTACTGCACTGGAAATTCTTATCTGATCCCTTTTGAATACAAAGGAAAAAAGGCCTATAACGTATGTGGTGTTAAAAAGGGAAAAAATGATAAATACCTTGGATTCTCCGGACATTTTGACCATATCGGAACCAGCAATAAAACGGGAGACAATATCTACAACGGTGCAGATGATGACGCCAGCGGAATTACCACTCTGGTAGGTATTGCAGATTATTTTAAAAATAAAAAACCGGATTTTTCTATGGTTTTTATGGCTTTTAATGGCGAGGAAAAAGGAATGCTGGGTTCTACAGCTATCTCACAGGATAAAAACCTTGACAAAATCTATCAGAATATGACCGCTCTTTTCAATTTTGAAATGGTTGCCACAGAATCTCAATGGGGGAAAAATGCACTGTATATGACAGGCGACAGCTTTTCGGATTTGGATGAATTATTTAACAAAAGTGCCGCAAACGGATTAAAAATAAACGCAGACCCTTATGCAAGAGAGCAATTATTTTATCGTTCAGACAACGTAAGTTTTGTAAAGAAGAAAATCATTGCTCATTCATTTTCAACAGTAGATATGAGTAAGGCGACGCATTATCATCATGAAAATGATGACATCAACATCGTTGACTTTGATAATATGACGCAAATCATCAACAATTTCGGGAAAACACTGGAAAAATTAAATCCTCATAATTTCAGTCCGAAATATAATGACCAGGTAAATTTTAATTGATTTCATTGCCATAAAAACCGTCCGCAAGGCGGTTTGTTTTTTTCATCAATATCTGTGCGATACGGTATCTTATTCTATAATGATAAAAAAACATTGGCAGATTATATTTAGTTGTAACAAAAACAAATCCTTTAAAACATATTAATTAAAGTAAAATAGGATTAAGAACGTCTTATCTTGTAATTTTACGTAATTTTGCTATCCAATTTTTTCATTGAATGAACGAATATAAAAAAATCCTGAAATTCGCGAGACCGCATCAAAAATACATCTACGGAAGTTTATTTTTCAATATCCTGTACTCCGTATTTCAGATTGCTTCCTTAGGTACTATTTTACCGGTACTGGGAATGCTTTTTGGCACCATTAAACCGGAAAAATATGAGACCGCACCCGTTTATTCCGGTGAGTTTCTTGATTTTTTCACCTATGTAAAAGACTATTCCAACTACTATATCCAGAACCTTGTAGGTGAATATGGTGCCCTGAAAGTCCTTGCATGGCTGTGTATCATCACTGCGTTCATGTTTTTACTGAGAAATATGTTCAGATATTTTGGTGCTTTCCTGTTGATCAACTACCGTGTTGGTGTTACAAAAGATCTTCGTGGCGCGATGTACAGAAAGATACTTTCTTTACCGGTTTCATTTTTCACAGAAAGCAGAAAGGGAGATCTGATGTCCCGTATGTCTAATGATGTTGGAGAAGTTGAAGGAAATATTCTGGGAAGTTTAGTTGAACTTATCAATGCACCCTTTATGCTGATCAGTACTTTGGTAAGTTTATTCTTTTTAAGTGCGGAAATGACCCTTTTCTCTCTATTGGTTTTACCCGTTATGGGAACCATGATCGCTTTGGTAGGAAAAAGTCTTAAGAAAGATTCTCACGAAGCACAAAATGAAATGGGAACGATCTTCTCTATTGTAGATGAGACTTTAAAATCTTCAAAAGTTATTAAAATCTTTAATGCGGAGAAGATCATGGATAATCGTTTTATGAGATCCATGAACAAGTGGATCTCGAGCTCCATCAGTTTAGGAAGGAAGAAAGAATTGGCTTCTCCTATGAGCGAATTCCTAGGTTCTATTACGTTCTTAATCATTGCCTGGTACGGAGGAAAACAGATTATTGTTGAACAAAGTATTTCTCCTGCAGATTTCCTTGTTTTCCTTGGATTGTTCTTCCAGATCCTGCCTCCTGCAAAAAGTTTATCCACTTCCATTTCCAACGTACAGAAAGGGGAAGCTTCTCTGAAAAGAGTATTGGAAATCCTGGATGCTGATGTAAAAATCGAAGAAGTTGCAGAACCGGTTTCTATTTCTACCTTACAAAATAATATTGAATTTAAAAATATTGGATTCTACTATGATAAATCCAATCTTATCCTTAAAAATTTCAACCTGACGATTCCGAAAGGAAGAACTGTAGCATTAGTCGGGCAAAGCGGAAGTGGAAAAACGACCATAGCTAACCTTTTAGCCAGATTTTATGATGTTTCAGAAGGAGAAATTCTTATCGACGGCACAGATATCAAACATTTGAAATTACAGGAATACCGTCAGCTTTTAGGAATGGTAACCCAGGAGTCCGTATTATTCAATGATTCGGTATACAATAATATTTTGATGGGTAAACCTGACGCTACGAGAGAAGAAGTAATTGCAGCAGCCAGAATAGCCAATGCAGACGATTTCATCACCAATCTTTCGGAAGGATATGATACCAATATCGGGGATGACGGAAACAAGCTGTCGGGAGGACAGAAACAAAGAGTTTCTATCGCAAGAGCTGTCCTAAAGAACCCTCCAATCATGATTCTTGATGAAGCAACATCAGCCCTTGATACCGAATCCGAAAGATTTGTACAGGATGCTTTAGAAAAAATGATGGAAAACAGAACCTCTCTGGTGATTGCCCACCGACTTTCGACCATCCAGAAAGCAGACTGGATTGTGGTAATGGAAAAAGGAGACATTGTAGAACAAGGTACCCACCACGATCTTATCGCTAAAAAAGGAATGTATAATAAGCTTGTCGAACTTCAGAATTTCGACTAATGTATTTCAAGAATTTCAAAATATGAACCCTATACAAGAGTATTTCTACAGAATCGAAGAGCCTGAAAGAAGTGCTCTTCTTTTTTTAAGGGAAAAGATACTGGCTTCTGATACAGAAAACATTACGGAAACCTTCAGCTTTGGTCTTCCCTTTATCAAATACAAAAAGAAAATGCTCTGTTATTTTTATTACAGCAAAAAATACCGGAAGCATTACATCAGTTTTTACCACGGTGATAAACTGGACTATCCTGAATTGACCCAGGACGGCAGAAAGAAGTTTAAAATCCTTTTAATTGACGCCGAGCAAGATTTGCCACTGGAGCTGATATTAAGGCTTCTGAATGAAATAAAACCATATATAAAAGCTTAAGATCAAATAATAGGTTCAGATACTCTCTCCTCACAGGTGACGATCTGTGGATTTACAATAAAAAAGATCGTCCTTTTGAGAACGATCTTTTTTATGATTGATGATAAATCTTAGTGTTTCAGTTTGGCGATCACATCCAGACCCCCTTTTGTGATATCTCCGATCTGACACACAATTTCAGTATCCAGAGGAAGGAATACATCCATTCTTGATCCGAACTTGATGAAACCGAATTCATGTCCGGCTTTTGCCTGATCTCCTTCGTTACAGTAAAAAACAATTCTCCTGGCAACATATCCCGCAATCTGTCTGAAGACCACTTTATGGTTCGTCTGCGTTTCTACTGCTACCGTCGTTCTTTCATTTTCTGTAGAAGACTTTTCGTGCCATGCTACGAGATATTTCCCCGGATGATATTTTTTGTAGATCACTTTTCCGGTCACCGGATATCTACAAATGTGTACATTCAGTGGAGACATGAAAATAGAAACCTGAATGGCCTTTCCCTGAAGGAATTCATTCTCTTCTACTTCCTTGATCATTACAACTTTTCCGTCGACCGGTGCGATTATATTTTCTTTGTGATCGAGAATAGTACGATCCGGAACTCTGAAAAACCAGAATACAAGACAGTAAATAACCAACAAAGGCATGATGATCACCAGTGACCATATTTTAAGGAAGTAAATCGCCAGCGCTCCCACTAACAAAAAAAGGATCGTCGCTACGGTGATTGTTCCTTTTGATTCTCTATGCAATTTCATGAGACTATATAAATTTTTCTAAAATAAAGTACAAATATACGACAGGAACACAGATTATGAAACTATCCAGCCTATCTAATACACCACCATGCCCCGGAATGATGTTTCCACTGTCTTTTACGCCGAAATTTCTTTTCAGCTGACTCTCCACCAGATCTCCCAGTGGGGCAAAGGCAGCAACAAGAAATCCAACAACCATCCAGTTTCCTCTCAGTTCCGGCTGATAATGCTCGATAAAGTAAGATAAAACCAGTGTCAGCACTACTCCACCTGCATATCCTTCCCATGTCTTTTTAGGGGAAATTTTAGGGGCCATTTTATGTTTTCCAAAGAATTTCCCTACCAGATAAGCAAAGGTATCGCTACTCCATATTAAAATAAACAGGAAAAGAACTTCCAGAGAGAAGTTATCGTTATAGCTGGAGAACTTTGGTAATCCTAATGCAAAACTGAACGGGAGCGCTACGTAAATGACTGTAAAAATAAGTTTACCACTGTCAAAGTATAATTCGTTGGGAAATTTAAATAAAGTAACCACAGCGATCCCTATCAATGCAAGAGCAAGGATTTCACTCAGTCTGAAATCAAAAAAGAAATCGTGGTGGAAATATCTTTTGGAAAAAATATAAAATATAAAAATGACCAACGGAAAAACGACCCATTTCTCATATCCTTTCCCGAATTTCATGATTTTGATACATTCCCAGGTTCCTACAACCAGCAAAAGGCTCATTAATCCATGATATAGGTACTGCTGTTGAATAAGGCCGGGAACGATACTGTTGATGAGCTGTGCTCCCAACGGAGTGGTACAAAGAATGATAACGGCTACATACACCAGGCCTGAAATGGTTCTTTGAATAAGGTTTTTGTCCAAAATTTACAATTTAGAAGTGGCTGCTTAATCTTCAAGCAGTAATAAAAACAATTTGGTATTGGAATTCGAAGAACTATCCATTTTTGACTGGCTTCCGCTGATGGAAGTAAGATTCTTGATATTTCCGTTCCTTTTTATTTTCCCCATGGCATCATTCAGGTTGTTTACAATCTGTGAAACATTGGCAATAATGATAATTCTATCCGGCAGCCTTGAAGAATGATAATGGAGAATATTATTATGAGAAAGCATAATTCTTCCGTCATAAGCGATCAGGTATTCACAGGTAATGAATGCTGCATCATTAGACGGTTGCAATTCTGACGTATAGGGAGACTTCACAACATTCAAAAAGTTCTGAAGTTCTTTGTCCCAACAGAAAAGGTTTCTTATACCTTCTATTTTAATAATTTGATTTAAAGTTTGTAGAGCCTCCGCTTCATCTGCACAATAATTAAAAAATCCTCCCGAATGCGTAAATAATTGCGCAAACTTATAGTCGAGATCCGCATTTTTGAGCGAATCCCCAAGCTTCTCCAGACTCTGTTTTTCCTCTTCCTCAGGCTGGTTGGTAAGTTTGCTTACAATCCTCTTGAATAAATTCAACTTAATCTATTTTTAGTCAACTTTATACAAAAATAGAAAATTAATTACAATAGATTCCAAAAATGTCTCTTTAAATATGAAAAAACCTGACAATTTTACAGTTGTCAGGTTTTATTTATCCTATTTAAGAGGTTTTTTAAAGTTGCGTAGGGCTTTCAGGCGCCTGTATTTCGCTTTCCTCTTCTTTTTCTTTAATCTGAGGAGTTTCCAACATTTCCTGTTGTTCTTTTTCAGGAATGGTATTGGTAACCGGTTTCTCTGTCAATTCAGGATCCCATGCTCTCTTTCCGAAAATTTCTTCTAAGTCTTCACGGAAGATCACCTCTTTTTCTAAAAGCTTATTGGCCAATGCATCAAGCTTATCTTTATTTTCTGCAAGAATTCTTACAGCTCTTTCATATTGATTTTCGATGATGGCTTTAATCTCAGCATCAATTTTTGTGGCTGTTTCTTCAGAATAAGGTTTTCCAAAAGAATATTCAGACTGACCTGAGCTGTCGTAGTAAGAAATATTACCGATATTCGGGCTTAATCCGTAGATCGTCACCATGGCCTGAGCTCTCTTCGTTACTGTTTCCAAGTCAGAAAGTGCTCCTGTTGAAATATTGTTGAAAATCACCTGCTCTGCTGCTCTCCCTCCCAGTGTTGCGCACATTTCATCCAACATCTGCTCAGTCGTCGTAAGCTGTCTTTCTTCCGGAAGATACCATGCCGCCCCTAATGAACGTCCTCTTGGAACGATCGTCACTTTTAGAAGTGGTGAAGCATGTTCTACCAACCATGAAATTGTTGCATGACCCGCTTCGTGGTAAGCCACTCTTCTTTTTTCAGAAGGTTTGATTGCTTTATTTTTCTTTTCAAGACCACCGATGATTCTGTCTACGGCATCAAGGAAATCCTGTTTTGTTACTGAAGTATGGTTATTTCTTGCCGCAATAAGAGCTGCTTCGTTACATACGTTCGCAATATCGGCCCCACTGAATCCAGGTGTCTGCTTTGCAAGGAATTCCCTGTCTACATTATCATCCAGCTTGATTTTCTTTAAATGAACGTCAAAGATCTGTCTTCTTTCATGTAATTCCGGAAGGTCCACATAGATAGAACGGTCAAAACGTCCTGCTCTCATTAAAGCTTTATCAAGGATATCTGCTCTGTTGGTCGCTGCCATTACGATCACATTCGTATCTGTTCCGAAACCATCCATTTCAGTAAGAAGCTGGTTCAGGGTGTTTTCTCTTTCGTCGTTTCCGCCGGAGAAGTTGTTTTTTCCTCTTGCACGTCCGATGGCATCAATCTCGTCAATGAAGATAATTGCAGGAGATTTTGCTTTTGCCTGGGCAAAAAGATCTCTTACTCTTGAAGCTCCTACTCCCACAAACATTTCTACAAAATCAGAACCTGAAAGTGAGAAAAACGGAACTTTAGCTTCACCGGCAACAGCTTTTGCCAATAAGGTCTTACCGGTTCCCGGAGGCCCCACCAAAAGGACTCCCTTAGGAATTTTACCTCCCAATTTGGTATATTTTTCAGAATTTTTCAAGAAATCAACAACTTCCTGTACTTCTTCTTTAGCACCTTCCAGTCCTGCAACATCTTTAAATGTTACCTGAATCCTTTCTTTTTCGTCAAAAAGCTTGGCTTTCGATTTTCCGATAGAGAAGATTTGTCCGCCAGGACCTCCGCCACCTCCCATCTTTCTGAAAAGAAGGAAGTAGAATAATCCTAAAATAGCAATCCAGATCAATGCAGAAACCAGGATATCCATGAAAGGATTTTTACCTGCTCCGTAATCTTTTGTTGTGGTAATCGCCGGATTGGTTGCTTTAATTTGTTCAAATTTTTGAAGGAAAAGCTGAAGGTCTCCATATTTTACAGAAAAATCTGCTTTTGGAGCCATTTCGAATGCAGAAAGAGGGTTGTTTTGGTTGGCATTTTTATTTACCATTGCCGTCTTTGCTGCTTTTGTAAGGAAAACGTCAGCTTTCTCTGTGTCTTTGTATATAATTATATTCTGGACTTTCCCCGCCTGCATTTCTCTAAAGAAACCATCTTCATCAATAGATTTTGCACTATCACCTCCTAAAAAATTGGAGCCAAAAAATAGCAAAAGAGCTATGATTGCAATAGGAAAGAACCAGTTGAATCCTTTATTATTCATTTATACTTTTTAAAATTTATATTAATTTTCAATTTTGGTAATGACTGCGTCACCCCAAAGCTCTTCTATATCATAGTACTCACGTACGTCTTTCTGGAATATATGAACCACTACTGAAACGTAATCTACCAGGACCCACATCGCGTTTTCGGTACCTTCTACGTGCCATGGTCTGTCTTTAAGATCGTTTCTTACTTTTTTCTCTACACTTCCAGCTAATGCGGCCACCTGTGTATTTGAGTTTCCGCTACATATTACGAACGTCTCTGCTACAGAGTTTTCAATGTTTGAAAGATCGAAGATCATAATATCTTCTCCTTTTACATCTTGAAGAGCTTCAACGATTTTATCTATTAGTGCTTGTTTTTCTGCTGTTTTATTCATTAAAAAAATACTATAATCTGCAAATTTATTGTTTTTTCTTTACTTTAACCTTACTTTTACCCCCTTAATGTCTTAAAGTTTTCTTAAATGAGTCAACTATTCTACCTGAAAGAATGCTCTTCTACTAATGACGAAATATCAAAGTTTTTACTTTATGAAAATTCGAATTTTATAGGACTTCATACTTTTAGCCAAACAAAAGGCCGGGGTCAGTATGGAAATGTATGGATTCCGACTGCCGGAAAAAACCTGGCATATACGCTGGCAGTGAATACTCACAACATTCTGTGCTCCGACTTTATATTCAATTATTATACCGCAAATATGATCAGGGATTTCCTTGCCAATTTGGCTGATTCTGACGTAAAAATTAAGTGGCCGAATGATATTATCCTTAAAGGTAAAAAAATCGTTGGAATTCTGATTGAAAAGAAAAGAATTAATCAAAATAATTATTTCATTATCGGGGCAGGAATCAATATTCTTCAGGAAAAATTTGATGAAATAACGAATGCAGGATCACTGCTGACCCAAACGGGTAAAGAATTTAACCTGGAAGACTTTAGTTTACATCTTCATGAATTTTTGTGTGAAAAACTTAGAAATATACCTTCTGAAAAGGAAATTCTTGATAACTTCAACAAAAATTTGTTCCGTAGGGACGAAATATCGGTCTTTGAAATTGAAAAAGAGCGACAAAATGGCATCATCCGTTATGCCGATGAAAAGGGTGAACTCTGGATCGAACTGGAAAATGACGGATTACGCTCTTTTTATCACAAGGAAGTAAAGCTACTTTACTGATTAGCTCTTTTAAGGTAAAGATACAGGGTAAGCGGCAGGAATACCAGATTCGGAAGCCACATGGCTAAAGCAGGCGGCAAACTCTTATTTTCTGACACGACTTTTAAGGCCTCAAAGGAGAAAACAAAAAGAAACGCCAGTGAAATTCCTATTGCAAGGTTAATCCCCAGTCCTCCTCTCTTCTTTTGAGATGAAAGCGAAAGGGCAAGGAACGTTAAAATAATGATGGAAACAGGCATTGAAGTTCTTTGATGAAGCTCGTTCAGATAAGAATTGAGGTTACTGTTTCCTCTCGCCTTCTCTCTTTCAATAAACTTCAGAAGTTCAGGTGTGGTTTTATTCTGCCCGAGAAGTTCGTTAGGAAATAGTTCTTCCGGAGAATGGCTATAATTTTTCCTCAGCTCTACACCATTGCTTAATTTTTCAGAATTATCTTTATTGATCGTCTTTTCATAGTAATTATTTAAGACGAACTGTTTTTTTGTATTGTCCCAATATACTTCACTTGCTTTAAGCTCGTATACCATTTTTCTGTCTTTATCAAACTTCTGATACACGAAGCTGGAGCCTCTTCTTTCTCTTTTGTTCCATGAATCGACAAATATGTATTCTGTCTTACTGAGCTGTGAAGAAGCGGGTGCGGTTCCGAGAATTCTCTCTTTATTAGCGGCATTATAGGTATAGGCTTCTAATTCATTTTTTTTAATATTCGCCCAGGGAAGAATCATGTGATATACCAAAAGTGACATCACCGCAATTAAAATCGAAGTATACAGATAAGGTTTTGAGAACCTGTGGAAACTTGCCCCACTACTGATAATCGCCACGATTTCGGTATTATTGGCCATCCTGGAGGTAAAGTAAATTACAGTGATAAATACCAGAATAGAGAGAAAAGTGACTACAAGATTAATAATCCAGTAAGGATAAAAATGAATCAGGAAGTACGTAAGGTCAAGCTTGGGATCGATTGCTTTTGCATTTTCTATTCTAGGAATTTTCTGCTGAACATCGATAACCAGTACTACAATAGACAAGAGCACCAGCATGAAACTGAAAGTTCCAAGGTATTTTTTGATGATATATTTGTCTACAATTTTGATCATAATTTTCTTATAGTCTTTGTCTCAGAACAGGAACCACGGAGTTTTTCCACTCGTAGAAATCTCCTGCAATAATGTGTTCTCTTGCTACTTTCACCAAATCCAGATAAAATGCAAGGTTATGGATAGAAGCAATCTGTTTTGCCAGATATTCTTTGGATACAAACAGGTGACGAAGATACGCTTTTGAATATTCACGATCTACAAAGCTGGTTCCAAATTCATCTAAAGGCGAAAAGTCCTGCTTCCACTTTTCATTTTTGAGGTTCATTACGCCTTGCCATGTGAAAAGCATTGCATTTCTCGCATTTCTTGTAGGCATCACACAATCCATCATATCAATTCCCAACCCTATAGATTCCAGAATATTCCATGGTGTTCCCACGCCCATCAGGTATCTTGGTTTTTCTTTAGGAAGAATATCTGTCACTTCATCGGTGATTCTGTACATTTCTTCTTCAGGCTCACCAACAGATAAGCCTCCGATAGCATTACCTTCAGCACCTGCCTCGGAAATCACTTCTGCGGAAATTTTTCTTAAATCTGAGTAGGTTGACCCCTGAACAATCGGGAAAAGTCTTTGCTTATGGCCATACAGTTCAGGATTGTCATTCGTCCATTCAATACATCTCTTCAACCAACGGTGTGTCAGCTCCATAGATGATTTTGCCTGGTTATATTCACAAGGATACGGTGTACATTCGTCAAAAGCCATGAAGATATCTGCTCCGATCTGTCTTTGGATCTCCATTGATCTTTCCGGAGAAAACATATGATAGCTTCCGTCAATATGGGATTTGAATCTCGCTCCTTCTTCTGTCATTTTTCTGTTGCTCGCTAGCGAGAACACCTGAAAGCCTCCTGAATCGGTAAGAATGGGAAGATCCCAATTCATGAATTTATGTAATCCACCTGCTGCCTGCATGGTTTCCATACCGGGACGAAGGTAAAGGTGGTAGGTGTTACCCAGGATAATCTGGGCTTTTATGTCTTCTTTTAATTCTCTCTGATGAACTGTTTTCACGCTTGCTACAGTTCCCACAGGCATAAAAATAGGAGTCTGAATTTTCCCGTGATCTGTGGTGATTTCCCCTGCTCTAGCTTTTCCTTCAGAGGTTTTTTCTATATTAAAAAATTTCATTTGTACTACTTTTTCTTTGCTGCTTCCAGTGATTATCTTTTGCTCCGGGAAAACCCGTTTCCCAATTTACCTCACTAAAGGCGTCATATTTCCGTTTTGCTTCAATTTGTCCTTTATATATTTATCTGCTTTCGGATCTTTTTTCATCAGGATCTCCTGGGCATCATTGGTGATGCCTTCCATTTTTTCTTTAATGATATAATATTTAAAGCTTTGAACAAAATCATCCGGTTTTATATGGTGAGTGTTCAGAACAAATCTTGTTCCTGCTTCCATATTCCTGTCCTGATACATAAAAGTAGCCTGCTCATTGAGCATAAGATCTGCAATCACTTCAGCCATCACTTTTTCATCGATAAGGTTTTTAGGCTTATCGATAAAATCATTGCATGAAAACAGGCCCAGCAAAACAAAAACAAGAATCAGCTTTCTCATCAGTTTATCTCATTATTTTTAAAGGTCTTAGAACTTTACATCTATTTCTCTTGCTTAGAAGAACAAATTATGCTCCATTTTATAACCTGTTGATGATGGACTTCCACTTTAAGTTTAAGACACCAAAAACAGCTTCATGGATAATTCCTCCATTCATCTTACTTTCTCCCAGAATTCTGTTGGTAAATATAATAGGAACCTCTACAATTCTGAAACTTTTTTTATACGCTCTGAATTTCATTTCTATCTGAAATCCATATCCTTTTAATTTCACATTATCCAAGCCAATTTCTTCAAGGACTTTTCTTGAGAAGCACACGAAACCGGCTGTGGTATCATGAATCGGAAGCCCCAGAACAAATCTCACATATTTTGATGCAAAATAAGAAAGTAAAACCCTCCCCATCGGCCAGTTGACCACATTCACTCCCTTTGAGTAGCGGGATCCGATAGCCATATCTGCGTTCAGGCAGGCTTCGAAAAGCTTGGGCAGGTCATTGGGGTTATGTGAAAAATCTGCATCCATTTCGAAAATATAATCATATTTATTCTCGATGGCCCATTTAAAGCCATGGATGTACGCTTTTCCCAAACCATCTTTTACATGTCTTATCGACAAGTGCAAATAGTGCGGATACCTTTTCTGTAATTCCTTTACGATCTCTGCAGTTCCATCCGGAGAAGAGTCATCCACTACCAAGATATGAAAGTCATCTTCCAATGCAAAAACCGCGGAAATAATATTTTCAATATTTTCCTTTTCGTTATAGGTTGGGATAATGACGAGTTTTTTCATTTCAGTTTGCAAAGATAGTTTATTTAACCTTTTTATTTTATACAAAATAATCTATAATTTTGCAAAAATATTTTCGAAAGATAATGCCATTGAAACAGAGACTTTTATTCAACAGTTTCTGGGGTAGGCAAAATCCGGAGAATAATATATTTTGCCATCCAATCATTGATTAAGCATAATAAAACCTATGCCATATCCATGTTATAAAGCGTAAGACCAAAAACATTAAAAAATTAAATTTTGCTGTCGTCACAAAACTTTGTTAATCATGTAAGAATACCTGAAAATAATGATTGGGTAATTTTTATACTCGTAGGGTGTATATTTTTGTATGTTTTTATGATGAACATTATAGAAAGAGATGCCACCCTTAAAGATTTCCTGCTTCAAAAATATTTTGATGCGAGCAACAACCTGCCGAGCTGGATCATCACTTCATGTGTGACGACCCTGACTTTATCGGTTTTAATTTCCCAATATATTCCTATAGTTCCGAAATATATTGCAGATCTTCAGCTTTTCGGGTACCAGTTAAATAAATTTGGGTATACTTTATTGGCCGTACTGTTTTTTTATCTTATAAAATCGACATTAGGGTTTTTATTTTATCAAAGTATAGGAGATGGAAAAAAATGGACAATATTTTATTTCACCTCCACAAAATTTTACTTTATTCTGTCATTTTTGTTAATAATTCTGTGTGTAACCCACTATTACTTCCCCATAGACAGAAATAAAATGTTTTTGTATTACATCTTCTTCTTTTCTTTTGTATTCGTTTTCAAGGTCTTTTTCTATTTATTTCACAAGAACAAGATTCTTCCGGAGAAATGGTATTATAAATTTTTGTATATTTGCACCCTCCAAATCGCACCATTATTACTGCTTTGGAAGTTGTTATTTTTTTAATAAAAGTCAATGATGAGAATAAAGTCCATATTGGTTTCTCAACCAGCGCCTAGTGAGTCTTCTCCATATTTGGATATAGCGAAGAAGGAAAAAATAAAGATTGATTTCCGTCCATTTATCCACGTTGAAGGAGTTGACAACAAAGAACTTAGAACACAAAAAATTGATTTAACGCAATATACCGGTATAATTTTTACCAGTAAAAATGCGATTGACCATTACTTCAGACTTGCAGAAGAACTGCGTTTTGCAGTGCCGGATACGATGAGATACATCTGCCAGTCGGAAGCAATTGCCAACTATCTTCAAAAGCATATTGTGTACAGAAAAAGAAAGATCAGCTTCGGCGAGAAAAATTTCTCTGATCTGCTTCCTTTGTTCAAAAAATTCCCAACTGAGAAGTATCTGTTGCCATCTTCAGATGTTTTAAGTCCGGATATTGTAAAAACCCTGGATTCTGCTAACGTGGAGTGGACAAGAGCCATCATGTACCGAACGGTATGTAGTGACCTTACAGATATCAACATTAAAGATTATGACATGTTGATCTTCTTCAGCCCACAAGGAATCAAGTCTTTGCAGCAGAATTTCCCAGATTTCAAGCAGGATGAAACAAAAATAGGGGTTTTTGGAAACACCACTTTAGCAGCAGCAGAAGAAGCTGGACTAAAGGTAGATTTAATGGCTCCTACGAAGGAAACTCCTTCTATGACCATGGCTCTGGAAAAATATATTAAAGCTCTTCATAAATAGTTTTAATACAAGAATAAACATCACCATCTTTTCATACAGGAAAGATGGTTTTTTTATTAAAAAAAAGACACACTCATTGGTTATACATTGAAAAACAAAATATTACAACAATATTTTTTTCACTTAATGGGGATTTTTATATATTTGTTGAAAACCTACCCTATGAAAAAATTATTATTTTGTTTATTTTTATTCACAATTGTATTTGTAAATGCGCAAAATGACAATTGTACAGAAGCAACCTCCTTAAGTGTTGGAACAGATTTCGCATCAGGAGCAATCACAGCAGACAATACCGGAGCAACCACTGACGGCTCTCTCCCTTCATGCAATTCCTATGCTATTGAAAATGTTTGGTTTACAGTAACGGTACCACAAAGTGGAAATCTGAAGATAGAAACTCAGCAAGCTCCAGGTTCTGATTTTGACGACACTGTGTTGAGCGTTTATAGTGGTACCTGTGGATCTTTAACAGAAATCGATTGTAATGATGATAATAGCCAGGATGCCTTCTCGTCTATTTTACTGACCGGACAAACTCCGGGAACAACCTTATACGTCAGCGTCTGGAAATATAGCTCTGATATAAGTAGTGGAGAATTTCAAATTTCAGCCTATGACCCAATTTTACCAGTCAATGATGATTGCTCGGAGGCAATCCCTATCAATGTTGGTACTGATTTCGCATCGGGAGCAATTACAAAAGGCAATACAAACGCAACTACTGACGGCTCTCTCCCTTCATGCAATTCCTATGCTATTGAAAATGTTTGGTTTACACTAACGGTACCACAAAGTGGAAATCTGAAGATAGAAACTCAACAAGCTCCAGGTTCTGATTTTGACGACACTGTGTTGAGCGTTTATAGTGGTGCCTGTGGATCTTTAACAGAAATCGATTGTAATGATGACAATATCCAGGATGCCTTCTCATCTATTTTACTGACCGGGCAAACTCCGGGAACAACCTTATACGTCAGCGTCTGGAAATATAACTCTGATATAAGTAGTGGAGAATTTCAAATTTCAGCCTATGATGACACTCCGCTATCCATTCATGAAGTAGCCGACAACAAAAAGGAAATTACCGCATCTCCGAACCCTTTTACTGATCAGCTTACCATCTCTGACATATCCGGTGTACAATCAATTTCGATTATAGATACTTCAGGAAAATTGATCAAAACAATTGAAAAGCCGACCTCTTCAATAGAGCTGAAAGATTTAAAAGAAGGGTTATATTTCATTACTTTAAAAATGAAATATGGTAGTATCAAAACAATAAAAACCATAAAAAAATAAGCTTATTCTCCAATATTAGTGAAAAGGCTATCAAAAATTTGATAGCCTTTCTTATATTTGAACAAGAATTAACATTGAAATAAAACCTCCGTATTTACTAAAGGTAGAATACAAAGACGGAACAAATTAAAATATTCGGATGAAAGCTCCACAGGCAAAAAAAATAGAGAAAATATTAGAAATACACGGCGACAGAAGGACAGATAACTACTTCTGGCTCAACGAAAGGGAAAATCCCGATGTCATCAAATATCTTGAGGAAGAAAATGCGTATGAAGAATTCATCATGAAGGATACTGAAGAGCTTCAGGAAGAGCTTTTCGAAGAAATGAAAGCCCGCTACAAAAAAGATGATGAATCGCTACCCTATTTCTTTAACGGATACTGGTATATTGTACGCTATGAAGAAGGTAAAGAATATCCTATATTCTGCAGAAAACAAGGCAGCCTCGACAATGAAGAAGAAATCGTTCTGAATGTCAATATCTTAGCAGAAGGGGAAAGTTTCTTTGAAGTAGGAAGTGTAGCAGTAAGCCCTGATAACGAAATGGCTTCTTTTTCTGCCGATAACGTAGGAAGAAGAATTTATACATTAAACTTCAAAAATTTAAAGACCGGAGAGATTCTTCCGGACATCATTCCCAACACTACAGGAAAGGCAGTTTGGGCCAATGACAATAAGCATGTCTTTTACATCAGAAAAGATAAAAGCCTCCGTGCATTTCAGGTTTACAGACATGAGCTGGGAACGGATTCTTCGGAAGACGTCCTTATTTTTCATGAGAAGGATGAAACTTTTGATGTCAACGTTTTTAAAACAAAATCATTACAATATATCTTTATTGCAAGCTCCAGTACAATTTCTGATGAGCATCGTTTTATTCCTTCTGACAATGTTTTTGCAGACTGGACCATAATTCAGCCAAGAATAGATGATCTTGAATATTCTGTAGAACATTATGAAGATGAGTTCTATATCATCACCAATGCTGACGATGCCATCAACTTTAAGATTGTAAAAACGAAGATCGACAACTGTGGTATGGAAAACTGGGTAGATGTGATCCCTCACCGTGTTGAAGTCTTGCTGGAAGGTTTTGAAATTTTTAAAGATTATCTGGTACTGGAAGAAAGAGAAAGAGGTCTTTTACAGATCAAAATTATAGATGAGAAAACACAGGAATCTCATTATCTGCCTTTCTCAGATCCAACCTACACAACGTATATCGGTATTAATCTTGAATTTGACACAGAAGTTTTACGCTACGGATATACTTCATTAACTCAACCAAGCTCTACTTACGAGTATAATATGAAGGATAAAACCACGAAACTTCTGAAACAACAGGAAGTGCTGGGGGGAAAATTTTTTCCTGAAAATTATATTTCCGAAAGGATATGGGCAGATTCCAGGGATGGAAAAACAAAAATTCCCGTTTCACTTGTGTATCACAAAGACACAAAAAAATCAGCAGACACTCCTCTTCTTCTGTACGGATATGGAAGCTACGGACACACTGTAGACGCAAGTTTTTCCAACGTAAGATTGTCTATTCTGGACAGAGGATTTATGTATGCAATTGCTCACATCCGGGGAGGAGAATACCTGGGGAGAGAATGGTATGAGGACGGAAAAATGCTGTTTAAGAAAAATACGTTCTTCGATTTTATTGATGCCGGGAAATATCTGATTAAAGAAAATTATACTTCTTCCAGACATATGTATGCGATGGGTGGCAGTGCAGGAGGTCTTTTGGTTGGCGCTGTAGTCAACTATGAACCACAATTATTCAACGGAATTGTTGCGCAGGTACCTTTTGTAGATGTTGTTACCACGATGCTGGATGACACTATTCCTTTGACAACGGGAGAATATGATGAATGGGGAAATCCAAATGATGAGGAATATTATCGTTATATGAAAGACTATTCTCCATATGATAATGTAGAGGCAAAAGATTATCCTCACATGCTGATCACTACAGGATTCCATGATTCGCAGGTACAATACTGGGAACCTGCAAAATGGACTGCCAAGCTAAGGGAAGTAAAGACCGATCAGAATATTCTGGTCTTTAAAACAGACATGAGTTCCGGGCACGGAGGGGCAAGCGGAAGATTTGAATCTCTGAAGGAAGATGCGCTGGAATATGCATTTTTGCTGAAGATAAATGGTAACGGATAAGAGATAAGAGATGATCAACGAAGCAGAATACTGGAAAAAAATAGAACAATTCTTTGAAGATAATTTTCAAACTGAGAAGAATCCTCCTATTGAAACGCTGCTGTTTCTGATAGGACTTCAGGAACTAGGAAGCGGACAACAAAAATATACCAAAGAGGATAAGGTCAACCTGATTCATATAGCGGTATGCAGATTGCTGGAGCCGTTTGGATATTATAAATTCACTCATTATGAAGATGGGTGGCCACAGTTTGACAAACTGGAAGACCTTCCTGAATTAAGGCCCAATGAGCAAAGTTTGCTGATGAAAAAGGCTATTATTCAGTATTTCCAGGAGGAAGAATTACTATAAAAATAAAAGCTTGGAAAATATCCAAGCTTTTTTATGTGGTAAAGAGTTTATGATTCTTTATTTCAGAATCTCCTCAAGTTGGTTCAGTCCCATAGTAAAGCCTTCCTGAAAGCCCATATCAAACATTTTTTTCATGACTTCCTGAGACTGGTAGTGGATATTTATGGTAACCTTTGTGCCTTCTTCAACACCAGTAAAACCTATCAGCCACTTTGATGATGGAAAATCTTCATTGACATTCCCGTCTTCATCGCAGAATGCACTCATCCAGTCAAAGCTTCTGTGTTCTATAATCTCGCCATATTTTGATTGTGAATAGGATTTTTCACCATTGGGGCCTACCATGGCATATAACCAAATTCCATCTTTTTCAAAATTCTGCCTTATCGTCTCACATCTCCAGGGTTGAGGACCCCACCACTGATCCAATAATTGAGATTGGGTAAAATAGTTCCATACTTTTGAAACATCAGCGTTATAAATTTTCATTACATAAGCACTATTTGCCTCAAAATCTTTGTTGAAAGTGATATTAGATTCCATAAGTAATTATTTTTAATAAAGGTAATGCTTTATTTACTGACGGCACTTTTCATAGGACAAGTAAACGAAATGATCATCACTTATTTTGCCGGTATATTCACTTCTTTTCAAGCCATTTCATCCAATCATTGGCAACCACAGTCCAGTTATCCACCTCATGATCCGCAACGCCGTTTTTCACCGGAAAAAAATTATGATCACAATCAAAATAAGATGTAAAGGAGTAGTTTGCTTTATGATTCTGAATAGCCAGCACCTGAAGATAATCGTTAAAAATACCATTTTGATCTTTTGTGCCATAGGTAACCAAAACCGGAATTTTAATTTTTAATAATGTAGGGGTAAAATTTTGAGAAAGCGTGTAATGATAAAAACTGGTATTTTCTTTATCCGTCTCTTTTTTATCTTTATTTGCTACAATTTTTTTCCAAAAATCAAGACTTTCACCGGTCCAGTTCTCTTTTTCTTCAGCACTCTGACGATTTTCGTTAATAATACTCATCATCCTTCCCAAAGGATTTCCCCCGGAATAAATAAGATGTGTAATTTTATTGTTGTGTGAGGCCATTTCCAATGCAACATAAGAACCTTCAGAATGTCCCGCTGCTACTACTTCTTTCGGATCTGCCCAGGTTTGTTTTAACAATTTTTTTAACAGGGCGTTGTTTCGTTGGTAATAGTATTCCAGGTTATTATTTGAAATATATTCTGCAGGAGGAAGGCCTTCTTTCGGATAGCTTAGATCTTCCTGTAGGTTTTTCAGATTTTCTTTAATAGGAATTCCCGGCTTGCTGACAACGACCAAATGATATTTTTTGACAATAATATCCAGGTCAAAAGGAAGAAACGTAGGAAATGTTCCTTTTTTTGTGACATATTCTAAAGGTCTGGCAAGGCTTCCCTGACAGAAAAAGAATACAGGTTTTTTTACATTTTCTTCTCCTTTCACAGAGCATACAATATAATTGACAATTGTATTTTTATAGATGTCTTTATACTCCTTTATTTCTGTATTCTGGGTCCAGGCAATGGTATAGATTACAAGGGCCAATAGAGAAAACCTAAATTTCATTCTTACTTATTTACTTCAAAATTACCTAAAAAAGTAGCCGTTATATCTAAATAATTATTTTCAAAGGTAGAGCCGTCGTGAATACAATTGTCCGTAGGTGCAATATAATACTCAAAAGGCCTTTGTCTGATTTTAAGCACAGGATAATCCGGGAAGTATTTAAAAAAACAATCCGAAATATTTTCAACATTTAAAGTATTACTATCCATCACCTGACTTAGCATCTCTTTAATCTGAAGCAATGTCAGATTAATTACAAACAAATACCGGTCCTCGTTTCCTATATTGATACACATTCTGTTTCGTGAGGCATGGGCAGATTCAATATTGAAAACCGTACTGTGATCAATGTGAAGCCCTATGTACTCAAAATCATCCATATTAAGGTTAATACTGGTAACATAACGCCCGCTGGGTATCACTGAAAGCCTGTGAAATTCCAGCGTATCGGTATTGGGGCAAAGATCTTCTACAAAAGAATTCAGTTTCTCATTAAACAACTCAAGGATCTCAGAGTTTTCTTTCAGTCTCTCAAAAACGACTTCTCTTTCGTGTAAAGAATGGATGTCAAAATTTTTAATAAGATCTGTCAGATTTTCAGGCAATTTACCAATCGATAAATAATCTGAATGGTGATACTGATCAGAAATAATAAGGTCCTTTTCATGCTCATCCAGTTTTCTCCAGTCGGATTTAGGTATAAAGGCATTATCTCTGAAAGGAAAATCCAATTCGGCAAATTCCATTGCTGAGTGGTGTACTGAACCTCCGTTGATTTCAATGCTTTCTATATCTATATTGGGTAATACATTAATTCCTTTAAGCAGTTTCATAAAACAAATCTTTTTTGATGTATGTTATTAAGTCAGTAAGAACCTCACAATATATTGAAGGATTATTGAAGTCATTACTGTTTTTATTATATCGGTGAACCAAAAATCCTCCGCCACAAACTTCTTTTATCTCACATTTCTGACAATCATGGGGCAAATCGGTCGTGTGAGCAAAGTAATATTTTTTGAAAAGCTCAATATGATGCAATTCGTCGATATCATGACCAGCTACATTGATGTTTCCTCTTGTTGCCCCGCTGAATGAAGTCCTTAAAGCATCTATAACTTCAATATCGCCATTGGTCTCAATAACAGCAACTCCATTTTCACAGTTTCCGATCAGATGATTCCCAAAATTTTCATATCCTGAAATCAACTGAATGATAAGTTCAAAAAAAGGTATTGATAATCTGTTCGTATCTTCTTTCCAGGTTTCATACAGACTGATGAGCCATGATGATGTTTCAGGAATAAATTTGTCCAACGGCAGATAAAAAGCTGGAATATTCGAATAATTGATATTCGGCAGCAAAATATTAAGCTGATGATGATTCACCTTTTTCATATGATAATAAAAATCAAAAGGATCAACATCGGGATTGGCCACAGAAATTATCCCTTTCACGACATCAAAATCCTGTATTGACTTCAGATTTCTTATAATATCGTCATACGACCCTTTTCCATTATGCTTTTTCCTGAACAGGTCATTAATTTTTCTTTCACCATCAAGGCTTATCCCAACATTCACAGAATATTTTTTCAAAATTTCCGCCCACTTTTTATCCAGCAGCACTCCATTGGTCTGCATAAGAAAAGTAATTTCAAGATCTTGATTGATTGCCTTGATGGTTTCAATACAATCCACAAAATATTCCTTATTGGTCAACAACGGCTCTCCGCCATGGAAAGAAATAAAAACGTGAGGAATCGAATATTTCCCTGTATAACTCCGTAGTTTTGTAGAAAAATTGAGAAGATTTTCTTTGCTTATAAATTTAGGTTGATTCTTATAGGTCAGATCTCCCATATTGTACATATGGCAATAAGAACAGTTTAAATTGCAGTGGCTTGCAATTTTCAAGATAAATGATTCTATTTTCATGTTTTAAAAACATTGGCTGTTCCTTACTACTAACGAACAGCCAATTTATTTACAGATAAGATATTAATTACCCCTCTAATTCCTCACCAGGACGTTTTACATAAATAGAATCTGCATACTTTGAACCTACCTCGCTACATCTTCCAGCTGCAGTTCCTCCCATTACGAAAGATAACAGGTCTTTTTTTAATGCTTTTTTCTCAACGGTGTTTAATTGCTTTTTTTCTGTTCTTGTTTTCATAAACAATAAAAATTTAAAATGTTAATAAATTATTTAGTTTTCATCTCAAAGCAGAGATGAGTTATTAGTTTTAATTATAAGTGCCAAATTTATAAATATAATTCATACTTCAAAGTTTTTTTTTATTATGTTAACCAGCAAGGCAAGCTATTTTGGCGGAAAAATTAAATTCAGGTTACACGATGGGAATAAAAAAGAAATCCCTTTATTTAAAACGGATTTGTAGCTTACAATGGTAATAATTCATAAATAAATGTTAAAAAACACTCTTTTAAGAAAAAAAATACAATTTTTTGGCTCGTTTTTTGTTTACGTAGTCTTAAAACAATTAATTTTAACATTCATTTTTCCAAAACATATATAATTACATAATGAATAACAAATTCATCCCAATAATTTCGGTGTTTATGACAATCTCGCTGATTGTCTTCGTTACGCTCCAATTTTATTGGCTGAAAGGCTATTATGGTGCTCTGGAACAGGACTTTTCAAACAAAGTCTACTCGGTACTGGAAAGTACTTCGAAAAGTATAGAGGAGATTGAAGCCGATAAATATTTGAATCAGGATTATAAAAATTTCAGGAATAATATTGTTGCCAACAGCAAAGAGCCATCTCTGACAACCATTCAACAGGTAGAAGATTCCGGGACACAAAGGCAGATTATTTATTCAAAAAATATCATTTCCAAAACCCAGCTTCCTATTTCTCAAAAGGGAGATTCTGTAAAACTGACCACTTTATATACTGACGAAGCCGCCTATAAAATAAAAAAAGACACGACCAACCGTGAGCTTTTAACAGCAGATATCAACCAGGATATTGAAACGGGCGATTACTCTATGAAAGAGTTTGTAAAGGTATACGGGAATAATCTTCCCATTACCAAAAGAGTGGATCCTACCGTACTGGATTCTGTGATTACCAAGGAATTAAAGATCAGGGGAATTACGGCAAAATTCGGATATGGAGTTCTCGATAAGAACAGCAAGCTGACCAGCATCGTGAACAAAGCATACAAAGAGAAAAAAGATAATAGCACCTACAGTTATCCCCTTTTTACAGATAAAAAGAACACCTTATACAGTCTGGCCCTGGTGTTCCCTAAGAAAGAATATTCTCTCGCAATGAATAACTGGCCGATGCTGTTAGGAACTTTTCTTTCTCTGCTTACGATTCTTGGAATTTATATTATTTCCATCAATTATATGATGAAACAGAAAAAACTGGCGGAAGTAAAGACAGATTTCATCAATAATATGTCTCATGAATTCAAAACACCGCTTGCAACAATTTCAGTGGCAACAGATTCTTTAGCCAATGACAAAATTGCAACCAATCCTGATAAAGTAAAATATTACTCGGAGCTCATTAAACAGGAAAATTTAAGGATGAAAAAACAGGTAGAAAATGTCCTTAATATGTCTAAACTGGAAAGAAATGAGGTTGAATTATTTTTAAAGGAAACCAATGTAAGAGAGCTCATTAAAAAGACTACCGAATCTTTCAATCTGATTGTACAACAGAGAAACGGTTCACTTACCCAACAATTTAATGCGACCCAGTACAATTTTAAAATAGATGAGTTTCACATCTCCAATATGCTGGTTAACCTATTGGATAATGCGAACAAATATTCGCCTGAAGCACCGGAAATTCATATTGAAACAAGAAATGAAGGCCATTGGTATGTGATAGAAATTTCTGACAAAGGAATGGGAATGGAAACCCAGAATAAAACCAAAATTTTCGAAAAATTCTTCAGGGAAGAGACCGGAAATATCCATAACGTAAAAGGGCAAGGTTTAGGCCTTTCTTATGTTAAAAAAATTGTAGAGCTGCATAAAGGACAGATTATCGTAGATTCCCATAAAGGTAAGGGAAGTACATTTATCATAAAACTGCCCATGAGCTAAACGTGATATAAAAAATAAAAAAAGACTGGACATCTAATAAACCAAATAACAATATATAAGAAGATAGAGTGAAGAAGTTCATTCTTAATTATTAATTTAATTATTAAAATTATGAGCAACAGAATATTATTAGTAGAGGACGATCAGAGTTTCGGGGCGGTACTTAAAGATTATTTAACGATCAATAATTTTGAAGTTACCCTTGCAACGGATGGAGAACAAGGATTGAAAGAATTTACGGAAAATGAATTCGACATCTGTATATTCGACGTCATGATGCCTAAAAAAGACGGATTCTCATTAGCTGAGGACGTAAAAAAGATTGATAAAAATACTCCTATCATATTCCTTACTGCCAGAAATATGAGAGAAGATATCTTGAAAGGATATCAGTTGGGAGCTGATGATTACATTACAAAGCCTTTTGATACTGAACTTCTTTTATATAAGATCAAAGCTATTCTACAAAGAAGCTCTACCCTGGAAAATGAAGAACAGGAACAATTCAAAATCAGCAATATTTTCTTCGACTCTATGCTGAGACAGCTTAAAGTGGGTGATAAAGAATACAAACTTTCTCCGAAAGAAAATGAGCTGTTAAAGCTTCTATGTATCCACAGAAACGATTTCATGCCCAGAGATCTTGCGTTAAGAAAGATCTGGAAGAAAGAAAACTACTTTACAGCGAGAAGTATGGACGTATATATCGCTAAACTTCGTAAGCTATTGAAAGATGATGAAGGATTGGAAATCATCAACGTTCACGGAGAAGGATTCAGACTTTTGGTAAAAAATTAAGCCCAAAACCGGATTATAAATATAAAATTAGCAAAACATTTGAAAATGTTTTGCTAATTTTGTTTTATACCCATGAATAAATGAAGAATACATTTTTAGGCCTGGCAGCCCTATCCTTGTTCGCAACGTCTTGCAGGAAAGATGAAAAAGCTACTTATATTAAAGAAGAAGCCAGTGTTCAGCAATCTGTTGTAACCACAAATACAACTTCAAAAACAGCTTTGATGGATCAGGCCGGAATTCAATCAAATCCTAATCCTGCTCCCGTAGCAACAGCTGCAGGAATGAATCCTGCGCATGGACAGCCGGGTCACCGTTGTGACATTCCTGTAGGACAGCCTTTAAATAGTCAACCCACTAACTCTGCGACACAAAATATAACAGTTGGCAGTAATAACACTGTTCAGATTGATCCTAATGCAGTTTCACCGGGCAAAATAGCAATTGACAACAACGCTAAACAAGTAAAAACAGCCCCGGGCATGAACCCTCCTCACGGACAGCCAGGACATCGTTGTGATATCCCGGTAGGACAACCATTGAACAGCAAACCTGCACCCGCCTCTCAGCCCGTTCAGAATACAGCACAGGTAGCACCTCCACCGTCTCCCGCACAACAGAATCTTGCCATGGGAGAAAAACCTAAAGTAAATCCGGCCCATGGTGAACCTTGGCACAGTTGCTCTATAAAAGTTGGTGATCCTTTACCATAAATTTCGTAATTTTGCAGACATGAAGCTGTTTCACCTATTGACGATAGTTTTTTGCTTAGGAATTTTCTTGATTCCTAAAGACAGCTTCTATGCAGAATCTATGCAGAAAACCTGTTGCAAGGAAGAAACCCAAAAGAGTGATTGCTGTAAAAACCACTCTTCAAAAGAACATAAAGGAGACAGAAAAGAATCTTCCTGTAATGATGACTGCTGCTCATCCTGTATAGCCTGTTTCACCTTTATAGAAACTCCTTTTTCAAAAAATTTACGTCTGGAACTGTCTTATTACAAAGCCAATAAGAACCCGCAGTTTCAATACTCAGATCCTTATTTATCAGATCGTTTAAAAGAAATCTGGCAGCCGCCGAAGATAGGATAATTACATACAGTCTGTTCATTATATAACGTAATGAACCCTTTTTTAATTAATCTAAACTTTTAAACAAAATGAAATTATATATTTCCAGGTTACTACTTGGTACATTATTCTTATTTACTCAATTAATAGCTGCACAAAATCTTACAAAAAACCAGTTCAAAGTAAAAGGGAACTGCGAGATGTGCAAGACAAGAATTGAGACTGCCGCAAAAAAAGCAGGAGCAAAAAAAGCGGACTATTCTATTGATCTTCAGACTTTAACATTTGAAACCGACAAAGCTTCTGCCGAAGACATTCTAAAAAAGGTTGCCGAAGCAGGACACGATAACGAGAAGTTCAAAGCATCCAATGAAACGTATGAAGGGCTTCCGGGGTGTTGTCATTACGAAAGAAACCTGCAGCCGGCATCTTCACAGACAGAAGCTCATGAACATCATAAAAAAAATGAAAATGAGTTTTTCGTAAAAGGAAACTGCGCTTCTTGTAAGGCCAGAATTGAGAAGGCTGCAAAAGAAGCAGGAGCAGATCATGCAGAATGGAGTGCTGAAAAACAGACTGTCGTCCTGCAATTCGATTCTTCAAAAACGTCTCCTGACAGAATTTTAAAATCCATCGCTGATGCCGGTCACGACAATGAAAAGTACAAAACGACCGATGCCACTTATAAAAACCTTCCGGGATGTTGTCTATACGACAGGGACGTTCCTTTCGAAGAGGCCAACCCGAATGTACATGATGATGAAGCAACAAAACATGAAGATCACGAAATGCCTTCTCATCATGATTCTCAGAGTACAACTGAAAAAAAAATTGAAGGTGTCGTAGTGACAGGATCCAAAGCAGCAACCTCCGTAAGTAAAAAAGAAGCAGGACTGGTTTTCAATATTGATAAAAAAGAATTATTAAAAGCTGCGTGTTGTAATTTATCTGAAAGTTTTGAGACCAATGCAACAGTGGATGTTTCTTTCAGTAATGCGGTTACAGGAACAAAGCAGTTGAAAATGCTGGGATTAGATCAAAAATACACAAGTCTCACGAAAGAACAGCTGCCCGAAATCCGGGGTCTTGCTTCTGCGTACGGATTGAATTTCATTCCTGGAAGATGGATTGAAAGTATCCAATTAACAAAAGGAGGAAGTACAGTAACCAACGGTTACGAAAGCATTACAGGACAGATCAATACTGAGCTTCTGAAAAATGCTAAATCACCGGAAACTTCCCTCAATCTTTTTTCTGATT
Organism: Chryseobacterium sp. UNC8MFCol; assembly: GCF_000482305.1. Lineage (NCBI taxonomy): Bacteria > Pseudomonadati > Bacteroidota > Flavobacteriia > Flavobacteriales > Weeksellaceae > Chryseobacterium > Chryseobacterium sp. UNC8MFCol. The sequence continues at coordinate 318,594 of NZ_AXUZ01000003.1, forward strand.
TTAACGGAAGAGCTGAAGCCAACATTACCCACGTATCCCCGATTAATGACAAATGGTCACAAACCTTTCTGCTACACGGAAACGGTACCTTTGGGAATACGGATATGAATCATGATGGTTTTCTTGACAGACCGAAGGGAACACAAATTAACGCAGCTTACCTTTTAAACTACAATGATCTTGAGAAATCGGGATTCGGATCTCATTTTGGAATTAATTTCATCAGAGACGAAAGAACTGCAGGACAAATTGGTTTTGATAAAAAGCTGGCGCAGGATAAGCAGCCTGCATATGGGGTAGGAATTGATATATCGAGATTTCAGGTCTGGAATAAAACAGGGTATGTTTTCAAAGGAAAACCTTACCAGAGTATTGGCTGGATGAACCAGTACGTATACCACCAGCAGGACAGCTTTTTCGGATTGCGAAATTATGCAGGACAGCAACATACCTATTATTCAAATTTAATTTTTGAAAGTATTATCGGAAATACCAATCACAAATATAAAGCCGGTGCAAGCTTTTTATATGATGGCTATAAAGAGACTTATGTAACGGATGATCTTCGAAGAAACGAGATTGTTCCCGGTATTTTTGCAGAATATACACTTACAGGGTTAAAATATACCTTAGTGGCAGGCACAAGGGTAGATTTTCACAATTTGGCAGGAACCCAGTTTACCCCAAGACTTAATTTCAAATACGACTTTACGCCGCAAACGATCTTAAGGCTTTCTGCCGGCAGAGGATTCAGAACAGCGAATGTTTTTGCCGAGAGCCAACAGTATTTTGCGTCCAACAGAACGATTAATATTCTGCCTAACGGAGGAAATATTTATGGTTTAAAACCAGAAATCGCCTGGAATTATGGAGCCAGTTTACAACAGGAATTCAAGCTTTTTGGAAGGAAATCAACAATTATTGCAGATTTCTTCAGAACAGACTTCCAGGACCAGGTATTGGTGGATCTGGACCGTTCTCCCCAACAGTTGACTTTCTATAATCTTGAAGGAAAATCATTTGCCAACTCATTCCAGACGCAATGGGATTTTACTCCGTTTAAAAACTTTGATGTAAGATTGGCGTATAAATATTATGATGTACAGGCAGATTATCTAGGAGGAAGAAGAGAGGTTCCTTTCATGGCAAAACACAGAGGTTTTGTAAATCTGGCCTATGCAACCAATAAAAATGATAAAGGCGGATTCTGGAGTTTTGATACCACTTTGAATTGGGTAGGAAAACAAAGGTTACCTGATACCGCAAGCAATCCTGCCGAATTCCAGCTACCTGCCTATTCTGATTCTTACGCAGTACTGAATGCTCAGATTTCCAGAAATTTCAATAAAAAGATCAGGGCTTATGTAGGTGGTGAAAACCTTACTTCCTATTATCAAAAAAATGCGATTGTAGATTTTAGAAATCCTTTTGGAAATTATTTTGATGGCGGAATGGTATATGCCCCGATTATGAAAGCTAATTTTTATGTCGGACTGGACGTGACATTCTAAATTTATCTAATAGAAAATTATAAAAACAGCATTGAAGAAATGCTGTTTTTTTTGTTTTAGTAGGCAAGCATATTCTTTTTGAGTGAATTTCGGGATTTATTTATCTCAACAAAGCTTTTAAATTAATAAAAAACAGCTATTGCCAATTAATAATGCAGAGAAATAAAAAAATTGAGACATACATAAGACAGCAAATACTACCAACTGACAATCAATAATTTACATGTAAAAAATATTGATATTCAAATATCCAATTTTATAAATCTGATGGATTATATTTTTTAAAATCGGGGACTATTGGATATGTTTGTTAGGAAAGTACCACTTCCATTTTCAAAAACAACAATGACCTTAGCTATAAAATACTTGATAAAATCTGCAGAGAATTTATGTACTATGCAGTAGCCTAAAGTAGCCGGGTTTATGTGGCTGCTAAAACTAATAAATCAATTTTCATGAAAAAAATTAATTTAAAACATCTTAAAGCAGAGGTGAATGAAAAACTTACAAGGGAACAATTGAAAAATGTGTTTGGTGGAATTGCTGCTGCCACAGGGAACGGAGCATGTGTATTTAGCCAACCTTTATGTTGGAATTACAATTGTACAGGAGATGCAAGAAGTAATGGAAGAGGTGGTTACGAATGTTGTGGACCAAAATGTGAATAATCAATCACAGTTTGAGCAATCACCCATTGAATAAAGCACCTTACACAAAAGCTATCCAGATCTAAGCCTAAAGTGACTGGGCTTATGTAGTCACTACAACATCAAATTATTAGCAACTATGAAAAAAATTAGTTTAAAACATCTTAAATCAGGTGTTAATGAAAAACTTAGTAGAGAACAACTGAAAAATTTATTTGGCGGACTTCACGACCCGACAGATCAATACTGTGGTGGCGGAGATATGTGCCATTCAAATTCAGAATGCCCTGAGGGAACTGCCTGCGGCATATTTTACTCTTGTTTAAGATGTTTAAAAATCTAACAAGCTGGTTTCTGATAGACAGGTTTTGTCTATCAGATTTTTTTCTCATTTATAAAATCTGATACCTTAAATATGCTTTTTCTTTCCGCTCAACCTGATGACATTTACTTTATCTGGCAATTAGAGGTTCTGATAAGAAATCTAAGCCAACTTGGTATATCAAAAAAGGATATACACATTGTAATTGGATTTAATCCTGTTATAGGTCTTAAGAAAGAGTTCAATCAGTTTGTACAAGACAATCACACATTTGCAAGCTTCTTTTTATATCCGGACACCCGTTCCCGGAACCAATACATTTCTACGATACGTCCTCATTTGTTAACAAAACACTGGGAACAATTTCCTTCCTTGAATAATCGGATAATTTTTTATCACGATTCTGATATTATTTTTAGCAGAATTCCATCCGTAGAAACAGATGAGATTAATTATGTATCAGACACCCGCTCTTATTTGGATTCAAATTACGTTGTAAAAAGCACGAACAAAAAAATTTTAAAAAAGATGTGTTCTATTGTAGGAATTTCGGAAGACACTGTGATAGAAAATGATTCTCACACTGGTGGAGCACAATATTTATTAAAACATATTACAAAGGAGTTTTGGGAAAAAGTGTATGAGGATTCGGAATCAATATTCTGTTTACTTGAAGGTTTTAATAATGATGAACAACAGAAACTGATCGGCAATCCGGAATATATGCCTAAAAAAGTACAAGCCTAGTGCGCTGACATGTGGGCTGTATTGTATAATCTCTGGTATTTTAATAAGAAGGTACAGATACATCCTGAGTTGGATTTTTGCTGGCCAACTGATCCGATTCATGATTATCACGAAAAAGCTATTCTTCATTACTCAGGAAATCATCAGGAAAGAGAATTATTTTTTTACAAAAGAGATTACATCCAATATGCTCCGTGGTATGACAATAATCTATATGCAATTCCGGATACCAACTGCAGCTTTCCTCTGGTAAAGCATATAAAAATGAGAAAACAGGAGTTGGATCGAGACCGGATTGAATTAAGAAATTCCTTGTTTGTGATAGAAAATACAACCGAAAGTACATTTAATAAGATCAAAGCATATCTATTAAAGCACCTGGACACCGAGGTAATTGATGCTGCCGAATTTTCGGGCGATAATCGGGAAAAAACGACAATAAGGATTCCAGGCCCTGTACTTATTCCTATTGTAAGTATTATGAAAATTGTCGAATTTCCCTATACTTATTACCAGTTTCCTGTATATTACAAGATTGATCAGCTTTTCGACACTGCTTTTTCTAAAGTTTTGGATGGTGATATTTTAACACAAAATATTGGCAAATTCTCAAGATACGAAACTGCAACAACCATCCAAAAAGCTGAAGGTTCCACAACTACAGACTTTCAATCTCTTATACAACTAGAAGACCCTATATTTTTTCTCTTATGAACTCAGGATTAACAGATAATGGATTAGCCATCATTGCTCTGCGTTTATTTCTAAGTAATGAAAGATCGCAATTCGGAGAAGGTGAAAGCATTCTAAATACAATTGCTGAAAGCATTTCTCAATCAGATGACTATAGCTTTGAAAATGGAATTATAGGATTTGGCTGGCTTGTAGCTTATTTACACTATCAGGAATATATAGATATCGATAGTGATGAAATATTGGAGGATGTAGATGATCAGGTCTACAAGTACACATTACAAATTATCAGCAATAGCAAGGATGAGACGGATACCCTATTAGAAATTGTCAATTATTCTCTTATTCGCCATCTTAATAAAAACCCGCAAGAGCTGCATTATCGTAAATTCATTCATTATGAATGTATCAATCTTATCTTTGACATCTTTACGCATTATCTTGAAATAAGTCTGAATAAAAAAAATATAGACCCCACGGAGCTGCATAACTGTTGTAAAATTCTCCTAAAAATTAGCTATTGCCTCGAATATATAAAAAAGACAGAATGGAAAAAAACACTTTTACAGCAGCTGGTAAAGATAATCCATCATCTGGAGCTGAATTTTAATAAAAATAATTACCCCTATGAAGATCTCCTGATCCTTTTATTAACCGCCAAACAAAGAAAGTACAAACTGGCGGAAAATAAAATTTTAGATTTGATTTTATCATGTACTACATTTTCAAATCATTTTATACTTGACACTCTTAAAAAGCCTATTGTGCATCATGCAGATTTACAGGATCATGAACTTTTATTTCTGCTAACAAATTACAATATCGATTCCTTCTCTGTTTAAATCTTAAAATAGAATATTATGGCAAAAGAACTATTTGAACATAAAATTATTATTCTTGTTCCTTTTAGAAATCCTGGAGATTATATTGTCGATTGTGTCAATTCCATTTTAGCTCAACAATATACTCATTATGAAGTTTATTTGTTGGATGATAATTCCGATGATCATTCTTTTGAACTCATACAAGAACTTCTGGAAGCTACAGATCATTTTCATTATGTAAAGCGTGAAAAAAGAATGGGAGCATTAGCAAATCTTCACAAAGGGCTCACTGAAATTCCATTGCAAGATGATGATATCATTGCTATTGTAGACGGTGATGATTATTTGTTTGGTGAATATTCTCTGCAAATCCTAAACTATACCTATAATGATGAATCAACCCAACTTACTTATGGACAATTTATTGATTCCTATGGAAATCTTGGCAGCATCTCTCCTTATACTGAAGAAGAATTTAAAAATTTAAGAGCCTCACCATGGAAGGCGACACACCTTAAAACTTTTAAGCATCATTTGTTTAAAAACTTTCTACGAAAAGATCCAGCCTGTCAAAATTTAAAAACAGAACATGGACTCTTCTATCCATCAACTTATGATATGGCCATCATGTTTCCATTAATAGAAATTGCTGGATATGAGCATTGCACATATATTCCGAACGTTCTTTATTGCTATCGCCTGCATTCTCAGAATGATCATGCTACACCTGAAGGAAGAAAACTTCAGATAGATTCAGAACTGCATATAAGATCAAGAAATTCGATGTCTAGATAGAATCAATTTCTTGGTGTTTTCAAAAATCACCACCACTGAAATATTAAAATAACACTGTACATAAAGCAGAAACAGCATCAAAATTTGATGCTGTTTCTATTTACACATTTACATTTAACATTTACTAATTATGGATTCATCCAAAGTTTAGTACAATTCTTTCTCTATGGGCAGACAAAATATATTCCCTTTCTTCATGATTCTGAAGTCATCAAAATAAAATCCTACCTCTAAACCTTTCACTTTATGTATGGTTATATCGTTTTCATATGAGCAACTCAGATCGAATAACCCATCTTCTATTCTTTGTAATTCCCAGTTCTGCACCTCACAATCCAATCCGGGGTGAACTTGTTGGTTTAAAATAAGGTCAAGCAGCCAGAAACAATTCTCATAAACAGCTACATTATTAATGCCTTCTGTAATCTTATGACCTTCTTTATACTCATGTAAACTATCTGGAAACGTATAAATATCATACAGATCATTTGCAGAGTTTTTGATTTTGTTGTGCTTGTTACTAATCATGGCGTTATTGATTTTTATATTTCTGCTTTAATTATTAATTTTAATTCTTCAATTATTAACATTGTTATGTTAATAATGTTTTTTATCTTTGACAAATATAGTCTAAATTTAGACCAATTTAAAAAAAATATGGACAAAATTCAAACCATAAAAGAAAGAATTTTCATTTTCCTTGAAAACAGGGGCATTAAGAAGGAAACTTTTTACAAAGAAACAGGCATGTCATCCTCAAATTTTAAAGGAGCAGGTCTGAAAAGTGATCTTGGAGTAGATAAACTTGCAAAGATTGTGAATGTTTATCCCGAATTAAAGGATAATGAGAATTTAAATTGGTTGATTACCGGACACGGGAAATTGAATCTGGATTCAGATTCGCAAAAAGAACAGCAAAGAATGGATGTTTATCGTGAAGAAGAGCATGAAAAGCTGGGTGATCTGCTTGCTAACTTATTTGCACAATATAATACTCAGGATAAAGGTATCTTATTTATCCAGAGTCAACTTTCAAGGATGGAAAAAAAATATGATGAAGCTATAATAAAGCAAAATAAATATTTGGAAGAAATTTTATCCCTGACAAAAACAGCGGTCAAATAATATTAATTTCTGTTAATTATTATTTTATCTGAACCACCTAAAAATGTCTTGGTGGGAGACATCAGCACCAGATATCCCAGATCTTTTGTGAAAAGGTTCAAATCTTCCATGGTACCAATAAATCCATTATTGATCTCTTTCTTTACCAGGTATATTTTTTTCAGGTATTCTTCTTCCGAAATAATGTGCTCAGAATAATCCTCCCACAACTTATCAGAAAGGGCTACAAGAATTTTCAATCTTTCTCTATGATTATTCATTATCTTCAATGTCATTACGTTTAAAAAGAATCGTAGAGAACCTGTCCAGCGTACTATTATTGAACTGATCCAAAAGATGCAGTTTTCTGTAGTAGTTATCCAGTTTAAAAACCAGAAAAACAATCAATATCAAAACCAATATAATGGCAATATCAGCGATGGCTGATATTTTATTCTCGTTGAAAAAGATAAACTTGATGTAGGTTACCAAATGAAAATAACCCGCTACTAAAGCTACGTAATACGTATATCTGTGCGCTCTGAATAAACCTCCTAATGCCAGTAATATAACGCAAGATGATATAGACAGGAAATAAATCGTTGAATCAAGATCCAGTCTTCTTTCGCCGGCAGTATTAGCCAGCTGCACATTGACATCAATAAAGTATCCTACTATATTATTTAAGAATGGTAATATAGCAGAAATTAAAACAAATGCCGAAGCAATTATTTCAATAGTCCGTTTATTTAGGCCGATCCGATTTTGTTGGATCGATGGTGTCTGCGGCTTCTGAGTAGCTTTCTGTGTCTCCTTGTTTATTGGTGGCTTCATTTAAAATAGTCTGTTTTTTCAGGGAATCACTTACGACTCTGGCTGCTTCTGATCTTCCCGCTCCAACCTCTATTTTCTTATGATCAGCTGACCTTGCAACTTCCATCTCTTCATTTCTATCTGAGCATGCCGTCACGACAGATAATAGTAAGATTCCTGATAATAATAATCTTGCTTTCATAGGTAGTACATTTTTGACGACTTAAAGATAAGTGTTTACCCGTTACATTTCGCTTATAAAAACACTAATAATTCACTTTTATTAAATAATTTTTAATGGACTGAATTCTATATTAGTATTTAAATAAATTCAAATGTAATAAATATTCTATGTATATCAGCAATTTATTACAAAAAAATGAATCAATTAGTCAAAAGATCGGATTAAACTCAGAATTCAGGACAATTGATACAGAATAAAAAAACAGCATAAAACATCATGTATATTGATATTTTGCATTAAATAATTATTTATTAAGAATATTATCCTCCATAAATTCCGCCCCTGTTCTAAGATGAGCACCTGAATGATCATTTGAATAATGCCTTCAAAAAAACAACAGTTTACTCCATATCTTAGAAGAGCCAGGAGGTAAATAACCTATAATGTACCAGTTAGGATTGTACAAATTTTACAAAAAAGTTATTTCATTTTAAAATTTTACTATCTTCGCATTTTAACATATGTATGAACATACCACTTCAGGATTTTAGTATTGATCACAACAGCAAGCTCCCTTTACACGTGCAGGCAGAAGAACTTTTCCGTAAGCTTATCAAAATGGAAGCTTACCAAAAAGGAGCTCTATTACCCAAAGAAGTGGATCTGGCCAACTTGTGGGGAGTTTCCAGAAACACGATCCGCCAGGCCACTAATAAACTGGAACACGAAGGGTTGATCATTCGTAAAAAAGGGATCGGAACAAGGGTGGCAGAAAAGAAAAGCCTGGTAACCGGACTGGATCATTGGTACAGCTTTACCAGAGAAATGCAGGAAAAAGGAGTTCAGGTAGTCAATCAGCTCCTGAAAACAAGTATGGAGCAGCCCAATGAAGATATCTGCAATTTCTTTCACTGTCCCGCAGATAAAAAGATATTTAAATTGTCAAAATTAAAAGGAGAAAGTTCAGGAGATCCTATTGTATATTTTGAAAGCTTTTTCCATCCGAGAATCGGGGTTGATAAAAGTGATGACTTTAATATGCCGTTGTATAGCATGCTGCAGGAAAAACATGGTGTTATTGTACACCGTTCCCGCGAAAATATAAGTGCCTGCCAGGCAGGAACTGTCATTGGAAAGAAGCTAAAAGTCTCTGCTTCCTTTCCCGTATTGAAGCGTGAGCGTTTTGTGTATGATATTAACGGAAAACCCGTGGAATATAACGTAGGATATTATCGTTCGGATAAGTTTACCTATACGATCGATATCAATAAATCTCCGGAAATTTAATTTCCTTTTTTTATCATTCAATATGTTCAAACATTCTAACATATAAACATAAAAACTAAGCTCATGTATAACAGGTATTTTATTTTACTGATATCTTTTCTGCTGACAGGCAATGGTATGTATGCTCAGGAAAAAGCTCCTTACTTCGGGAATATACAGGCAATTAACGGGTATGAACGCGAGATAAGCGGTGAAAACATCGATTATTTCTCAGCATTTCCTGATCATGCCAACCGTGCACTCCTTACCAGAACTACAGACGGAAAAAAAACAATCGAGTGGGAAACCGCTTCTGTACCTTTGAAAAATAATGGTCAATACGTTTATTTTAACTGGCTGGTTTCGCATTCTTCAGGAACAAGCGGAGGTGCCAGAAACTTTGATCTGTATATCAATGATCAGAAAACATTAACATTGACAACCTACCCTGCCAACCAACATCCGGACTGGATTTCCAAAGCCGCAGACAGTACTGCCTTTATATTTCACCAAACCACGACAGACGGATTAAAAGATTCTTACGGAATAGCCTACCTGCGGGTTCCCGCAAATAAAGTAACCCCAGGAAAACCCCTCCGATTAAAAATTGTTGGCCAGGCCCAGAACAGCAGAGACTGGATGATGACTTATAAATTTACTTTCCAGGAAAAAATAGATGCCCAATCCACTCCTTTTCTGTTGAAAGACGGCAAACGCCTTCTGAGTCTTACGACCCTTCACTTCGGTCCGGAAGAAAAAATAAAGGCTATAATAAACAATAAAGAGACCTTTACTTTTACCATGCCGGACGGTATTAAGACTTTTGACATCCCGGTTTCTCTTTCAGCCGAGGGAGGCAAACTGGAACTGGTAGTGATCTCCGGCAGGAAAGAGCTTCTTCGGAAAACAATTCAGGCTCAGGCTATCGTACCACGAACATTATATTTTATCCATCACTCTCATACCGATGTAGGATATTCCCATTTACAGTCGGAGGTAGAAAAAATTCATACAAAGAATATTTATGATGCTCTTGCGATGATTGAAAAGACAAAAAATCTTCCTGAAGAAGCCCGTTTCAAATATAATGTAGAAGCCCTTTGGGATGTTGAAAACTTCATGAAAAATGCGTCTGCACAAGATAAAAAGTCCTTTGTAAAAGCAGTACAGGAAGGGGGAATAGGCCTTTCTGCCATGTATGGCAATATTTTAACAGGGCTTAGCCAGCCGGAAGAATTATTCCACTATACAGAATATGCTCAAAAACTGGAAAAAGAATTAGGCTTACCAATCAAAAGTGCCATGATGTCTGATGTACCGGGATTTGCCTGGTCATTAGTTCCTGCACTTACTTCATCAGGAGTAAAATACTTCTCAAGCGGTCCCAATTATCTTGGAAAAACAAATCCTTATCTGGGAGACCGTGTCGGAAACTTTGTGAAAAACTGGGGAGATAAACCGGTTTGGTGGCAATCTCCGTCAGGAAAAGAAAAAATACTATTCTGGACAGCGGGAAGAGGGTATTCTTCATGGCATGGTGTACATCCCGGTGATGTATTTGACAATGGCCAGAAAAAAATTGCAGAATATCTGGAAGACCTTACCCATAGCAATTATCCTTATGATATGGTACAATGGCGCTACAATATTGTTGCGGACAACGGCCCTATAGATCCTACCGTCTCCCAATTTGTAGATGAATGGAATAAAAAATACACCTCACCCAAAATTGTACTGAGCACCAATGAAAAAATGTTCGAAGTCTTTGAGAAGAAATATGGCGACAAAATCCCTGTTGTAAAAGGAGACATCAGCCCTTACTGGGAGGATGGAGCCATGTCCACTGCCAAAGAAGAAGGAATCAACAGAAACAGCAGCTTAAAACTGCAACAACTGACAACACTTTATTCTATGTTAAATCCCCGACAATATAACAGCCGGCATTTTTATGAAGCATGGAAAAATGTGATTTTATTCCATGAGCATACGTGGGGGGCTTTCAACAGTATTACGGCACCGGACCTCCCCTTTGTGGCAGATCAGTGGAAAGTAAAAAAACAATTCTCGGCCGATGGCAGCTTCCTTTCCGAAAAACTGGAAAAAGAACTTCTTCTTCCTTTAACAGATCCGGCATCCAAAACAATAGCAGTATTCAATACCTCATCATGGGCAAGAGAAGGTATAGTCACTATCCCGGAAAATACACAGGCTAACGCAGTGCAGGATGCCACAGGTCAAAAGATTCCTCTGCAAAAACTACAGGACGGAACCATGACATTTTTAGCCAAAAACATTCCGGCGCTGGGATCAGCAACATATACATTGATTAAAAATAAAATCTCCTCTCCTTCTTCATTCATCATTACTGACTCCAGTATTTCTAATGGAAAAGTTACGGTGAGCTGGGATAAAAAAACGGGAAGCATTACTCATCTTACCGATACAACAAAGACCAATTACGCAGGAAGTTTTAATGACCAGGGATTGAATTCTTACTGGTATGTTCCGAGATCCGATCCCAAAGAAGCTTTATCAAATACAGATGTACAGGTAAAAATACTGGAAAACGGACCTGTAGTAGCAAAGATTTCATTAGTATCTGAAGCTCCGGGTGCTCGTAAACTGGAACGAATGATTACCATCACCGCAGGCAGTGACGAAATAGCGCTGGAAAATATTGTTGATAAAAAGCCTGTCCGTACCAAAGAAGCCGTTCATTTTGGATTTCCTTTTAACCCTGATTTTAAAAATATCACTGTCGATGCCGGGTATGGCAACATGAAATACCTTACCGATCAGCTGCCGGGTTCTAATATGGATTATTGGTACAGCCGTCGCTGGGTAGATGCTTCTTCAGCACAAAAAGGAATACAGTGGATGATGCTCGAAACTCCATTGATAGAAGCTGCAACAATGATTGACGAAAGAATGGTCATCGACAATAGCCACAAAAAGTGGAAAGATAACGGAACACCGGGAGCGACAAATTGGTTCAGTTATGCCATGAACAACTACTGGCACACCAACTATAAAGCAGATCAGGAAGGTCCTGTACATTACCACTATGTACTACGTCCTCACGATGGCTTTAATTCTGTTGAAAATGAAAAATCAGCTGCTGCATTTACACAGCCTCTTATCGCAGTTCCTGTCAAAGAACAATCTTTTAGTAGTGGAAGTCTTTTTCATATGAACAATGATAAAATTGTGGTCACAAGTATTACTCCTCAGGAAGATCAAAGCTTTATCATCAGATTATATAACCCGGATGAAAAGGGACAGGTGACTGCATTTCAATGGGAAAAACTTAAGCCGGTAAAGCTTATTAACCTTAAAACAGGAAAAGAATTTTCTATTACCGAAAAATTTAGTTTAGAAGGAATGGATGTGCTTGAGATTAAAGTAATTTTCTAGCGGCAACACTCTAAAATGAATACTTTTTATCTGAACCTTACAGGTTTTCGAAACTTGTAAGGTTTGATTATCAACCATTACTATTTGTCAACATTTAAAATAAATCAGACAATGTCAAAACCAGTGATTGCCATAGACATGGGCGGAACAAAGATTAAAATCGGACTTGTACAGGAAGAGACCGTTCTATCTTATATTTCCATTGATGCTGACTCCGAAAAAGGACTTGCTCCAAAGCTACCTCTCATACAGAGAACCATAGAAATCATGTTGGCTCAACATAACCTTACTCAATCCGATATCTCAGGATTAGGTATTGCTTCCCCGGGAATTGTTGACAGCGTCCAGAAAAAAATTCTTTCCATTGATAAAAAGTTTGGCGATGCCCCTGAAATAAATCTTGAAAAATGGTGTTTAGAGACTTTCAACCTCCCTTTTTCCATTGAAAATGATGCCCGATCTGCATTAATTGGAGAATGGAAATATGGCAAAGCTGACACGTACGACAATATTGTTCTGATGACCTTAGGAACCGGCATTGGAAGTGCTGTAGTGATGGAAGGCCGGTTATTGAGAGGAAAACATTTTACCGCCGGCATACTGGGAGGCCATTCAGTCATTAATTATCTTGGAAACATTTGTAATTGCGGGAATAAAGGCTGTGTAGAGACAGAAGCCTCCACCTGGAATCTACCGGTTATTGCAACAGCGGAGAGAAACTTCACAGGCAGCAAGCTGTCTTTACCCCAGGTTATTGATTACGAACTTATCTTCAGGCTTGCGGAAGAGGGTGACAGTGTGGCTGAAGCTATTCGTGACCGGAGTCTGCAGGCCTGGTCTGCTTGCGCCATCAACCTCATCCATGCCTACGATCCGGAAGTTCTGGTGCTTACAGGAGGTATTATGGCCAGCAACTTTTATATTCTTCCTTTTATCAGACAATATGTTGAAAATCACGCATGGACACCGTGGGGAAAAGTACAAATTGAAGAAGGAAATTTCCCCCGCACCGCAGCATTACTTGGAATCGCTCATCTTATCAACCATTAATCAAAAAGAATGAAATCAAATTTCAATAAATTTCCCATTATTCAGATAAAAAATCATACCTGTATCACGGGTTGGGAAGATATTTTAAAAGAACTCAATACAAATACTCCTGAAACTATTGCTATTGAATGCTACCCGGGAGTATTCATCAATGAAGTAATTGCTGCAGTACAGGAATTTTTACAGCCTGAACTGATCATCAATACAATCGAAGTGATGAAAACGGAGAACGAAATCTCTGCAATGGTACAAAAGTATGTGACTGATGATCCGGTATTCGGTTATATAAGTCCATTGGAACTGGAAGAATATTTTGACCCTTCCAAAATAACAGCTCTTCATCAAAAGCTGAATGAAATACATGGATGTAAAGTAATTATTGGGCCGGGAGCCACTTTAGTAAGCGAAAACCCTTCTGCTATCCTGTATGCAGATATGCCCCGATGGGAAATACAGAAACGTTTCCGACAAAACACAGCCTGCAATCTTGGAAGAGCCAACTACACAGATTCTTTTGCCTATCAGTATAAACATGCTTATTTCGTCGACTGGCGCGTTGGTGACCGTTATAAAAAAAGAATTCTTAACAAGTGCCATTTTGTAGTAGATACAACCATTCCGCGTCAGCCCAAAATGATAACGACAGCAGCTTTATCTGAAGCTCTTCAGCAAACGGTACACCAGCCGTTCAGGGTGGTTCCTTTTTTTGATCCGGGACCATGGGGTGGACAATGGCTGAAAGAAGTCTGTGACCTGGACAGAAGTCAGCCCAATTTTGCATGGGGATTTGATTGTGTGCCTGAAGAAAACAGTTTACTATTAGGTTTTGGAGAACAGGTGGTTGAAATTCCGTCTCTTAATCTTGTGTTTTTCCAGCCGGAAGCTTTGCTCGGCAAACAGGTATATGAAGGATTCGGAGATGAATTCCCTATCCGCTTCGACTTTCTGGATACGATGGAGGGTGGCAACTTAAGCCTGCAGGTACATCCACTGAAAGAGTACATTAAAGAAAAATTCGGGATGACCTATACTCAGGATGAAAGCTATTATATGCTGGATGTAAAAGAGGATTCTTTTGTCTATCTTGGTCTGAAAGAAAATATTGATCCGGAATGTATGATGAAAGATCTCACAGCTGCACAAAACAATTCTATTCCTTTTGAAGCGGATCAGTACGTACAAAAATGGCCCATGCAAAAGCACGATCATGTTTCCATACCGGCAGGAACGGTGCATTGCTCAGGGGCTGATTCTGTGGTATTGGAGATCAGTGCCACTCCTTACATTTTTACGTTTAAACTCTGGGATTGGGGAAGAATGGGGCTGGATGGAAAGCCGCGACCGATATCCCTGGAACACGGAAAAAATGTGATTCAATGGGATCGCACCGCTACATGGGCAAAGGAACATATTCTCAATCTTACAGAGCCCGTAAACGAAGGTGACGGCTGGCGCGAAGAACGTACGGGATTAGATTCCATGTCGTTCATTGAAACCCGGAGACACTGGTTTAGCAAAAAAGTGATTCATCATACGGAAGGTGTGGTTAACGTACTGAATCTGGTCGAGGGCCGTGAAGTGATCATAGAAAGTCCTGATCATAGTTTCGAACCTTATATCATCCATTATGCAGAAACGTTTATTGTTCCTGCTCATGTGGGAGCCTACACCATCACTCCTCACGGGGAAAGTGCCGGAAAAGAATGCGCAACGATTAAAGCCGGCATCCGAACAGAGATGATTTCCCATAAAGTTTTAAAATAAACGCTATGTCATCAACTTCACACTCAACGCTTATTTATAAATCAACCCTGGTAGCTTCAGTGGGTGGATTATTATTTGGCTATGATACGGCAGTAATTTCCGGAGCCGTGGGTTTTATGAAAACTTACTATCAGCTTTCGGATGTCATGACGGGCTGGGTGGCTTCATGTGCACTGCTCGGATGTATTGTGGGAGCAATGTATTCGGGCAAACTCAGTGATCTTGTCGGTCGGAAAAAAGTATTAATGCTCTCCGGTATCCTGTTTGTCATCTCGTCCATAGGTACAGCTCTTGCACCTGACCTTTGGATTTTCGTCATATTCAGGATTATCGGAGGAATGGGAATAGGAATTGCCTCTATGCTGTCACCGATGTATATCTCAGAAATGGCGCCGGCAGCCATAAGAGGGCGTTTAATTTCAATTTTCCAGCTGGGTATTGTTACAGGGATTCTCGTTATTTATTTTGTCAATGCTTATATCGCCGGAATTCATGATGAAACATGGAATATTTCCACCGGCTGGCGATGGATGTTTGGCTCAGGAACTATTCCATCCATTATTTTTATCCTTTTACTGCTAACGGTTCCTGAAAGCCCACGCTGGCTGGCAGCACAAAAAAGGAATACCGAAGCCTTGGATATTCTTAGTCTGATCAACGGTAATGAACTCGCTCAGCAGGAACTGAAATCGATCGATGAATCCTTACGGGACGAAACCCCATTTTCTTTTGCTGATATAAAAACGCCTCAACTCAAACGGGCATTAGTTATCGGTATCGCACTGGCTGTCCTTTCTCAGATCACCGGAATTAATGCTATAATGTATTATGCCCCCGAAATCTTTAAATCTACGGGAGTAGGGTCAGAATCAGCATTTATGCAAACTATTTTAGTGGGAATCATCAATGTCATTTTCACTTTAGTGGCCATAAAATATGTAGATCATTGGGGACGAAAAAAGCTTTTGCTCATTGGAATTACAGGAATGGCCGTTTGCCTGTTTACTACCGGGCTTGTTTTTTACAAGCAGCAACAAGGTTATCTGCTTTTGATCGCAATACTTGGGTATATTGCTTGTTTTGCAATGTCGCTGGGACCGCTTACTTTTGTGGTCATCGCTGAAATATTCCCCACAAAAGCAAGGGCTACAGCTATGTCTGTGGCAACTTTTTTTCTGTGGCTGGCTGTATTTCTGGTCTCACAGACTTTTCCGGTACTCATCGGATCTGTGGGAAGCGCCTTTACATTTTGGATGTATATGATCATTTCAGTCTTTACCTTCTTTTTTATCTGGAAAATGATTCCCGAAACTAAGGGGAAAACATTGGAAGAGATCGAAAAAGAATGGAAGGAAAGGATTAACGATTGAAAAGCGGGCTAAGTCTCCGTCTATTAAGGAGGCCACTAATGCACGAATAAAAGGATTCATGCATTAGTGGCTAAATAAATTAAAATCAATAGGTTTTGGCTAAAGCCGGATTCCTTCGGAGATAATAATAAAGCGGACTAAAGCCCGCTCCTATTGCTGTTTTTCGTAAATCCACATGCTTTACAACCAAATTAAGATGGCAAGGCAGGTTTAATGCATTATCAATTTACTGACTATTTGAAAAGGTTATATTTCCGGTACCGATTCCTTTTACCGTGACCTTTTTCCAATTGGGAGGCAAAGCATTTTTAGTTGATTTTAAGGTACCTTTTTCATCCATATCCACACCTGCAAATCCCATCATTACAGCCTGCAATGCTCCTCCTGCACCCGTAAGAAAATAAGGATTATCTCCTTCTTCCGTTTCAGCAAGAACTCTGAATGGTGGCAAAAGATTAGGTTCGTAAGATTCTTTAAACCATTTATATGACTCTTCACCTTCTCCCAATCTGCTGTACAATAAAGCAAAAATAGCTTTGGTCATCGCAGGGGTTTTCTTGTTGGGAACCTTTTCCTGATAGTATTTCAAATCTTTTCTGATCTGTTCTTTATCCTGAATGGTATTGAGCGGATACGCCAGTAAATTGACGTCCGCCTGCTTTATTGATGCTCCGTTATAAGTATCGTGTTCTTTTGTCACTCCGTTTTCAAGTCGCGTAAACACCAGGTTGTCTGCAATGTCATGCCAGGTTTTATTGAAAGGTATATTAAGTAACTGGGCAGCATCATTGGCAAACCTGAAATTTTGTTTTGCAATGGCATTGGTGTACGCATTATTATCAACATTCTCTGCCCATTCATCGGCAGCGACAACATTTTTAATGTGATATCTGTTCCCCACTTTTTCTACTCGGGATTGCCAGAACGTTGCTGTTTCACTTAGAAGAGGCCAGCCTTTTTCTTTTAGCCACTGCAGATCTTTAGTCATGAGATAATAGTTCCAGGCTGCAAAAGCAACATCTCCGGTAATATGATGCTCATATGTTCCTGACAATGCCCAGACCGGGGTTTCTTCTTCTCCTGAAACTGCACTTTCCCAGGGAAACATTGCCCCTTTATATCCATGCATCATAGCATTTGTTTTGGCAGCCTTCAGCCTGTTAAAACGATAGTCCACAAGTCCTTTTGCAATTTCAGGATGGAAAAACACCAAAGGTTTGAACATAAACATTTCCGTATCCCAGAAAACATGCCCGTTATAGCCGGTTCCGCTCAATCCGGCCGGAGATAGGGAGTAATCTGATCCTTCTCTTGAAAAGGAATACAGATGGTACAGCATATTATGGACGTCCTGTTGAGCCTGTGCATCCCCTTCTATTTCAATATCGCCTTTCCACAAGTTCTTCCATTCTTCTTCATGCTTTTTATACAGTTGAGCCGGATTTTGCAAATTGGCGTAGATACTTAATCTTTCCACCGTATTGTATGGATCCTGAACCTGGGAAGAGGATGCAAGGGAACCTATCAAAGAAAAAGTATAGACTTCTGAGTTTTTTAATTTTTTCACGAATTTCATCAGATGAGCGTCGCTGTCACGCATTTCATGTGAAACTTTTGGCTGGTTATATTGTTCGTCAGGAAATACAAATGTGGTGCTTGCTGCCATCGTAAGAGCTCCTGTCGGACTTTTTGCTACCGAGGTTAAGATAGGTATTGTGGCATGCGGAGGGCTTACTTCGTTATAATTCTGTTGAAGGGGCAGAAATCCCTGTGGTGTTTTAAGATTACTTTCTGCAACGAATGAAAGCTCCTTTTTAGGATGTATGGTCACGGTAAGAATTACATTATTGGGAAGATGTCTCAACGCTGTATATCGGTATTCTACAGAGGCTATATCTGCATAATCGAATGAACCGGAAAAAGTGGCTGTTTTAAAATTGATATGTTGGGTATAATTGGAAATATTTTTACGATTAATTTCTTTCCAGTCGATGACAAGATTACAATTGAGCACATTAAAATTGGAAAGAAAATTACTGGTTCTTCCTCTTCCATACTGATCATATACTCCGGCCAGAATAACATTTCCCGCTTTCAAAGGTTCCGGTGAGGAAATCATTCCTATCATTCCGTTGGAAACCGTCACACCGGTGTAATGATCCGGGTTAATATTCCCTGTTTTAATTCCCCATGGGTCCTGTGCCAGACAAATTCCGAAAATACCAGTGAAGCATAGACTTAAAACCGCCAGTCCTTTTTTCATCATAATATTGGTTTTATACTGATGGCAAATCCTCCTCCCGGAGCTACTTTTATTGTAAGTTTATCACTTGATTTTACCTTTTGTCCGGAAATTTCATAGCTTTTCGGGTTGTGATTCCAGCTCGCATTTTTTCCATCTTTATAAATAATGGCATCAAATTTCTGACCTTTAGGAAGGAATGATAAGTCTACTGTAGCTTCCCTTGGATTTTCATCGGTGACACTTCCGACAAACCATTCATTTTTATTCTTAGCTTTTCTTGCAATAGTCACATAATCTCCCGGCTCTGCTTCAAGAATGTAGGATGAATCCCAGTCTACTGCCACATCTTTGATAAACTGAAAAGCATCAGGATATTTTTTATAATTTTCAATAAGGTCTGCAGCCATTTGTAGGGGACTGTACATCGTAATGTAAAGAGCAAGCTGCTTGGTCAGCGTTGTGCTTAATTTCGCTTTATTGTTTCCGTATACAGAAAGATCACCTTCAAATATTCCCGGCGTATAATCCATAGGACCGCCGATCGATCGGGTAAAAGGTAGAATTGTGGTATGATCCGGTTTATTTCCGTTGAAGGATTCAAATTCAGTTCCCCTCGCTGACTCCTGGGCAATCCAGTTGGGATATGTTCTGTGCAATCCGGTAGGTCGTACTGCTTCGTGGGAATTGACCATGATCCGGTACTGGGCTGCGGTTTCAGCAACATATCTGTAATGGTTAACCATCCATTGCCCGTCATGATATTCACTTCGGGGAATAATTGGTCCTACATATCCTGTTTTTACGGCATCATATCCGTTTTCCTTCATAAATTTGAAAGCATCCTTTAATTGTCTTTCATAATCCACCACTGAAGAAGTGCTTTCGTGATGCATGATGATTTTTACATTTTTGCTGTTTGCATACGCCTGGAGTTCTTTCACATCAAAATCCGGGTATGCTTTGGTAAAGTTGTAAATGTGTTCTTTTCTGTACGCCTGGTTATCTTCCCAGCCTTCATTCCAGCCTTCTACCAGGACAGCATCAAATCCGTTCGCTGCGGCAAAGTCAATATATTCTTTAACATGTTTTGTGTTGGCACCATGTCTGCCGTTCGGTTTCAGTGTTTTATAATCTGTTTCTCCAATTCTGATGTCCTGATTGTCAGAGTAGGCCCATGTAGAACCACCGCCAGTAAAATATTCCCACCATACACCTACATATTTCGTAGGTTTTATCCAGGAAGTATCCTTTATTTTGCTGGGCTCATTAAGGTTAACAATGAGGTTGGAAGACAATATTTCTTTTGCATCATCACTGATGATCATGGTACGCCACGGACTTACCGAACCGGTTTGAATAAATCCCCTGTCGCCGTTTTTATCGGGTGTAAGATTGGAAGAAAGAATAAAGTTTTTATCATCAAGGTTAAGAGTCATCGCCGGAAAGTTAACTAGTGCAGCTTCATGGATGTTGATATAAATTCCATCTTGAGATTTCAGCATCAAAGGCGTTTGTACTGCTAAACTTGTACTTGGAGCTTTGGCTGCCAACGGTTCTTTTCTTACTTCATCAATTAATCCTGAAATTTGGGATAATGTTGAAGTCGTTACCGGAAATTCATTGGTATCATAATCTGCGGGAATCCAGAATGCTTTATAATCTTTGGCCAGATTGAAGGAGGTGAGCTCATTGCTGATCGTAAAATGTCTCAAGTCAGGCTGAACAGGAAACTCATATCTGAAGCCCAATCCGTCATCAAAAAGTCTGAATCTGATATCCAGTTTCCAGCCTGTTTTATTTTGCACGAGATGAACGAGCATTTCTTTATAATGATCGTTTACTTCTTTGTTCGGTCCCCAAACGGTTTTCCAGCTAGTATTTTCAGAAGTATAGCTGATATTTTCCACTTTAAATCCTGAAAAATAAGAGGTGGAAGGTTTTAAAATAAATCCCAGTTTACTATCCTTCACAACGGGTTTCCCTTTATATTGAAGCGTATAATACGGGCTTCCTTCTTCTTTGATGGTAAAATTCAGTTGCAGTTTACCATTGGGCGATTCGAATGATTGGGCGTGTATAATGATTCCGCATACAACAGATATACAGAGTGACAGCATATTTTTTATCATGATCTTCAGCTATTTTAATTATTAAAAAAGAAATTCATTGCGCCATATAAAAATGATGAGCGCAAATGATAAATTCAGAATCAGGGTGCAACTGTGAAAGAAAGGTCGCTTTAGAAATATTGAATCCGAAAAAGGCTGGTGACATTACACTCTTCCCCTCAGAATTGGTGAAGGGAAGAAATGTGAATGCTTTATTGTAAGTTATCTTCCGAAATCATCCTGTACACGAACGATATCATCCTCATCGGAAGGATGGGAAGAATCGGTATGCTGCCAGATTTCAGCAACAATTCCCCAGCCATCAAGACCGATTAAACGGTGTCTCTCTCCCTGCTGAAGTTTTACCTGATCTTTTGGATTGTATTCTGCTACTTCACCCTCGTCATCGGTATTGCTTCTTTTGATTCCTACGGTACCTTCCACAACCTGCCAGATCTCGGCTCTTCTGTGGTGATACTGCCAGCTTAATCTCGCCTGTGGAGCAACAATAAGAATTTTCGGACTTAGTTTTCCTCCTATTCTTAAGTTTTCCACATCAATCCCGTCAAAATACTGGTTGGCAAAATCCTGAGCCTGATTTTCATCAATCACAAAAAATCCTCCCCAGGGTCTTGTATCATCTTTTGCTGCAATAGTAAATCCCTGTGCTCCAAGCATCTCTTCTACTCTCTCGAATATTTCTTTCTTTTCTGTACTCATACAGTTTATTTCTAAGTGTTAAATTATTTTATTTCGATTGTTCTTTTGACATTGAATAAGGAAAATCTTTTTCCTGTGATCCTCTTTCTTTGTTCGGTTTGTTATCCATTGTAAAATCAAGAACAGCTCCTTTCATCAGCTCCTGATGGCTTAACCAGTTTTTGGAATAAGGCTGTTGGTTTACGTTCAGTGATTTTACATACAGATTATCTGCATTGTTTTCCGGTGCTTTGATTTCAATTTTCTTTCCGTTTTCAAGGTGAATGGTTGCTTCCTTGAATAATGGTGCTCCCAGTACATACTGATCCGTAGCCGGTGTCACCGGATAGAATCCCAGGGCTGAGAAAACATACCACGCAGAAGTCTGCCCGTTATCTTCATCTCCACAATATCCGTCAGGTGTAGCCATATAGAGTTTATTCATCACCTGTCTTGTCCAGTATTGTGTTTTATACGGAGCTCCGGCATAATTATAAAGATAAATCATATGCTGTATCGGCTGGTTTCCGTGAGCATACTGCCCCATATTCATGATCTGCATTTCTCTGATCTCATGAATTACTCCGCCGTAATAGCTGTCATCAAAAACAGGAGGAAGTGAAAATACCTCATCCAGTTTGGCTTCAAACTTCTTTTTACCTCCCATCAATTCTGCCAGTCCGTCAATATCCTGGAATACAGACCACGTATAATGCCAGCTGTTTCCTTCTGTAAAGGCATCGCCCCATTTAAAAGGATTGAAAGGTTTCTGGAAATTCCCGTCTTTATTCTTACCGCGCATTAAACCTGTTTCTTTGTCAAACACATTTTTGTAATTATACGCTCTTTTTTTGTAAATATCAATTTCTGAAGCAGGTTTTCCTAAAGCTTTCCCCAATTGGTAAATAGAAAAATCATCATAGGCATATTCCAGTGTTCTGGCAGCATTTTCATTGATTTTCACATCATACGGAACGTAGCCCAATGTATTGTAATATTGCACTCCTGCACGCCCTACTGCTTCAATAGGACCTTCATTATCGGCACCATGTTTTACCGCCTGCCATAACGTTTCTACATCATATCCCCGAAGTCCTTTGATATAAGCATCTGCCACTACGGAAGCCGAATTATTCCCAATCATAATATCAGAATATCCGGGGCTGCTCCATTCCGGCAAGAAACCGCCTTCTTTGTATGCATTTGCCAGACCTTCCTGCATTTCCACGTTAATACTTGGATACACCAGATTTAAGAACGGATATAAAGCTCGGAAAGTATCCCAGAAACCTGTTCCGGCAAACATTCTTCCGTCAGCGATTTTACCGTTGTACGGGCTCCAGTGTTTTATTTTATTCCGTGCATCAACTTCATATAATTTTTGTGGAAAAAACAGGGTTCTGTATAGCGAAGAATAGAAAGTTCTCATCTGCTGGTCTGTTCCTCCTTTTACTTCTAATTTCCCAAGGGTTTTATTCCAGATATTTTTGGCATCTGTCTTTACCTGTTCGAAATTTCTGTTACCGATTTCTCTTGTAAGGTTCAACTCTGCCTGTTCAAAACTAATGAATGAGGAAGCTACTTTAGCGTAAACCGCTTCTTTATTTTTAAGTTTAAAACCTACAACCGCACCGGTATGGTCGCTGGTTACCTCCAACTGGCCGTTGATCAGCTGATTGTCTTTCCATGTTCTTGTCAGCTCAAAATCTTTATCAAACTGAATAACAAAGTAGTTTTTAAAATTTTCATATTTCCCGGTTGAATATCGGGTAGTATAGCCCAGGATTTTTCTTTCTTTAGATAAAATCTTAATGTATGAACCTTTGTTTAAGGCATCAATGACCACATAGGCACTGTCTGTTTTGGGAAAATCAAACTTAAAGAAAGAGGCTCTTTCTGTTGGCGTAAATTCAGTAGTTACATTGATATCTGCCAGATACACACTATAAAAATAAGGTGTTGATACCTCAGCTTTATGACTGAACCAGCTTGCCCGTTCATCTTCTTTAAATTTCAATTTACCTACTCCGGGCATCATGGCAAAAGCGCCGTAATCGTTCATCCAGGGAGAAGGCTGATGGGTTTGTTTAAATCCTTTAATTTTATCTGCATCATAGGTATACGCCCATCCGTCACCCATTTTACCGGTCTGGGGAGTCCAGATATTCATTCCCCATGGAAGTCCCACTGCAGGATAGGTATTTCCGTTGGATAAAGAAGGTTTGGACTGGGTTCCCATCAACGGATTCACATAATCTACGGGAGACATGTTCTGACCGAAGGCCCAGGCCTGTAATACAAGAAAAAAAGTAGAAAATAGAGACTTCATTGTATCGTTTCGTTTTTAATTTATTTTGCTTTTTTCAGGGCATAACTGGCCGCTCCCAAAATGGCTGCATCTTCAAATATTGCGGAGATTTTCACGGGCAGGTTAATATGATTTGCGGAGAGATTCTCCTTAAATTTTGCTTCAAAATGAGGATATGCTTTGGCAATATTACCTCCTATAACTAAGACTTCCGGCTGATATTTGCTGACATGCTGCACAATAAACTGTGAAAAGGTATCTGCATACTCCTCAAACATCATATTCTGAATATCCTGCGGTTTTTCAAGCAGTTCTTTAGTTCCTGAAATTTTTTCACCTGTTAATTCTTCGTAACGGTTTACAAACCAACGTGTCGCCATAAAGTCTTCAAAAATAGAATCCCTGAACGGAGCATCCCAAAGATCTTCATCGGTAGCTGTTTCTCCATTATAAAAGGTGGTTCCAAATCCTGTTCCCAACGTTACTCCAAAAATCCGTGTATAGTCCTGCACACAGCCTCCGAAAACTTCTCCTTCCATAAAAGCGGCTGCATCATTTACAAAATGAATCTGATCGAGGGAAATCGACAAACGTTTTGCCAGCTCTTCTTTGATGTTTACGTTGTAAATGTCAAGAAATTTCCCGTGCAGCATCAAGGCAACTCCGTTTTCATAATCGAAAGGTCCCGGCATTGCAATTCCTATGAGAAGATCTTCTCTTTTCAAATCATGGGAAGCTTTTTCTATCGCAGCAACCCACGCAGAAAAAATTGTTTCTTTTTTTTCATAAGAATCCACATGTTCCCTTACATAGGTTGAAGAAATGATTTCACGTTTTTCAGGATCTACCTGAGCCAATGTAATATGGGAGCCTCCAATATCTATCCCCAGTATGTTTTGCATTATTTTCTAATTTATTTACTCACTATTCTCAGACTGAAAACAAACAGACAAGAAAAAACCTGCCTGCCGGTCTCAAATCTCAAAATTAATTCTACTTATATATTCCGGCAAACCACAGGTTTACTCCACAATAATCTTTCCTGATGACAATAGATGTCTGTCTGCTGAAATAATTTTATAAATATAGGCACCACGGGATAAATCCTGGGTATTCACTCTATTAATATTTTTATTAATTTGCTGTTTTTTCAACAATTTTCCGGAAATATCATACAAAGATATTTCACTTGCTGAATTATTTTCAATTTTAAAGTGAATATCACTTCCTTTTTTAACAGGGTTAGGATAAACACTGCTTTCTTTCCCGCTGGCAAGTCCTTTTAAGTCTTCTACAGATAAAGAAGCATTGCAGGCTACATCTGTGCTCCAGTTGGAGTCTGACATATTCGTCAATGTTGCAAAATGGGTGTTCGCCGTTGCATCCAGAGCCCCGTTTCCACTTCCCTCATCCATTTTCCAATTGGCTTCCAATGCTGTGGAGGCAGGTGCAACGTTACATTTATTATCTGTGATCTCCTGTGCTGTTAATGCTCTTTTCCAAACCCTGAATTCATCCAGGTTTCCGTTCAGTGTACGGGAATTATCATAGTTTCTTCCCAGGTACAAAATACCGTTCGCGGTAAAGTTTCCGGTTGTAGGCACACTGGCGTCCAGATTTCCATTGATATACATTTTCATGGAAGATCCGTCATAAGTAGCTGCCACATGATACCATGTATTGGTATTAAATGTTGAATTACTGTTCAGTTTCACCTGTGAAGACCCGAAACTCAATATAAACTGCAGCTTATTGTTGGCAAGGTTTCCATCTCCAAATCGCAATATCGCAGAATTATTATCTCCTACTTCAATTCCCACTACGGAAGTGATGTATGGGAATCCTGTTTTGAAGGCATTCACTTTTACCCAACCTTCAAATGTCATTGCATTTCCACTTAAATTAAATTGCCCGGCATTAAGATAATTGGTACTTCCGTTAAAGGACAGCGATCTTGAACCTGGGCTGGTTACCGGGGCAAAGCCACTGTTAAATGTATTTTCCGCGGAATAGGTGCTTACCGTTCCACCGTTGCATACCGATTGTACTTTCCATTGATACGCAGTGTTTGGTGAAAGATTCTGAAGGGTGTAGGTATTGGTGGAAACAGCCGGAACATCTGTCCAAGTTGTAGCTGTTGTTGTCTTATACTGTAAATTATAGGCAGGAGCACCTGTGGCCTCCCATGATAATTGAGTAGTTGTTCCCAAATTGCTTCCTGATACGAGACCGGCAGGTGTTGCACATCCGTTCCCTGAATTGAATCTCGGAGCAAAAAGATAGGTACTCGTCAGTGTTGAAGAACAGTTGGATTGAATTCTCCAGTCGTAGTCTGTATTCAGGCTCAGATTACTGATCACAATATTACTTCCTGAATAATTGGTTCCTGCGCTTACCCAAGTTGTAGAATTGGCCGGCTTATAATCGATATTATATGTCTGGGAACCGTTGGAAGTCCAGTTTAACTTGGCAGAGGTTCCCGTTACATTTGTTACTTCGAGTCCTAATGGCGGATCACAAGCTACTCCCTGAGACCATGAGTATAGCTGACCGGTAAGTTGTGTATTTTCATTATAAAGAATATTGGATCCTGTACTCAGATAACTGGCAACATTGGTTCCTCCCAGATCATACCACATAAATACTCCATACCCGTCGTTTTTGGTGTTGGTAGCCAATGTGGTAAGGGTAGCCGTAGAAGTAGACTGAGGGTTTGTGTTCTGAATCCAGGTTGCTGCAGGAGAAAGTTTAGATTTAGTAAGTGGCGGTACATTAGGAGCGCTGTAAGTTCCGTAATATGGATTCCAGCTATAGTCTATATAATTTCCTGCTGCATCTCCGTTATAGCTCTGTCTGCTTGTTGCAGGTCCTAAATAATAGAAAGTGATCAGTTTATCAGGCATAGCAGCCTTCAATTCCTGTAAAAGCATGACGAAAGAACTGCTGTTTGGCTGTCCGGTTCCGTTATTTCCATATCCTGCATATTCATCATCGAGATCTACTCCATCCAAACCGTAGGTATATACCGTATTGGCTATCTGTAAAGCAAAATCCTTGGCCGCTTCCCTGTTGGGAAAATTGGAAATACCTGCTCCCTGATGATTTCCCAGAATATCCAGTAATACTTTAATTCCTTTCTGTTGTAAAGGTTTTACATAAGTATTCACATCGTTTAGTACTTTGGTAACATTGTTATTGCTCGAGATGTAAGCTCTGCTTTTGGAAACATCATAGTTGATATTCGCTGCAAAGATAATGGCAACGTCAAATAGCTGCTTATTGCTGTTTTGCAAAGTATAGGAACCTGCATTCAGCATGTTATTATTATTAACCTCCACATAACATATCCCTATGGGATTATTAAGCTGCTGCGCCTTAAGCACGGTAGCTGTCTGAACCCCCAGTAATGCCAGGGCGGAAAGAATAGATGTTTTTTTCATAGTATACTTTTTAGTTTTGATAAAATCATTGGGCCGAAGCCCAATGATGGAATTTGTTTATTTGATGATTAATTTTTCAGTCTGTTTTACACTTCCGTTTTGAGATTCAAACTGAAGGATATAATTTCCTGCAGGAAGCTTTTGCAGATTGTATTCATGATTTCCACTCTTTAAAACCTGAGTATCAACCAAACTTCCGGTAAAGTTGTATACTTTCAGTTGCCCTCCGTTGTAATCTTCAGGGGTAGAAATTCTAAGCTGGGAAGATCTGCTTAAAGGATTCGGGTACAGTTTCAGCTGTTTGTTCAATCCTGTTTGTTCAGAACCGATGATCTTTTGGCCTACTGTATTTTTTGAAGTTCTTGCTGCGGAAGTAGTACATGGTACATCTGCTGCCCAGATAGAAGCATCAGCTCCTGATAAGGTCAATGTCACTCCGTTTCCTGAAATATCCTGGACAGATGAACCGCTGCCTTCATTAAATTTCCAATAAGCGGCAAGCGATGTTGCCGGTAAACTCACATTACACATATTCTGGCTGATTTCCGTCTGGCTTAATGCCCGTTTCCAAACACGCACCTCATCAATTTTTCCGTTAAAATTCCTTGAGGTTTCATATAGATATCCAACGTTGAACGCTCCGTTTGAGCTCACACTTCCCGTCTGAGCTTTGCTGGCGTCAAGTGTTCCGTTGATATAAAGTTTCATCGTCGTTCCGTCATAAGTCGCAGCAACATGATACCAGGTATTGGTATTTAATGCTGTATTGGAGGCCAATTTTTGTTGTACATTATTAATGCTGAGTACAAATTGCAGTTTGTTATTGGCCAGGCTGGCATCTCCCAAACGTAAGAACGCAGAATTGGCATCCCCTGCTTCTGTTCCCATAATGGCTGAAATATAAGGGAATCCTGATTTGAAAGAAGCGGGTTTTATCCAGCCTTCAAAAGACAATACCGAACCGCTTAGACTGATATTTCCCGCTGATCCTGATTTGCTGGTCCCGTCAAGGCTGACTGCATATGAACCGGTAGGGGTGGTTGTTCCGCCTCCGCTATTAAATCTTGGAGCAAACATATAGGTACTTTTGACACTACAGTTTGTTCTGATTCTCCAGTCATACTCTGTATTTGCTGTTAATCCTGAAACCGTAACGGAAGTTCCGCTAACAGCAGTTGCTACACTTGTCCATGTAGTAGATGAAGCTGCTTTATAATCAATATCATAGGTGCTTGTTCCTACGGCAGTCCAGTTTAATTTTGCACTTGTTCCTGTAAGATTGCTTGTAGATAAACCAATAGGTGCATCACAATTGGTTCCCGCTGTCCATGATTGCAACGGAGTACTTAAAACGGTTTGTTCTCCATATAAAGTTTGAGTTCCTGCAGACAGTTGTGATACCTGATTGGTCCCTTTCAAATCATACCAAAGATATAAGCCATATCCTCCTGTTTTGGTCTGACTGGCAAGACTGGTCGTCGTTGAGTTAGAAGTATTTCCTAACCAAACTGCTGCCGGAGAAATCTGAGCTTTCGTCAACGGAGGGACATTAGGCGCGGAAAATGATCCGTAGTTGGCATTCCAGCTGTAGTTGACATTGTCTCCTACCCTGCTTCCGTTCCAGGAAAGTCTTGAAGCAGCGGGGCCATAGTAATAAAAGGTAATAAGTTTATTAGGCAACAGCGCTCTCAACTCCTGAACGAGCATTACAAAAGAGCTGTCATTTGGCTGTCCGGTTCCGTTATTTCCATATTCCGAGTATTCATCATCGAAATCAATTCCATCCAATCCATAGGTATTGACGGTATTGGCTAATTGTAATGCAAAATCTTTGGCTGCCTCACGGGTTGGAAAATTACAGATTCCTGCTCCCTGATGGTTTCCTAAAATTGTTAATACCACTTTCATTCCTTTTTGCTGGAGGGGTTTGATGTAGGTATCTGCGTTAGTCAGTACTTTGGTGACATTGTTATTGCTGTACAGATAAGCCCTGCCACGGCTGGTGTCATAATTAATATTCGCCGCAAAAATATTGACGACATTAAAGAGGTAACTGTTTGAGGTTTGTAACTTGTACGCCCCTGCGTTGAGAAGATTGTTGTTATTTACTTCTACGTAGCAGATTCCCATAGGGCTAAGCTGCTGTGCGTAAAGCACAGATTCCACGTGAATGATCAATAGGATCAATGCAATAAAGGCTTTTTTCATACAATTTTTTTTAAGTTATTTGATTTGTTTTATCTAGTCGTTCTCTTTGTGAAAAAGGGGAAAAACGGATTAGCTAAGCAATGAGAGTCCTACAAGGCCTTTCTGAGCAAAAAGCCTTGTAACACAATTCAACTAAAAAACGGGAATAAAGGGATGCTGTTACCTACTGCAAAATACCTAACCTAAGCCAGTAAATCCGGGTTCTCGTTAAAGGTTTTCCATAAAAGTTCACCAAATAATGTATTTGACCAGGCAAACCATTCTCTGGTGAATTTCTTGTCATTGTCTTTGTGGAAGGATTCATGCATAAATCCTGTTCCTCCATGAGTTTTCTGTAAGGTGTTTATACACCATCTGATCTCACTTTTATCTTTTGAAGTGAGTGCTTTCATAATAATACTCATCGGCCAGATCATATCCAGTCCGATGTGCGGCCCCCCGATTCCTTCCGCCAGCTTACCTTTGAAAAAGAACGGGTTATTTTCTGACCATACAAATTTTCTGGTGTTTACATAGACAGGATCGTCAGATTTCACGGCCCCCAGATAAGGCAAACCTAGCAAGCTTGGGCAATTTGCATCATCCATCAGGTTATAACTTCCAAAGCCATTAACTTCAAAAGCATATATTTTTCCATATTCCGGGTGATCGTAAACGCCATATTTCTTAATGGCAGCATCTACCTCATCAGCAAGGCTGTTCAGTTGCTGGGCTAAAGCTTTTTCATTTTTAATCTGAGAAACCATTTCTGCCGCCTGACGTAAGCTTACGACTGCAAATAAATTTGACGGAATTAAAAATCCATAAATCGTAGCATCATCGCTTGGACGGAACATCGAGCTGATCAAACCAACAGGTTTCGTCGGATATCCGTAACCTCCCATAGGAACACCATCTGTAGCCCATGATGTGGTACGTTCAAATTTGTAAGGACCTAAGTCTTTTTTTCTTTGCTGTTCTGTAAAGGTCTGTAAAGTAAGTTTGATCCCCTGCAACCAGTTGGCATCAAAGGGTTTTGTATCTCCTGTCTCTTTCCAGAAGTGGTATGCTAAACGGATAGGATAGCATAATGAATCGATTTCCCATTTTCTTTCATGGATCCCCGGTTTCATATCGGTATGATCATATTCTTTCCACTTGCTGATCTTCTGGTCGTCATTGTAAAAAGCATTGGCATACGGATCCTTAAGAATGAAAGTGGTCTGTTTGTGAATCACCCCCGAAATTAGCTTGTGAAGCTTTTCATCTTTCTTTGAGAACTGAAGGTAAGGAAATACCTGTGCAGAGCTGTCACGAAGCCACATGGCATCAATATCTCCTGTAATCACATAGGTATCAGGCTTTCCATTGGCTTCACTATAAAAAACGGTAGTATCTAAAGTATTCGGAAAGCAGTTTTCAAACAGCCATGATAATTCTTTATTTTTAACTTTCTTTCTGAAAGCGGCAATCGCATTTTCTACGGATTCACTGGTAAAATGTCTTTTGTCTTTCGGAACACGAACAACCGGAAAATCGTCTATGATCAGATTCTTTGCAAAAACATTTTGGGTAAACAGCAATCCGGCTCCTGCCAATGCACTTGTTTTAATAAAATTTCTCCTTTCCATTGATACTATTATTTCGTTTTTATTTTTATTCTTTTATTTTACAGGCTTACTTCCCATTACAAATCTCAGTTCCCCGCCATTCATAATATCGCTGTGGTTCAGTTCCCAGCTTTTGTATTCTTTTCCGTTCAGGAACATTTTCTGAACATAGATATTCTTGTCAGAAATTTTATCGGCAATCACGGTAAATGTTTTTCCGTTTTCCAGCTTCAGGGATGCTTTAGGGAACTGGGGAGCTCCAATGGCATATACAGGTTTTCCCGGGGTTACAGGATAAAATCCTAAGGAAGAGAAAATATACCATGCTGACATTTGTCCGCAATCTTCATTATTTACAATCCCGTCAGGTTTTGCAGCGTACATATTATCACGGATGTACTTCACCATTTTCTGGGTTTTGTAAGGACTTCCGGCGTAGTTGTACAAATAAGGTACATGATGTCCCGGCTCATCTCCGAATCCTAAAGATCCGATGAATCCTGAGATATCAACATGCTGTTCCCCTTCCATGTTCAGTTTTTCTGTAAAGGTTTTATCCAGTTTTTCTTCAAATCCTTTTTTACCGCCATACAGATTCATCATTTCATCAATCTGATGCGGAGCAAAAAAGTCATACGCCCAGATATTCCCGGAAACCCAGTGAGGCTGTAATTTTTTCCAGTCATTCAATATAAAATCAGGGATAAATTTCCCGTCTTTTTGTCTTGGCCAGAAATGATTATTTTCTTTATTGAATGTATTCAGGAAGTTCATGGAACGTTTTCTGTATATATCCGCTTCATCTTTTTTACCCAGTTTTTCTGCCAGCTGCAGGATACACCAGTCGTCATATGCATATTCCAATGTAGCAGAGACGGAAGCTCCGTTTTCAGAAGGGGTATAGCCTAATTTGATATAATCATTTAAACCTCCGCCCCCATCGCTACTGCTCATTTTGTCCGTTAAAGAAGCATCTTTCATCGCGGCAAACGCTTTTTCAGCATCAATTCCCGGCACTCCTTTTGAAATGGCATCCCAGATTACGGATACACTGTGATATCCCAACATACAGAAGTTATCGTAACCACAAAGTTCCCAGATCGGCATATGGTCTTTACGATCTGTATATCTGCTGATTAAAGAATTGGCAAATTCCTTGGTATGCTTCTGATCCATGATGGTCAACAGCGGATGTGTTGCCCTAAACCCGTCCCAGTAAGAATAGGTACTGTAATTGGTAAACCACTTGGTGTTCATATTTTCCTGAGCAGCCACGTAGTCTCCGTTGGCATCCATATATAAATTAGGTGCAATGAATGTATGGTAAACTCCGGTGTAGAAAATTTTTCTCTGACTGTCTGTACCTCCTGTCACCTGAAATCTTCCGATAAGGTCTCTCCAGGTGCTCTGTGCGGTCTCTTTAGCCTGAGCGAAATTGACATTCTTAGCTTCGGTGTCAAAGTTTTCCTGAGCATTTTCCGTGCTTACAGGAGATAAAGACACTTTTACTTCGATGCTTTCATTGTTCTCTGTAGCAAATCTTACAAAAGCTTTCGCATCTTTGGCAAGAGCAATCTTTTCATTGTTTTTTATTTTCCCTTCAGCATAGACTCCGTAAGATTTGAAAGGTTTTGAAAATTCCATCACAAAATAGGCAAATCGTTTTCCGCCCCATCCGTTGCTGTAGCAATAGCCTTTAATCTTATTATTCCCTTCTACGCTTACCAGAGTGTGGTAGATATTTCCAAAGATTTTATTGGTAGGGTCGATAATGATATTTGCTTCTTCAGTTTTTGGAAATGTATATTTATGAAAACCTACTCTTGGAGAGGCCGTCAGTTCTGCTTTAATTCCATAACTGTCGAGCATTACGGAATAATACCCTGGCGAAGCGGTTTCTTTTTCATGACTGAATGTTGAACGGTATCCCGTGTCAGGATTGGCTTCTGTACCCGGAACCATCTTCACCTGGCCTACAGTAGGCATTACCAGAATATCTCCGAGATCTGCCCAACCGGTTCCGCTCAGGTGATTGTGACTGAATCCCATGATCGTCTTGCTGCTGTAATGATACCCGGAACACCAGTCCCAGTCACCGCTTTTGGTATTCTGATCCGGACTCAGCTGAATCATTCCGAAAGGCGTGGTAGCCCCCGGAAATGTGTGCCCATGCCCGCCGGTTCCAATAAATGGGTCTACCCAGGATAACACATCATTTTTATTTTGCTGGGCGTTGGTCATCGAAACCAGGGCCGTAAAAAAACAGATAAGCAATTCTTTCTTCATGATCAAAGGTATCAGGATTTAATTTAAAAGTTGGTTTAAAAATAGGAAAACCATTACAAAAATCCCAATAATAAAGGGAATTAAGCTAATTTCCATATTTAAAAACTTCATATTCTTTAGATTGAGTTCTTTTTCATGAAATCAATAATTTCTGAAATATATCCGAATGCAATAGCCACTACCGTATCGGCAGCACCATAGTACACCGTTACTTTATCACCTTCTGTCAGTGCTGCACAAGGGAAAACAACATTCGGGACATCTCCCGTAAGTTCATACAATTCTGCCGGAGCCAATAGATAAGGCTTGGTTCTGTATAATACTTTCGTAGGATCTTCAAGATCAAGCAACGCTGCCCCCATTGAATATCTGAATCCTCTGCAGGTATTGATTACGCCATGGTAAAATAACAGCCATCCTTCTTCTGTTTTAATAGGAACCGGCCCGCCCCCAATTTTTGTACACTGCCATGCACTGTCTTCAAATGGGGTGACTTTCATTACGCAACGATGCTCTCCCCAGTATTTCATATCAGGGCTGTAGCTGATGTAGATATCTCCGAAAGGGGTATGGCCGTTATCACTCGGACGGCTCAGCATTGCATATTTACCATTGATCTTTTCCGGGAAAAGCACCCCGTTTCTGTTGAAAGGTAAAAAGGCATTTTCGCACTGGAAAAATTCTTTAAAATCAAAGGTATATCCAATTCCAATCGTAGGCCCGTTGTATCCGTTACACCAGGTGATCCAGTAACGGTCTTCGATAAAGGTCACCCGCGGATCATATTTATAATCAGATTCGATCATGTCTGTATTTCCGGCCTTCATTTCAATAGGATCATGATTGATATCCCAATGGATTCCGTCTTTACTGAAACCTGCAAAAATATTCATCTGAACCGCTTTGTTGTCACAACGGAACACTCCTGCAAATCCTTCTTCAAAAGGGATCACCGCACTATTGAATATACTGTTGGAAGTAGGTATCGCATATCTGTTAATGATCGGGTTTTCGGAAAACCTCCACATGATATCATTGCTACCTTCCGGGCGATCCTGCCATGGGATCATTACTGATTGAGCTGTCATAAAGTATTTTTACTTTTTTATTTTAATTGTTTACTAATTGATTGTGTTATTTTAAACCTAACATGTTTTGAAAGCCTGTGAGGTTTAGTGTAGGCTACCTACGTTCTTCTTTATTTTCTGTATAAGGGAATGGAACAAACAGGGTAACCAAAAATGCGGGAATCGTAGCGATTAAAACCCAGATAAAAAAGATTTTGTATCCTACCCAGTCGCTGATCATCCCGCTGAACATTCCCGGAATCATCACTCCGAGATTCATAATACCGGTTGCGAATGCATAGTGGGCAGTTTTATGTTTTCCGGGTGCAATCTGCTGCATCATGTACAACATCAGGCCTACGAAACCAAAGCCGTACCCGAAATATTCTACAACGACTGCCACTGCTACAGGCATAAGATCTGCCGGTTGATAGTGCGCCAATAAGGCATACACCACAAACGGAATATTGAAAGCACAACACAGCCATATCAACGATTTTTTGAGTCCGCGGGCAGAAATAAAATAGCCTGCTAATACAGATCCCAGAATAAATGCCGCTGAGCCGTACGTCCCGTAAATCAATCCGATATCTGATGTAGATAACCCTAATCCACCTGAA
Source organism: Chryseobacterium sp. UNC8MFCol (assembly GCF_000482305.1). Taxonomy (NCBI): domain Bacteria; kingdom Pseudomonadati; phylum Bacteroidota; class Flavobacteriia; order Flavobacteriales; family Weeksellaceae; genus Chryseobacterium; species Chryseobacterium sp. UNC8MFCol. The sequence goes on from NZ_AXUZ01000003.1 coordinate 353,668, forward strand.
GACCTCGGCGCTTTAAAAAACAACGGGGCAATTTTGATGGCAAAGCCTTCTGCAAAACGGTATAAAATGATGAACAGGATACACCACAAGATTTTAGGTTTTGTAAAAAATGAAGTGATAACTTCCAGAAGTTCCTTTCGGATATTTCCGGCTGTTTTCAATACTTTTTGTTCTTCATTATTTTCTTTCGGTAAAATCCATGAATGATACATCGCTAAAGCAAAAAATACTACTGCATAAATTGCCATGATGATCATCCATGCGTGAGTAACTCCTTTTGTTTTTTCAAGCACTCCTGCAAAATAGACCAGTGCTCCACTGCTGATAATCTTTGCCAGGTTGTAAAATGCGCCCTGCCAGCCGATATATTTTGCCTGTTCCTTATTGGTAAGAAAACTGATGTACGTTCCATCGGCAACAATATCATGAGTGGCTCCACAAAAAGCAATGACGGCAAAGAGAGCAATGCTATACTTAAAAAATCCCGGTAAAGGAAGGCTCAAGGCGACCAGAGCGAATAAAATCCCTATGGCAAACTGAGTAAAAACAACGAAAAATTTCTTGGTTTTGTAAATCTCCAGGAAGGGGCTCCAAAGCGGCTTCAATGTCCATGACAACATAATAAGTGCCGTCCAGAATGTAATCTGAGAATCTGAAATTCCCATATCCTTGTACATAATTCCGGAAACGGCATTGATGGTTACAAAGGGCATTCCCATTGCAAAATACAACGTCGATATCCAAAGGATTGGGTTTACCAGACGGTTTCCTGAGTTGTTTTTTCCCATATTGAAATTAAAAAATATTAAAAAGTTTCCAAAATGTTATTCCGGACTTAATGAAAGAGAGTGAAAAATTTAGAATGACACATCATCATTTCCACCTGAAAGAGTCTAAAACCCACGAACATTTTTAGTTTTTTATATTTTTATTGATTTTTAATTAACTTAATTGAGCTATGCTTTACATTCTCACCTTCTTAAGGATTCATAATCTTGATGAGATCTTTTGTCACTTTAAAATTAGGGGCCAGCAGTGTATTATCCGTTGAAGAACTCAATGGTGCATCTCTGTCAATAGCATATGAAAACAGGCCTCCTTTCTTACCACCAGCCGGTTGCCAACGGGCATAATCATAGCCCCGGCCGGTACCATTCTGAGGATATCTTATATCATTCCAGTAATTACCGGGGTAACCATTCTCTTCATAAAATGAAAAGCCCGGTAAAAATTGTTTCATACTGATATAGGGTGCATATAGTCCAGACACAAGAGTGAGATTAGAAGTACTTCTTCCATAAGCCTGCAAGAATACATAATTATAGCAGGAAGCTGTCTGGGTAAAAAATGATGTGGGATTCTGATTGGTATCATATACAAATGTTTTCCCGGTTCCCGACTTCGGGCCGAAATATTTTGATAATGCTTTGCTTGCAGCAACAAATTTTGTTAGTGTAGCTCCACTCGGGTTGCTTTCTATATCAATGTCAATACCATCCAGGTTATACTCTCCCACCCATTTATCATAAATACTTTTTGCCCACACCGAGTAATTATTCTGGCCACCGCTAGAGGTTGCGCTGCTTAAATTCCCTAAGGTTATAATAACTTTAGTCCCCCGCTTATGAAGGTAAGGAACATATTTATTTTTAAGAGTACTCCAGTACGGATTATCCGGTGGAGTATCATAAGGAAAAACCATCACCACATCCAGACTGTCCGGCAGCCACTTCATCGTTGGAAGGTTACCGTTTGCTGTGGCGCTGTCTCTCCATGTACGGTAATAACCTACTGACAGCTCATGATCACTGTTTTTATAAGCAATAAGGTTACTAAAATCCTGATTGGAAATTTTCGATGCTGAGTTTTCAGCATTAACATTCTTTGACACAGTTAACTCCTGATCATTCCCTCTACATCCATTAACTAGCATTACAACCAAAAACAGGTATAATGCAAAAGAAAAATAAGTTGTTTTCATCATAATATTATTTTTGTAATTTGTTAAAATAAATCCGTTAAAAATATATAATTGTTTTTTCCGTATTAAAATAATATTCGAAGGAAAAGAGGACATCTCAAAGTGATCACGACATAAAACGAAACTATAATAGTGAGATTTCTCTCCTGTCGGAACTTTAGCATTGAGATGCCTCTGTATTACATGTTTTTGCCTTTTTATAATTTTTTATCCCACCAAAGTTTTGTTCCTCCGTTATCCGGTCCACCTAACGTCGCTGCTGCCTTTTGGTATCCCACCGGATTATTATTACGATATTTGGTTGATATAGGTATTCTTCTGATCATTTTATCTGTATCAATATTACCTTGACTGGAATTCAGAATGTTTTTGAATAAGATTGGATATCCTGTTCTTCTTTGTTCAGCCCATGCTTCTGAACCATCAGGATATAAAGCCAACCATTTCTGAGTCATTATTCTTTCAAGCTTTCTTTCTGTGTTATCAGTTTCGTTCCATTTTATTGTCACAGTACTTAACATTGAATTTCCTGCCGGAATATTGTTTACAGCATTTTTAGGATCTACATAAGGTTGTTCTGTAGAGATATCATCTGAAATATAAGCAGCGTAGTCTGCACTTTTCCCCCATTCTTCCATAGATATTCTTACCCCCATTTCATAATTACTTTTTGCATCACCTGCACCAGCATAGCCGTATAATGCTGCTTCAGCTTTTAGAAACCATGTCTCTGGTGCAGTAAATATTTTTCCTCTTCCGTTTTGATTTCCAGGTGCAAAGTAAGCTCCTCCCGCCGCATCAGCTAAAGGCACAGAATAATTAACATAAAATGTTTTATCACCTTTTAAATCAATACCTTGACGAATACCTATATACTGGTCTGCAGCAGCAGGATCTGTTGCTTTAAAAGCATATGCACTGATCCGTGGATCTTTGAACCCATTTAAATATGCTAAAAGCGGTGCTCCAGATCTGCAATCCCCCCAATCATAAATTACTCCTCCTGCAGGAGAAGGTGTTCCATAATTGATTAAAGCATTGTCTATATTATTTTCGATAAGACCCGCTGGTGAAGCAAGGGCTTCCTCAGCAAATTTTTTAGAGTCTGCCGGTGCTGCATATCTCATTCTCATTGCAATTCTAAACTTAAGGGAATTTGCAAATTTCATCCACTTCACAGTATCTCCGCCATAGAAAACATCAGCAGATTTCATTACAGATTTATCTTCAGGTGCAATAGTTGTATTTTGAAGTACTGTTATAGCCTTTGTAAGATCTGCAATAAAATAATGGTAAGCATCTGCCTGTGAATCAAAGTCAGTAGATCCATCACTGTTGGGTTTATTAAATTTACTGTAAATCACAGGGCCATGCACATCAGAAACTTTAAGACTAGAAATCACCTTAACAATATCCATGATGGCCAATGATTTATCAAAATTATATCCCGGATAAGTTTTATCCATCACTGCTTTAAAAATATCTTTTTTATTAAGAACATCTTCCAGCTGTGTAATCATAATCCTCTCATTCCAATTATCCATCATAAAATAAGTAGAGTTGAAATTATTCCCATTAAATGGCGTAGCTGTAGCGAAGTATCCACTAAACATATCAGCATTCAGATTTTGCTGCAATTGATACACTCCTAGATTATAATGTACCAAACCTCTCTGCATTAATTTCATAGAAGCAACCAGCTGACCGAAGTCTGCGTTAAGTTGTTCATCACCCAAACCGGGAGTATAATCACTATTGATTTTATCAAATTCACTTGTACAGCTTACGGCAAACATACCTGTAGCCATTAATAAATAAAACGCTTTATATTTAAAATACTTTTTCATAACTCCGGATTTAAAAATTTAACTTCACTGAGAACCCTAATGATCTTGTAATTGGAATTCCAAAAATGTCCACCCCTACGCCACCTGGATTTACCCCTGACACTTGCTCAGGATCAAATGGTGCTTTTTTATACAAAAAGAAAAGATTTGTTCCTATTACACTTAGCGTCGCATCAGAAAGGTATTTTGAATTCAGTTTAAAATTGTAGGAAATCGAGGCTTGTCTCAATCTGATTGCAGTGGCTTTGTAGATATATGCTTCTGTTAATGGATCTCTACCACCAACAGTTGAATAATATGCCTGAGCATCTGTTTTACCAGTATAAGGAGTTCCATCTTCTTTTACGGCATTTTCAATAACCACACCTCCGGCATCACGTGCATCAGCTGAAGCCTTACTTACTCCAAGCTGATCATTCATAGCTTGGGTAATACTTAAAACTTTACCTCCAAATTTACCGTCTATTAGGAAGCTTACATTAAGGTTTCCAATATTGAAGGAATTATTAAGCCCTAACATAAATTTAGGGTTGGGATTTCCTAAAAGATTATCTCTGTTATCAGATCTCTTAGGCACTCCGTTTTTATCTACGATAATATGTCCCTGCCCATCTCTCAAATAGGCAAATCCGTAGATATCACCAAAAGAGCCACCAACTTTCAGACGGTTGTAACCGCTTCCCACCAGCTCCAATCCTATATTGGAATCCTGAAAATATTTCACTGGCAGTAGCTCTATAATTTTATTTTTATTGGCAGAAGCGTTGAATGTCGCAGACCAGCCAAATTTTTTGCCTTTGAAAATATCGTAGGAAATAGCTGATTCAAAGCCTGTATTCTGGATATTTCCGGCATTAATGGTTACTTTTCCATTATTATAAGGATCACCGAAGCCAATTGCACTTACATCTTTAAGCATTTGATTCGTTGTATTTGATCTATAAAATGTCAAATCAAAAGTAAGCCTGTTATTCAGAAATCTTAATTCTGTACCAGCTTCAAAAGTTTTATTAAGTTCAGGTTTTAACCAAAGGTCTTTAAATTGCTCCCCGGTAATTGGAGAGCCACTGAAACCAACCGGCGTTCCCGCATCAAACCCGCTGATGTGATTAATCAACACCGGATCCAATGCATTTCCCACTTTTGCATATGAGGCCCTAATTTTCCAGAAGTTAACAGCTTTAGGAAGAGTAAAAATATCAGACAGAATCGCATTTGCTCCAACCGACTGATAATCAAAAGAGGTACTGGTATTACCGTAAAGATCTGCCAGTGTGGATGACCAGTCATTTCTGTAGGTCAGATCTAAATAGACTAATTTTTTATATCCGATAGTAGTACTTGCAAAAACTGACTGGTCCTGTCTGTTTCCATTGTATATTGTATATGATGCTACACTTTCATCACGCTCTTTCGGCCAATATAAATTATTAGCAGTAAAGAGATTAGGAAGCTTTAATAAGCTATTATCGATTTTAGATGTTAACGAACGCTGATCTGATATACTGGCACCTACTGTAAAATCAAAACTGATATCGTCAGTAATATGAGGAGAACCTAATAATATGACATCTCCATATTTTGTGGTACGCTCAATTGTATTCTTAATGAGTCTTCCATTTTTTTTGCCATCATATGTTCCGGGCAAAACTGTTGAAAGAGAGTAAGCTGAAATTTGTCTTTCCGTATCAGAGAAATAATAACTGTAATTTCCGCGAGCCTGAATATTTAACCAGCTATTGATGGCATAGTTTAAAGATGCTGATCCATAGAAATTTTTGTTAGTTGTTGTAACCGGATTCCGGTTAAGTACCCATAGTGGATTCTGATCTTCAGTAGAGAAAACTCCGTTTGAATCAATATTCCACCAGTTTTGAGCCGGTAAATTTCTTGACTTATCCAGATATGAATAATTACTGGTATAATAATCAAAATCTACACCTCGTGGCAGCCAATAAATGCTGGTAAGAGGAGAAAACCATCGGCCTGGAGACATTCTGTTCTTAAAGTCTTGTAAAGAAGCCATTACATTTGCTTCAAGAGTAAGTTTATCATCCAAAAACTTACTGGAGTTTTTAAAATTGATATTGTATTGCTTAAAGTTAGAAGTAGGAATTATGCCATCATTCGTTGTATTTCCTATAGAGAAAAAGTTTTGTGATTTTTCATTTCCTGCACTGAAGGTAATACTATTTGTTAGAGTTGTTCCTGTATTAAGGAAATCTTTCAGATAATCTTTAGAAGCCCCTTTTTCACCCCAACTGCCTTCAGAACCTGGTGAATGAGTAGCAGGATCATGAGGCGTAGTTTGAAGATAGCTATACTGAAGCTTAGGCAAATCATAAGCTTTATCAAAGGTAAGACTGGATGTGAATGACAGTTTGGCCTTGCCTTTAGATCCTTTTTTTGTGGTAATCAGTACTACCCCATTTCCTCCTTGTGATCCATACAATGCTGAAGCAGATGCTCCTTTCAAAAAGTTAATACTTTGAATATCTTCAGGGTTAATCATACTGAAAATATCACCGGTATCAGGCATCTGTGAAAATACCATAGCATCTGGACCGCCTGTATTATTGATGATCGGTATACCGTCTATGACAAAAAGAGGTTGGCTATTTCTGGTAGACTTATCTCCACGCATTACGATTCTTACGGAACCACCCACTCCCCCATTGGTCTTATTGATTTGCACATTGGAAACTTTCCCGTTGATAGAATTTAAAAGATTGGGAGTTTTCACTTCAGTAAGTTCGTCTCCGCCAATCTGCTGACTGGAGTAAGTCAGGGATCTGGCCTGTCTTTTTATCCCCAAAGAAGTGACAACGACCTCCTGAATATCGGTTGTCTTCGTGGTGTCGGCCGTTTTTCTTTCCTGAGCATTCGAATAAAAGGAAAGAACTAATAGAACCGGTATAACTGCTTTTCTCATAAGGCTTAGATTAGTTAGATTTAATTGAGAATCAAGGAGATTACTTTAGGATTCAATACAGAAAAATTATTATTTTTTTGGCAAAATTTTACCATTTATGTATTAAATTATTTAAAGTTTTGTTAAGATTTGATTCACATTAACAAATCTAAATTTTGTTACCAGTCCCATATAATACTATTTTGTCATAAAACGATATTATTCTTTCATATAATTAAAAAACACAGTCACAATAATGTGATTTACAACAACATACATCTTTCAAAACATCCCTTTTAAAGAGGAATTATTTCACTTTTTATGATAAAAAAAGACCCGATATTGAAACCAGATCTTAGATGATATTATTTTTTTACCGTATTTATTATTCAATCTTCTTCACTCCTTTAAATTGCTCCCGGAATTCCGTAGGTGTTGTTTTTTTAATGGATTTAAACACTTTATTAAAATTCGCAATATTATTAAACCCGGCCTCAAAGGCTATTTCAAAGACCGTAAGGTTTTTTTCCATAAGCCATCGGGCCGCATAGCTTATTCTGACTTCGTTCAGGTAATTGACAAATGTTTTCCCAATTCTTTTTTTAATAAACCTGTTGAAGGTCACATTACTCATATTCACCAAAGAAGCCACATCATCAAGCGTTATTTTGTTCTCAAAATTCTTATGTACAAAATCATGAACAATCTTCATTTTATCATGGTCCCCAAATGTTTCAAGCTCAATACTGTAGGATGACAAAAGGGTCTTATCTTCTGCCACAGCCAACTCATTGAGGATCTTCATAATTTCGATAAACGACTCAAAACTGTTCATTTTCGAGAGATTAAGAAAGGAATCCTTTAATTTTTCTGCTGTTTCCGCTGAAAATAATATTCCGCGGATCGATTCTTTCATAAGGTTATTGATTGGTTTCAGGATGTTTTTCTGCATCAGTGACTGGTTGAAAAAATCCTGATTAAACTGCACCGTAATCTCATGAGTCTTCCTGTTTTTACACCGGTAATTAGCCCAACAATGTGGCAGATTGGGGCCAACAAGTACCAATTCTATATTACCGATTTCTCCAGTATGATCTCCCACCATTCTGCGATAGCCTTTTCCTTTGTAAATAAAATTAATCTCAATTTCGGGATGATAATGATAAGGGAAATCAAATGAGGCTTTGATCCTGTCAAATACAAGAAAACTGTCTTCGGGAGAAAGTGGAGTTATCTCCCTTAAAATATTTTCTAATTCACTCATACAGCTGTTTTGGACATCATTAAATTAAAACGGGCAACATACAAATCTCTGTAAATTTGATAAAATAATATCAATTGGGAGACATTTTTCAAAAAGAATATCCACTTTACTATTTCAGGATAGCAGGTTTCGATAATTTAATATCCTTAAAGGTAAGCTTTTTTGTATCTTTAAAATCGGAATATAAAATTGACACTTTTTCCGGGTATATTTTAAACTCAGTATAAACCAAAACAAATATTATGAGACGTAACGCAACAGCCGTTTGGAACGGTACTATCAAAGAAGGTAAAGGACATTTAACGACGCAAAGTACCACTTTAAACCAAACTCAGTATTCTTTCAACAGTCGTTTCGCCGATGGAGTGGGAACCAATCCTGAAGAATTACTGGCAGCCGCCCATGCAGGATGTTTCACGATGAAACTGGATGCAGAGCTTTCGCAAGCCGGTTATAATCCTGAAGAATTAAAAACCACATCTGTCATTACCCTTGATCCGAATATTGGTAAAATCACAAAATCAGAACTTACTTTAACGGCAAAGGTTCCGGAAATTTCTGACGAAGAATTTCAAAAATTTGCTAAAATAGCAGAAGAAGGTTGTCCTGTAAGTGCAGCATTCAATTTTGAAATCACTTTGAATGCTACTTTGGAGCAATAGTAAATAAAATAAATCCGGGTCGTAAAACATTCGGATTTAATTTTTGACACAAATATACCAATCGGTATATTTTTTTGCATATATTTGCAAAGAATTAATCAGTTAAATGTCTAAGGCAGAAAAAACAAAACAACTCATCATTGAGAAAACAGCTACCCTTTTTAATACGAAAGGGTATAATTCCACTTCGCTTTCAGATATTACCCATGCTACCGGCCTTACGAAAGGGAGTATTTACGGTAATTTTGAAAACAAGGACGAAGTAGCCATTGAAGTATATAAATACAATGCAGGATTACTGAGTAAAACGATGAGCCGTTCTTTTGGAGATGAGTTCCCTACCTCAGTAGAAAAACTGCACGCTTTTGTCAATTTTTACAGGAAAAACTGGCCAACTGTATTTTCAAACGGAGGCTGCCCTCTAATGAATGCGGCTACGGAAGCTGACGATTCTTTTCCCGCACTTAAAAAGCAGGTAAAAACATCCTTCGATGTATGGATGGCGAAGATCTCTGAAGTTATCATGCAGGGACAGCATACCGGTGAAATCTACAAAAAGGTAAATGCTAAAGAATATGCCTCTCTGTTTGTCATGCTTATTGAAGGAGGAATCTTGCTGTCAAAAACCATTGGAGACCAAAGTTATCTGAACCAGGCTTTGGATAAGGTCTCCCACATGATCGATTATGAATTAACTATCCTTCCATCATAAACTTCACGATATGGAAACAAAAAAAGTGGCAATCGTCGGATACAACAGAATCCCTTTTGCCAGAATGGACACCGCCTATGCCGACCAGGGAAACCAGGATCTTCTTCTTGCCGCCCTTAACGGACTGATAGAGCGCTATCACCTGAAAGGCAAGCTTCTGGGAGAAGTGGCCGGAGGAGCTGTCATTAAACATATTTCGGAAAGTAACCTCATCAGGGAAACCGTCATGAATACTTCTCTGGATCCGGCAACGCCCGCCTGTGATCTTCAGCAGGCCTGTGATACAGGGATTGAAGCAGCAATTTACATCGGAAATAAAATTGCCCTGGGCCAGATAGAGAACGGTATCGCTTGTGGTGTGGAGGCTATGAGCAATATTCCTTTTGAATCTTCGTCAACGTTAAGGAAAGCTTTATTAAAAGCCAATAAAGAGAAATCAGCCTTTGGAAAGCTAAAACATCTGCTGAGCCCAGCACTTAAAGACTGGATGCCCATTCCATATAAAGGTCAGGAACCGAAAACAGGATTGGTAATGGGTGAACATACCGAAATTACCGCCAAATACTATACAATTTCCAGAGAGGAACAGGATGAGTTGGCTTTTAAAAGTCATCAAAATATGGCTAAAGCATATGATGAAGGATTTTTTGATGATATGATCACCTCAGCTTTTGGTCTTGATAAAGACAATAACCTCCGAAGAGATACCAGTTTAGAAAAACTTTCTCAGCTGAAACCTGCTTTTGATAAACAGAGCGGGACATTAACTGCCGGAAATTCTACACCTTTTACCGATGGAGCCTCGGCCGTTTTACTGGCCAGTGAAGAATGGGCAAAAGCGAATAACCTGCCGGTTCTTGCGTATATTACCTTCTCAGAAATTGCCGGAATCGAATATGTTGAAAACAAGCAGAATTTGCTACTGGCTCCTGTCTTTGCCGCAGAAAGAATGCTTAGAAAAGCAGGAATGAACCTTGAAGATTTTGACTATTATGAAATTCATGAAGCATTTGCCGCCCAGACTCTTGCTACTATAAAAATCTGGGAAAATGATGATCTGGCCAAGAAATTCGGGCTTGAAAAAGCATTAGGAAAAATCGACATAAACAAACTGAATGTAAAAGGAGGAAGTCTTGCAGCTGCACATCCGTTTGCCGCGACAGGAGGCAGAATTATAGCGACCCTTGCCAAATTACTCAATGAAAAAGGAAGCGGAAAAGGATTTATATCTATCTGCGCAGCCCGTGGACAAGGCGTCACCATGATCCTCGAGAAATAACATTATTACAGTAAAAGTCTTTCCGGCACGTATAATTCTGTTACTATGCTATAAATAATATCATTAAATATTTGTTTGCAACGTAATAAAAATGATAATATTGCAGTCGGAAAAACAAAATGGAGCATGCGCAGCTCTTGTCTGCTCATGAAAATCTAATCTATTTTTAATTAATACCTAAGTATGAAAAGAGTTGTCATTACAGGGTTAGGCGCATTGACGCCTATGGGAAATAATGTCGAAGATTTTTGGCAAAACAGCATTAACGGAGTCAGCGGAGCAGAATTAATAACTCATTTCGATTCAGAAAAGTTTAAAGTACGTTTTGCCTGTGAGGTTAAAGGCTTCGATCCAAAGGTTCACCTTACTCATAACGAAATAAAAAGAAGTGATCTTTTTTCACAATATGCCATGTATGCTTCAGCAGAAGCCATAAAAGATTCCGGTCTGGATCTCGAAAATATGGATCCTTTCGACACCGGAGTAATCTGGGGTACAGGACAGGGAGGAATGTGGACTTTCGAAAAAGAAGTGATGGATTTTGCACAGGGAGACGGAACACCGCGTTTCAACCCTTTTTTCGTTCCAAAATTCATTGCCAATATGGCTTCCGGTATGATTTCTATGAAATATGGACTTCAGGGAATCAACTATACAACGATTTCTGCTTGTGCTACAGGAAATACAGCTTTAATGGATGCCTTCAATTATATTCGTTTAGGAAAAGCAAAAGTAATCATCAGCGGTGGTTCTGAGGCAGCAATTACACCGGCTTCTATTGGAGGATTCTCTATTATGAAAGCAATGTCTACCAGAAATGATGATTTTAAAACGGCCAGCCGTCCTTATGACGCAGACAGAGACGGTTTCGTGATGGGTGAAGGAGCGGGAGCTTTGGTTCTTGAAGAATATGAGCACGCTATTGCAAGAGGAGCCACGATCTATGCTGAATTAGCAGGAGCTGCAATGACTGCCGATGCTTACCATATGACAGCACCTCATCCGGAAGGCATCGGAGCGATTAAAGCAATGCAACTGGCAGTAAAAGAAGCAGGCGCCAATATGGAAGATATCGATTATATCAATCCACATGCGACTTCTACGCCTCTCGGAGATTTAGTTGAGCTGAAGGCCATTAATCAAGCGTTTAAAGGAAGCAAAAACTTAGACATCAGTGCTACAAAGTCTATGACAGGGCATTTGCTGGGAGCTGCAGGAGCAATCGAAGCGATCCTTTCCATTAAAGCGATTCAGCAGGGCATTATTCCCCCAACCATCAACCTTCACAAGATTGATGAGAATATTCCTCAGGATATTAATATTGTCTTTGGCGAGGCAAAGGAAAAAGAAATCAATTTTGCTTTAAGTAATGCTTTTGGCTTCGGAGGGCACAATGCGACCGTGGTTTTTAAGAAATTCAGCTAATTTGAATTAAAATAATAATTGTAAATTCCTGTATGGCCATCATACAGGAATTTTTATTTACTCTATGCACAAATAATACGTGTTTTTTCCAGGTTGTCATTTTCTGATAAAAAACTTTAATAATTAATTATAATACGACTTCTTTTGTCGTTACCCGTTAATACTTTTGTATCAGTAAAATTTCTTGCAAGACTTTACAACGTAATTATTTAAACAGAAAAAAGATATAATGTATATATGAAACCACAGAAGATTTCTTTGTATCCAATGGTCAAAAATGGAATAGCGATGTATAAAAAAAGCAGCCAAAACTGACTGCTTCTATCTTATATTTGCGATTTCAACCACTCTGACGAGGAAAGGTAATTCTGATCAGGATAATAGATGAATAATAAATTTCTTCCTTTTATCGTATTGATCATTGATTGTGATAATTCCCTAGGTACTGCGGGGCATCCCCAGCTTCTCCCGATTCTCTTATGTATTGCTGCAAATGAATCGCTTACGTAATCTGCTCCATGCATTACAATAGCTCTTCTGTAGGCTGCATCATTGAATCCTTTATCCATCCCCAGTAATCTTAATGAGTATCCGTTATCTCCCTGGTAGGTTGCATCCGTGATATAAAATCCCATGCTGCTCTGTCGCGAACTTTCCGTGTTAGAAAAATTCGTGGCAAATTCTTCGCCTGTATTTTTACCGTGGGCAACCAGTGAGTTGAACAGTACTTTTTTATCATTAAGATCAATGATCCAAAGTCTTTTGGTGTTGGAAGACATAGAAAAATCGCAGATAGTCAGTAAATGCGAATCCTGAGTAAGCAATCCTGCTTTCTTTAAGTTTTCGTAACCAGCCAATGCCTTTGAGAATACTTCATAGTTCAGTTCATGTTCCGGATCAAATGCAATTGATTGGTATAATGCTTCTGATGAAGAAACAGCAGTTGTATTCTTCTCAGATTTCGTGTCGCCAGCTGCAGCAATTTTTGCTGTTTTTGCTGTCTCAAAATTTTCATTCTTTACCGCCCCTTTTGGAGAAATGTAGAATGATGTCGTTACCATGTACACAAGGCCTATTACGCTATAAAATCCTTTCATTCAATAATATATAAATCCAAATTAGTGGGGCAAAATTATAAAAACATCAGTACGCACACGGTAAAACGAAAAAAGTTTAACGCTATTTAAGAAACTTTAACGTCCTGATTCTGTGAATTAAAGGCTGTTATTCTTGCGAATCCGCTACAAATTCAAGGCTTATAGAATTCATGCAATAGCGCAATCCTGTGGGCTTTGGACCATCATCAAAAACATGTCCGAGATGGGAGTCGCATCTTTTGCAAAGTACTTCTACCCTTTCCATTCCGTAGGTTTGATCTCTTTTATAATATACACCTTCCTTATCGGCTTCGAAAAAGCTGGGCCATCCGCAGCTGCTTGAAAATTTAGAGGTAGAACGGAACAAATGGTTTCCACATACGGCACAATAATAATCTCCTACTTCATCGAATTCATTGTATTTTCCGGTGAAAGCCCTCTCTGTTGCTGCTTCCCGGGAGATTGCATATAAATCCGGAGCGAGTATTTTTTTCCATTCTTCGTTGGAAATGTTTAGTTTGGTTGTATCAGTTCTTGAATAGTATGGATTGTTTTTTGCATCTGTATTTTCCATAGAAGAAGTTTTAACGGGTTGATGTTTCTCTGTACATGATGACAGAAAAATGAATATGATGATTGAAATTAAAAATTTCATCGTAAATTTTTAACACTTATATCTTAATCACAAAAATGATGGGAATGCAAAAACTTTAATATCTTAAAGCTTTTAAAACAAAATTTTTGTGGTTTAAATCTTAAACGGTTTGATAGCCAAATTTAGTAAATTTGAGAATATGAATGACGAAGCAAAAAGAAAACAACTCAGAAAATACAAAGGATTTGCCACGGGATTATTTGTTCTGATGGCAGTTATTTTCATTGTTACGACCATTTTACAGAAGTCTAATCCTTCACATTGGATCGGGTATGTACGTGCTTTTGCAGAAGCAGCCATGGTCGGGGCCCTGGCAGACTGGTTTGCTGTAACGGCTTTATTTCGTCATCCGCTGGGCCTTCCTATTCCTCACACCAATCTGATTGAAAACAGCAAGCAAAAGCTGGGAGATAATCTGGGAAGTTTTGTTGTCAGCAACTTTCTTTCACCACAAAATATTCGGCCGTATATTCAAAAAATTAAAGTATCCAGCTTTGTGGGAGAATGGTTGGGCAAAGAAAAAAATCAGGATATCCTGATCAGGAACCTTTCAGATATTGTTCTGGACATTCTCAATAAGCTGGATGACTCTGTGGTCAGTCAGTTTATCAGCAAAAAAGTTTCCGAGATGACGGATGATATCAAACTCAACAAAGTCGTTGGAAACGGGATCAATTACATTCTGGAAAAAAATGATCATCAGAGAATCATCACCAATCTTTCTAAGCAGATCAAGGATTATATTATTGAAAATGATGAAATGATCAAAGACCGGGTGAAGAAAGGAAGTTATTCATTCATTCCCTCGTTTGTCGATAATAAGATTGCAGATAAAATTGCAGACGGACTGGCTGATTTTTTCAAGGAGATTGAAGAAGATTCCCAACACGATGTACGAAAACTGATTACTCAAAAAATTTATGAATTTTCCGTTGACCTTAAAGAAGATCCAAAGTGGGAAGATGAATTTAAAACGATTAAAAGCGGTCTGCTGAAAAATGATAAACTGGAAGAATATTCTAATGACATCTGGGTTTCTATCAAAAAAACACTGATGAAAGAACTGCAGGAAGAGCATTCAGCACTGAAAAATTATCTGTTGAAAAACCTTAGCGAATTTTCACAAAACTTAAAAACAGATGAGAATCTTCAGAATAAAATTGATCATTGGGTCCGGGTAACAGCTTATAAATATATTCTTCGGAATACCCATCAGTTTGGAAACCTCATCAGTACCACTGTTGGAAACTGGCAGGGAAAAGAGCTGAGTGAAAAACTGGAACTGGAAGTAGGAAAAGACCTGCAGTTTATCCGGGTCAACGGAACTCTGGTAGGTGGTTTGGTGGGACTGCTGATTTATACTGTTTCTCATTTCTTCATTTAAAAAACAAATGACCATCAACCATGAAAAAAACTTTTACCTTATTTCTTCTTTATTTTTTTATTTTTTATTCCGGTCAGCAGGTTGAATTAAGATCAATCACCGATTCTTCTCAGACTTTCAAGGGAGAAATTGCAGGAAGTCCTGTGACCATTCAGCTTAATTATTCAGGAATCATTGACTGCGACCAGTATCAGCACTATGTAGACGGCTGGTATTATTACGATAAATATCAGAAAAAAATTCCCCTGACCGGAATTTATGATTTTTATGGTAATCTTTCATTGTACAACTTTGGGTCTAAGCAAAAACAGAGTTCAAAAAACCTTAAAGAACAGATTAATTCACGACAGAAAATAGAACAAACCAACGAAATAGCACAAAAATTATTCCCTCAGGAATCCTTGATTTTCGGACAGGCTAATCCTAAGGAGAATACAATTTCAGGTACATTCTATCTGAACAAAAAAACCTCTACCGCCAAGCTTTTCACTGGTAATGATATGATTTACCGTTACAACAATTATCTGCTGCTTCCCAACCATAAAAAGATCAATACATTTGACTTCATCAACCATGCGGGAGGAAACAGTCTTATATCCACGGCATCTGACCATTCCGGGCACAGAGTCCTGCTTTATTTCGAAGAGGTTTCTAATTTTAATTTTTGTGGAATGTGTGGTGCGAGCGACGGGGAAAAAGGATATCGCGTATTATATTTTACCAAAGACTGGAATTATAAGAACTATGAAGAATTTCTCACAGAAAGCTGTCGGGAAGGGATATCCGGAACTCAGAAACGTAGGACCAAAGATCCAAAAATAATCCAGCTTAAAGTTCCCAAACCTTATTCTACACCTGCTTATACGCTGACGGTAGACAGTAAGAATGCCTCTGTTGTAAAATCAAAATAAAAGAGAGTTCGATCCTGAACTCTCCTTTGCATGTTATCTCGGCAATCTGCTTGCTCTTTTTAAAATCTCTTTATTAATTTCGTTGATCAGTTCCGGGCCTTCATAGATAAATCCGGTATATAACTGAACAAGACTTGCTCCTGCATCCAGCTTTTCCATCGCATCTTTTGCAGAATGAATTCCTCCTACTCCAATGATCGGGAACGCCCTGTTGCTTTTTTCAGAGATATATCTGATCATTTTTGTACTTCTCTCACGAATCGGCTTTCCGCTTAAACCGCCGTTGCCTATTTGTTGCAGTACTTCAGCTGAAGTTTTCAATCCTTCTCTGTTTACAGAGGTGTTGGAAACAATGACTCCATCTATTTTGGTTTCTGCAATCAGCTCAACGATTTCATCCAACTGCGTGTTATTAAGATCCGGAGCAATTTTCAGGAGGATTGGCTTCTGAACAGACTTTGACTGATTGATTTTCTTTACTTCCGTAATCAACTCACGCAGATAGTCCACATCTTCAAGTTTGGCGTGGCTTCCTACATTCGGGCAGCTTACATTCAGGACAAAATAGTCTACATGAGGATGAAGGCCTTCAAAACAGTCCAGATAATCCTGGGTATAGTTTTCCGGGCTTGTATCTGTATTTTTTCCGATGTTTCCTCCGATGATTATTTTTCCCTTATTGGATTTCAGTTTTTCAATGGCCGCTTCAAGACCATCGTTGTTGAATCCCATTCTGTTGATGATTCCTCCATCCTCTATCAGACGAAACAATCTTTTTCTTGGATTTCCCGCCTGAGCTCTTGGCGTCACCGTTCCGATTTCAACAAACCCGAATCCTAAGTCTGCCAATTCATTGAATAAAACCGCATTTTTATCAAACCCGGCTGCCAATCCAACTGGATTTTTAAATTTCAATCCGAAAACTTCTCTTTCCAGACGTTTGTCTTCAATAGGTTTTGGGAAAAATAATTGGGTAAGAAATCCAAAATTCTTAAGCATCGAAAATGTAAAGTGATGAACATCCTCGGGATCGAATTTAAAAAGAATCGGACGAATGAGCGATTTGTACATTGAAAAAAAGTTTTACAAAATTACTCATTTTAAAATTAATCTATAATTACCGTATGATATTTTATCAAAATGTTTTATATACAACATCTATAAAGCCAATAAGATCTACAAACTCAGTGGTTTTTTGAACGCTATGATCGCAAGAAGCATGACAATTCTGAAAACATTTTTGTTCGCAAGGGCGTTGCACTAAGCTAAGAATCTATTTCATTTGCTGAACGAAGTGCCTTGGCGACCGAAAAATAAAAATTATTTATCATTAAAGCTTTGCGAAGGAAGCCTTAAATAAAGGAATTTCAATATAATCATCTCTAATCAACAGCTTAAAAACCAGCTACAGAGATTGCCCCGGATCCTTGTCAAGGTTTAAAACCCTGGCAAGTTTTTCTCTTTCGTTGCAAATTAAGAATACTGACTCAAGTCAAAATTCAAAATATCTCCTACTCTTTTGAACTCTTCATCTACTGTAGCATTCAGTATCATTTTTTCGTTGGTAACAGGATGATTAAAAATCAACTGATGAGCGTGAAGCGTCATTTTGTTAATATCAAATGTTTGAAGCCACAATTTATTCTGTTTATTGCAGCCGTGCTTGCGACAGCCTAAAATTGGGTGTAAAATATGTTTGAAATGCTTTCTCAACTGATGAAACCGTCCCGTTTCAGGAATGGCTTCCACTAAACAATATCTTGAAGTCTGATGTTTTAAAAAGGGTAAATCGATTTCTGATTTTTGTAAAAGATGATAATAGGTAATGGCATTCTGCTTCACTTCATTTTCATTAATCAAATCATAATCAATGGTTTCTTCTTCTTTCGCCCAGCCACGCAGAATGGCGATATATTTTTTTTCCACTTCCCGGGTTGCAAAACGTTCGCTCATCATTCTAAGCGTTTCTTTATCTAAGGTAAACAACAAAACCCCTGAAGTTTTACGGTCTAAACGATGCACAGGATATACCTTTTGCCCGATTTGATTTCTGAGTTCCTGAATAGCATAGGTATCGGCTTCTCCGGCGTAAAAAGACTTGTGTACCAATAGTCCGCTGGGTTTGTTGATGGCAATAATGTACTCGTCGCGATAAAGAATTTCTAACATGGGGCAAAAGTAGAAATTTTCTGCTGATTCTTGTTTCGCTGAGAAGCTTTAAAAATATGAAAGATCATTGCCATTCTAAATCTAACGGGTTTTAAAAACCCGTTAGAAAGTTAATAGCCCTGATTGAGCGGTATGTCTGAGCTCTTTTTTAGTTTCGGCGGCGGCTTTGCCGCCGCCGAAACTAAAAAAGCGAGTAGCGAAAGCAGGTTCCCGGCTTCTGAAAACAAAAACAGAAGTATATAAGCTAATATTAACAGCTTTTTTTATTGAATCTCATGATTTTGGATCCAAATTGCTATTTTTGCACATCAGACGTAAAAATTATGGCAAAGCAAGAAGATGTTTTCAAGAAAGTGATTTCTCACGCTAAAGAATATGGTTTTATTTTCCCATCGAGTGAGATCTATGATGGTTTATCCGCTGTTTATGATTATGGACAGAACGGGGCCGAACTTAAAAATAATATCAAACAATACTGGTGGAAGGCTATGGTACAGCTTAACGAAAATATTGTGGGTATTGATTCGGCAATTTTGATGCACCCAACAACATGGAAGGCATCAGGCCACGTAGATGCTTTCAACGATCCATTGATTGACAATAAAGATTCTAAGAAACGTTTCAGAGCAGATGTTTTGGTGGAAGATTATTGTGCTAAAATTGAAGATAAAGAGAACAAAGAAATTGAAAAAGCAGCGAAGAGATTCGGGGATGCTTTTGATAAAGACCAGTTTGTAGCTACAAATCCAAAAATTCTGGAATACAGAGCAAAGAGAGAGGCTATCCTTTCAAGATTGGCCAAATCATTGGAAAATGAAGATCTTGCGGATGTAAAAGCTTTGATTGAAGAGCTTGAAATTGCTGATCCTGATACGGGTTCTAAAAACTGGACGGAAGTAAGACAGTTCAACTTAATGTTCGGAACTAAGCTTGGAGCTTCTGCTGACAGTGCTATGGATCTTTATTTAAGACCGGAAACGGCTCAGGGTATTTTTGTGAATTACCTGAACGTTCAGAAAACGTCTCGTCATAAGCTTCCTTTTGGTATTGCCCAAATTGGTAAAGCTTTTAGAAACGAGATTGTTGCGAGACAGTTTATCTTCAGAATGCGTGAGTTTGAACAAATGGAAATGCAGTTCTTTGTAGCTCCGGGTACAGAACTTGAATTCTACGAACAATGGAAACAAAAACGTCTGAACTGGCACTTAGCGTTAGGTTTGGGTAATGACAATTACAGATTCCATGATCACGAGAAGCTTGCTCATTATGCGAATGCTGCGGCAGATATTGAGTTTAACTTCCCATTCGGTTTCAAGGAGCTTGAAGGTATTCACTCCAGAACAGACTTTGATCTGAAGGCCCATGAGAAATTCTCAGGAAGAAAACTTCAATTCTTCGATCCTGAAAGAAATGAAAACTATGTTCCTTATGTAGTGGAAACTTCTGTAGGACTAGACAGATTATTCCTTTCTATTTTCTCACACTGCCTGAAAGACGAAGTATTGGAAGACGGTTCAGAAAGAACAGTTTTATCTTTACCGCCGGCTTTAGCACCAATTAAAGCAGCTATCCTTCCATTGATGAAGAAAGACGGTTTAGCTGAATACGCAGAGAAAATCTTTAATGACCTGAAATATGATTTCAACTTATTCTACGAAGAAAAAGATGCCATCGGTAAACGTTACAGAAGACAGGATGCCATCGGTACTCCTTACTGTATTACGGTAGACCATGATTCATTAACAGATCATACAGTGACCATCAGAGACAGAGACACAATGCAGCAGGAAAGAGTTCCTGTTTCAGAGTTGAGAAGAATCATTGATGAGAAAACCAATTTTAGAAACTTACTTTCAAAAATATAATAGAAAAGCCTTGATTTTGTCAAGGCTTTTCTATTTTTATAAGCTTTTGATGAATATATTATAAAAATTATTATTTTTGAGCGATTTTAAAAACTAACTAAAAAAATAATAATCATGAAGAAATTAATAATTTCATCTCTTGCTATGGTGATGACCGTAGGCTGTGTTTCATCAAATGACAACTCTTCAGACAATAACAACAATAATGATAATACCCCTTATCTGTTAAAAAAAGTTACTGAGACGACGCAGGATGGCCAGGTGTACACTTTAGAATTCAAATATAACGGAGATAAAATACTTGAATCTTACAGTGCTACAGACAATGAAAAAACAGTTTATACCTACAATGGTGACAATATTGTAAAAACTGAAGAATATGAAGGAGCAACGATGAGACAAATGAGAGAGTTCACTTACTCCAACGGAAAAGTCTTATCTGAAAAAGTGACCAGAAAGGATAATGGAACGCTAATTTATACCAAAAACTATCAGTATCTGAGTGATACTCACATTAAATTTAACGAGTATAAAGGTTCTACCTATAGTCCATCTACAGGAACTCATTCGAATATTCAGTTTGCTGAGGTTGATGCCTATCTTACCAACAGTGGTAATATAGCCTCAACAAGCTATACCTTTAATGGAACTACCTACAATGTCGCTAATACTTACGATAATTCCAATCACCCGATGAAAAATGTAAAAGGTTATATAAAAATTGATCTATTTTACCTTGGCGATGGTGAGTTGGCATATAATAATCTAATCAGCCGAAGTGAAAATTATACAGGGAGCGTAAGCGGTTATAATAAATCTAATGCAGATCACACCTTTAATAGTGCAGCTTATCCCACAAAGACGCTTATGAAATATACAAGTTCTTCATTTGGAACAAATACCCACACCTACGTTTACGAATACAATAAATAGTAGTAACAAATACCAGGCCCTGAACAGTTTGTTCAGGGCTTTTTTTATTGACTGAGTTTACATCTTATTTTACTACTTTTAAATTCAGATTATTTTAAATTTGTTAAAGAGCATCAATCCAACATGAAGATATTAAAATATATGATAGGCGGAGCTGTAGCCGGAGCCGCAGCGACTTATTTTCTGGGATATGACTATTTGTTTAGTGGTATTTCGAAAACATACCTTAAAGGAAAATCAGGAGCCTATATTGATGACGGAGATCTTTTCCCCAGCAATCCCATTGCTACAGAGGAACCAAGACTATGGGAAGAAGACCCGGATTACAATAAAAAAGAATTACCTAAAACCTTAGTTGATCAGCTGAAAAATACAAGAACAGCATCTTTCGTGGTAATCAGAAACGGTAAAATCCTGCACGAGCAGTATTGGGACGGCTATAATCAGTTGTCACAGACCAATTCTTTTTCTATGGCAAAGGCTGTGACCGTAATGCTCTTGGGAAAAGCTCTGGAAGAAGGGAAAATTAAAAATATAGATGCTAAATTTTCTGATTTTTACCCTGACTTTAAAAACAAACCCTTCGGAAATGAGGTGAGTCTTAAAAATCTGGCCCAGATGGAGTCCGGGCTGGATTGGGATGAAAATTATAATAATCCGTTCCTCCCGAATGCGAAGGCCTATTATGGTAAAAGTCTGGTGAAAGCGGTGTTTTCAAGAAAGTTTAAAGAACAACCGGGAACAAAATTCGAGTATCAGAGCGGCTCTACCCAACTGCTTGGTTTTGCCTTAAGAAAAGCACTCGCCCAACCATTGGCACGCTACCTGTCAGAAAAATTCTGGATTCCTCTCGGTATGGAACAAAATGCAAAATGGAGTACAGATGATTATGGAATGGAAAAAACGTATTGCTGTATTCATTCCAATGCAAGGGATTTTGCTAAACTGGGACAATTGTTTCTGGACAATGGCAAAGTCGGTGAAGACCAGATCCTTGACGCAGATTTTATTGAACAGATGAGAACCCCGACGGAAAAATCTGAAAAGATCTATGGAATGGGTCTGTGGATCAATCATGACAATCCGATTAAACACTACTATTTCCTTGGTCTTCAGGGACAATATATAATTATGGTTCCTGAGCATAATATGGTGATTGTTAGAACCGGAAGTTATGCCAACAGCCCTAAAAATGACAGAGGAAGACCAGACCTGGTAAGACTTCTGGTTAACGAGACAACATCCTTATTTCAATAAAAAGATGGAAAAATACAGTTCAAAAATTGATGCGTATATCGAAAAATCACAGGATTTCGCAAAGCCGGTTTTACAATACATCCGGGAGACCGTTCACGAGTTCTGTCCCGATGTGGAAGAAACAATGAAATGGAGTTTTCCGCACTTTATCTATAAAGGGAAAAATCTATGTGCTATGGCTTCTTTCAAACAGCATTGCACCTTTGGATTCTGGCTGGAAAAGGAAATGAAAACCATGCAGGAGATCACCCAGAATATTGAAAAGAACTCGATGTTCAGCCTTGGAAAAATTACCCGAACTGAAGATCTTCCATCCAAACCTCAGCTTAAAAAAGCTATTAAAGAGGCTATGGAACTTACAGATATGGGGATTACCATGAAGAAAGCCGCTCCGTCCAAAACGGAGATAGAAATTCCGGACTATTTTCAGACTGCACTGAACGCCCATGAAAAAGCTCTGGATGTTTTTAAAAATGGATCGCCCTCCTTCAGAAAAGAATACATTACCTGGATTACGGAAGCCAAAACAGAGGCTACCAGAAATAAAAGAATGGAACAGGCTTTGGAATGGATTGCTGAAGGGAAAGGAAGAAACTGGAAGTATGAAAGAAAATAAACAAAGAAGCAACATGAAACTTGTATATAGAATAGACCACCGATAGCCGGTGGCTTATTCTATATATATTGGTGATTTCTACCGACTATCCTTAAAAATTAAATCATCCTCAAACGCTCCTCCTCCAGATCTATTTGGTACAACTGATGGCGGATAATTTCCTCATTGACGGAAACATCTTTATTCAACTCTGAAAGAAATTGCCTCTGGCTTTCAAGCATTTCAAGAAAAATCACTTTATTTTTTTCACTCATCCATTCCGTGTCGTTGGCTTTATTTTTTTCTTCCCAATGTTTTAGCATCCGTTCAAGACCGGCATGACTTTGCAGTTCATTTTCATGTTTATTTTTAAGGAAATGATAAACATGCTGTTTTAATTTAAGTTTAATGTCCTGACGGGCTTTCTCTTCTTTTTCTTCATCCATAAAATCATCAAATACATGTCCGAATCTTATAATATAAGGCAATGTGAGCCCCTGAACCAGAAGAGTAAGCAATATAACGACAAAAGTGATAAACAAAATAAGATTTCTATTGGGAAAAGGAGCCCCATTTAGGTTAATAGGAATAGCCAGTGCGGCTGCCAGCGAAACCACGCCCCTCATCCCTGTCCAGCCCAGTATAAGGGGCATCATCAGGCGCCTTCTGTTTGAGGAAGCACGGGGAGCTACACCCGGCCGGAAAATGATGGTCGCAAGCATTGCCGCGTAAGAACTTATGATTCGGGCAGCAATAAGGATACCCGTTACCATTACTCCGTAATTAATGGCTATTTTTAAAGGAATTCCTTCCGAGCGTAATCCGCCTACAATTTCGGGAAGTTCCAGGCCGATGATTAAAAATACAATTCCGTTCAGAATAAACACAAAACTTTCCCAAACACTGTATCCCCTTATCCGGCTCGTACTGCTTAAAAAAATCAATCTTTTACCCGACATATACAGACCTCCACACACCACAGCCAATACCCCTGAACTATGGAACTGCTCTGCCAGCCAATACATCAGATAAGGCTCGATAAGAGTCAATGCGATATCTGAAGCAGCATCTGTAGGCAAGCGTTTATGAATCTGCACAAAAATCCAGGCAAGTAATAATCCAAGGCCGGCTCCACCAACAATCATCCATACAAAAGTAAGAGATGCTTCCTGCCAGACAAACTGTCCTGTTCCCACAGCTATTAGCGCAAAACGGAAAATGATGAGGGAAGAAGCATCATTTAACAAACTTTCTCCTTCCAGAATGGCAGCAGTCGTTTTTGGAATTTTCACGAATTTCATAATAGCACCGGTACTTACAGCATCTGGCGGAGAGACAATTCCCCCCAGCAAAAATCCCAGTGCAATACTGAACCCGGGAATAAAATAGTTGGACACAACGGCAACCGACAAAGCAGTAAAAAAGACAACCAGAAAGGCAAAACTCCCTATAATCCTCCACCATCTTTTCATTTCTTTAAAGGAAATCGACCATGACGCCTCAAATAATAAAGGCGGCAGGAAAATAAAAAAGATGAGATCAGGATTAATTTTTACGGTAGGTAACCCGGGTACAAAACTGACCAGCAGGCCAAACACAACCAGTAAAATGGGATAGGCAATTTTCAGTTTGGTTGCCCAGAGGTTCAATAATACCACGGCAGCAATCATGGCCAGAAAGAAGGGTAAGACGGTATGCATATATTGTGTTTTTGATTCCTTTTTGCAATTTAAATAAATAGCATATTATACAAATATACAGTCAATTCCTATTATTCATTGTTTTTCTTTGATCTTATCAAAACTTAAAAAGCAACAGACAAAATGATTACTTCCAATCAACGAATGATGTATTAAATATTTAATCAAACACGTCAAGTTTCGTCGCTTTCATTCTATATTTTTGAATAACAATAGAATAACATCATGGACAACGTAACATTAGAAAGAATTCAAAAGCTACATCCTGTAATAAGGAAAGAAGTGAGACAAATCATCCAGGATTGTGATGAAGCACTTACCGGAAGAGCAAAGGTACGGATCACGCAGGGATTAAGATCTTTTGAGGAACAGGAGAAACTATATGCAATAGGACGTCTGACTTCAGGAAAAAAAGTTACCAATGCAAAAGCAGGACAGAGCATTCACAATTATGGTCTTGCCGTAGATATCTGTCTGATAATCGATGGCAAAATCGCAAGTTGGGATACTGCGAAAGACTGGGATAATGATAAAGTAGCTGACTGGTATGAGTGTGTTAAAATTTTTGCCAGACATGGCTGGGATTGGGGAGGAAACTGGAAGACGTTTAAAGACCTTCCCCATTTTGAAAAAAAGAATATTCCATCCCGAAAAGGTCTTGTAAAAACCAGCTGGAAAACATTAATCAAAATGCCCAGGGATAAGGATAATTATGTTATTTTTTAATTCTCTCATGGTAGAAATTAAATAATATACGACACGTTCTGTCGCTTCCCCGTCCTACCTTTGCTTTACAAGAAAACAATAAAAAAAGCAATGAAATCTAAAGAATTTTTCGTGATAAAAAAGAGCTTCTCAGGATTTAAGATTGCATGTCTCCTTGTAAAAAAACAATTAAAATATCACATGAAAAAGACAACCATTCTTTCTTTGGACGGGGGTGGAATAAGAGGTATCATCACCTGCATTATTCTACGCTACATAGAAGAACAGCTCCAGTATTATGATAAACCGAGCGCCAAACTCGGAGATTATTTTGATCTGGTAGCAGGCAGCAGTACCGGAGGGCTGATTGCATCTATTATTCTATGTCCCGATGAAACCCGAAAAGCAAAGTATTCTATCCAGAAAGGATTAGAATTGTATGCAGAAAAGGGCGGCGATATTTTCCAGGTTTCCTTTTGGGAAAAACTGGTCAATCCTTTTGGATTATTGAATGAAAGAATCTCTCAGGATTCACTTCAAAAAAACCTGAATGATTTTTTTGGAAATTTAGAACTTAAAGAATTAATAAAACCATGTTTAATAACAAGTTATGATATAGAAAATAGACGGGCAAAGATCTTCAACTCATGGAAAGCACATCTCAGTACAGATAATTTTTATGTAAAAGATATTTGCAGGGCTACTTCAGCTGCTCCTACCTACTTCTGCCCCGTACAGATCAAATCTATGTACGGACAGATCTTCAGCCTGATAGACGGAGGTATGTTTGCCAATAATCCTGCACTCTGTGCTTATGCCGAAGCTCGCAAAATTCCTTTTGCCGAGGTTTTAAAAAACCATCAGAAAGCCAACCATCCCGGGGTAAATGATATGATTATCGTATCTATCGGGACAGGAATTGAAGCGAGGCCTTATTCTTTCAAAAGATTGGAAAAGGCAGGAAAAATAGGTTGGGTGAATCCTATTATTGATATTCTGATGTCTGCTAATGCAGAAACTGTAGATTATCAGCTTGGCCAGATGTTTCAGACATTGGGTTTACGGAATCAGAAGAATTATTACCGCTTAAATCCATCATTAAAAAACGCTTCTCCTGCCATGGATAACGTAAGACGGTCAAATATTGAAAACCTGATCCAGGCCGGATTGAGCTATATTGATGACAACAGAGAGGTCTTGAACCAAATTGTTCAAAAACTGATCAAAAACAAAATATAAGCTTTTTAGCTTATAATTGCTCTAAATAAGCTTTTTAGCTTATAAAATTCCAGAAAAGTTTTATATACATCAACTTTTGTCGCTTCCACTCCTACTTTTGAAGTATTAAAAAAATTAAAATTCAAAAAAAATAATACACGACAAGTTCTGACGTTGCATAAAACTATCTTTGAATCAACAAATAACCAGGAAAACCAAAGCTAAAACAGCTAACTTTCTAACCAATATCCTTTTCAGTATACCCTATTATTCTTCAGTGATCTCATACTGAAACAGGATATCTATTACCCAATTACATATAGTCTGCTAGCACAACTATCATATTAACCAATTAATAACCTTAAAATTTTAGAATTATGGCAAATTTAGTCCAAGAATTAAACAGTTTAGATTTCAGCGTTTACATCGGAGGTCCTATGCAGGCCGCTATTAAGGCACAGCATGACGCTTCTATGTCACAGGTAAATTTCATTAAAGAAGTTGGTTTTGAAGGAACCGGAGCTACATCAAAGCTCAGATACGTAGATTTTGTATACAAAAAAACAGTACCAAATCCTGCTCAGGGCAATGAAACCCCTGTGCAGTCTCAGGTTACTTTAAGTGTTCCGCTACTTTCTATGCTCACGATTCCGGCTTTAAGAATTGATGAAATGACCATTGACTTTAATGCAAAATTAAATTCAGTAGAAACTCAGAATGTTTCCAGCGAGTTTCAGGGAAGTGCTTCTTTAAGTGCCAAATTTTGGAAAGTTAAATTCAACGCTTCTGCATCTTATAAAAAGACTACTTCAAGCACATCAACCACAGAAAAAACATACACTTTAGGAGTACATGTAAAAGCTGTCAATGATGAATTGCCTGCAGGGCTTGCGAGAATTATGGACATGCTGGAAGACGCTATTGTTGCTACAGCAGCTCCGGTAACTCCTTAATAACCTTTTTTGGATGGTTGCCTGGGCAGCCATCCATTTTAAACAATTTTTTATTCACCAAAAAGAACTTATTATGCCAAAATTACGAGAATATTTGGGAGGCATTGTCTCAGAAATTGCTGAAGCCAGAAAAATGACAGATTTACAAACGGTCCAAATAGCCAAAGAATATGCACAGGATGATTTATTAAAACATTTTTCCATTCCGAGGATGAAAGTAGGCAGTGTTGATCTTACCATCCCCTTTGCTACAGCCGGAAATTCACCTAAAATGATTTTCAGAGATTTTATGTATGATGAAATTATCAAAGTTGCGAAAACAGATTATGACGCCACAGACCTTAAAAGTGATCAGAGTTTAAAAGAGTTTCTTATCAAGCAGGAACCGGCCTATCATGATATTCTGACAAAGATCAGAGATGAAAATACCCTAACCCTAACCATTGATCAGATTTCATACCTTGAGCCTATATCAAAAGTCACTGTAGAGTTTTGCAAGTCGCTTTCCAATTTCAGCTGGAAATATGTAAATCCTGACACTTTTTATAAAAGCATTTCCAACAGGCTTATTCTTGAGACCAAAAGAGTCATTGAAAAAATTGAAGATCAGGAAATTATCGTTGAAGCCAGCAAATTGATGCAGCTTGATGTCAAATGCTTGATTTTCGCCAAAATGAGTGTGAGCGAAGCCGGTATGGAATGGTCACGGTATGAAGATATCAATGGAAATATTGTAGAAACTTTGATTCCCGAATAAAGTATGAAAAAGTCTCAATTTATCTTAGTCTCACAATTAAAAGAACAACTGCAGGCTTTTCCGGAAATAGTTTCGTCTTTGGGAAAAAAAGATCCTCTTTTTGTTGAAAAAACTGTATCCTGGATAAAGGCTATAGAAGACATTCTATCTGCCAACACCATCAGCGAAGTTTCTGAAATGGCAGGATTCAGAAGTAAGATTCTTGCAGGGAAAATTAGTACTGAAAGAGGTTTTAATGTCAAAAAAAACCAACTTAAAATCACTGCCAATCTATTGTATGATGCCCAAAACTGCGTTCTGAATGTATTATTGCCCCAGGAAAGGAAAATGGATGAATGCAGAGACATCGCCAGGCAGTTACTGGCATTAGTATCTCAGACAAAAGCACTCACCTATACATCCGAAGTGAAATTTGAAGATTTCATTCAAAGAATCTGGTGGTATATCCTTGCTGATAATGATTTAAAAATCGGAGGGGTAAAACTCAAATCAATGCTTTCTGAACTGGATATTATCATGCTCATGGCAGATGAAATAGACATTAAGGATTTTTCTTAAAAAACGATCTCACTCTTTTGAAAAGTATTTTAATACGTCGAGTTTTGTCGCTTCCCAACGCTACTTTTGAAATAGAAAAAATCAAAAAAATAACACCCAATCTCAAATATGGAAACCACCAATCACAATTCAGATATCATCTTCGATGAAATCCCTTATACTATAGAATGGGGAGACATTGAAAATGCGGAGATGGACTATGAAAACTATCTCGACGACATTGAACACTTTTTCAGGGAAGATTTTGAGAATGATATTCTTGAAGAAGACACCTTGTAAATACAGTAAAACACATCCGGCTCCTAGGCTTTCCGCAACAAAAACTAATAACCATTTTCAGAATCTTCATATCACTCTGAATCACCATTCACAAAAATAGCGGACAGCCAGGGGCCTGTGTTGAAACCATTTCAAAGGAAATGGTTTTTTATTTTATATAATTTTTGAAATCCACGTAAATTTCTGAAGAATAAGTTCGACAAAAAATAAAACACGACACGTTTTGTCGTATTAAGCCCATATATTTGTTGTATAAAATTAGATCATGAAAAAAGATTTTTACCTGACAAGATATGCCTTAATTATAAAAAGATTGGAAAGTTCTCCGGCTACCTATTCACAGCTGGAGAGCTATCTGTTAAACTCTTTTGAATTTCAGGATGCGGATATCAAGAGCTACTCTATCCGTACCTTGCAGAGGGATATCCGTGAGATTTCTGATCTTTTTAACCTGTCTATTCATAATAAGAAAAAAGGAGACAACCGTTACTATATCGAAAGCCGTCCGATCATGGAAGTGGATGAATACAATCAAAAATTGTTGGAGTCTTTCCAGGTAAGTAATGCATTGAATCTTCATCCTGACTTTTCAGATTTTATTTTCTTTGAAAGCCGAAAACCAACAGGAGTGGAACACTTTTACGATCTGTTTTTTGCTATCCGTAACAAAAGAGTCGTTACTTTTGAACATTACAATTACAAGAATAAGCTGATGACTTCCCGCAAAGTTCATCCTCTAGCTCTGAAAGAATCAAAGGACAGATGGTACCTGATTGCGATTGACACCAAAGATAAAGCATTAAAATCTTTTGGATTAGACAGAATCAATTATCTGGATGTAGACAAAAGCAAATTCAGGGAAAAATATAATTACAATTTCAGGGAGCATTTCAAAAACGCTTTCGGAGTGATGAATCTTACGGAGCAAAAACCTGAAAAAATTGTATTAAAGTGTAGTCGTCATCAGGGAGAATATATCAGGAGCTTCCCTCTTCATCAATCCCAAAAAGAGACCAAGGAAACGACCGAAGAGATTTATTTTGAATTCTTTCTTCATCCTACTTATGACTTTATGCAGGAGATCTTATCTTACGGAAAGGAAGTAACTGTTTTAGAACCTAAATGTTTAGTTGATGACATCCGTACCCATCTTCAGGAATCCTTAAACCGTTATCTTGAAAGCTGATCAGAAATAACCGGATATCATATTTTTTAAGTACATTTACATAAATATACTGCATTGAAAGTTCTGTTTATTTGTATATGTTCAATCATTTCTTCCTTCTGTTTATCCCAGCAGAAAGAAGAATTCAGGCTTGTAAAAAACTATTACAATCAGCATCGGAGTATGCTGAATACTGAGTTTAAAAAGAAATTTGATGCAGAAACCAATACCTTCAAAAAGGCAAGTATCAAAGGAGATTTTCTTTTTTTTATGAAAAAAATGGATAGTATCGAGAATACGGCCCTGATTGGAGCCCTGTTAAAAGTCCGGAATCTGGAAGATCTTCAGTCCTTAAAAAAAGAAGCCTACACCGGTCCTTCGGTAGTTGAATCAGCCCCGAATTATCCCGGAGGCATCAATACGCTAAGGCAGGAAGTGGCAGATCTTTTATATGTGAATGGTGTACATTCTGATATAAAAACAGTAAAAACGAGTGTTGCTTTTATTGTAGAAAAAGACGGAACGATTACCAATGTCCATGCCAAGGGTGATAATTTTACTTTTAACAGGCAGGCTGAAATTGCTTTATACTCCATTTCCGAGAAATTTGTTCCGGCTTTAGCCCAAGGGGATCCCGCAAGGTTTCAGTTCAATCTTCCTTTAACTTTAACGATGGCAGACTAATGTTTACCGACGAATATTATATGAAAATGGCCCTGCAGGAAGCAGAAGCCGCCCTGGAAAAAGATGAGGTTCCTATCGGATGTGTGGTTGTTTCCAATAATCGGATTATTGCAAGAGCCCACAATCTCACAGAAACACTGAATGATGTAACTGCGCATGCAGAAATGCAGGCCATCACCTCTGCCGCCAATTTTCTGGGAGGAAAATATTTAAAAGATTGTACTCTGTATGTTACCATGGAGCCCTGCGTAATGTGTTCCGGAGCTCTTTCCTGGTCACAGATATCCAAAGTAGTAATCGGAGCAAGGGACGAACAGAGGGGTTTTATCAACAAACACCTTTCTTTACATCCGAAAACGGAACTTGTAACGGGTATAATGGAAACAGAATGCTCCTCTATCGTTAAAGAATTTTTTAAAAGTAAAAGATAACTTTTTCAGCATTTCCACGACAGATTCTGAAAATCATCTCATAAAAAAATCAGAGATCAATGTATTGATCTCTGATTTTTGTTTTGTATGCCAAGGTAGTGTTACGCCCGGGAATTAATGTTCGTTTTTAAAAATAGAATACAGGATAAGATCAAAATATTCTCCGTCTTTTTTCACCTCTTGTTTTAAAACGGCTTCTTTCTCCATTCCGATCTTCTCCATGATTTTACCTGAAGCAGGATTATGTGGAAGATGGGTTGCAAAAATTTTGTTGAAGCCCAGTTTTTTAAATCCAAATTCTAAGATGGCATTAGCAGCTTCCGTGACATATCCTTTATTCCAGTAGGGAATTCCTATCCAGTATCCCAATTCTGCTTTATCATCTTCGCGGTCATGAAGACCGATAGCTCCCATAATCTGCCCGTTTTTATTTCTGATACCAAAAGTATATCCTGAATTTTCTTCAAAAGCTTCCTGAGCCATTTTCACCCATGACTGAGCGTCATTTTCCGTGTAAGGATAAGGAATATTGGATGTAAAATCAGAATAGATTCTATGCTGAAGAAATTCAACGATGAAAGGAATATCTTTTTCTTCCAGCTGGGAAAGGATTAGTCTTTCTGTTTTTAATATGGGAAAATTTTCCATTGATAAAGATTAAAGTTGAAATAAGGATAAAGGTTCAATACAATTGCTATCCTCTGTGCACGCCTAAGATATTACAGGTCTTTTCCGAGAAAATACAGTCCTTTAAGCGTATGAAGCCTGTCCATCACATGGATTTTATCTGTCAAAGGCTTATACACATGGGAAACACCACCTGTTGCAACTACAAAGCAATCGTCATTCACCTCATCATTGATACGGTTGACAAAACCTTCTACCATTCCCAGAAAGCCGTATACCATACCGCTTTGCATGCAGGTTACCGTATCCAGCCCGAGAACGGATTTGGGTTTTTTAAGCTCAATATCCGGAAGTTGAGCGGTTTGATGAATCAGAGAATTTAAAGAAGTAACAATTCCCGGAGCGATAATAACTCCCAGTGTTTCCCCTGTTTCAGCGACACAGCTAGCTGTAAGGGCCGTTCCAAAGTCAATAACAATTTTTTTTCTGTCCGGATAGAGATTATGAGCCGCTACAAGGTTAGCATAAATATCCGTCCCCATTTGTTTTGATTTTGCTTGTACTGCTGAAGGTGTATTTCTGTCAACAATAACAGGAGCGATTCCGTGGATTTTTTTAATACCTGAGCTCATCACTTTGGTAAGCTGGGGTACCACTGATCCGATAATTACTTTATCAATTTCTTTAGGCTCAATTTTATAGGTCTGGTAAAGCATCAGCATCTGAACATACAGTTCATCTGCGGTTCTGTAGGGTTTGGTATTGATCACCCATGAAATGTCACAGTTGTCTCCGTTAAAAAGACCAAATCTGATATTGCTGTTCCCTACGTTTATTACAATTGAATTCATTTATATTTTAACAGGCTATGGTATGAAAAAATTTTCATCCAAATTTATAAAAAATAAAAGGAGTACTTTCAAAATACTCCTTTTATCTATATGTTTATCGTTTTACTTCACCTCTACAAAGTTATCCGCCATATTCACATCTGCAATTCTCTGGCTGAAATCTGTCCCCAACAAAGACAATTGGGATTTTGTGTAAGGAATAGTTAAAGTGTATTCTTTCTGCGTCCATGGCCAATAAGGCATTGTTTTAAATTCTCCATAGATATCTTTTTCTTTCCATGTATGGGTCATATTCAATGGGATCTGATAGGTTACGACTTTCTTATCTGCAGTCATCACACTGAAATCTACCGGCATAGGTACCTGCCCGTTATTCACCAAAGTGATCGTTGTAGATTTTGCATCGTACTTCACATCTTTAATCCCGTAATCAATCGTTTTGGTAGTGTTAATCCAATAATTATGGAACCATTTCAGATCCATTCCTGAAACTTTCTGGGCAATATGAAGAAAATCTCTGTCCGAAGGGTGTTTCATGCTCCATTGATCATAATATTGTTTCAATGTTTCAGCAAGATTCTGCTCACCCATTATGTATCCTAATTGCACCAGGTACAATTCTCCTTTTACATAAGATGCATAGGTATAAGCTGTTCCGTTATCGTGATGATCCCCTAACCACACGGCAGGTTCTTCAATCCCTTTTTTAACGAAGTTTCTGTAGGCATCAAGCCTTTCAACAAAAGGATTCGGCAATTGTTCCGGGAACAACTGGTGCATGGTGTAGCCCTCTGCATAGCTTGTAAAGCCTTCATCCATCCACGGGCGTACAGATTCATTGGTTGCCAGCATCTGCTGATACCAAGAATGAGATCCTTCATGAGCCATTAAGCCCATCAGGTCTTTGATACTTTTGGCTTCTCCTAAAATCATGGTACACATTCCATACTCCATACCACCGTCTCCACCTTGAATAAATGCATAAGTCGGATAAACATATTTTCCGAAATGAGAATTCATGATCTGGAAATATTTTGTAATATAAGGCTGAGCCTCACCCCATGCCTTCGTTTTATCATTTTTCTGATACACGAGATATACCTTGGGGCCTTCCGGAACATTGAAGCTTTCCACAGAATAATCTTTGTCTGCACTCCAGGCAAAATCAAGAATATTTTTTGCCGTCCATTTCCAGGTCACCTTTTTATCTTTTTCTGCTTTAATTTTAGCATTGGCATCATAACCCTTTACATCTGCAGGATTTTCAAGAATACCTCCCGCCCCTACTACATAATCTTTGTTGATTTTAATATTAACATCAAAATCTGAAAACGGTGCGTGAAATTCTCTTCCCAGATAATCAAAAGTGGCCCAACCATCATAATCGTATTCTGCAATTTTCGGATACCATTGGGTCATGGTCATATCTACTCCTTCCCTGTTATTTCTTCCGCTTCTTCTGATCTGCTGAGGAATCACTGCATCCCAGTCCATGGTAAATGTCGTGGTAGAATTTGGTTTGATCGGTTCTGCCAGGTATACTTTCATAATGGTTTCCTGAACTTCAAATTTCAGATCTTTCCCATTTTGCTTAATCCAGTGAATATTTTGAGCTCCTTCCTGATCCTTTGGAATGGAAGAAAGCGTTGAAATCCCATTTTTCTGCAACCTTCCGTCACCATTTTTCCCTTGGGAAGATACTCTCTGATCCATCATGGAATTAGGTTTAAAAGCATTCCAGTAGAGATGGAAATAAACCACATTCAACTGATCCGGTGAGTTGTTGGTGTATTCCAAGGTCTGTTTTCCCTGATAGGTAAATTTTTCAGCATTGACATCAATATCCATCTTGTACTTCGCAGCCTGCTGATAATAAGCTCCTTGCTGAGCCTGAAATTGTGAAATGATAAACGCAAAAATGATTGCAGCCGATTTTCTCATTTAAAATTTTATTTTTTTTAAAGGTAGGTAATTTAAACAAGACCTTCAAATTAGAGTTATCTGAAGATTTTGTTCTGTTTAATATGGTTTTAGATGCGTTTTAATCAGGATTGTTAAATGAGCTCCTTGTCAAGCTTTGCACCCGTGACAAGGAGCACTTTAACCTCTTTTCAAAGGTGTTTCGTCTTTTTTTAGACGTTTTTTACTAGCTTTTTAATCAAAGTAATCTGGCCAAGGTGATAGTAACTGTGCTCAATCATTCCTTCAATATTTCTTTGATAGGTTCCGTATTTTTCATCTACAAATACCTCATCAAGTTTGGAATCCGGCATCTGTTCCAATAAGGCGGCAAATTTCTCAGAATCCACCCAAAGCTTATTCCGCAGGTCATCCCATTGTATCTGGGAATCTATGGCAGTAAGGTCAAAACTGAACTTATCTTTTATTTCAAGTTCTCCACCTTCAAAGACATGCACAATTCCTGCAATATAATAGTCGATGTGGAAAGTGAGCATCGCAATTGTATTTAAAGAATCAATCTTTGTCACAGCCTGCTGCCAGGTCACATCTGAAAGAAGATCTTTAAAATTAGTATTGGCAATCCACAGCCCATCAAGCAACACTTCCCTGAATCTTTTTGATAATTGTGAAGCTGAATTCATAGATAAGTTTTTTATTGTTTCAAGATACACATTCTGAACCGTTTTCTCCTTGTTATGGTTTTACCCTTGATAAGAAGAAAAAAAAGTCTCAGATGTAAATTCATCTGAGACTTATATTTTCAATGGAAAGTAAAACTATTTCTTTACAGAAACTTCTTTCTTTCCGCTTCTTAATATCTTTTCAAGAATTCTTAACGTAATAAGATAGGTAGGTTTCACCCCTGTTAATCCTAAACCTCCCGAAGAAAGAGTACTTCCTGTTTCCAACGGATTATCTGAAGCGTAATAAGCATACATGACAAACAAATCCGGTGAAATATGGTGTCTGATTTTAGAAGCAACCTGAATAGCCTTCTGGTAGTGAGCTCCTTCCATTTCAAGACCAATAGCCTTCCATGATGTGTTCATGAAGTAAGATAAAATATCTCTGTTTTGCAGTGAAGTTCCCAGCACCGTAATCATAGGTCCTTCAAAAGCTTTTAGCTCATCATCCTGGAAATCGTCAAGTTGTAATGCATTTTCAAACGGATAGTTATCAGCTGTACCTTCAAAGATATGAGAGGTTGGAATCATAATATCTCCTTTTTCTCCGGTGAGAATTCCTGCTTTTCCCATGATTGAAACAGACTTTACTTTCATCATATAGACTTCGCCTTTATGCTCAAAAGGTCTTAGAAGTTCGTCCATTACCTCAAAAGCCTGCTCTCCGAAAGCATAATCAAATACCAGCAGCACATCATCACCTCCAAATTTAGCATCAGCAAACGGAGTATTCTTCAAATCGGTTTTGCTGAGATCAATGATCTGAACATCAATATTACTTCCACTCTTATCAGCAATATGGATCATTCCTTCATCCAACGCATATTTTAATACCTTGTCACGAAGTTCTTTTTTGTTCGAGATCTCTTCATACAATTTATAGTCAACTTCATGATGCTGTTTCTTTTTAAGAGCATTATTAGCATACAGCATATTTTTCACAGAATGCATATTGGCAGAGATAATATGCAAAGGACGCATATGAAGGTCATTTTCGAATAAAACCTCCTTCACTTTATGTGCCCATTTTTCACCAAAATAGTGATGCCCTACTCTTTCTTTTAATATAGCACTGAAATAAATTTCTCTTTCTCTTGACCCTTTGGCATCATCAAGGCTTACTTTTCCTAAGTTATAGATGATTTTAAACAGACGGTCAGGATTATGATCATCTCCGAAAGTATTATAAGCCCTTAATGTTTCATCAAAAGATCTTCCGATTAAAGATGAAAGATGGATAAGTGCCACTTCTTTTTCTCTTCTACTGAATTTTTTCTCACCTTTCACCACTTCTTCAATAATTTTGAAAGCACGTGTCGGTTTCCAGTTTTCATCCTGAATGAAAGCCAGATTACGGATTTTATCCGCTTCTATAAATAAAAAGGTAAGGTGGGTAAGAATGTCATAAATCTCCGAACGGCCCAAAAGAACCTCAATATTCATCTGGTGCTCGTCTATTCTATAACAGTTTCTTCTTCTTTTTTTCGGAACAATAGGTTCGAAACTTCCTTTATCAAACCCTTCATCAGATGTAAGATGAATAAAAGCACATTCCTCAATCCCTTCCGGAAGCCTGTCTAAAACATACATCAACCCGTCAAGTTCCAATTTATTCGGAATATTCATGGTTCCGTAAATTTCCGGATTGATGGTTTTTAACAAACTTCTGATACTTTCTCCTGAAACACCCCCCGGCTTGAAAAATCCTCTATAAAATAAATGTCTCATAGAGATGTATAGTCTTTCAATAGCCTCTGTTGTTTCTCTTGCTCTAGAATTTGTCATAAAATAAATTTCACACAAATATACAAAATCTTTGCCCATTTTATTTTAACTATCTTTTAATAAGTAGCTTAATCGCACAGGATTCCGGCAATCAATAACAAAAAATGTATTTGCGTTCGATGACCCCCGCCAAATTGCTGCTACATATTCATATTTTAGAATTAATTCACAAAACA
Source organism: Chryseobacterium sp. UNC8MFCol (assembly GCF_000482305.1). Lineage (NCBI taxonomy): Bacteria > Pseudomonadati > Bacteroidota > Flavobacteriia > Flavobacteriales > Weeksellaceae > Chryseobacterium > Chryseobacterium sp. UNC8MFCol. The sequence continues at coordinate 391,149 of NZ_AXUZ01000003.1, forward strand.
CCCCTGTTAAAAAAAGACCAAACAATTGTTTAAATTATATAAATTTTCATAACACCCCTAAATTTTTTAGGGTCAAAATGATTTCGATTCATTTTTTTTGTAAATTTGCCCTATCAAAATAAACCCAATATGTCAACCTTAAGATTCAAAGCATTAGAAACACTACCATTTAAGGATTTCAGAAAAGACAACTCTGTTGAGGTCCCTGCAAAATTATCAGAACTATTCTGTACGAATGTTTTCTCAGAAGAAACCATGAGAGAATATTTAACGAAGGAAGCATTTGGCTCCATCATGGATGCCATTAAAAAAGGAACTAAAATCCAGAGACACATTGCAGACCAGGTAGCTGTAGCAATGAAAGACTGGGCAATGAGCAAAGGGGTAACCCACTATACTCACTGGTTTCAGCCTTTGACAGGAACGACAGCAGAAAAACACGATTCTTTTTTCACTCCTATTGAAGGGGGAAGAGCGATTGAAAGATTCAGCGGAAATATGCTGATCCAACAAGAGCCGGATGCCTCTTCTTTCCCGAACGGAGGAATCAGAAATACTTTTGAAGCAAGAGGATACACAGCATGGGATCCTACATCTCCGGCTTTTATCATGGGAACTACATTATGTATTCCATCGATCTTTATTTCTTATACGGGAGAAACTCTTGACTACAAAGCTCCTTTATTAAGAGCTTTGAATGCAGTAGATGAAGCTGCAACAAGTGTAATGCAGTATTTTGATAAAAATGTAACAAAAGTAACTCCTACTTTAGGTTGGGAGCAAGAATACTTCCTGGTTGATTCCGCGTTATACCAATCACGTCCGGACCTTGTATTAACGGGTAAAACTTTGCTGGGACATTCTCCTGCAAAAGGACAGCAGTTGGATGACCACTACTTCGGATCCATTCCTACAAGGGTCATGAACTTCATGAAAGAACTGGAGATCGAATGTATGAAATTGGGTATCCCTGCAACGACAAGACATAACGAGGTTGCTCCAAATCAGTTTGAGTTGGCACCGATGTTTGAGGAAGTAAACGTTGCTGTAGACCACAACTCTTTATTGATGGATATCATGGCAAGAGTAGCTCACAAGCACCACTTCCATATCTTATTCCACGAAAAGCCATTTGCAGGAGTAAACGGAAGCGGAAAGCACAACAACTGGTCTCTAGCTACCGATACCGGAGAAAACTTATTAAGTCCCGGAAAAAATCCAAAGAAAAACTTACAGTTCTTAACATTCTTCGTGAATACCATTAAGGCTGTACATGAATATGCTGACCTTTTAAGAGCAAGTATTGCATCTGCAAGCAACGACCACAGATTGGGAGCCAACGAAGCACCACCCGCAATTATTTCTGTGTTTATCGGAAGCCAGTTATTCAGTGTTTTGGAAGAGCTTGAAAAAGTAACCAACGGGAAATTATCTCCGGAAGAAAAAACAGAATTAAAATTAAACGTTGTTGGAAAAATCCCGGAAATCTTACTAGATAATACGGATAGAAACAGAACTTCTCCATTTGCGTTTACAGGAAATAAATTTGAGATCAGAGCGGTAGGATCTTCTGCAAACTGTGCAGAATCTATGACGGTAATGAATACAATTGCTGCAAAACAGCTGAACGACTTCAAAAAAGAAGTAGATGCTCTTATCGAAGGAGGATTGAAGAAAGACGAAGCAATCTTTAACGTCTTGAGAGAATACATCAAGCAGTCTAAGAGCATTATGTTTGAAGGAGACGGATATTCTGATGACTGGGCAAAAGAGGCTAAGAAAAGAGGATTGAACAACCTTAAAACAACTCCGGAAGCTCTTAAACAGGAAATGGATAAAAAATTCCTGGATCTTTATGAAGAGATGGGAATTTTCAACCACAGAGAAGTTGAAGCAAGAAACGAAATCAAATTAGAAAAATACTCTACGGTTATTGATATTGAAGCAAGAGTTTTAAGCGACATTGCAAGAAATCATATTATTCCTTCAGCTTTAAATTATCAGAACAGGTTAATTGAAAACGTAAAAGGTCTTAAGGAAATCTTTGGAGATAAAGAATTCAAGCCTTTGGCAAAAGAACAAATGAGTTTGATTACCGACATTTCTGAAAATGTGTCTAAAATTAAATTAGGTGTTGAAGGCCTTATCAAAGCCAGAGAAGCTGCAAGAGGTGTATCAGACAGTCAAAAGCAGGCAGAAGACTATTGTAACAAAGTAAAACCATTATTCGACGGGATCAGAGAAGCTTCTGATGCATTGGAAATGATGGTGGATGATGAACTTTGGCCAATGACAAAATACAGAGAAATGTTGTTCACCAAATAACATCTGTATAGTTCCATATTAGTTTAAATTCCCCGGTTTTTTGCCGGGGAATTTTTTATATCTGTCCATTTAGCAAGAAGAATTTTTGTTAATGATTATGGTCTTCGTCCATATCATATCCATAAAGAAGACTTATCATTACGGAATGGATGTAAAACAACCGTTAAAAGCCCATCAACAATCAGTTTATCAGGCATTTGTTTTATTTTTTTAACACCCTTGAAAATTAGAGTTTTACATTTGAAATCATGATTTATAGAAGAAAATCGATAGATTTTGTTAAAGAATCTTAATAAAAAAAACCGCAGACTTGCCAAAAAATGGCTGTTGCGGTTTATTTTTCTTTAACATACGTAAATAATATGTTAAAATGTGTTAAAATAAGATCCTGACAATAATCATATCAGGGGTCTTTTAATCGGAATCTCTACTTTTGTAATGCTTTTGAAAATAAATATTCCTTTTAACACGGATAATCAAATATATATGAAGAAAAGAGTTTTGTTTTATTTAGTTGCTATAGTTACTACCGTATCAATGCAATCGTGTGCTACCAATTATGTAGTTTCAAAACCAGCAACTTACACTAAAGAATACAAAACAGATGCCAAACTAGCTTCTATAGATAACAAAAAAATGGAGCAGGATAAGCAGAGACTTATCGACTCTTTCCTTGCTGAAAAAGCGGCATCTATAGCTAATGCTAAAAAAGCAATTAAGAATTCTGAGATTGCCAAAGCAATCAAACATAATAAAACGATTGACGGTATCCTTACTGAAGCTGAAACATACCTTGGAACTCCTTACAGATACGGAGGAACAACAAGAAACGGTATAGATTGTTCAGCTTTTGTTCTTTCTGTATTCGGGGCTGCTGCGGGGCTTAGCTTACCAAGAGTAGCTGCTTCTCAGGCTCAGGAAGGAGAAAGAATTGAAAAAGGAAGCCTACAGAAAGGAGATTTGATCTTCTTTTCTCATGGAAGAAGAATTTCTCACGTAGGTATTGTAGAAAGTGTTACTGAAGAGGGTGAGGTTAAATTTATCCACGCAGCGACATCAAAAGGAGTAATGATCTCTTCACTGAATGACTCTTATTGGGGACCTAAATACAGATTCGCCAAAAGAGTAATCAACGAAGACGGAGAAGCTTACAACAACTTAGCAGCGATCACTCCAGCTACACCAGCAAATTTTTAATTTTATAAATAATTGATTTAAATAATGAAGCCATCAGTTTTGATGGCTTTTTTATTTTCATATATCGAGCGAAAACCAAAACAGTTTATATTCCGGAATGTAAAGACAGAATTTTTTAGATAAAAATACGTATTAAAAGAATATAGGTTTTATAACCACGTAGACACATAGGCTTATATTCTATCGGTCTATGTGGTTATAAAATAAATTAACCTGATTTCGTTTTTGTAAAACTGCACCCTGTATTTCAAGCTTGATGTCTTGATGACTTCTAATCTCTGTCAATCTCTATATCGATTTTATATAGCAGGCCATGCACTTCAGAAAGGGAAAATTTAGCCTTTTTAAGCCTATTTAAGACAGGATCAATGCAATAATTGAATGAAGTCCTGAAATCTGTCTTTTCAAGGCTTGTATTGTCAAAAACAGCCCCTGAAAAATCACATCCGCTGAAAACTGAATTTGACAGGTCACATTCTGTGAAGTCCACCTCAATCAATTTAGAGTTTGTGAAAACAGTTTTCTTAATAGATGTTTGATAAAATACAGAGTTATTGAGCAAACATCCGTCAAACTTAAAGGATAGGCCAAAGCCATTACAATCATTAAACTGAAGGCCAAACATTTTACATTCTTTAAAAAACACATCTCTAAAGGCTGCATTAATAAGTTTTGCCATGCTGAGATTGCATCCGATGAATTCACAGTCTATAAAACTGAAGCCCGAAAGGTTTACATATTCAAAATTGCAGTTTTTGAAAGTGCAGTTTTCATACTCGCCTCTTTGTAAAGGATATCTTTCAAAATCTGTATTTCCATAGTTCTGATCTAAAATATATACCTCTTTCATAGAATAGTGTTATTTGCGGAAATAACCTTATTTCCATTAATATTTTACATTAAAAATAAACCGGATGATTTTCGACTCTGTAATGTTATTTCCGCTATAAATTATACCAAGCTATTTTTATCCGAATAATTAAGCTTAAAGAAAATAAAAGTCATCATCGAGAAGGCAAGCAGTGAGCTTCCTCCATAACTAAAATACGGCAAAGGAATCCCTACCGTTGGGAAAAGTCCCATGACCATCCCAAGGTTGATAGAAAAGTGCATCAATAGAATCGAGGCAAAACAATAGCCAAATACACGGTTAAAAGTAGATTTCTGCTGCTCAGCCAAGTAATAGATTCTTCCGATATATACCATATAGGCCAAGACCAAAAGAGCACTTCCTGCAAATCCCCATTCTTCACCTACCGCACAGAAAATGTAGTCAGTCTGCTGCTCAGGAACAAACTTACCCTGAGTAACGGAACCCTCACGGTATCCTTTTCCCCAAAGACCACCTGATCCGATAGCTGTTTTAGAGTATAATAAATTGTACCCTGAAGTATCTCTAAAGGCTTTTTCACCTTTATAAAGAACTTCAATTCTCTCTCTCTGGTGCTTGGGAAGTTTCTCCAAAATGTAAGGAGAAGCAAATGCGAGCCCACACAATATAAGAATAGAGCCGGAAATTCCGGAAATAGAAATGACATCCCAGGACATTCTGTGGTAATTCATGGCAATCAGAACACCGGCAATTAATACCACAGCACCGGCAACATATACCGGAGGAATTGCAAGTGAAATAAGAAATACTGCGGCAAAAATAAAACCTAACCCGAATAAAAAACCACTTAATCCTTCTCTGTACAGGGCGATGAAAAATGCAATAAATACAAGCATCGACCCTACATCAGGAATAGCAAGAACGACTACTGCCGGAATGCCGATGATGGCAAGAGCAGTCAGCAGAGATTTTCTGTTTTTCAGATTAAAATCAGGTCCTGAAACGTAATTGGCGAGCATTAATGCGGTTCCTATTTTTGCAAATTCCACGGGCTGCATGGTAAAGCTTCCGAATTTATACCAGTTTTTTTGGCCGAGAATTTCTTTTCCGAAAGGAAAGAGCCCAATCAACAGCAGTACACCACCAATATAGATGATCCCTGACATATTTTCGAAGAATTTACTTCTTCCTAAAAAGATCACCAATCCTACAATGAGAGAGATACAAAAGAACATGAATTGCTTTTCTCCCAATTTCTGGTCAACACTGTAAATATTTGCAATCGCGAAAATGCAAAGCAGGAAATACAGCCCAAGGCCCAGTTTATCTATTCCTTCTGTCCATTTCATCGCTTTACAGGTTTTTTAGCAGTGTTAGTATTTTTAGTTCCTTCTTCTAATTTCTTTTGGAGTTTAGCTTTTTCTTGCTTTACGCGATCAAGACTATCTTTTATTCTTTTTTGTTTAATTGAATCAGGTTTTGGATCCTTGTAGAGTCCCTTACGCTTCAAGTCAGCAATCCATTGCCGTTTGTATTCAGGCATAAAGCTTGAAGTGATCATTTTTTTATACAGGTTTTCTCTTTTCAGATCACCGGTAATATATTTTTCTGAAATCACTGTACATGCCGGGCCGGCCCATGTAGCTCCGAATCCTGCGTGTTCCATCACTGCAACCACAACAATTTTGGGTTTATCAGCCGGAGCGATTAACACAAAAATAGAATTATCCTTTCCTTGCGGCACCTGTGCCGTACCGGTTTTTGCTAATTGGGTAAAATCATTGGATTTCAATCCTCTTGCTGTTCCTCTCAACACCACGGCCTCCATTCCCTTTAAAACAGGTTCAAAATGTTTGGGATCAACTAGAGTTTTATGTTTAACCTTAAATCTTGGATCCGGATTGGGCTTCCCATCGATTCCTTTTACGATATGAGGCGTATAATACCATCCTTTATTAGCAATAGCAGCCACATAATTGGCCAATTGAATAGGAGTTACCAAAACATCTCCCTGCCCCATTCCGTTATAAATAGCTCCGGTTGACATTTCATCCCAATTCTTAAAATCTGTTCTTTGAGAACCACTTGCCTTCATGATGGCTTTAAACCTTTTTTCGTAAAAATCTCCTGAAGGAATTCTTCCCTTGGCACCTACTGCGAAATCGTTATTTAAGAATTCCCCTACTCCAAAGCTGCTCATGATTTTCTTCCATTCATCAACCCCTTTTGAAGGATTGCCTGGATATTTTTTAATGATGGCAATAAATGCATATGTAAAGAAGCAGTTACTGGAAACCTGAATGGAAGGGATAAGCGGATCAGCACCACCATGCCCTTTAATTCTTTTTCCTTTGTAAAAAAATCCTCCGCCACAAGGGAAAACTGTCTTTTCATCCATCACCCCCATTTGCATGGCGGCTAAAGCAGTCAACAATTTGAAGGTTGATCCTGGAGGATATCCTGCCTGTAAGGAACGATCAAAAGTCGGTTTATTTTCGTAAAGTGTATCTTTTGAAAGCGCATATAGGTTTTTGGATTTATTAGGACCGGTAAAAAGGTTCGGGTCAATATCCGGACCTGTAGCGGCAACCAGCACTTCCCCGTTATTAGGGTCAATTGCTACGATTGCACCATGTTTGTTGACAAGCATTTCTTCAGCAGTTCTCTGAAGATCATAATCAATAGTTAATGTAATATCTTTACCGGTAATGACATCCTTATCCAGAGATCCGTTTTTATAAGATCCGATATTTCGGAGCTTGATATCTTTTTGGATATACTTCATTCCTTTTACTCCACGAAGTTCTTTTTCGTAAGATTTCTCTATTCCGGTTTTCCCGATAAAGTCTCCGGGCAGATAGTACAAAGAATCTTTTTTGATCTCTCTTTCGTTGACCTCGCTGGTGTATCCTAGAAGGTTTCCGGAAGTAGAAACTTCATATTGGCGCTGAGGTCTTTGGACAATGTTAAAAGCAGGATATTTGAAAATAATCTCCTGGACTCTGGCAATATCTTCTCTGCTGAGATCCTTTAAAAAAGTCATGGGAGTCAGCTTAGAATAATATTTTTCTTTTTTAATGACGTTGATCTTGTTAATAAAATCCGATTTACTGATTTTCATTAAGCTGCAAAAGCCAAGAGTATCAAAGTCCGGTTTCATTAAAGCCTGGGTAAAAGAAATTTCATAGGCTGGCTGATTTCCTACCATGATCTTCCCATTCCTGTCAAAAATAACTCCACGCTGAGGAATTACATACTCAATTTTAATGGAAGTATTGGCTGCATTCAGTGCATAACGATCTGTAAACAATTGTAAATACGAAAGCCTCGCTATAAAAATAAGGGCGATAACAACAAGTACGGAAAAGATTTTTAAATAACGTGTGTTCAAACTTTTTGTTTGATTTTAAATATTAATGCGTAAATGACAATAAATATAAATGAAATTACACTAGTCACCAACACATTAAATAATATTTCAAAAAATCTGCTCAACTTAAAGAATTCGATATATTGTACTAAAAGCTGGTGCAGAAAAATACTTGAAAATAAAAACAGCAAAAACTGCGCCCATTGAAGGGACTGAAAGGAAAAGAAATCTGTTGAGGTATCGGTAGACGTCCTGAATATCAATGTTCTGAAATAAGCAATTAACGTGGTGGCAAATGCATTAATACCCCAGGAATAAAGGAATCCGTCGATAGATAATCCTATCAGGAAACTTAAAGCCAGAAACTGGAATTTATTTCTGAAAAATGGATAGAACATAACGAAGACAGGATACAATACCGGGGTATATTTTCCAAAAAGAGTAATCCTGTTCAATACAAATATTTGTAATGCAACAAGAAATATCATAATCAATATATCGGTAAATAAAGTCCTGCTAATCATTTTCTTTTTTTATTACAGTCTGTAGTGTATCCTGAATCTTTTGCACTTCTGCTTTTTTAAGGTTCTTCACTACAAATACTTTACTCAACGCCCCCATTTTCTCACTCAGTTCCACTGAGATATCCCAGAAACCGGTTTTGTTATCTACAGAATATCCGGCCACAGTACCAATCATCACCCCTTTAGGGAAGATGGCTGATTTTCCGTCGGTTATTACACTGTCTCCTACTTTTAAAGCAACATATTTTGGAATATCTGCAAGATGCATCACCCTGGAGTTATCTCCGTTCCATGTTAATGTTCCAAAGTATCCTGAGTTTTTAAGTGCAGCATTAATCCTGATTTTGTTTACACTCAATACAGACTGAACCAGTGCGTAGCTGTCTGTAGAATTAATGACAATTCCCGCAATACCTCTTGGTGCCATCACCCCCATTTGTGGGAAGACGCCATCTCTACGGCCGCGGTTTATTGTAAAATAATTGTTTCTCCTGTTGATACTGTTGAAAACAATTTCTCCATCAACAAAAGTATAAATCTGACCGCCTCCTATGGTATCATGAACTTTTCTGAAGGCAGGGTTTTTGGCCCCTTCCTTCCCGTAAAGCTGAGTCATAAGGGCTTTATTCTGAATAACAAGATCTTCATTGATCTGTTTTAGCTTCAGATAAGAAACTCCTTCATCGATGTATCCCGAAATCCAGGAATTCAGCGCAGCAGTTTGCCCTGCGATCCATGATCTCTGCATCGCATTTCTGGAGAATATCAGAACCAAAGCAATAATTTGCAGGAATATAAAGAAGACGAAAAGAGTGTTCTTCGAAAATAATCTCAGCAAAAATCCCATTCAGATATATAGTCGTAAAAAGTTAGAATTATTTAATTAAGAAATTGAATTTATCCATATTCTTAAGGGCAATACCTGTTCCGCGAACAACAGCCCTCAACGGATCTTCAGCAACAAATACAGGAAGTCCTGTTTTCTTGTGAATTCTGTCTGCAAGACCTCTTAATAACGCACCACCTCCGGCAAGATAAATACCTGTTTTATAAATATCGGCAGCCAATTCCGGTGGAGTAAGAGAAAGGGTTTCCATTACAGCGTCTTCAATTCTGATAATAGATTTGTCTAATGCACGTGCAATCTCTTTGTATCCAACCATAATTTCTTTTGGCTTACCTGTGATAAGGTCTCTCCCTTGTACAGGGATATCCTCGATATCTACATCAAGATCTTCAACAGCAGAACCTACTTCAATTTTAATTCTTTCAGCAGTTCTTTCTCCGATATAAAGGTTATGGTGAGTTCTTAAGTAATAAGCAATATCATTGGTAAATACATCGCCTGCAATTTTCACAGATTTATCACATACGATACCTCCTAAAGCTACTACAGCAATTTCCGTAGTACCTCCGCCTATATCAATGATCATGTTTCCTTCAGGCTTCTGTACGTCGATACCAACTCCTATTGCAGCTGCCATTGGCTCATAAATCAACCTTACTTCTTTGGCGTTGACTTTCTGGGCAGAATCTCTTACCGCTCTTTTTTCAACTTCAGTGATGCCAGAAGGAATACAGATTACAATTCGTAATGCAGGTTGAATGAATTTACCTTTGATCCCCGGAATTTTTTTGATAAATTCCTTAATCATGTGTTCAGAAGCGTGGAAATCAGCAATAACACCGTCTTTCAAAGGACGAATGGTTTTGATATCCTCATGAGTTTTCCCTTGCATATGCTTAGCCTGCTCACCTACAGCAATGGGCTTACCCGACGAACGTTCAATTGCAACAATTGAAGGTTGATCAATAACAATTTTATTATTATGGATGATAAGGGTATTAGCTGTTCCCAGGTCTATCGCAATTTCTTGCGTAAACATATCAAATAAACTCATATTTTTCTTCTGATTTTAAGTTTACAAAGATATAAATTTAACACTACTAAAGAAATTTCGCAACAACTTAATTTGGTTAAAATTTTATTAAAATTTATAATTCTTTATTAACTTTTAGTTTAGACATTTACAGAGTTTGAGTTCAACTAAAATTAACGGCGTGTCTGAAGAGCAAAAACAGATAAATCTTCAAAGACCAAAGCTGTGAAGGCAGCTGAAGCTGTACAAATTTAAACCGGGTGCTGATTTGAAAGGTAAAAGGCTGTAGTTTTTAGTCATTCACGCTTACCTTTCTGTCGTAATCTTATAGTTTTTTACGATAATTATCATATACACTATCAGAAGGTCATTAATTAAAAAAAGCGTAAATTTGCGACTGCTTATGTTACAGTACTCCAACATCCATCAAACATCGAATTTTGCTGTGCTTTCCATCAGCTATGAGAAAGCCGATGTAGAAACGAGAGGAAAGTTTGCATTTTTTGACGAAAACATCAAAAATTTTGTTTCCCGGGTCCATGAAGAAGATCTTGGAGATGCCTTTGTGGTTTCCACATGTAACAGGACTGAAATTTATACTACCACTTCCAATTATCTGCTGATTGCAGAAGAATACTGCAAAACAATCGGGGTACACCTTACGGATTTTCTTCAGTTTGCCAATATTCTTACCAAAGAGGAGGCCTTAATCCATCTTTTCAGGGTGGCAGCCGGTCTTGAAAGTCAGATTATCGGAGATTTTGAAATTATCGGTCAGATCAAAAAAGCCTACAATCGTTTTAAGAAAGAAAGACAAAATTCTAATCCATATCTTGAAAGAGCGATCAACGCTGCAATTCAGATTTCAAAAAGGATAAAGAATGAAACCGGTATTTCCAATGGTGCTGCTTCCGTTTCATATGCTGCCGTTCACTATATTTTAAATAGCCAGAAGAGAATTGCTGAAAAAAACATTCTTCTTTTAGGAGTGGGTGAAATCGGGCAGAATACTGTCGAAAATCTGGTAAAGCATGTGTTCCAGCCTAAAATTAAAATTGCCAACAGAACTCAGGAGAAAGCAGAAAAGATTTCCCAGAAGTATAATATTCCTCATGTTGATTATTCTGATTTTGACAAGGAATTAAAGAATACAGATATTCTTATTGTTGCAACAGGAGCAAAACACCCTATTGTCAACCAGTCTCATTTCCCGAACGGAAAAGAAACCTTAGTAATAGATCTTTCAATTCCTCATAATGTTGAAAAAAATGTTACTGAAAACGAAAATGTAACCCTGATTGACGTTGATGAGCTTTCAAAACAGATCCAGGAGACGATCCAGCAACGCGAGCGGGAAATCCCAAAAGCGGAAAAGATCATCAAGGAACTGATGAAAGATTTCATTGAATGGGAAAAAAAGAGAAAGCTTGCACCAAACATTCATCATTTCAAAGCCGTTTTAAAAAATATGGAACGTAATGAAATGCATAATTTTTATAAAAAGAATAAATATATAAACATCACGGATATGGAACTTTCCGATAAAATGATCCAGAAAATCACCAACCGTTTTGCAAAATATATTATTGATAACCCTTTAAAAGCCGAAGAAATTAGTAAATTAATGCACGAAATATTAGTTGAACAACCAAACAACGAATTCAATGAAAAGCATTAGAATTGGAACCAGAAATTCCGCACTTGCACTTTGGCAGGCTAGAGAGGTTGCGAGGCACCTTCAGAACAACAATTATTTAACGGAGATTGTTCCTATCGTTTCTTCCGGCGATAAGAACCTCAATCAACCTTTATACTCTTTAGGAATTACCGGAGTATTTACAAGGGATCTCGATATCGCATTATTAAATGACGAGATCGATATTGCTGTACACTCATTAAAGGACGTTCCCACTCAATTACCTCAGAATATTGAGATGATCGCCTATCTTGAAAGAGATTTCCCTCAGGATATCCTCATCAGAAAAGAATCTGCAAGAAATAAAGAATTCCACGAACTAAAACTGGCGACAAGCAGCTTAAGGAGGAGAGCATTTTGGTTAAGAAATTATCCTAATGCAGAGTTTTCAGACATTCGTGGAAACATTCAGACAAGGCTTCAAAAACTGGAAGACGAAAATTTTGATGCCACCATTTTATCATTGGCAGGCATCAAAAGAATGAAGATGGAAATTGATTATGAAATGCTTCCATTAATGATTTCGGCTCCATCGCAAGGTGTTATTGCCGTTGCCGGACATACCGACAAACCGGAGATCAACGAAATCCTGAAGCAAATCAATCACCAGCCGACACAAATCTGTGTGGAGATTGAAAGAAATTTCCTGAGCACTTTGGAAGGTGGCTGTACTGCTCCGATCGGAGCTTTTGCAGAAATCATTGCGGATCAGATACGCTTTAAAGCGGCACTATGCTCATTAGACGGCAAAAATTGCATTGCCATCGATGAAAATTTTGAGTATGGTACTGATGAGAATTTTGGCGAAAAATACGCAAAAGTAGTTCTTGAAAACGGCGGAAAAGAATTGATGGCAGAAATCAAAAGCCAGATCTAGGACTATTTTACTTTCAATAGTCCGGATTTTACTATCAGTTTCCAATAATTTTTTTTTTCCAGTTGTAAATGTAAAGGCATGAAAATCTTATTTACCAAAAATATAGACCAATCTATTATATCCAAAGAATTAGGAGAAGATATTCTGGTTGACTGTACCGAGGTGATCAAGACCAGGCCTATTACGATCAATCCTTTTGATCTGAAAAACTATTCCCTTATTTTCACAAGCGTAAATGGTGTCACTTCTTTTTTTAAAAACCTGTTTAAGCCCAATGAAGATTTTACGGCCAAAAACTACAATAAAATCTATTGTGTAGGTGAGAAGACCAAAAGGGAATTACGAAAACATGGTTTCGGAACGTTTAAGGTACTGAAGAATGCAGATGCTCTTTCCCGATTTATTATCGGAAACTGCCAACATGAGCAGTTCCTTCACTTCTGTGGCAATCTGGCGATCAATGTCCTGGATAACGAACTTCCCCTACAGAATATAAAGTATAAAAAGATTACCGTTTATAATACCGAGGAAATCAATCCTTTAATACCTGAAAAATATCATGCTGCAGTCTTTTTTAGTCCAAGCGGAGTTCGTAGTTTTGCAAGGCGAAATTCTCTGGAAGGCATGACGTTATTTTCAATAGGTGAAACCACTTCCGGTGAGTTGAGAAATTATACTCAGGAAAAAATTTTTACTTCCGAAGAAAATACCCTTACCTCTATCTTTGAACTGATAAGAAAGGAGCTTGGAAGTAAAATTTAAATATTGTCTACCGAACCTGAACGGTAGTATTAGTTTAAATAGATTATGATTAAAAACGACCTATATTTAAAAGCACTTCGCGGAGAAACCGTTGAAAGACCTCCTGTCTGGATGATGAGGCAGGCTGGAAGATATCTGCCGGAATTCATTGCTCTCAGAGACAAATACGATTTCTTTACAAGATGTCAGACGCCTGAACTTGCCGCTGAAATTACTTTACAGCCGATACGCAGATTTCCTCTGGATGCCGCGATTCTGTTTTCTGATATCCTGGTAGTTCCTCAGGCAATGGGGATCGATTTCAAAATGAAGGAATCTGTAGGCCCATGGCTGGATACTCCGATCAGGACAATGGAACAGGTCCAGAATATTGTAACTCCGGATGTAAATGACACCTTAGGATACGTTTTTGATGCTATTGAACTTACTCTTCAGAAACTTGACAATGAGATCCCATTGATCGGTTTTGCCGGTTCTCCATGGACGATTCTTTGTTATTGTGTAGAAGGAAAAGGGAGCAAGGCATTTGATATTGCTAAGTCTTTCTGTTTCCAACAGCCAGAGGCTGCTCATTTATTATTACAAAAGATTACAGATACTACGATTGCTTATTTAAAGAGAAAAGTAGAGAAGGGAGTTTCTGCTGTACAGGTATTCGATTCGTGGGGAGGAATGCTTTCTCCGACTGATTATCAGGAATTCTCATGGCAATACATCAATCAGATCGTAGAAGCCCTGAGCCCGCTTACCCATGTTGTTGTATTCGGGAAAGGATGCTGGTTTGCTTTAGAAGATATGACCATGTCTAAAGCTTCTGCTCTTGGGGTTGACTGGACTATTAAGCCGGAATTCGCAAGAACTCTGACCAACCACACAATGACTCTGCAAGGCAACTTTGATCCTGCAAGACTACATTCAACCCCTGAAACCATCAGGAAAATGGTGAATGAAATGATCAACCGTTTCGGAAAAGACAGATATATCGCCAACCTTGGCCATGGAATTTTACCTAATGTACCGGTTGAAAATGCAGAAGCTTTCATCAGAGCTGTAGTAGACTGGAAGCCTAACCTGTAAGATAATTACTTTTTACAAATAAATAGTAAAACCCTGTCATTTTTGTGGCGGGGGTTTTAATTTATAATCAGGTATTTATTTTGGATAATCATATTATTATGAATGCTTTGTCAATATTATATTTATCTTTGATTATTAATACCTTAAATCATTAGTATGAAAAAATTAAACAAAGACAAAATGAAAAGCATCATGGCAGGAGGAGAAATCTGCCTGGAGTGTGCAATCGGTTATCACCAGGTTATTATCAACGGCAGATGCCTATGCGTTGAAGATTAAAAAAAGCAGCTGAATCAGCTGCTTTTTTATTTTTTATGCTAACATTCGTTGCGCTTTTTTAACCCCTTCGACAAGAAGGTCGATCTCCTCAAAAGTATTATACACTGCAAAACTGGCTCTTACCGTTCCTGCAATATTAAAGAAATCCATAATAGGTTGTGTACAGTGATGTCCTGTTCTTACAGCAATACCCATTTTGTCGAGAATCATACCTACATCGGAAGAAATTCCCACTCCTTCCAGATTAAAAGAAACTACACCGGTTCTTTTTGCTTTTTCACCATATACTTTAAGTCCTTCTATTTCCAAAAGTTGTCTTTGAGCATATTCCAGCAAAGCATTTTCATGATTCTGAATATTCTGGTGCCCTACTTTATTCATAAAATCAACAGCAGCACCCAGGGCAATGTTTCCTCCTACATTTGGTGTTCCAGCTTCATATTTGAAAGGAAGCCCGGCATACGTAGTTCCATCAAAAGAACAGGTAGCAATCATCTCTCCTCCTCCGTGGAATGGCGGCAATGCTTCTAAAATTTCTCTTTTTCCATATAAAACTCCTGTTCCCATCGGAGCATACATTTTATGTCCTGAAAATACAAAGAAATCACAATCCATTTTCTGAACATCAATATTGAAGTGCGGTGCAGATTGCGCCCCATCAATTACAATATAGGCATCTGTATTTTTTCTTGTCTTTGCAATAATTTCTTCAACAGGATTTACAATTCCCAAGGCATTGGAGACCTGGTTTACAGAAACCACCTTTGTCTTTTCGCTCAAAAATTCATCAAAATATTGCATCTGAAGAATACCATTTTCATCGATAGGAATAACACGAAGCTTAGCTCCTGTTCTTTCACACAACAACTGCCATGGAACAATATTAGAATGATGCTCCAGATAAGAAATGATAATTTCATCATCTTTTTGCAGTTTCTGAGTTAAAATATAGGCGATGAGGTTCAAACCTTCCGTTGTTCCTTTGGTAAAGATAACTTCAAAGTCATGCTCAGCATTAATGAACTTCTGAATTTTTCTTCTTGAAAGCTCCATTTCTTCTGTAGCCAGCTGGCTCAGTGTATGGATGCCTCTGTGAACATTAGCGTTAAGCTCTGTATAGTATGCGTGACAGACTTCTAAAACCGAATTTGGCTTTTGAGATGTAGCTGCATTATCCAGATAAACCAGGGGTTTACCATTCACTTCTCTGTTCAATATAGAAAACTGGCTTCTTATTTCCTGAATGTCAAACATTTATTTATTTTTTAAATTAAAACGTCCTTATTTAGAACTCTTCAAATTTACGGCTTTTTTTCCGAAAGGACGCATCAGGTTGTAAGGTGATCGTTATCAGTTGATAGAAAAATTCGATGCTTTAAAGTGAGTAAAGCTTTAGAGAACAAAAAGCAAAAAAAACCTGCCAAAAATTGACAGGTTTTATATTGTTACATAAGCAATGCTTATTCTGCAGATTTTTCTTCTGTTGTTGGAACATCAGGAGATTGAGTTGCAACTTCTTCTGCTTCTTCTTCATCCTCATCATCCATTGCTGCAGCACCACCTTTCATTGCATTTCTAGACATCTTAACAGCAACTACTACTGCGTTGTCCGGGTGCATGAAAGAATATCCTTCTGTTTTGATACCACCGATGTAAAGTTTGTTACCAATTCTTAATGGAGTAACATCTACAACGATTTCGTCAGGAAGGTTAGCAGGGATAGCTTTTACTTTTAGTTTTCTGAAAGACTGACGTAAAACACCACCAGCAACAACACCTTTTGAACGACCTGTAATTCTTACCGGAACTTCCATGATAACTGGCTTATCGTCAGATAACTGGTAGAAGTCTACGTGAAGAATTTTGTCTGTGATTGGGTGAAACTGAATATCCTGAAGAACAGCTGGAATTGTTTTTCCGTCAACTTCAATAGATACCGTGTGTGCTTCAGGAGTGTATACTAATCCTTTGAAAGCTCTCTCTTCAGCAGAGAAGTTTAAAGGTGCTTCACCTCCATAAACAACACAAGGAACTAATTCAGCATCACGTAAAGCTTTTGTAGACTTTTTGCCCACGCTTTCTCTTTTTGTACCTTGAATTGTAATAGATTTCATTTATAAAAAATTTAAAAAATTGTTCTAATTTTAATTTGCAAATCACTTAAAATCAATTAAATAACAAATTTACTACTGATTGATTTATGCTCATGAACCATTGTCATAACGTCTGCAAATAACGGGGCGCAAGATAGCACTTTTATTTTAGATGACAAATTATTTTTAACAGGAATTGAGTCAGTTACAATAACTTCCAGAATTTTTGAATTCTCAATATTCTCGTAAGCCTTTCCTGAAAGCACTCCGTGAGTAGCCATAGCTCTTACGGTTTTAGCACCCTTCTCAATTAAAATATCTGCGGCTTTGCAAAGGGTACCGGCAGTATCAATCATATCATCAATAAGGATAACATTTTTACCGGTCACATCTCCAATAAGGAACATTTCCTCTACAACGTTTGCCTTTTTTCTTTCTTTGTAAGCAATTACTACTTCTGCGCCAAGGTGACCGGCATAGTTTTTAGCTCTTTTTGCACCTCCCATATCCGGAGAAGCAATCGTAAGATCTTCAAGATTCAGAGATCTGATGTAATCCACAAAAATAGTAGATGCATACAAGTGATCTACAGGAATTTCGAAGAACCCCTGAATCTGATCAGCGTGAAGATCCATAGTCATTATTCTTGTAGCACCCGCTGCTGTAAGAAGGTTGGCAACTAGCTTAGCCCCGATTGGTGCTCTTGGCTTGTCTTTTCTGTCTTGTCTTGCAAGTCCGAAATAAGGAATTACCACTGTAATGCTCTTTGCAGAAGCTCTTTTCGCTGCATCAATCATTAAAAGAAGTTCCAAAAGATTGTCTGCAGGAGGGAACGTGGATCCGATTAGGAAAACTCTTCCTCCTCTTACAGATTCATCTAAAACAGGCTCAAATTCACCATCGCTGAACTCCTGAAAGTTGATTTTTCCTAATTCTTTCCCATAATGCTGGGCAATTTTTTCCGCCAAGTCCCTGCTGGTTCTTGTACAAAATAGATAACTTAACTGATCGGCCATTTTTACTTTTTAAAAGATTTTGCAAATTTAAAAAAAAACCACAAGAATTACTCCTGTGGTTTCTAAGTTTTTATTTTATCAATTATTACGGGAATTTAACTCCTGAATATTTGTTAGCATCTACAAGTGGAAGCGAAGAGCTGTACGTAGCATTTATTGATTTAATAAATTCATTGGCAATCACTCCATATCCTCTACCTGTTAAATGAACTCCATCCAGTGAAAATGCTCCGCCGGATACAAATTTCGCAGTATATCTTACGCCATCCCAAACAATCCCTGAGTTAGTAGCCAGTTCTTTTAATTTTGCATTCGCATCTACAAAAGCATAACCCTGTGATGTAGCAGCAGCCTTAATAGCTACGTTATACGCATCAATTGCCGTATTGATCTCTGTAATTTCAGATGGTACTAGTATATATCTGTCTGCGAATGGATAAGCCACCCCTTTTGCACCAAGAGATGCAGGTATTCCTACTGGAAGTGTCTCTAGTTTTCCGATTTCCGCTTTCGTTGTTAAAGGAACAAGATCGCCTGATTTTGCCTGTCTTGCCTGTCCGTAAGTCGCTCCAAGATAAGCAGCCAGAGCTATTAAAGTAGGATTTCCGGAACCTGCAGCTGCTGCAGTAATTTGTACTTTAAGATCCGGGATACTCTCATCTTTAATCAACAACGGATTAGCGGCAGTCTTCGAAAGAGGCTTAATTCTATCTCCAGCTCCGATTGCGGTTAAAATCTGACTTAACGGTCCGTATAAATTTTTATTCAAATCATCGATTACTGCTTCTCCTGCAGCAACATTCCCTTTCCCAAGAACAGCAGCCGTCAGTGGATTAGTAGGAATCGTTGTCAAAGCAGGAACTGAAGTCACACTCGGAATATTGGCAATCACCCCTTTAGCTTTTGTACCTGCTATCTGTGCAACGAGTGCGTTATAATACTGTGCAAACTGTGCAGGCGGCGTCAGTGTTTCCACTGAAGAATCCGCACCAGCCAAGGCATATAAAAGCGCATCATTATTTCCAATCCACAAGGAGAAGAAGGTAGGATTTTGCTTTTTAAAATCTGCAATAACAGAGGTATTAGGTTCACTGGCAAACCTTACGAAATAAGGATTAGCCGTTTTTGCTGCAACCCCCTGAACATTTCCGTATCCGGGAGCAAGCAAATGAGCCACTTTAGCTCCAGGAACGCCCAGATTATTAAACGGCCCTGAAAGCACCGTATTGACAACTGTTGTTGCTACATTACCATTAGCATTATCCAGATCAGGGCTGCCATCAACAAATCCTTTAATATAAAGTTTTGTATTGGCGATCTGTAAAGTTGACGTTGATGAAGTTGCTAAAATCAACCCTCCGTTATTATCTGCCATTAGCGGCTGTTTAAAATCTCCGCCTCCTACTAATTTCATCTGTTGGGCAATCATTGATGGATAAGATTCATTTTGTCCATCTATATATAGAGCCCCATCTCTAAATCCGGAAGTCAAAGAATTTCCTAACGCGACATATTTTGTAAAGTCAGCGCTACCTTTTGACACCTGAATATCTTTTACATCATTATCAAAATCTGTCTTACAGCTTGTAACGGTAAAAAGTAGTGCTGAAACAGCTATTGTTGATATTATAATTTTTTTCATAGTCATTCAAATTAAAAAGGATTATACGATAAACCTAGACCGAAATAGAACGCAGTTGCCTTCGCTTGACCGTAAAATCCAAGGTTAGAATTGTTAACATCTCTGGATTTTGGCATTGCATATCCTCCGGCAATATCAATTCCGAATTGTTTTAACTTAAATCCTACCCCACCGGTAAGAACAAACGTATCAAATGAAGGGGTTTCCGGAATAAAGTTTTCGTTGGTATAAGGAGACTCGTCATAATACCCTCCTAAACGTCCATAAATCATATTGGTAAACGCATATTGTGTACCCAATCTGAATGTTTTTGAATTTCTGAAATTCTTAGGATTCACAAGAATGGTAGGATCTGCCTGGTTTCCGATAGGAGCATTGGCAAAATCCAGCGTCAGCTTGCTGTATCTTTCCCACCCATGGTAGTTAAAGTCTGCAGAAACTAACCATTTCGGAGTGATCTTATAGGTTAAACCGATTGTATATTCTTCAACCAAAGGAAGAGTTGCCGTAAATGCATCTTGTCCGGCAGCATTTAACTTCAATAATGAATAAGGAGACTGTGTCGGGAATTTGAAGGTAGCTGTTCCGTTTTTGGCTTTCATATCAATTGCTGAACGGTAGGCAACACTCACATCTAATTTCGGATCAGGTCTGAAGTAGAAACCGAATCCATAACCGTGTCCGGAAGCTCTTTCATCATTAATATTAACCTGTCCATCGAATTGCGTTACGGCTTTATCCCAATCTACTTTACCTCTCGCATAAATATAACTCGCACCAAATGACAACCAAGGGGCAAGCTTCACAGAAACCATCGGTTGGAAATAGTAACTTTTCAGTTCCAGCTTCTGAACCATTTCTTTGCCTTCCCAGTTTTCAGGCCATTTGATTGTACTTCCAAAAGGTGTTGAAAAACTGAAACCTACAGATAGGTTTTCTATTGGTTTATAAGTAATCGCTGCATAGATAGGCGTTCCCAGAGGGTTATCCGTTTCTGTACTCTGTAAAGTATTTAAGTTTTGAAAAGTAACTTTATTACTTGCACCAAACCCTCCTGCTACTACACTCAGCTTGGAAGGTATAAATGACATACCCGCCGGGTTAAAGAATGTCACACTCGCATCTTCGGCATGAGCACTAGTATGCGCCATGGCCAATTGTTTTACCCCTTGCAAGGAAACTCTGAAGCCTCCGGCATAAGATAGAACGCCCGCCAATAAAGCAGTTGATACTAATATTTTTTTCATAGACTGTTATTATATAACCCAAATATAAAATTATTTTGAATACATCTGTTAATATTTGCCAATATTTTAAACAATATACCAAAAGAAAATTATGTTTAAAATAACACTTAAAGAAAAAAAGATTACAAAACCATAGATATTAAGCCTTTAAACAGTATGAACAAAAACAATCTATCAGAATGTTTAAGATTAAACAATGGTTTAATTTAACGAAATATAAGCTATAGAAAAGCGAAGGATTACAGACTCCCTATATCAAATGTTAATTTTAGCAAATCTACTTAATAAATTTCCGGAAGACGTTCTACTGATGGTAAAAAAAATGTTAATTTTTTCAGCCTCTTATAATTCCTTATACATAGGCTTCCTCTTACTTATTTGTTAAAAGATAATAATGTTTTAGCCTGAATTCAGGTTATTTAATTATTTTAGAATTGCATAAAGATAAAAATACATAAATTTGCAAGATTATAAATAATAGAAATATGAGTTGTGGATGTAAAACATCCGGCGATTCTGCACATTCTTGTGGTCCCAAAAAGACCGCAAATGGCTGTGAAAATGTAAATACCTGCGGGAATAGTTATAAATTAAGTGTTTTTGACTGGCTTTCTAACATCAACAATCCGGCATCTAACAGGTGTGACTTTGTAGAAGTTAGGTTTAAAAATGACAGAAAATCGTTTTATAAGAATGTAAATAATATTCCTTTACATATAGGTAGCGTAGTTACAGTAGAATCAAGTCCGGGACACGATGTAGGCGTAGTAAGCCTTACGGGAGAATTGGTAAAGATTCAGATGAAAAAGAAGAAATTTTCTGAAGAATCAGCCCTTAAAATATACAGACAGGCCAACCAAAAGGATCTTGAGGTATGGCAGGAAGCAAGGAAAAAAGAAGATGGCGTAAAGCTTGAAGCAAGAAAAATTGCTCAAAGACTTGGCCTCGAAATGAAAGTTACCGATGTGGAATACCAAGGCGACTCTTCGAAAGTAACCTTTTACTATACGGCTGAAAACCGTGTAGACTTCAGACAACTGATTAAAGATTACGCAGGAGCCTTCAGGACTAAAATCGATATGAAACAGATCGGTTTCAGACAGGAAGCGGCAAAAGTAGGTGGAATCGGATCCTGTGGCAGAGAACTTTGCTGCTCAACATGGCTTACAGATTTCAGATCTGTAAATACCAATGTAGCGAGATACCAACAGCTGAGCATCAACCCACAAAAGCTTGCGGGACAATGTGGTAAACTTAAATGCTGTCTTAATTATGAGCTGGATAGCTACCTGGATGCGTTAAGCAATTTCCCTTCTTCTTCGACAACGCTCGATACAGAAAAAGGAAAAGCCTTCTGTATTAAAATAGATGTTTTCAAAAAGAAAATGTGGTTTGCATACGTAGACAGCTCTATCGCATGGTATGATTTTGATATCGATCTTGTGAAAAAACTGATTTCAAAAAATAAAAGAGGAGAAAAAACACCTCCTCTGGAAGATTTGAAACAGCCAGAATCGCCATTGCAAAGTATTGACCTGATCCAGGAAAACAATGTAGACCGCTTCGAAAAGAAAAACAGAGGAAACAGAAACCGAAATAACCAGAATAAGCCCCATAATAATCAGGGACAAAATCAGGGGCAAAAGAAAAACAGACCGGACAGGCAAGAAAGACCGGAACGTTCTGAAAAACCTGAGAACCAAAACGCTCATTCAGGAAACCAGCAAAAACAGCAAAAACCCAATCCGCAACAAAAAGCACCTGTGGTGAAGGTAGAAACTAACAATGCTGATGGCGAGAAAAAACCTCAAAACAACAATCCGAACAAGAAAAAATTTAAAAAGAAATATCCTCCAAAAAAAGATAACAATGCGTAAAATTTTAGGATTATTTTCCCTTATCCTTTTCTTTAGCTGTACCTCTTCTTCTCCGGGAGAAGCCGTCATTATGAACTCTGTTGACAATAAGTGGAACAAGAAAAGTGAGCAAAAATTTAATCTTGAAATTACAGATCCGCAGAATTCTAAAAATATTATATTTGTCGTAAGAAACAACAACAATTACCCTTACAGCAATATAAGGTTTATTGTAAACTTCACCAATCAGCAAAACAAGAAAAAGGAAACAGACACCCTGAATTATGTTTTGGCAAAACCAAATGGAGAATGGCTTGGTACAGGCTTTGGTGACACAAAAGAAACGTTATTTCAGTACAGATTAAAATACAGGTTTCCGGCAAAAGGGAAATATGAAATCGGCCTGATTCAGGCGATGAGAAATGATAACCTTCCGGGAATTGAGGATATTGGGGTAAAAATAGAAACGGCTAAACCGTAACCATAAATGGAAGAAAACAAAAAAAATGCAGGAAATAAGGGGAAAACTTTTCCTCTGCCTCCCAAAAAAAAGAAAAACACCTCCTGGAAAAAATGGGTTTCATTTATTTGGATTGGACTCATTGCAGTAGTTTTAGGAATTTCAGGTCTTTTCTTTGCAGTTTCTCAGGGTTTCCTTGGGGAAATGCCGGATGTAAAAGAACTTGAAAACCCGGACATCTTTGTCGCTTCTGAGATCATTTCTTCAGACGGGGTCATTTTAGGCAAGTTTGAAAAAGAAAAAACACAACCTATTGTGTATAAGGATCTTCCTCCTTATGTTATCTATGCTCTTCAGGCGAAAGAAGACGAACGTTTCAAAGAACACTCAGGAATAGATTTGTATTCTATCGCCAGAGCTGTTGCTTACGGAGGTAAACGTGGTGGTGGTTCTACAATTACCCAGCAGCTTGCAAAGCTTCTCTTCACCGGAAATGCTTCTCAAAATAAAGTTCAAAGAGCGTTTCAGAAACTGAAAGAATGGGTAGTAGCCGTAAGCCTTGAAAAAAGATACACCAAAGAAGAGATCATTACCCTGTATTTCAATAAATTCGACTTCCTTTTCAATGCCAATGGTATTGAAATGGCTTCCAGAGTTTATTTTAACAAAAAAACCTCAGAACTTACATTACCTGAAGCCGCAACATTTGTGGCTATGCTTGAAAATCCAAGAAAAAACAATCCTTACAGATACCCTGAAAAGGCGAAGGAAAGAAGAAATGTTGTACTGGATCAGATGCAGAAAACAGGTTACATCAATGAGGAAACATATCAAAAAGCGATCAATACTCCTGTGGAAGTAGACTTCCACCCTATCAAAAGTATTACCGACGGATATTCCGCTTATTATAAGTTTTACCTGAGAAAAGAGATTGATAAATATCTCGAAACTCACGAAAAAGAAACCGGCAAAAAACTTAATCTTTATAAAGACGGTTTAAAAATATATGTAACCCTTGACTCTAAAATGCAAAAATATGCAGAAGAGGCTATCAAGGAACATTTAACCGATCTTCAGAAAAGATTTGATGCAGAGCAGAGAGGAAGAAAGAACAGACCTTTCTATTACCTTAATGACAAACAGATCAAGGATGTAATGGTTCAGGCCATGAAGAGAACCGGACGTTACAAGCTTCTTAAAGCTGATGGTATGCCTGAAGATTCTATCATGATGGAATTCAAAAAACCGATCAAAACTTCCCGATTCACATGGAACGGAGAAGAAGAGGTAGAAATGTCACCTTGGGACTCCATCAGATATCATAAGCAAATTGCTCAGGCAGGTCTAATGTCTATGGTTCCAGGAACCGGAGAAATCAAAGCCTGGGTAGGAGGTATTGACTGGCAGCACTTCCAGTATGACCACATCAAACAAGGTAAAAGACAGGTAGGATCTACCTTCAAGCCTTTCGTATATGCTACAGCTATTATGAAACTGGGAATGACACCATGTTCTGCCGTTTCCAACGGAACGTATGATCATAACGGATGGCATGTTCCGGGAAGAGGAGGAATGCTTACTTTAAAAGATGCATTGGCACATTCTCAGAACCCTGTTGCCGCCAGACTTATCGAAATGACGGGTGTGGATGCCGTTATCCAGACGGCAAGAGATCTTGGAGTAACAGAAGATATTCCTAGAAACAATACAATTGCCTTAGGTTCGTCAGATATTACTATTTATGAGATGCTAGGTGCTTACAGTACATTCGCCAACTACGGTAACTATAATAAGCCGGAGATGATCTGGAGAATTGAGGACGCCAACGGAAGGGTTATCAAAGAAGTAAATGTAGAACCTAAAGAAGTTATGAACCCGATGTACGCCTACACGATGATTGAACTCATGAAAGGTGTAGCACAATATGGTACCGCTTCCGGCGAATTGGGAAGAAGAGGTATTTCCAAGGCAGTTGAAATTGCAGCTAAAACAGGTACAACACAGAACAACTCCGACGGTTGGTTTATGGGAATCACACCAAAACTGGCAACCGGTGCATGGGTTGGATGGGAAGACAGGGCAACCCACTTCTTTGGGACAGGTGAAGGTCAGGGAGCTAGAATGGCACTACCGATCTGGGCCATCTTCATGAAAAAAGTATGGGCAGACAAAACATTAGGCGTTACACCGGATGATAAATTCACCAAACCTTCAGACTGGAAAGACGGATGCTCAAACCTTAAAGGATTAGGCGGAGGTTACGGAGATGACGGAAGTCTTCAAACCATTGACGAGATCAAAAATCCAAGACCTGTAGACCCGACTCCAAAAAAACCTGCAGAGAAGAAAGAAGAAAATATCAATGAAAATCTTCATTCTAATGATGAAGTAGATTTCAATAAATAAATTCTCTTTTAGAAATATACAAGACCTTTCAATAATTTGGAAGGTCTTTTCTTTTATAATTAATACCTTTGAAGTATGAATATCGAACGTATCAGACAGCCTTTTATCAAGAAATTTCCGGGAGACTTTTCCAATAACCTTACGCAGAGAAATACTCCGAAGGTCTTATTTGCAACCACTCAGCCCGCAGGTTTTGACAAGCCCGCACTCATCGCTTTTAATGAAACACTTGCTGAAGAAATCGGACTGGGGAAATTTGAAGAAAAAGACCTGAACTTTCTGGCAGGAAATCAGCTCCCTGATAACATTCAGACGTATGCAACAGCCTATGCAGGACATCAGTTTGGCAACTGGGCCGGACAGCTTGGAGACGGAAGAGCCATTTTGGCGGGAGAGATCACCAATGAAGCAGGAAAAAAAACGGAGATCCAGTGGAAAGGAGCCGGTGCAACACCCTATTCCAGACACGCAGACGGAAGAGCCGTACTGAGATCTTCTGTTCGGGAATACCTGATGAGCGAAGCCATGTTTCATCTGGGAGTTCCAACCACGCGGGCACTAAGCTTGGTACTGACCGGAGAAGATGTTGTACGTGATATTATGTACAGCGGAAATCCACAATATGAAAAAGGAGCCGTCATTATAAGAACCGCAGAAAGTTTTCTTCGTTTCGGACATTTTGAACTGATGTCTGCCCAGGGAGAATACAAAACATTACAAGATCTCACAGATTTTACGATTGAAAATTATTTTCCGGAGATTACTTCATCAGGCGACCAGAAATACAAAGACTTTTTTGAAAATGTATGCACACGAACAGCCAATTTAATGACCGAATGGTTCAGGGTCGGTTTTGTACATGGCGTGATGAATACAGACAATATGTCGATTTTAGGACTGACAATTGACTACGGACCTTACTCCATGATGGATGAATATGACCTGAACTTCACTCCAAACACTACCGATCTGCCGGGAAGAAGGTATGCATTTGGAAAACAGGGACAAATTTCACAGTGGAATCTCTGGCAACTCGCCAACGCTCTTCACCCATTAGTAAAAGACGAGAAATTTCTCGAAAACACCTTAAATAATTTTGGAAGCTATTTCTGGGAAGCGCACGATAAAATGCTATGCAGAAAGTTCGGATTCGACGAATTACTAAAAGATGACGAAGACTTTTTCACAAGTTGGCAAGGGTTGATGCAGGAACTACAACTGGATTACACTTTATTTTTTAATGTACTTGAAAAGATAAATCCCGAATCTGACCTGCAGAAACTTTTCAGGAATATATCTTATGGCCACTTAAATGATGAAAGTTTAAAAAAGATAAAGGACTTTATAAAGAGATATGAATTGCGATCGGAACTCAACACGATATCAAAAGAAGATTCTGTAGCAATGATGAAAGAATCAAACCCGAAATTCATTCTTAGAAATTATCTGTTATATCAATGTATAGAGGAAATTAACAATGGCAAAACAGAAATGTTGGATAAACTAACCCAGGCTCTGGAAAATCCGTATCAGGAACTTTTCCCTGAATTTTCATCGAAGCGTCCGTCAGGATATGATGATATCGCAGGATGCTCTACTCTTTCCTGCAGTTCGTGACAAAATGTTAAAATAAAACATAAAATACTGATTTTCAATTAACATATCGAATATTTTATTACATTTAACAAAATATTCGATATGAAAAAAGTTATACTTTCTTTAAGTTTGCTATGGGGAACTTATGCGTATTCCCAAACAGTTTTGCTCGATGAGGGCTTTGAATCATATACCAATTTCGCGATCGGCAACTTTGGTACTTGGACGTCATTAGATCTGGATGGCTTAAATACTTACACAGGCGGAGGGCCAGTAGTGGGTGGAGTTGCCTCGCCCTCATGGTCAGCCAACTGGACGAATGCCGGCGCTAAAATGGCTTTTCAGATATTTAACATTTCTGCAAGCAATGCAACCAACAATCTTACATCAACTGCTGCCGATGAAGAAATCCGAAATTTTACTCCGCACGGAGGACAAAAATGTGCCGTTTCCTGGGCTGGAGTTCCCGCAGGTCCTGTTACAGCCAATAACGACTGGCTGATCACTCCTTCCATCACCTTAGGAGCCAGCTCAAATATTTTAACATTCTGGGTAAAGGCATTATCTCCAGATTTTGTAGAAAGCTACAAGGTGGGAGTTTATACAGGAACCGGTAATCCGACATCTGCTGCAAATTTCACCATCATCTCTTCTCCTGCCACATCTACAGCACCTTACACAGACTGGACCCAAGTTACCATCAACTTAGATACGTATGCCGGACAAAGTGTAAAGATCGGGTTTCAATACATGTCGTCAGATAAATATATGTTTATGTTGGATGACGTAAAAATCACAACAGCAGCAACACTTGCCACTATGGAAACATCAAAAACGAAAGCAAGTACAGTGATTTATCCTAACCCGACAACAGGAAAAGTCAATATCAAAACGGACAGGAAAATTACTGCGACAACGGTTATGGACGCCTCAGGAAAAACAATAAACATTGATAAAGACGGGAATACAGATATTTCCGGCCTACCCAAAGGAACCTATCTGATGAAGGTAGATTTCTCCGACGGAAGCTCTGCAACGGAAAAAATAATCAGACAATAATAACAACGTTATACAATCTTTCTGAAACCACCTGAATTGGTGGTTTTTTATTTTACTTTTGCAAAAAATATGATCTGTGTCTTTTATTAAAACAAAATTCATTAATTTTTTAAAGCTGATTTTTCCGTCCTCCTATACAGAACTGGCTGTATTCTTATTTTTCATAATCTGTTATGGAATTCTCGGATCTTACATTGCCATTCATTACAGGATTATTTTTGACAACAGGATTCCCTGGGATGCTTATTTTAGCTTTGATAATAAATCTATCCTCATGACCGGGGGAAGTTTTGAACGCCATCCTTTATCCTATTATTTTTTCAATTGGGTCAGAGAATTTTCATTATTTATTTCAGGTGGAAAAATGGATTCCGGTTTCAGGTTGACGCTGGCGTGGTTAAGCAATATTATCATCAGCCTTACCGTGCTGCAGGTTTTTAAATATCTAAAGAATATCATCAGGCTTCCCTTACGGATAAGCCTACTATTAACCTTCTTTTTCGGTGTGTTTTCAACCAATATCATATTATCTTTTACTCCTGAAAACTTTACATATACACTCTTTTTACTTTCGTTGTACAATCATTATGCAGCCATAAAGCTTGATCGAGAAGAAAAAACACCCGTGGCAGCATTATCACTTGCAGGAATTACGATCGGCGGGCTCACGATAACCAATTTTGTGAAAGTTTTCATCCCTTTACTTTTTGAAAAAAATCTTTTTTCAAGCTGGAAAAAATTCGGAAACGCCGTATTGAGAGTTATGATTGCAACAATTTGTTACCTATTGTTATATCTAAACAGAATCGATTTTAAATACGAGAATATCTTTTCAAAGACCAATCAACAATACGAAAAGTTCTCCAATGTTGAGTCTATGCCGACCTGGGACATGATTCTCTCCTTCTTTTTCGGAGGTAATATTTTGTTTCCCGGTTTTATCATTTCAGATAAACATAATATGAAAGGTTTTGACTTCAAAGGCCTTTATATGGATCTTTATTCATCTGTATTTTCCTATATTTTTATAGGAACTGTACTGATATTGATAAGTTGGAGTTATCTGAAAAATTTTAAAAACAAATGGGTACAGGTTATAATGATTTCTTTTCTTATGGACATCATTATACACTGCATCATGAGATTCGGACTGCATACTTCCTACATTTATGGCGGTCACTTCATCTTTGTCTATCCGTTGCTTATAGGATGGCTATTTTATGCATACGGATCCTCACCTAAAGCACTGTCGTTTTTAACGGTGACGGTAAGTATATTAGTCATCTATCTCCTTGCCAATAACTGGTTCAGAATGTCAGAGTTTTTCTGGTTTATGGATACGTATTACCAATAAAAAAAGCTGAGAAATTTCTCAGCTTTTTTATTATATTTTCAAAATACCTATTTCTTATTTTGCCTCTGCACAGAAAATTCTGTACTGTACGGCTACTGCAGATTTAAAGTATTCTCTGATTTTTGAAAGGTCAGCGGCAGCACTCTGCTTTGTAAAGTAACTTCCCGCAAGAATTTTATAATTCGGTCTCAAAGATGCATCGGTTTCTACTTTCAGATTAGGAAATCTTTTTCTGAAATAGGATTTCACTTCATTCGCTTCCTCATTACTTTTTACCGTTGTAATCTGGATTTTGTATCCTAAAATTCTAGGATTTTTCTTACAAATTTCAGCATTGGTAAGTTCCCTGCTTGGCACATAGATTTTAGGTGGTTTTGTGATCCCACCGGTAGAAATTCCGCTATCAGTATTCCCATAATCTCTGGATGGATTATTGGTGACAACTTTAGAACATTTGCCTTCGATTCCTTCCAAAGCAGTATTTATTTTGGAATCCATCGTGATGACAAGCTCCGTTCCCGAAAGGGTATCTCTCTTAACAACCTGCTGTGCTTCAATACTATAAAAACCAAATAATGATAATACTGAAAATATTTTGATCAAATTTCTCATTTAAACTTGTTTCCGCAAATTTATACAAATTAAAAAACTATACCAAACAGGTTATTTAGAATCAGTACAAATTAACCTTAAATGACATTTTCCCCTTTTTATATGCCGTTAAATTTGTGTTAAAAATATTATTTTTGCGGGATTGATATGTTCAATATTTTACTAACATAAGATAATTTAAATGATTAGTTGGAGAAAGCATTATAAAAAAACGTTGATTGCAATTGGTTTATTGCTATCAACCAGTGCTTCATTTTACGGGCAAGACGGCGATCCTAAAAACGGAGAGAAACTTTTCAAAGCGAATTGTACTGCATGTCACGCGCTGGACAAACAAGTTATTGGCCCACCATTAAAGGGGGTTGTAGAACGTGTAAAGACAGAAGGCGGTGTAGACAGAGATTGGCTTCACAAGTGGATCAAAGACAACAAAGCTTTAAGAGCTTCAGGGGATAAATACGCCAATGAAATTTTCGAAAAGTATAATAAGACTGAGATGTTGCAGTTTCCTAATCTTACAGAGAAGGATATTGATGACATTTTAGCGTTCACTACTAATCCTCCGGCTCCGGAAGAGAAAAAAGCGGAAGCCACTCCTGCGACTGATGCTACGGCAGCAGCTCCTGCAGACAAAACTACTACAAACATTGTTATCATTTCTCTTTTAGCGATTGCAGGTTTATTAGTCTGGATCTTACTTAAACTAAGACAACTTGTAAAACTGGGACAGTCTGAAGAATTGGCAGGCCTTAACGAAACAAGAGTTCGTTCGTTCAGAGAAATGTATGAAAAGTTCCATTATGTAGGTAAAGCAGTAATAGCTATTCTGGCTATTTTAGCAGCTTACGGAGTATGGAACTGGTTAATGTGGATTGGGGTTTACAAAGGATACAAGCCTGAGCAACCTATCTACTTCTCTCACAAAATCCATGCTGGAGAACAGAAAATTGACTGTCAATTATGTCACTCTAGTGCTAAATACGGAAAAGTATCTGAGATTCCTTCTATGAACGTTTGTATGAACTGTCACAGAACAATCTCTGAATACAACGCAGATCACTACATGGAGCCAGGAAAAGACAAGGCATTCTATGATGGAGAAATCCAGAAGATCTACGCTGCAACAGGTTGGGATCCTGCTAAACAACAGTATACAGGAAAAACACAACCGGTTGAGTGGACAAGAATCCACAACATGCCAGACTTCGTTTACTTCAATCACTCTCAGCACGTCATTGCAGGTGAACAAGCCATCATCAATTCTTTCAACAAAAAGAATCCAAACAACAAAATTGATGTTGTATGTAAAGCTTGTCACGGAAAAATTGACACAATGAATGTTGTTCAGATGGCTAACGACTTTACCATGGGATGGTGTATCGAATGTCACAGAACTACTGAGGTTGATATGAACAACGGTTATAATAAAGAGTACTTCAAGAATCTACATGACAAGTTGAAAAAACAATATCCTCAGGATGGAGGTAAGATCACTGTAGCTGCAATTGGAGGTCTTGAGTGTGGTAAATGTCATTATTAATAACTAAAAAATTAGAAGTATAAATGGCTTCAAACAAAATACAATTCAGAAGTATTCATGAACTTAAAGATCCGGCTTTAAATAATAAGCTGGCTCAGAAAGAGTTTCAGGAAGAAATTCCGGTAGAAGATTTCCTTGGAGATGCTGAGAAGAACGGATCAAGTACTTCAAGAAGAGACTTCCTTAAATTACTAGGATTCTCTACAGCAGCAGTAACATTAGCTGCCTGCGAAGCTCCGGTTATCAAAACGATTCCTTATGTGGTAAAACCGCATGATATTATTCCGGGAATCCCTAATTATTACGCTTCAACCTATTTTGACGGTTTCGACTTTGCCAGTGTTTTAGTAAAAACCCGTGAAGGTAGACCCATCAAAATTGAACCAAACCCGGCTGGTGGTGATTTAGGTAAAACTAACGCCAGAGCTCAGGCTAGTGTACTTTCTCTTTATGATAATGATAAAGTAAAGCAGCCTAAACTGGACGGTAAAGATGAAACTTTCGATAAAGTAGACAGTTTCGTTATCAAAGGATTGGAAGAAGCTAAAGCGTCAGGTAAAAAGATTGTGGTTCTATCACATTCTTTTGCTTCACCAACTTTCAAAAAGCTATTTGCTGAATTTAAGGCGAAATATCCTACAGCTGAATTAGTAACTTTCGATGCTTTCCCTTATGCGGCAGGATTAGATGCTGCTCAGGAAGTATTCGGACAAAGAGCTTTACCTGTTTATGACCTTAAAGGTTCTGAATTGGTAGTAGCTTTCCAGGCTGATTTCTTAGGAGATTACAACGCTTCAAGCTTAGAAACTTCTTATGCAGCGGCAAGAAAACCGGGACCAAACATGTTGAGACACATTCAGGTGGAGTCTAATATGTCATTAACCGGTGCTAACGCTGACTCAAGATACAGATTAAAGCCAAGTGCAGTAAACAAAACTTTAGTTGAAGTTTATAATGCAATTGTAGGTGGTGGTACTTCTGATAAGACTGCTACTGAAATTGCTAACGAATTGAAAGCGAAAGGAAGCAAAGCTGTTGTTTTCGCTGACGGTTCTAAAGGAGCACAGGTTTTAGCACACTTAATCAACCAGAAATTAGGATCAGTTGCTTTCACAGGTAAAGCAAACCTATTAAAAGAATTCGACGGTGCAAGATACCAGGAATTCCTTGGATGGATAAACGGAGGTCAGGTTGGTGTATTAGTTACCAACAATGTAGACCCTATCTACGCTCATCCGAAAGGAGAAGATTTCAAAAAATCTTTATCAAAAGTTCCTTACGTAATTGCTGTTGCTGATAAGAAAAATGAAATGTACAAAGCAGCTAAGGCTGTTATTCCGGTGGCAAACTGGTTAGAGTCTTGGGGAGATATCGAACCACAGACCGGTGTATATTCATTGATGCAGCCTACGATCCAGAAGATCTACAAATCAAGACAGATTGAAGAGTCTTTATTGGTTTGGAAGAATGGTAAAAACAATGCTGCAAACAACTACTACGATTATTTAAAGGCAAGCTCAGCTTCTCTTTTAGGTGGTACATCTTTCAACAAAGCATTATATAACGGTATCAATGCTTCTACTAACTCAACAACATTATCTTACGCAGGTGGAAACGCTGCTCAGGCTGTTGCTGAATTAGGAAACTTCAAAGCTTCAGAATTAGAATTAGTATTATACACTAAGACTTCGATGGGAGACGGTACTCAGGCAAACAACCCTTGGTTACAAGAATTACCTGACCCGATCACCAGAATGTCTTGGGATAACTACCTGACAATTTCTCCGAAAGACGCAGAAAAGTTCGGTATCGATAATGACCTTAACGCAAGAATGCAGTTGGATGGTTCTATCGTAAACCTTACCGTAAACGGAGTAACAATAAAAGACGTTCCTGTATTTGTACAGCCAGGTCAGGCAGAAGGATCAGTAGGTCTGGCGCTTGGTTATGGTAAGAAAAACTCAGGAGCAACTGCTGATACAGGGGTAAATGCTTATCCTTTATTCGATGGTTCCAACCTTGTTCTTTCCGGTGTTAAAATCGAGAAAACAGGAGAAGATCACGAGTTTGCAGGTATCCAGCTTCAAAATACATTGATGGGTCGTTACGAAATCGCTAAGGAAGTTCCATTAGCTGAATTCATCAACGTACCATTTGATGATGAGCACAAAGGATGGAATAAGCCTTTGGAATACCACACCATCAGCGGGGCTCTTCCGGCAAGAAAAATTGACCTTTGGGATGCATTTGATGATACAGATGGGCCTCACTTCAACTTATCTATTGACTTGAACTCTTGTACAGGTTGTGGAGCATGTATTATTGCTTGTCAGGCTGAAAACAACGTTCCTGTGGTAGGTAAAGCAGAAGTAAGAATGTCCAGAGATATGTACTGGTTAAGAATCGACCGTTACTATTCTTCAAGACAAAAGGTTGAAGTATATGAAGGATTAAAAGAAGGAATGGCTGTACCAGAATTATACGGTACTGCATTCAACAAAGAAGGAGGTGCATTAAACCACCCTGCTGATAATCCGGATGTAATCTTCCAGCCAGTAATGTGTCAGCACTGTAACCACGCTCCATGTGAAACTGTATGTCCGGTAGCGGCTACTTCACACGGTAAGCAAGGTCAAAACCATATGGCTTACAACAGATGTATCGGTACCAGATATTGTGCAAACAACTGTCCGTACAAAGTAAGACGTTTCAACTGGTTTACTTATAACCTAAACGACAAGTTCGACTTCAACATGAACAATGATTTAGGAAGAATGGTACTTAACCCGGATGTAGTTGTAAGAACTAGAGGGGTAATGGAGAAATGTTCAATGTGTATCCAAATGACTCAGAATACAATTCTTGAGGCTAAGAAGGAAGGAAGAAAAGTGAAGGATGGAGAATTCCAGACTGCTTGTTCTAAAGCTTGTTCTACTGGTGCAATGACATTTGGAGACATGAATGATAAAGAATCTGAAATTAGAAAGGTATATGCCTCTAACAGAAGATATTATTTACTAGAGGAGATCGGAACAAAACCAAACGTGTTCTATCACACTAAAGTAAGAAACAGAGTAGAAAAATAAAGTTTAAATAATAAATAGGTAAAAAATGTCAGGACATTACGAAGCTCCGATAAGGGAACCTCTAATTATTGGTCACAAAACTTATCACGATATCACAGAAGATATTGCACGACCTATCGAAGAAAGAGCAGGTAAATTATGGTGGATTTCATTATATGCTGCACTAGTTCTATTCCTTTATGGATTCGGCTGTATCGCTTACACTATCGGGACAGGTATTGGAGCATGGGGGCTTAACAGAACTATTAACTGGGGTTGGGATATTACCAACTTCGTATGGTGGGTAGGTATCGGTCACGCCGGGACCCTAATCTCAGCAGTATTATTATTATTTAGACAGAGATGGAGAATGTCTGTAAACAGATCAGCAGAGGCGATGACGATCTTTGCGGTTGTACAGGCAGCAATCTTCCCTGTAATTCACATGGGTAGAGTTTGGGTTGGATACTGGGTATTCCCTTTACCAAACCAATTCGGTTCTCTTTGGGGGAACTTCAACTCTCCTCTACTTTGGGACGTATTTGCGATCTCAACGTATTTCTCAGTATCAACTGTATTCTGGTTCATGGGATTGATCCCTGACTTTGCAATGATCAGAGATAGAGCTAAAACTCCTTGGACTAAGAAAATTTATACATTCCTGGCCTTCGGTTGGGGTGGTAAAGCAAAACACTGGCAAAGATTCGAAGAACTTTCTTTGGTTCTTGCAGGTTTAGCAACTCCGCTTGTATTCTCGGTACACACTACCGTATCTTTTGACTTCGCAACTTCAGTAATTAAAGGATGGCACTCAACGATCTATCCTCCTTACTTCGTTGCCGGAGCAATCTTCTCAGGATTTGCAATGGTACAGACACTATTGTTAGTAGCAAGAAAAGTATGTCACCTTGAAGAGTACATTACCATGTATCATATCGAAATTATGAACATCGTAATCGTTTTAACAGGTGGTATGGTAACTGTAGCTTATGCTACTGAATATTTCATCGGATGGTATTCAGGATCTAGATTTGAAGACTTTACTTACCTTTCACCAGGTGCTGCTGTAGGACCTTACTGGTGGGCATTCTGGTCATTGATTATCTGTAACCTTGTAGTTCCAGCTTCATTCTGGTTCAAGAAAGCAAGAACAAATATTATCTGGACATTCATTGTTGCATTGATCATTAACATCGGTATGTGGTTTGAGCGTTTTGATATCATCGTTATCAACCTTTCAAGAGACTACTTACCAGGATCATGGACAATGTTTAAGCCAACGATCATTGATGTGGGTGTATACTTAGGAACAATCGGATTCTTCTCTGTATTATTCTTATTATATGCAAGAACATTCCCTGTAATTGCGCAGGCTGAATTAAAATCGATTTTGAAAATCTCAGGTGAAACTTATAAAGCAAAAGAAGGAGATGAGCACCACTAAAATTGTATACGGACTTTATGCTGACGACGACGATTTAATGAACGGCGTTAAAGCATTCAACGATAAAGGAATCGCGATAAACGAAGTCTATACTCCGTTTCCGGTTCACGGACTAGATAAAGCTTTAGGTTTAAAGAAAACAAGAATTTCTGATGCTGCTTTCATCTATGCTTGTTATGGTGTTACTATCGGTGCTACGTTAACCTGGTATGTAATGAACCACGACTGGCCTCAGAATATTGGTGGTAAACCAGCTTTTGACTGGGGACACAATATGCCGGCATTCGTAGTTCCAATGTTTGAATTAATGGTATTCTGTGCAGCTCACATGATGTCTCTTACTTTCTTAGTTAGAAACAAGATGTATCCGGGAGCACCGGCTCAGAATCCTGACCCAAGAACTACGGATGATAAATTCATGATGGAATTTGTAACTGAAGATGTAGAATCTGTAAAACAGTTGCTTATTGAAACTGGAGTTGAAGAAATAACTGTTAAAGACGCTTAAAATGAAAAATAGTGTATTAAGAATTACAGCAGTTTTAGGTTTAACAACAGTTTTACTTAACTCTTGCGGGCCAAAGGAGAATACTCCGCTGGTATATTTCCCGGACATGTATTTTCCGGTAGCTTATGATCCATTGATGAAAGCTCAGGACGCGTATTCAGATCATGAAAATGAAATTCCTGCTTTCGTAAAAAATAATGGGGCTACAGGTCTTTCTCCGGTAGAAGGATCAGTAGCTCAGAATAAAGATGGTGTTTTTGAAGAAAGCTTATTACCTAAAAACGTTGACGAGTACAATGCAGGGTATGATGCTTCTAAAAAACTTACGACTTCTCCTCTGAACCCGGCTAATGCTGCCAAGGATCTTGAAAGAGGAAAAGTATTGTTTGATCACACTTGTGCTGCATGTCACGGAACAGGAGGAGATGGACAAGGACCTATTGTACAAACCGGAGCATTCTCAGGAGTACCTAATTACGCTGACAGAGAAATTACTGTAGGATCTGTTCATTATGTATTAACAAACGGTAGAAATGCAATGGGATCTTATGCGGGACAA
Organism: Chryseobacterium sp. UNC8MFCol; assembly: GCF_000482305.1. Classification (NCBI taxonomy): domain Bacteria; kingdom Pseudomonadati; phylum Bacteroidota; class Flavobacteriia; order Flavobacteriales; family Weeksellaceae; genus Chryseobacterium; species Chryseobacterium sp. UNC8MFCol. Next base: position 428,425 of record NZ_AXUZ01000003.1, read on the forward strand.
CTGAACGCAGGAGACAGATGGAGAGTGGCTATGTATGTGATGAGTGCTTTCAAAAAAGGAGCAGCAGCACCGGCAGCAGCTACAGCGGCACCAGCAACTGAAACGACTACCGAAACTAAAAAATAAGAAAAGAAATGTATAGTTTTTCACCAAAATTAAAATCAACTTCTATAATACTTCTTGTTGTAGGTTTAGTTCTGTTCGGTATTGGTTTCTTTATGAATAAAGGACTTTCTACTGAGAAAATAGAACAAATGATGGAAGCTGTTCATGCTTCAGGTCATAATGCTCCTACACACTCAAGTGAAATGGTTGGGCCTCAAGACCACGCAGCTCACTTAGAGCATGCTGAGCTTCAGGTTCACAATCAGCCTTTAGCTTCATTACACTTTGTAGCTGTCTTTTTCTTTGGAGTAAGTTGTGCTGTATTGTTTTTTTACTGTATTCAGCACGCTGCCCACGCTGGTTGGCCAATTATTATTACAAGAGTAATGGAGGCTATTGCTTCTTATATTCCTTACGGAGGGGCTATCCTGGTTATCATGATGATTTTAAACATCACTCACAATGGCCATTTGTTCCACTGGATGGATCCGGAATTAACAGACCCTAACTCTGCTCATTTCGACGTAATTTTATTCGAAAAGAAAAGATTCTTAAATATCCCTTTTTATGCAATCAGAACGATCATTTATGTAGTAGGTGCTTCTTTCTTCGCATGGAAATTAAAGGCTCAGTCTAAAAAAGTAGACGAAACCAAGTCTAAAGTAGAGTATCAAATGCTTTACAGATGGGCTGTAGGATATATTGCATTCTTCGGATTTGCATCTGCTGCATGGGCTTGGGACTGGTTGATGTCTATTGACCCTCACTGGTATTCTACAATGTATATCTGGTATTCAATGGTTAGCTGCCTTTCAAGTGGTATTGCTGTTATCATTTTATTAAGTGTTTATCTTAAGAAAAATGGTTTCTTACCACAGTTCAATGACAACCACTTACACGATTTAGGAGTTTTCCTTTTCGCTACAAGTATGCTTTGGACATATACATGGTTCGCTCAGTTCATGCTATATTGGTATGCTAACGTACCGGAAGAAGTTAATTACTTCTTCGGAAGATTCCAGCACTACTCTCCTACTTTCTTACCAATGTTGATCATCAACTTCTTGTTACCATTATTGGTATTAGTAAGTAGCAGCATTAAGAGAAACTACAAAGTAGTAACTACAATGGCAGTTGTTGTGATCCTGGGACACATCCTGGATTACTTCAACATGGTAATGCCGGGAACGGTAGGACCATACTGGAACACTCCTGAAGTATTCTTGTTAATCTTAGGAGCTATCCTGTTCGTTGGTGGATTATTTATGTTTACTGTACTTTCAGCTCTATCTAAACTGAAGTTGATTCCTACAGGAAACCCTTACCTACACGAATCTGAAATTTATGAGTATCCTTTCTAAGGACTTATAACAAGATAAAATTTAAAAGACCGGTCATTGATCGGTCTTTTTTTTTCGCACAAAATCAGGAATTTCCGGACAGGTTATTCACTAAACAGCTGATCTGACTGTATTATCATCCGGTTGATTCTCACCCTCAATAAGTAGAAAATTTGTTCACTTTATTCAATCGTAATGTAAAAGAATAACAAAACAAAAAATAAAAATCTACTATTAATAAAGGTTTTACTAAATTTGCAACAAACCAAATAAAAATGAAAAAGTTTTCTTTTCTACTTGTTTTCAGTCTTTTGCTTTTCACAGCATGTAAGAAAGATCATGTAGATGCTACGAATACTAAAACGCTGCAGTCAAGTATCAACGATATGACTTCCAGCTTATCAACCATTAAACAGATTAAGTTTAATGAAGCTCTTTATATCCTTAAAACATTTGGTGTAGAAGCCGATGGTGATGTAAATGAGCTCAAAGCTCTTGGAAAACTTATCAACGGGAAAAAGGTTCCTGAAATCCTTAGCCTTGCTGACGAAGTTGCACAAAAAAACGGAATAGAATGGGCCAGTACAGACCCGCCATCATTAGGAGAAATGAATATCTTCGGTGATGATAAAGCTAAAGAAAGTGACCCCAATGACGTAAAAGCAGGATCACTAACCATTGTTACAACACCTACCGGAAATGATGGAAGCGGTGCACCTACGGCGATCCAGGTTATTCCAAGACTTGTGGATGCAGCGGGAAATCCCGTATCATTTACAGGAGCAGGCCTTGAAGCTACTTTAGAAGTTTTCAGCAACGGGGTAAGACTGTCTACAGCCAAAAATTTAATGCAGGATAACAACTTCAAAGGGTTCAACCTGAAGTTCTCATCTATTCCTGCTTCAAAAGTAGTAGATAACAAAATTGACATCACAGTTTCCGTAAAAACAACGGCTAAAACGTTCAAAATGTCAAAAATAGGCCTTGATGTAAACGCTGCAGCTCTAAAAGTTCCTGCAGTTCCGAAAACAGATACTACAGCTGTAGCACAACAGCCAAGTGCAGTAGTAGATCCAAACAATCCATCGGCTACGGTACCTTCTACAACTACTGAACAAGGAACAACTGCTACTCCCGCAACTCCGGCTGCGCCAAAACAACCAGCTGCCGATCCGAAAAATACCGTAAGTAAGTTTTTAAACAGCGTAAGCTCTCAGAATTTAAAGGCCGCATACGAAACATCAAATAACCCAAGCTGGGGAAGCTATGAATCTTTCTCAAACCCTAACTCAGGTTTTGGAGCGGTAAAAAATGTAAGTGTGAAGAACATCACAACAAGCGCTGCCAATGCGAATGGAGCCAGTGTAAATGCTACTTATGATGTTACCGATAAAAACGGAAAAACAACTTCACTGAAAGTAACTTTCGGACTTAAAAATGTAAACGGAGACTGGAAAATTTCCAGCTATAAAATAAACCCATAGATGGCTTCAGCAGAACTGATCAAAAAACTGGAAGAAACAATTGAAAATATCCCTGATTTTCCGATTCCCGGAATACAGTTTAAGGATATTTCACCTATTTTTTTAGACCCGAAACTTTATGAAGATGTAATAGCAGATCTTGCAGCTTTCAGCAAAGGTAAAATAGATGCCGTCTGCGGAATAGAAAGTCGCGGATATCTGTTTGGAATCGCTATTGCTGTAGCATTAGAAGTTCCTTTCATCCTGATCAGAAAAGCAGGAAAACTTCCTCCCCCAATCATTTCGGAAAGCTATGATCTGGAATACGGAAGCGCCATCATTGAAACCCGCGAAGGCCAGATTAAAAAAGGACAAAGAATCCTCATCCATGATGATCTTCTTGCCACCGGCGGAACAACAGAAGCTGCGGCAAAATTAGTAGAAAAACAAGGAGCAACAGTATCTCAATTCAGTTTCCTGATTGGATTAAAAGGACTGAAAGGAGATGAAAAACTGAAAAAATTCGGTGCTGAAGTCTACCACGTTTTAGAATATTAGCATATCTATTGAAAATAAATTCCGGCTTCGCTCCGTATAACCATCCACCTGAAACAAATGTTTTCAGAAATGTTATACAGAGCGGAGCCGAAGCGTTTTTAGTATCATGAAACACGAATTGGCAACATTTCAACAATAATACTGATAAAGTATTTTGTAAATCATTCAGAAACAATTAAATTTGCAGTTCAATTTTTAAAAACTTATGGCAAAATTGGGAAAGAACGCTCAAAACGAGCAAGAAGGTAAAGAAACGGTTGAGTTTTTTAAAGACCTTGACAGAGAGGCTTTAAACACTGAGAGATTTCTTGAAAAATATTCAAAGCCTTTAGGTATTGCATTTGGAGTTTTAATCTTAGGAGTTTTAGGATTCTTTGGATATAAGCAATTTGTAGTGGCTCCTAAAAATACCGAAGCTGTAAAAAGTTTCCTTGCTGCTCAGAAAAACCTTGCAGAAGGTAAAGATAAAGAAGCTTTAGGAGGAAAGTCAGCTGCAAATCCTGGTTTTGTTGGCACATATAACGATTATTCAGGAACAAGTGTTGGGCAGCTTTCAGCTTACAATGCAGGTTTATTGAAGTTTAAAGAAGGAAAATTTCAGGAAGCTTATGATCTTCTTGATAAATTCTCTTCCGACAACAAAACGTTGGTAGCAATGAAATACGGAGCTATGGCAGATGCTAAATCAGGTCTTAATAAAAATGATGAAGCTTTAGCATTATTGGATAAAGCAGCCAATGCTTCCGATGATCCTTACACAAAATACTTCTTTACCAGAAAAGCAGGTATTGTTGCTTTAGGATTAAAAAAGAATGCGGAAGCTAAAAAATACTTCTCGGCCATTGACGAGAAATATCAGGACTACGACAACGGAATGTCTGATTCTTATATTGAAATGACTAAATATTATTAAAAAATGGCAACAGTTAATCTTTCCGATTACAAGCCACTTCATATAACCAATGCCGAAGATTTTTCTATCGGCATTGTTTTTTCTGAGTGGAATGATTTTGTAACGTACAATCTTCGTGATGCAGCTCTGGAAATCCTTGAAAAAGAGGGTGTAAAACCTGAAAACATTAAACTTTTCCCGGTGCCTGGAGCATTTGAATTAAACTATGCAAGCATGCAGCTTTGCAAAGAAAGAAAATATGATGCAGTAATTTCTATAGGATGTGTCATCCGCGGAGAAACTCCTCATTTTGATTATGTCTGCTCTGCAATAGCCCAGGGATTAAAAGATTGTAATATTATGACTGATACTCCTACCATCTTCTGTGTACTGACAGATGATACCAAAGAACAATCTATCGCAAGAAGTGGCGGAGATCTTGGAAATAAAGGTGTAGAAGCAGCGGTTACCGCTCTAAGAATGATTGATTTCAAAAAGAAATTATCTGACAAGAAAGGAAATATCGGTTTCGGCCACTCTTAATTTCTGATCTTTTTAACAATATACGGAGGTTGTCTTATTAGTAGGGCAACCTTTATTTTTAGCTATAAAACACATAATATTTGCCGACGATCAGAGTTTAATTTTCACTTAAAAACTTATAAAATCTTACTAATAAACGGGATGTTTTGCTTTTTATATGTCAAAAGTTGTGTACAAAAACTATCTTTGTGAAAACTAATATAGATAGTTATTACATGTTCTTACAAAAAATAAAGCCATTCCTGTATTTAGGAATTTTTTATCTTATTATTTCGTTGATAATAAGAATAGTATTCTTTTTTCATCCGATCACTACTGCAAGTTTTGGATTTTTTGAAATCATAAAAGTTCTATTGGTAGGGTTTGTAAATGATATCTTTGTTTTCATAATGGCCAGTGCTATCCTCGCACTCTATTTCTTATTTTTATCCAATTCAAAATATAAAAAGCCTTACGGTTATATTATTTTTGGCGCCCTGTTGTTATTTTTCCTGTATATCTGGCTCATTCCCAATAATATTTTCAAGCAATATGGGGGTTCTGTGACAGAGGTAGCTCTTGCGTTCGTAGGAATCAAGACCTTTTTATTTGGATTAATGCTGTTCCTGCCTGCACAAAGAATAAAAATCCGTAATGTCTTATACTTTGTAACATTATTGCTCTACGTTCTCGTTATTATTTTTAACGGGGTTAGCGAATACTTCTTTTATAATGAATTTGGAGTACGCTATAACTTCATTGCCGTGGATTACCTGATCTATACCAACGAAGTGATTGGTAATATCATGGAAAGTTATCCTGTAATTCCTCTCTTTTCCGCGATCATGATCGTTACCCTTACCATTACATGGTTTATCTACAAAAAAACAAAAAATGAATTGTTGGAACTTCCGGACTTTAAGCAGAAGATGGTTCTGTTGGGTACTTTCATTGTACTTTGCGCTCTGAGCTCCTTAGCAATTCCTTCATTAATGCAGATCAAATCAGACAATGTATTTGCCGACGAAATTGAAGCGAACGGAATTCCAAAATTCTACTGGGCATTTACCCATAATGAACTTGATTATTTCCAGTTTTATTCAAAGATTGATCAGCAGCAGGCCGAAAAGAATTTTCTAAGCCAATATGCACAGCCATCATTATCCAGAAATATTGTTGCTGCGCAGCCGGAAGTAAAGAAAAATGTAGTGCTTATTTCCATTGAAAGCCTTTCGGCAGATTTTATGGAACACTATGGAAATACCCAAAAAATAACGCCATTCCTGGATAGTCTGGCAGATAAATCATTGATGTTTACCAATCTTTACGCTACAGGAAACAGAACAGTACGCGGATTGGAAGCGCTTACTCTTTGTATTCCTCCTACAGCCGGAGAAAGTATTATTAAAAGAGACGACAACAAAAATAAATTTACCACCGGAAATGTATTCAAGTCAAAAGGCTATGATGTGAAATTCTTATACGGCGGATACAGCTATTTTGATAATATGCAGGATTTCTTCGGAGGAAATGGCTATGGTATTGTAGACCGAAACAATTTTAAACCGGAAGAAATTACCTTTGCCAATGTCTGGGGCGTTGCCGATGAAGATATGGCCAGAAAAGCCATTCAGGTGATGAATGCGGAAGCCCAATCAGGGAAACCATTCTTTAACCACTGGATGACGGTTTCGAATCACAGACCATTTACCTATCCTGATGGAAGAATTGATATTCCCGGAACTTCAAAATCCCGTGAAGGTGGTGTAAAATATACAGACTATTCTCTTAAGCTGTTTTTTGATATGGCTAAAAAACAGGATTGGTATAAAAATACAGTTTTTGTCATTATCGCAGACCACTGTGCTTCCAGTGCCGGTAAAACGGAACTTCCGATGGATAAATACAGAATTCCGGCAATGATTTTCTCTGAAGGGTTTATTCAACCTCAAAAGTTTGATACTTTGATGTCCCAGATTGATGTGATGCCTACCCTATTCGGATTGCTGAATTTCAACTATCAATCGAAATTCCTGGGTCAGGATGTTTTTACCAAAGAATTCCAGCCAAAGGCTTATATTGCCACCTATCAGGATCTTGGATTTGTAAAAGGCGACCGATTAACCATTATTTCACCGGTTAAAAAAGCGAAACAGTACTCCTTAGAGCTTGATAAAAGTGACCTTGCTCCGGAGTTTAAGCTTTATTACAACGAAAAATTGCTGAAACCCGCAGACCAGAAATTGGTAGATGAAACGATCTCCGCGTACCAGTCTACTTCGTATTGGCTGAAAACCAGACAATTAAACAGAAAATAGATTCGTTATTAAAAATCACTCCTTTTTGATATTTTTTATTATATTCGAAAAGTAACAAAAACAATAACCAAAAATTTTATTATTTATGAAAAACTTAAAGAAAATTTCTAGAAGTGAATTAAGAACTGTAAAAGGAGGGTCAGAATTTAATTGCCACTGTGCACCAGCAGGTTCAGGAAAGCCACCTAGAGATTTCATTGCTAATGATGCAACAGATTGTTTTAAAAAGTGTGATGAATATAGAGCATCTTAAAATTTACAATATTGAATTTATACTTTAGAATATGAAGTATTTAACACTAAAGGGGATATTTTGTATCTCCTTATTTTCTTTTTCAACATTAATTGCACAAGAGCTTACAGTAATCAATAAGACTACAGAGACACTTACTGTGAGAAATAATGATGGCGAAATATTGATTGGGGTTAATGAAATAAGAAAGTTTTCTGAGACTAGTAAAATATCATGCAGCGACAAGACAGGGAAAATCAACAGATCAGTACTTTTATTTCTTGAACCAACAGAAAAACTCATTGTAATCCTCGGAAAGGAAAACACCATTCAATATACAGGAGATAATGCTGCTCTTCATGAATATATCAACGAAAAATTAAATATTGACACCTTTGACAAAATTAATGCTTATGAACAGATTGGTAACAGAAAAGCTATCGGAGAATTAAAAAACACTTCAGAATTACTTCTAATGGATGTTTTAAAGAAGGTTAATCTCAAAAATATTATTGCTTCTCCCGAAGATAAAGATTCAGTGAAAAGGTTAAAAAATTATGTAAAATATAACTGGCTCTATACCATATTTTCTACAATTAATCATAAAGACAAAATATTCAAACAAGAAGCTATCAACTATTACTATAAAAAATACATAGAGACAGATATTCCGAAATATAACTGTAATTACTCTCTACAATATCATGTCATAGAGACTTTAGCAAAAAATAAAAGACTGATACAAGCTCAACTTCCAGTCTACCCTATTATTGAGCATACAGATGACGACGAGACCAATCAGTATCTCCCTCCAATCTGCCAGCGGGAATATTTCAGAAGTAAATACAAATACCTGGAGAGTATAAACGGACATAATAAAGAATATTATAAAAAAGTTTTAATTGAAAAATTTAATGAGTAATAAATATAAATTAGCAAAACTAATTGTGTTCTTATTTATTCTATGCAGATCCTGCGGATATTTTTCTTGTCAAAATTATCAGGTCTCATACGAAGTAAAGTTTAAACCGATAAAAGACAAAGACTTGTTCATCAAAGAAAAAATGATCTTAAATATTATCGGAGATCAAAGTTTTTTTTATAGTCTTAATAAGGCGAAAATAGACTCTTTAGTAAATACCAATAATAGTAAAGCGGCCAGATCTATGACAAGCCCGCTGCTAAGGCTCAAAGTTTATAACACATTATCAAAAAGTGAGTGCAGTGTGGGTGGCAGTTTTAATCAGTTTAATTATTGGTATAAAGAACAACCACCAAAATACAGTCATCTTAAAAAGATAGGCCTTTATAAAAATTATTCCGCCCACGAGGCGTCTACGGATTTTGGCAAAAGAAAATGGTATGTTGTATATACTTCAGATATTCCCATCAATGCCGGCCCTTATGTTTTTTCAGGTTTACCCGGATTAGTTATCAAAGCAGAATCTCTGGACGGGGATTATACATTTGAAATGACCGGAATAAAGAAACTAAGTGAAACAGAAGAAATACTGAAACCGAAAGACAACATATCAAAAGAAAAATTGAATAGTATTATCACTAATTTCATGAAAGACCCTGCTTCTCAACGCATTAATTTCAGGAACGATATGGGTGATAGTTTCACATATGAATTCAACGGAGCTAAAGATAAAAACTATAAAGATACCAATGCATCCGTACAAAAAATTATTGATCAGTTTAATAATTATCCTGACCAGGAAATTCCTATCATAACATTTTAATGGTTGTAAGCTTTAATTTTATAAATTTACGTGACAAAAAAACATTGATATGAGATGGACAGACGACAGGGGCGGAAACGTTGATGACCGCCGTGGCTCCGGAGGCGGAGGAGGTGGCATGATCGTAGGTGGTGGCCTTGGAACTTTAATTATAGCTGCAATCGTTTTCTTTCTGGGTGGCGATCCTTCCGGCATTCTGAATTCCGGCAGCATTCAGTCTTCAGGAAATACGGGAGAAAGAAGAGAGCTCACTACACAGGAAAAACAGATCGGAGAAATGGTCGATATGATGGCCAAATGGAATATCCTTACCTGGGATCAAATCTTTAAAGAAAATGGAATGACTTATAGCGCGCCTGAGGTTGTTCTTTTTGAAAATACAACACAATCAGCTTGTGGTACTGCTCAATCTGCTATGGGACCATTCTATTGCCCTGCAGATCAGAAAGTATATATGGATATGAGCTTTTTCGGTGAACTTCAGCAGAAATTTGGAGCTAAAGTAACTGAATTTACAGTAGCTTATGTTCTCGCCCACGAAGTAGGACATCACGTGCAGACTCTTTTAGGAACTACTCAAAAAGTGGATGCATTGAGAAGAAGCGGAAGATATTCGGAAGCTGACATGAACAGAGTTTCTGTTGCCACAGAACTTCAGGCTGATTTCTATGCAGGAGTCTGGGCAAAAAGAACAAATGACAGCAAGCATATCCTGGAGCCTGGCGATATTGAGTCTGCAATAGATGCTGCACAAGCTGTTGGAGACGATAATATTCAGAAGAGATCACAGGGGTATGTGAACCAGGAAAGCTTTACACATGGCTCATCTGCACAGCGTAAGGAATGGTTTATGAAAGGTTATAACACCGGTGATATCAGACAGGGAGATACTTTCAACCAACTTTTGAAATAATAAAACAGACTTACATTATACAATAAATGCCAGTGAATATATCACTGGCATTTTTACTTTCTCGCCATTTAATAAAGCTGATTTTATTTCTATCCTATTGATTTAAACCTAACAGGTTTAATTTATTATCTAATTTATTGTAATTCAATCGGATTGGTGTTCTTTTTTGCTTCCTCCTTCACTCTTTCCTCCATTCTTTTTCTCATATCAGCAGGATTTTGGTTTCCGCCGCCGCCGGCTCCTCTTCCTCCACCAATTCTGGTTGTGGAAAACCCACCCTGGCTACCGCCTTGCATAAATGACATGGGATCAGTTTTAAACTTTTGTTGCTGCTTAACAAAATCTGTTCGCTTCACTTTTAAGGTATTTCCAAACTGGTTTAGAGTAGGAAAGTCAGTGATCTTATAGTTCTTCATCAAATCAAAAGAATAATCTCCTTTATCATCCTCCACTTTCACAATCAGTCCCGGAAGTCCTCCGAATTTATAAGGTCCGTCCTGATAAGGAAGATCCGTAGTGAACCAGGCCGTCCATTTTCTGCCGCCAAAATCTGCTTCTGCCTTCTGAACCTTATATTCTCCTATTTTCATAGTTTCAGAAGATATTTTCCAATTCAGAGGCCGATCTTCTTCATACGAATACTGATCTCTGCCAATTCTGTCTTTTAAATATATTTTCTGATTGGTTTTGTCTTTTTCAACAGTATAATTGATGTTGGTTCTCAATCCTTCCATCTGATCTCTGTTGATACTTCCTCTTCCACCGCCACCCTGAAAGGCTTTTTGCATAATCGAATCCCTTTTAATCCGGTTTTCAGAATAAAATACTGATTTCTCAGCAGAAATATCAAGATATGCATTTTCCGTCTTGATATCCCCCTTATTTTCTATATCCGGTTTCATGGTTACCTGGTAAACAAACCTGTTAACCTGTGCAGAGATCATTTGCACGAAAAGAGTCAGAATAATAATACCTGTTTTTTTCATAATATTTTATTTCTTATTGAACATAGCATTTAAAAATCATCTCATTTTCAGCTTATTCAATTTATAGATTAAAAACCACTTTCAAGGTTAAATTAAAATCACAATTCTCAATCAATGCACATAAAATTTAGGTAAACATGAGCCTTCATTAAGGTAAAATTAACCCTATTAATATCAGAATCATTAAAATAGATATCTTCGATTTGAGATTGCGGAAATTAGTTCGTATTTTTGCATCATTAAATCATTCTAAATAAATACAATGATAAAAGTATCAGACTATGCAAAGGAGAAAGCCATTCAGTTAATGACTGAAGATGGTTTTAACCCTGCTGAAGATTATATACGAGTGGGGGTAAAAAGCGGCGGATGCTCTGGTTTAGAGTATGTTTTAAAGTTTGACAACCAAAAAACAGACACAGATCAGATTTTTGAAGATAATAACATTAAAATTATTATAGATAAAAAATCCATCCTTTATTTAGCGGGAACAACTCTTGAATATTCAGGAGGATTGAACGGAAAAGGGTTTGTTTTTAATAACCCGAACGCATCCAGAACATGTGGATGTGGAGAATCATTTAGTCTATAAAGAAAAGACATAAGATATTGGATTTCAGAGCTCAGATACATCTTCAAGCTCTGAAATCTAAATCTGAACTCTAAAAAATAATAATGAGTAAATATACTGAAGACGATTTAAGAGTCGATCTAGAAAATAAAAAATATGAATTCGGTTGGGAAACCAAAATTGATTATGAAGATTTCCCAACGGGTTTAAATGAAGACATCATCCGTGCTATCTCGGCTAAAAAAGAGGAGCCTGAATGGATGACTGAATGGCGTCTGGAATCTTTCAAAATCTGGTTAAAAATGGTAGAACCCAATTGGGCGAATATCAAATATGAAAAACCTGATTTTCAAGCAATCCGTTACTATGCTGCTCCTAAGGCAAAACCGGAATTGGAAAGCCTTGATCAGGTAGATCCGGAATTATTGAAGACTTTTGAAAAGCTAGGGATTAATATCGAAGAACAGAAAAGACTCTCAGGAGTTGCTGTAGATATTGTAATTGACTCAGTTTCTGTGAAAACAACTTTCCAGGATACATTGGCAGAAAAAGGAATTATCTTCTGTTCTATCTCTGAGGCTATTAAAAATCACCCGGACCTGGTAAGAAAATATCTTGGAAAAGTAGTTCCAAGAGGAGATAACTTTTACGCAGCATTGAATTCCGCAGTATTTTCTGACGGAAGTTTCTGCTATATTCCTAAAGGTGTAAAATGCCCAATGGAGCTTTCTACATATTTCCGTATCAATCAGGCAGGAACAGGTCAGTTTGAAAGAACACTTGTCATCGCTGACGAAGGAAGCTATGTTTCTTACCTTGAAGGATGTACTGCACCATCAAGAGATGAGAACCAGCTTCACGCTGCTGTGGTAGAGTTAATTGCTCTGGATAATGCCGAAATCAAATATTCAACCGTACAAAACTGGTACCCGGGGAATGAAGAAGGAAAAGGAGGAGTATTCAACTTTGTAACGAAAAGAGGACTTTGTGAAAGAAATGCAAAGATCTCATGGACACAGGTTGAAACAGGTTCCGCGGTAACATGGAAATACCCATCTTGTATTTTGAAGGGTGATAATTCTATCGGGGAGTTCTACTCTATCGCAGTAACCAACAACCACCAGTACGCTGATACCGGAACAAAAATGATCCACATTGGAAAAAATACCAAATCTACGATCATCTCCAAAGGTATTTCTGCAGGAAAATCTCAGAACTCTTACAGAGGTCAGGTAAAAGTAATGCCTTCTGCAAAAGGGGCGAGAAACTTCTCTCAGTGTGACTCTTTATTGATGGGTAATGAGTGTGGGGCCCACACTTTCCCTTATATCGAGATCAAAGATCCTACAGCCCAGCTGGAGCACGAAGCTACAACTTCAAAAATCGGGGAAGATCAGATCTTCTACTGTAACCAGAGAGGTATCGATACAGAAAGAGCAATTGCATTGATCGTAAATGGTTTCAGTAAAGAAGTATTAAATAAGCTTCCAATGGAATTTGCTATTGAAGCACAGAAACTGTTGGAGATTTCATTAGAAGGATCAGTAGGATAAAAGCATGATAGCTACAGAAAGATTAATCTTAAGAAAGCCTGCAAAAGAAGATTTTGAAAGATTCTTTGAGATTAATCATGACCCTGAAACCAATATTCATAATCCAAGTGGCTCCATGAGTTTTGAAAAAGCAGAAGGTACATTTACCAGAATGCTTGAACACTGGGAAAAGTATCATTTCGGAAGCTGGGCAATTGCTGAAAAGCAAAACCCTGAAAATATAATAGGTTTTGGTGGGCTGAGCTACAGACTCTACGGAGAAGAAGAAAAATTGAATTTAGGTTATCGTTTTGCTTCCCAGGCATGGGGGAAAGGATATGCCACAGAATTCACAAAGAAAGCTATAAATGTAGGGATTAATGAAGACAATACAGAAATTTTTGCCATTGTCCGTCCCAACAATTTAGCTTCTGTTAAAGTTTTAGAAAAGGCAGGCATGATCAAAATCGGGACGCTAAATGACGTTCCTGGTCAACCTGAAAGTTTAGTATATCGAATTCAAAAATAATTTGTTTAAGCAAATAAAATGTTAGAAATTAAAAACCTTCACGCCAAAATTGAAGATGGCGCAGAAATATTAAAAGGGATTAATCTTGAAATAAAGCCGGGTGAAGTTCACGCTATCATGGGGCCAAACGGAGCAGGTAAATCTACCCTTTCTTCCGTAATCGCAGGAAAAGAAGATTACGAAGTAACCGGTGGAGAGATTCTTTTCGAAGGAGAAGACATCATCGAGGATGCTCCTGAAGATAGAGCTCACAAAGGGATTTTCCTTTCTTTCCAGTATCCTGTGGAAATTCCGGGAGTTTCGGTAACGAACTTTATTAAGGCTGCTTTAAACGAAACAAGAAAAGCCAACGGATTATCAGAAATGCCGGCAAAAGAAATGCTTGCATTAATCCGTGAAAAGTCTGAGAAATTGGGAATTAAAAAAGATTTCCTTTCAAGATCACTCAACGAAGGATTCTCCGGAGGTGAAAAGAAGAGAAACGAGATCTTCCAGATGATGATGCTTAATCCTAAATTAGCTATTCTTGATGAGACAGATTCAGGATTAGATATCGATGCTTTAAGAATCGTAGCAGATGGAGTAAACCACTTTAAAAATGAAGGAAATGCAGTTCTTTTGATCACTCACTATCAGAGATTGCTAAACTATATTCAACCTGACTTCGTTCACGTTTTAGCTAACGGAAAAATCATCAAAACAGGTGACAAATCTCTGGCATTGGAACTTGAAGAAAAAGGGTACGACTGGCTTCTTAACTAAGAAGAAAATCAATTATTTCAGAGGTTAAAATTTTCGCTGTCATTCTGGAATGAAATAGCAAAATAAAGAATCCTTAATCATAAGAATTGAGATTCCCATTCCTCGGAATGACAATATTTTAGTTCACATAAAAAGAAAAAATGGTGCAAACCACAGATATACCAGTAATGGCATTAAAAGAACAAATTATAGAAAACCATAATGAATTTTTGGAGGCTCTTCGTCACAGGTTTCTTGATGATGAAAGAAAAGCAGCTCTTCAAAGATTTGAAAACCTTGGTTTTCCGACAAAGAAAGACGAAGAATATAAATATACCAACCTGAAGGAGATCACGGAAAAGAACTACAACTTTTTTCCTAAAGAGAACCACAATATCACCAAAGAACAGTTTGACCAACTGCATCTGGGTGAAGAAAATTTTGATTGGATCGTTTTTGTCAACGGAAAACTTCACAAAGAGCTTTCAAAAGTTTCTATTGAGAATGTAGAATTCCTTTCATTCAATTATGCATTGAATGATGAGAAACACAAAGAAGTTTTTGAAAAATATTTCAATACGATTGCCTCTAAGGAATTGGCCTTCACCAACCTTAATCTTGCTTACTGCAAATACGGATTCTTTTTAAAGGTTCCCAAAAATGTAGTGATTGAAAAACCGATCCATGTTTTCTACATTTCTCAAAATCAGGAAGAAAACACTTTCTATAACACAAGAAATCTGTTAATCGTAGAAGAAGGAGCGAAAGTAGAGGTTATTGAAAGCCATCATAATTTTGACAGTACGTATGTATTGACAAACTCCGTGACGGAGATTTTCACTTATCCGAATGCAAAAGCAGACTGGCATAAACTTCAAAACGACAACAATACTTCTTACCTTGTAGATCATACGTTTGCAAGACAGGAAAAAGACAGCTTAACCACTGTCAATACATTCTCTTTCGGAGGGAAACTGGTAAGAAATAACCTTGATTTTATTCATAATGGATCCAACATCAATTCATTCATGAACGGAATCACGATTATCGGAAAAGACCAACTGGTAGACCATCACACGGCAGTTCATCACAACTTCCCGAACTGTGAAAGCTACCAAAACTATAAAGGTATTTATGATGGTAATGCACACGGCGTTTTCAACGGAAAAGTTTTTGTTGATAAAATTGCTCAGAAAACCAATGCTTACCAGCAGAATAATAACGTTTTACTAAGCGAAGGCGCCAGTATCGATACCAAACCACAGTTGGAGATCTTTGCTGATGATGTAAAATGTTCTCACGGTTGTACCGTAGGCCAGCTTAACGAAGATGCCCTGTTCTATCTCAGAGCAAGAGGTATTTCTAAAAAAGAAGCTCAGGCATTATTATTATATGCATTTGCCAATGATGCCATGCAAAACATCGACATTGAGCCATTAAAAGAAAAAATTTCAAAGCTATTGGCTGAGAAATTAGAAGTAGATATAGAATTTTAGACTTATATATTTGATAATAATAAAGCACTTCATTTTGAAGTGCTTTTTATTTTTTACAGCAATTATTTTTTTAACCAGCCCTGATTGTCTTTATTATCAGACCGTTTCTTTCCGTTGTCTATATTATAGGCAAACCCTACCCCTAAAGTCTGTTTAAGCTGGGTTTTCCGGATTTGATTATGATCATATAAAAGGTCTAAGGTGATATTGGAAGAGATATACTTGTTGATCTTCATATTTAAGATAGCACCATATGCAAGAACCAATCTGTCCGGGTGATCCAGGTAGTTTGAAAATACAGAGGCAGTATTGGTAAGATTAATATTTTCCATAATTTTAATCTTATACATTGCCGTTCCCAGGAAACCGAACTGGAATAGAGAAGAATCACCATCATTTTTAAGTCCGTAAGTTCCTGCTCTCTGCAGATCTTTATCCAGTACGAAAGTCCATCTTGCATTCGCCGGACGTAAAGTCACGGTAAGATTATCATTTGGTCTGTACGTTACACCGGCACCCAGATTCAGAAATCCGGGAGCAAAGAAATTTGAGATCTTTTTAGCATCCGGATTGTTTCCATCCTCGTAACCCGGAGCAAACTGAGTCTGAAGACTTGCACCCGCTGATATATACCAATGCTTGGCAAATTCTCTACCATAGTTTGTAGAAAGGTTGATCACATCCTGGGTTTTTCTTACTCCTGTACCTTGGGTATTATTCTGTCCATAGCCAAGAATAATAATATTTTCCCAAAGATCTTTACCTTTTTCATAGGTAAGATTGTAATTGACACCGGCAAGCCAGCCTACGTTATTGGCTCCCCCTCCTACCCAGTTCGAGAAGGCAGCCTGATTAAGCATTAGTGTATTTTGTCCCTGGATAGACCAGGCTTTAACGGTATCTGCAACAGGTGCGTCAGTTTTTGTTTCTTGCGCGGTTGCCATAGCCCCAAAAGAAATGGAAGCGACCAATAAAAGTTTTTTCATAATTCAAGGATTTCCTGCAAATGTATAAATAATAATTCACGCCCCTGATAAAATTCACTTTAAAATGAATTTAACAACACTAAATTCATCCCTATAATCCAATGAAATTAAAGTATTTACCCTTTTATTTTACAATCTCCAAACTTAAAAAAACTTAAAACATCAATCCCGTAAAAACAAAAAAGCACTCCGTTGTGGGAGTGCTTTTCATTATTAAAGTTGATTGTAAATCTATTTTTTATTAAGCCACCACTGGCTGTCTTTACGGTCTGAGCGCTTTACCCCGTTATCCAAGGTGTAGGCAAATCCTATTCCCAATGTCTGCTTAAGCTGAGTTTTTGCTATCTGATTATGATCATATAGTAAATCCAGGGTTACATTGGATGAGATATATTTATTGACTTTTAAATTTAAAATCGCTCCATAGGCCAATACCAATCGATCGGGATGATCAAGATAGTTAGAGAAAACAGAAGCTGTATTGGTCAGATAAATATCTTCCATAATTTTCATCTTATATATTGCAGTTCCCAGAAAACCGAACTGTAGTAAAGAAGTATCTCCATCACTTTTTAAACCATAAGTTCCGGCCAGCTGAAGGTCTTTATCCAGTACAAAAGTCCATCTGGCGTTGACAGGACGTAAAGTAACGGTTAAATCATCATTAGGCCTATACGTGATACCCACACCGACGTTCAAATATCCGGGAGCCATGAAATTTGAAATTTTCTTTGCTGCAGGATTATTCCCGTCTTCATATCCTGGCGCAAATTGTGACTGTAAACCGGCGCCAGAAGAAAAATACCAGCTCTTGGAAAACTTTCGCCCATAATTGGTTGAAAGATTAATCATATCCTGAGTTTTTCGGACCCCGAGCCCTTTAGTATCATTTTGCCCATATCCAAGGATGATGATATTCTCCCAAAGGTCTTTATCTTTTTCATAGGTCAGATTATAATTTACTCCGGCAAGCCACCCCACATTGTTGGCTCCCCCTCCTACCCAGTTTGAAAAGGCAGCCTGGTTAATCATCAAGGTATTTTTTCCTAAAACCGACCAGTATTTGATGGTATCTACCACTACCGAATCTTTCTTTAATTCCTCTTGTGCACTCGCGTAAATCCCTACAAAAAAGGAAAGAATCAATAAAAATCGCTTCATTACTCCAAATAAATTTTAATGTAAAAATAGTTAATATAATTTTTTTTGAAAAATTATTAAGTACGATAAAAATTTCACCGTTGTCGTTTACATTATTACTTGTAGTAGCTAAGTTATAAAATCTGTGCCAAAACAAAATGTAATACAATATAAAATTGATACCTTTTGTCTTAAAATCAGATGGGTAGAAAAATTTCATCGCCAAATTTTCCGAAATTGATCATTGGCTTTTGATTTGACGTAAAATCCTCATGTTCAAAAATGTAATTTCCAAAAGAGCGATTATATATCCGTTGCTGATGTTATCTGCAATGTGGTTCGGGTACTTTTTACAACTGCAGGGCTTTTTTGGAAGTTGCTTTGGAGCCATTATTCCATTATTGCCTGAAGGATTATTGGGGATTATCACCTCTCCTCTTCTTCACGGAAATATAGATCATATCATAGGAAACTCAATTCCAATTGCGGCACTGATGTTTTTGTTATACCAATTCTACCCGCTTGTCGCCAATAAAGTTTTTCTTATGGGATGGGTAGCAACCGGGCTTTTGGTCTGGCTTCTTCCCCCTATTGATATCTTCACAGGAGATTATATGTACACCTGTACCATTGGAGCCAGTGGCGTGGTATATGTCCTTGCTTTTTTCCTTTTCTTCAGCGGTGTATTCAAGTGGAATACAAAACTGCTGACCATCTCGATGCTTGTTGTACTATATTACGGAAGTCTGGTATGGGGAATGCTTCCTGAAGAGCTCTTTTATAATATGCAGGAACCCAGCAAAATATCCTGGCAGGCGCACCTTTCCGGAGCTCTGGTAGGAAGTATTCTCGCCTTTACGTTTAAAAATGTAGGAGAAAAAAAGAAAAGATTCATCTGGGAATTTCCTAATTATTATAGCGAAAAAGATGACAAATTATGGCAGGAATACAAAGAAAATCACCCTGAGGATTTCCTCGAACTTCCCTATAAAAAAAGAGATGATATTTGGGATCATTTGGATGAACTAAGGAAAAAATAAAAACTATTTACTACATTTGAAAAAAAACACACATGATTTCCGAAGAACATCTTTTTGCCGTCGCCCTTCGCGAATGCAGCCAGATTGGCGACATCAATTTTCATAAGCTCGTCCGAACCTTTGGAAGTGCTCAGGCAGCATGGAAAAACGCAAAGAAAAACTATAAAAAAATAGAAGGCATGGGCTACAAAACCGTTTCTGACATTGGAAACGAAGCTCATCTGAAATTTGCAGAAAAGGAACTTAAATTTTGCGAAAAAAATAATATTCAAATCAAATTAAGGTTCCTTAATGAAATCCCTTTCCTTTTGAACGAATGTACAGATGCTCCTGCTATTTTATATCAAAAAGGAGATCCTGATAATGTACTCCCCAAAGTAAGTATTGTAGGGACAAGAAATATGACCCCATACGGCAAGCAATTTATTGAAGACTTCTTTGAAGCTTCGCAATCCTCAAAATATGCCACCGTCAGTGGGCTTGCGCTGGGAGTTGACAAGGAAGTTCATGAGCAGTCAATCCACAACAAAAAGCCTACAATTGCAGTTCTTGCGCATGGTTTTCAGTTTTTATATCCTGCAAAAAACAGAAGACTTTCAGAAAAAATACTGGACGAGGGAGGCACACTTCTCACGGAATTCAGCTCTTCGAGAAAACCGGACCGGGAAAACTTTATTCAGAGGAACAGAATTGTTGCGGGAATTTCACCCGCCACTATTGTCGTTGAAACCGGTTTTGGGGGCGGATCTGTAAGTACCGCGTCCTTTGCCAATGATTACAACAGAGAGGTTTTTGCCCTTCCCGGAAAAATAACAGACCGTTTCAGCCAGGGATGTAATCAGTTGATTTTCCAAAATAAAGCCACAGCAATCTCCAGTATAAAAGATCTTGTACAGATGCTTGGTTTTAATAATCCGAGAGAAAAAATTGAAGAGCTTTTCCCGCATAGCGAAACATCAATACAATTATCTGAAGATCAGGATTCAATATATCATTTCATCAAAGATAATCCGCAGATTTCGCTGGACGATCTGACACAGGGAATTTCGCTCCCTTCCTATAAAATATTACCGATAATTCTTGAACTGGAGCTTTTAGGGAAAGTAAAATCGTTTTCCGGGAGACAATTTATAGCAATTTAAGATTTAACGATTTCTTAATATTGCATTATTTCATACATAACATTTCATTTTTAATAAAATTTGATCATAAATTATTAATTTAATAATATTTCGAAACATTATTATTTAATTTTTAACAATCTTAAAATAGAGTGTTGTGAATCTTGAAAAAAAAATTAAATTTGTTGACAATAATATTCAACCTTAATATAATGGAACAATATAATATTGACCAGAAAATCCAAGAGTTTATTGCAAAAATTGAAGCAAAAAATCCTAATGAGCCGGAATTCTTACAGGCTGTAAAAGAAGTTGCCGTAACAGTAATCCCATTCATTGCTACCAAGAAAGAATATACAGGAATGAAGCTGCTTGAAAGAATGGCTGAAGCTGAAAGAATTATTATCTTCAGAGTTCCATGGGTTGATGATAAAGGAGAAATTCAGGTTAACAGAGGTTTCAGAATTCAAATGAACTCTGCTATTGGTCCATACAAAGGGGGAATCCGTTTCCATCCTACTGTAAACTTATCAGTTCTTAAGTTCTTAGCTTTCGAGCAAGTATTCAAAAACTCTTTAACGACATTGCCGATGGGTGGTGGTAAAGGAGGTTCAGATTTCGATCCACAAGGTAAATCTGATATGGAAGTAATGCGTTTCTGCCAGGCTTTCATGACAGAATTATGTAAGCACATCGGTCCTGAAACAGACGTTCCTGCAGGAGATATTGGTGTTGGAGCTAGAGAAATCGGTTACCTTTTCGGACAATATAAGAAAATCAGAAACGAATTTACAGGAGTTCTTACAGGAAAAGGACTTGCTTACGGAGGATCATTAATCCGTCCTGAAGCTACAGGATACGGAGTTGTATACTTCGCTGAGCAGATGCTTAAAACAATCGGACAAGATTTCCAGGGTAAAACAGTAACGGTATCAGGTTTCGGAAACGTAGCTTGGGGAGTTATCAAAAAAGCAACTGAACTTGGGGCTAAAGTAGTGACTATTTCTGGTCCTGACGGATATATCTACGATAAAGATGGTATCAGCGGAGAAAAAATCGATTATTTATTAGAATTGAGATCTTCCGGAAACAACAGAGCTGAGGATTATGCTAAAAAATATCCATCTGCTGAATTCCACGCTGGAAAACGTCCTTGGGAAGTGAAGTGTGATGTAGCATTCCCTTCTGCAACTCAAAACGAACTAGACCTAGAAGATGCAAGAGTATTAGTTGAAAACGGATGTGTTTGTGTTACTGAAGCAGCAAATATGCCTTCTACACTAGATGCTATCAACTATTTCTTAGACAATAAAGTATTATTCTCTCCTGGTAAAGCTTCCAATGCCGGAGGTGTTGCTACTTCAGGATTGGAAATGACGCAAAACTCTATCCGTCTGAACTGGACTTCTGAAGAGGTTGACGCAAGATTAAAGGAGATCATGATCGGTATTCACAAAGCTTGTAGAGACTACGGAAAAGACGAAGATGGGTATGTAAACTACGTGAAAGGGGCAAATATTGCAGGCTTCGTAAAAGTTGCAGAAGCAATGTTGGCTCAAGGAGTTGTGTAACTAAAAAATACAAAGGTTGGGAAAAACTCCCGACCTTTTTTGATATAGCCTGTTCCCGGGAAAATGGGAAAAAAGTAAAAAGTGAAAGGAGAAAGCGTTGCTATATGCAGCGCTTTTTTTATTTTTATATAATGCAAAACACATTAAAAAATATTGATGAATACATTCTTTTGTTCCCGACAGATGTTCAGATGAAATTGCTTGAAATCAGAAAGCATATTCATACACAAGTTCCGGATATAGAGGAGTATATCGGATATCAGATACCCGCTTTCAAATATAAGGGTAAGCCTTTGGTGTACTTTGCCGGCTACAAAAAACACATTGGTTTTTATCCCGGAGCAGAAGGTATTAAAAACTTTGAAAAAGATTTTGAGAAAATGCATTATAAATTTTCAAAAGGAGCTGTACAATTCCCTGTCAATGAAGAGATTCCGCTGGAATTAATCAGCAGGATCATCGCGTTCAGAATTTTGGAAATTGATCAGAAAAAATCCTGAAATACAATATTTCAGGATTGCGACTAGTGTTTGCTAAAGTATGATCACTTTTTCTTTTTAGATTTCTTTTCTTCTTTGCTTGCTTCAGCAGGTTTTGTAGCTTCCGCAGTAGCTGCAGGGGTTGCTTCGGCGGCAGGAGCTGCAGCCTCAGCTGTTGTACTTTGCTTGACTTCACCTGTCTTTGTTGTAGTGTTCCATTCAGTGGTAGTCTGAGCTTTCTGTGGTTGCGTGTTGGTTGTTGTCTGCGTATTTGTTGTACTTTCAGCCGGTTTCTGAGGTGTTGTCTGGGCCGATACTGCGATTATTCCGACTAAAGTAAACGCGGCCGTAAAAAATAACTTTTTCATAATGTAATATTTTAAATGATTGTTTAAGCTAAACGAGACACCATTTAAAAAAATTATGTGTAACACACTTATTTAACGTACTTTATAACATTTTAAGAGGAATTTGGAAAAAGTCGTAATCTTGCAAAGATTGAGACCCTTAGGCAGGGAGTTACTTCGAAATGTTCTTCATCATCCTTTCAACAAACTCAAATGCAGCAGGACAAATCACAGTATTTTTAAGCATTAAATGGTTGATCTGGTAGATTTTCTTACGATCTGTATGCGGATATTCTCTGCAGGCTTTCGGCCGTACTTCATAGATAGAACATGTATTGTCACTATTCAGGAAAAAGCAGGGAAGGTTCTGCAATACTTTATCGTTATCTTCATCTACCCTTAAAAATTTAGCTTCAAAATCAGCCTGTTTCATCCGAAGGTGTCTGGCAATGCGCTCAATATCTTTTTCGGTATATAACGGACCTGTAGTTTTGCAGCAATTGGCACATTGCAGGCAATCGATTTCATCAAAAACTTCTTCATGGGTTTCCTGAACTATATAATCGAGATTTTTGGGCGGTTTCTTTTTCAGTCCGTCCAGAAATTTCTTATGCTCTTTTTGCTTTTGTAAAGCCTGTTTTTTATAAACTTCTAAATTCATTTACTCATTATTTCCCTTTGAAACAGGAAGATCTTCCTTTTGATATTCGTTAATTTTATCTAAATCCAGCACCGTACTCTGATGCCCTTTATCCGGATAATACATCGGAATAAACTTCGCTCCGTATATAATCTCTCCTGTAACATAGGACGATCTCTGAACCACGGTATTGGAGAAGACCTCGTCAAAGGCACGCACCTGAATAATCAACTCAATATCCGTATTTTTAAAATCGTCTTCAGAAAAGCCATAAAAAGGCGAATTTTCATCAATTTTATGAACAACAGTCCAGTTGAGTGCCAGCGTATTAATTTTGCTCAGCTGGGTTTCCAATCTGTAAAAATTACTTTTGGGAACACCATCTTCAATAACTTCAATAGCCGCAGAAACGATAACATCAGCATCTGTAAGGGCATTATTTTTATAGGGAGCCAATCTGAACATCAAAGCTGTAGACTGCTTAAAAGGAGCAATAACAGCTATATCAGAAAATCTTAAATAAGCTCTTGGCCTGGAGAATCTTCCATAAAAAAGTCCTGTAGCAATGGCAAAGGTAAGCAATCCTAAAAAAGCCTCAAAAGTAGCGACAAGACTTGCCAAAAAACCAACGGGTGCAATTCGTCCGTATCCTACCGTTGTAAAGGTTTGTGAACTGAAGAAAAAGACATCGATAAATTCATTTACTGGATCACTTTTATCTATCCCGGTAAGATGTTGTACGCCGATAAGATAGTAGATCATCGCAAAAGCAAGATTAATCAGAATATAGGAAATCAACAAATAGGAAAGAAATCGGAATGTAGACAGATTGAGCATCGTATGATACCAACTGAGCCTGTTAAAAACATTCACTCCCGTTCGTCGAACGTTCGGAAGGCCATCTTTATTAATAAACCTTCCTGAGGCATTGCTGCCAAAACCGCTGTTTTCCGTATTATTCTGACGGATTTTTTTCTTGAATCCACGGGTCATTTGTACACTTTTTAAAACATTCGTGAGCACTGTGCAGATCAACTGATGCCAATACCAGCCTTATCCTCCACTTTTTATTTAAAAAAACAAAGTTAAGAATAGAATCCGTTTGTTTTCTTTAATCTCCAAAAAAAGACAGAAGTAACAAAACCCCTGTCTTTTTTTGTATTCTGTAAAAGAAGTACTTATATAGTCTGTGCCGGAGATTCCATCACCGTTACGCTTACATTGCTGACTGATTTTACAATCCCCGATTCTCCATGTACATTTGAAATAAAATTAGGAAAATCTTCAACCGGAAAGGCCCAGTAATAATGTCCGTTTACCGGTGAAGGGAAGTTAGCCAGAAGATTTCCGGATAATTTCATAGGCACAAAGTATTCAACAGAAGACCCTTTCACTTTCGTCAGAATTGAAATAGTCTTTTTGGAATGGGCCGGTACTACGGTTTTGTAGGTACTGGTTTGTGTAATTTCTTCAGAACTTTCTGTGCCTTCGGTAGTATCACCTCCCACCACAACTTTAGTACTGGCAGTAGCTTTTGCTACCAACGGAATATCGACAGATACAGAAGCTCCTACTTCAAATGATCCGGAAACGGTACGCTTCCATGAAGTTGAATAGCCCTTTTTATACGAATAGGTAACCGTGATCTCACTTTCCCTGTCACCATTATTGATGGCTTCCGTGGTATAAGCATCATCCGGCAGGTCAACTCCATTGGTTTTTATCTTTACGTCCGGTGCTCCCAAAACAACTGACACATTGGGACTGGCTGCACTGTTCCGGGTATCGCCATCTACGGATAAATCAGGATTAAAAATAATTCCATCCGGAACCTGACCGGAGTAGGCAAAAATATTTTTGAGCCTCGTTCTTTCCCCTGAAAAATTCACATCATAACCCATATCTTTCAAATGATTTGCTTTAAAAGAGATTTCTTTACTTCCGTCAGATATGCTACGGCTTGTACCGGGGCTTTCGGGCAATTTAAATTCGTCTACGATTTTCCATCCTTTTTGAAGCATTTCAGCTTCTGTCATCTGTGTCCGTTTAAAATCGGTATAGCTCAGGTTTTCGGCATCATCACTCACAGAACCTACTTCATCTCTTGCACATGAAGCAGTAACTGAGAGAACTACCAGAACTAAAATAGAATTGATTTTTTTACGCATTTTTATGATTTTTTAGTGTTTAATAATTAAATTTACAAAAATCATATCACTTATTATGCATTTTTTACGAATTAAATAATTTTAACATTTCAATCGAATGGTCATTTCCTTTATTGCTTCTTTATGAGATTTATCAATTTAAAAATCAACTTTTTTATTTGATTTAGACTAACTTTGAAATATGAAAAAGCTGGAATCAAGAGAAGATATTGAGCACCTCGTCAACTCATTTTATGCAAAAGTCGTTAAGGATGAAACGATTGCATTCTTTTTTAATGACGTTGCTAAAGTGGATTGGGATAAACATCTTCCGAAGATGTATTCTTTTTGGGAATCTATTCTTTTCGGGCAAATGACTTATAAAGGAAATCCAATGGGAGCACATTTTCCCATCAATGAAATAGCAGCGATGGAACAGAAACATTTTGATAAGTGGCTAGAGCTATGGAAAATGACCATCGAGGAAAATTTCGCAGGTGAAAATGCAGACATGGCCATCTACAAATCCGAAAATATTGCCAGACTAATGGCATTCAAAATGGAGCTGGCCAGAAGGCTGTAATAAAAGACCGGAAAGCATTCCGGAGGCTGTCCTAAGGAACGATGACCGTGAATATATAAGCTGCCAGGTTCACCAGAAGCACCGTTCCGTATAGGATATTGGTTTTTCCGCGGCTTAATGAAAGCATTACAATAAATACAGATAAGGATAGTAAAATAATATCTTTTTTATCTAATCCGAGTACCAAAGGAATGTCATACATGATACACACCACAGAAACGGCTGGAATGGTAAGTCCGATACTTGCTAAGGCTGACCCCAAAGCAAGGTTTAAGCTGGATTGGATCTGATTGGCTCTTGCTGCCCGAATGGCTGCAACTCCTTCGGGAAGAAGTACTACACCTGCTATAATGACTCCGACTAAAGATTTCGGAGCTCCTACACTCTGTACCATCCCTTCAATAGTATCAGATAATCCTTTCGCCATTAAAACCACGATCACCAGACAAACGACTAAAAAGCCAAAACTAATCAGAGTCTTTGGTAGTGAAGGAATATAATGCTCTTCAGGATGCTCATCAGGAACAATGAAATAACTTCTGTGTCTCACCGTCTGCACCATCAGAAAGACACCATAGATAATCAGGCAGGCAATGGATACAAAAATAAGCTGGGCCTGGTTATAGAAAGGTCCGTTGACACTTGAAGTAAAATTAGGAAGAACAAGGGTAAGAATAAGAATTGAAACCGTACTCACAAGATAAGTGGTAGCTGAGGTTCTGGCAAAGAATTGCTCATGATACTTCACGCCTCCCACCAATATACAGATTCCCAGAATACCGTTAAGAATGATCATCACAGCAGCAAAAACCGTATCTCTGGCCAGCGTGATCGCCTGATCTCCGCCGGCAACCATCAGTGAGATGATCAAAGCGACTTCAATAATGGTAATACAAAGCGCGAGAATGATTGTCCCGAAAGGTTCTCCTACTTTATGAGCAACCATTTCTGCATGGTGGACTGCCGATAATACGCTTCCGATTAATAAAATACCTGCTACAATATCATAAATGACTCCGTTTCCCATCAATCCAAGGAAGTAATAAACAACTGCAAGGACAGGAAAAATGTAAGTGTAATGTAAAAATTCTTTTAATTTCATATAGTGTCTACAAAATACAAAAAATCTATAAATTTTGAAATATCAAAAGAAAATATTAATAATATTTTAATGAGGCCAGAAGCTAAAATCCTGAAAATCCGTCAACATATGAAATAATAGCCCGATGGCAACAATTCTGATATTCCCTTTAAAAAATAGCATCAAAAAATACACCGCAATGGCATAATAAGAATGTAAAAAATGATATCCTATACTATTTCTTGAAGGATCAAAAACGGGATTGGCAAAAAGATGATCGAGGTCTACCAGCATGGTGGCAAGAAGAATAAGGTATACTTTCTTCCAGTTTTCACGATAAAAGATTAGAGCTATAAATACGGGGAACACTAAGTGCAAAAAATAATGTGTACAGGTTTTGAGCAATGCTATTTCTGATGGTGCCATTACTATTTATTTTATATGGTTACCACCGTAAAATTAAGGGTAATTTTCCTTTTCTTGCTTTTATTTTCAACCAATAGTTTTGTGACTTATTAGCATACAACACATAATCGATATCCGAAATGATCCTTTTTTCAGTTTCATTGAGTGTTTTCAGGGAAGAATATAGCAGGGAATTGTTTCTGATTAAAATATAATTTTGCTTTAACGGGGGTAAGGATATGAACCGGTTTTCTGAAGATTGTATAATAAACCCGTTGTCATGTTGTTTAACTTCATTGGGTTGAAAAGGGATTGCCGTAAATTGATTTTCGCTGTTGATCCACTTTTTAGACTGAAAATATTCCCCGGTTTTCTCCGGATCTTTAGTCTGAAATTCAATGATATACTGAGGCTGCGTAATCTTCTGAAAAGTTGTTTTCTCAATTTCATTAAAATTCTCGTCATAATCATAACTGACAATGGTATCATTAACCTGTTTGAGATCTGCGGTCACTTTAACGTAAGATGCCTGCAAGGAATCTGAAATACCCTTATTGAAAAAACGGGCAAAGGATCTGATATTGTCCTTATCTAGTTCCAGCTGAGTACAATGATTTCCAGGCAGTGTTTTTGCGGCGATAAAATTAAAAATATCCGAATTTGAGTTGTTCTTTATTTCGATATTATCATCGTTGAGGTCAATTGCAAAATTTTGAATTCCAGATTCTGAAATGAAGGAGAAACTCCCTAATGTGTTATGAATAAACTGATCTGCATTCCACACCGCTTGTACGGGTTTTTGGAAAAGTTGCTTCTGAATCATCCCAAAAGCTTTATCAGATGTTCCTGCCAATACAAGATCACCATTGACAAATACGGAAATCTGATCTTTTTGAAAATAGCCGTTCTTTTTATCTGTAAAATTTTGCTTCTTCAGAAAAGCAATGAATTTTGGGGTGTCTTTAAGCTCGATGACCGTATACCATTCTGAAAACCTGGTCCCTTTTATATGAAAAACTTGTAAAAAATCCGGAATTTTAATTCCACAATTACTCAGCGAGCCGGAATTTTTATTTTTTGTTTTTTTTCCGGACCAATGTGATGGATATAGTATCATCTTGAAGAGATATTGTCCCGTTAATTTCTTCGTATCGACCAAAAAAACAGCATCTGTGTTCTCAGGAATATATCTGAGGTCTTTATCCTTATAAAAACCCACAAAATAAACCAGCACGGCTAACAACAGCAATAACGGGATAACAATCTTCTTTTTGTTCATCTACAAAATTTGTGGCTTTTTTTCTTTTTCTTTTGTGTTGAAGATCTGATTAAATATATCAAAGAAATACATCAGACTGTTTTCAGAAGAGCCTTTGATATCATAATCCATTTCAGTGCGGATACTCTCTCCTTTCACCTCTGTTTTGTAGTAGAGCTCTCCTACATTCTTCCTGATGGCCTCCAGTGTTTTTCTCTCTTTAGGACTTTTGAATTCTTTATCTAAACCTGTTAAAAGCTTTTGAATATCCAGTCTTCCCGACAGAGGATATTTAGCAGAATCTTTCGCCCATTTTCTGGATACCGAAGACTGGCTGACCGGTACAATATTGTCTGCAGAACTCATCAGATACACGACTCCGTCTTTTACTGTAAAAAACAGCTGATCGATATATCCACCGTCTTTGGATTCTTTAAAGGTGTACATATCTCCTGTTTTTGAAAATCGTTTAGCCAGCTTTTTATGAGTAGCGAGTACATCAAAAATACGGTTCCAATAGGCTTCATTCTCAGTTGCAAATGCGAAAGTAAAGTTGGGAACAGCGATTTCCTTGGTTTTCTTCACCTCTTTTTCATTGAACTCGGCATCGTATTCATAATCGGTATATTCAACCGTTTTGGATTTCAGCTCGTTTAAAACAAAGATTCCGTTTCCGGGAGCTATTTTAGCAATGGCTTCTTCATCCAGTACAATTTTCATCGTTTCCATAATGAGTTCCATTTCTTTTTTATATTCATGTTCTCCGGAATTCTGCAGAAGGCTGTACATCATATCAAAACATTTTGCCCCATTCACATTCATCACATAATAACCCACGCTTTTTTCATTGATGAGTTCCAGCAGTTTCCTGTTTTTCTTCCCTTTGTAAATGGCGGATATATTCTTTTGAATTTCAGAATTTTTATGCTGATAATTATTGACGAGCCTTACTTTGTCTTTGTCAAAATACAAATTGTACGCATAGTTGGAGTTGTACATGTTCTTGAAGAACTGCCCATAAGTATAATCTTTAGTCATTTTACCATAGAGCCCGTCATTAACTATTCTGCCGTAATCTGCATAGACAAAGACATCTGAATTGGCATCCCTGAAAGCCAGCATTTCTTCAGGAACCTCTATTTCGAAATTTGAACTGAAAAACTGATCGAACCTTTCTTCAGCATTCTTTTTAACCATCAGGAATTTTTCTCTGCGGATAGAGTCCTGTTCTTTCTGGTAGGCTTTATTTTCCTCTTCATATGCTTCCTCAGACTTGCTTTCTTCTTCATATTTTTCTCCGTCTTCTTTTTGCTGAGGATATGCATGATGTTTCTGGAGATACTTGATATCTTTCTGGATTCTTGCTATTTCCAGATTATTGTCTTTGATGTTTTCCTTAAGGTATTTTATATTTTCTCTTAGCTCCTTGATTTCCTCTTTATAATCAAACGGTTTTTCCGGCTCATCATTGTAAACGCTATCTACAGCTACACCATCAGCAACGGCAACGGCAGTACTGTCTGTCACTGCATCTGCTTCCCAATAGTCCTTATGGGGCTTGGTATAGCTTATCATACTAAGAACTGCACGGCTTCCGTTCCAGCCAACAAAAACGTCATCATTGATATCCACATAGGAATAATTGTTTTTCTTAGAAACCTCCTGCCCTTTTTTCTTTATAGAGTTTACGAATTCCTGAAACTTTTCTTTATTATCAATGATGAAATGAGTGTTATAGGTCTTGATAGAGTCATTAAGGCTGGCATAATGATACTGAGCAGCGTCGTATTTGATTCCTGTCTTTGAATAATCCGTCCATGAGCTATTTTCTTTGCTCTTTTTGTTGAGTTCGTGCAACAATGGGTTCAGCTTATCCCAGTTGATTTTATTATTGAGCTGTTTTCCGTTGACTTCCATATAGAATACAGCGTCAGATGGGATTTTCAGGCTATTCTGGGCAAAACCCATGGTAAACCCGAAGATTATGAAAACAATTTTTTGTGTTTTTAATAAGATAGATTTCATGACTATAGTTTAGAAATTTATTGGAAAAGAATGGTGTTTTGTATTTGTTTTTTGTGCAGGATCAGATCCAGGATATCCGCCTCCAGCTTGAGTGCTTTTTTATTAGGAGAAAGCACGTAAGCATTATTCGTTTGTGACTTCACGGTATTCTCAAATTGCATGACGGAAGTGTATCTTGCATCGTTAAAAACCTCTTTATCAGCCTTACTCATCTTCTCATAATCTTCTTTGAAAGTGTTGACTTTATTCCTTGTTAATGTCTTTTTCTGAAGATTCTGGCTGTAGACCTTTGTGGGAACCATTTTGCCCAATATTTTCTGATCTTTTAATTTTTCCAGACCGGCATTGATGTTTTCAATTTTTTTGAAATTACAGCTCAGTCTGATGATATAATTATCAAAATCCATGGCCGTTTTTACATTGGTGATTCCGGGAGTTTCTTTAAAAATTTTTGCAGCTGTATTGATTTTGTTTTCAATCTCAGATTTCTTGGGAACTTTCTTTCCGTTGATGGTTTCCATCTTAGAGATTGATGCCAGTCTTGTTTTACTTTTACTTGCATTCAGTATGATGGTATATTCTCCGGTGCCGTCTGCTTTTACATTTACTTTATCAAGAATGTCGAAACAGCTCGTCAGGAATAATAAGGGGAGAAGAAAAAGAAATAATTTTACTATTTTTTTCATGATTGGATGTAAAGCAGTAAAATTACTCAATTCCGGCCTTATATCCTTGAAATCTTTAGTTTTTGAGTAGAAATAGCTGTTTTCAGGTAGTTTTGAGAACTCAAAACTGACATCATTACTCTTTATTTTTAAACGCGTCCTTTCAGATAATTCTGGCGAAGGTCTTCATCCAGTTTTTCAATTGCATATCGAAGGCATGTTCTGGGCATTTCTTTGTAATACTGATTCAGATAAGCAATGAGTTCTGTTTCACTCTTATTCCCCATTTCCCGCAACAACCATCCATTTGCCTTATGCATCAGGTCGTGCGGATGTTTCAGATTTCTGGCAACAAATTCTTTTGTAAGATCAAATGATCCCTTTTTCACATAATGCATTGTTCCAACTACGGCAATTCTTTTATGCCACATCTCTTCAGATTCCGAAAGCTCTCTTAAAAGGTATTCTTTATCGTTTTCAAAAGCATATCTTCCCAGAATCTTATAGCAACTGGAATCTACAAGGTCCCAATTATTTATGTGGGGTAAATGATTGAGATAAAAAGTCACAATTTTCTCTTTCGCCTGCAGATCTTTTGTTTTTTCAAATTTTGAGATCAGCATAAAAAGGGCTGTTAACCGATATTCATGATATTGTGAAGAAAGAAGTACACCAAGATCATTGAGCTCTACTTTCTTATAATATTCTTTAGCCACAGATCTCTGATCCGGTACGGTAACCCCCAGAAACACATCTCCCTCGCCATACTCTCCCTTACCCGTCTTAAAAAACCTTGGAAAAAATTCAGCTTTTTCAGGGATAGATAATACAGCCAGCGCTTCTTTTATTTCTTTAACAATATTATTCATCAGATATTTTCTTCTGAAACAACAGTTTCCTGCTCTTCTTCTTCCTTCACAATCTGTTTAGGATTAGCCACTTTGGCAATTGTAAGTCCCTGAACAATAATAGAGAATACGACTACACAGTAGGTAATACTCAAAATAATCTCGCTGTATTCGCTTTTAGGAATAGACATGGCCAATGCAATAGAAACACCACCACGAATTCCTCCCCAAACAAGTACTTTTACTGTTTGCGGGCTAAAACTTCTTCTCAGAGAGGTAAATTTAGTTGGTCCCCATATCGATATAAACCGGGCAAAAAGCACTACAAAAATGGCCAGTAGACCAGGGATCATAAAATGTTTGAGGTCTTTGATCATTAAAAGCTCAAAGCCGATAAACAGGAATAATACAGCATTTAATATTTCGTCGATAAGTTCCCAGAATTTGATCAGATAATCCTGAGTAACGGATTTCATCTTGAAGTTTCTGTTGAAATTACCCATAAACAGACCTGCTGCTACCATCGTCAGTGGGCCGGAAATATGCATTTGTCTTGCAATAAGATATCCTCCCATTACCACAGAAAGTGTCACCAATACGGAAATAATATAATCATCTACTTCACGCATTAATCTTGAAGTGACCCAACCAAGCAAAACTCCTAACAGAAGACCTCCACCTGCTTCATGAAGCAGTAGCAATCCAATATTTTCAACACTCAGATCTACTTCTTTTCCTACTGCAAGCTGTAGAATAACCGTAAAAACAACCACTGCCATACCATCATTAAAGAGGGATTCTCCTGCCACCTTTGTTTCCAGAGATTTTGAAACTTTTGCCTGTTTCAGGACGCTGAGTACGGCTACCGGATCTGTAGGTGAAATCAAAGCTCCGAAAACAAGACAATACATAAACGGAAGATTGACACCCACATAAGGTAAGAGATAGAACATTCCAAACCCTACAACAAAAGTGGAAATAACGACTCCTGCCGTGGAAAAAATCACAACGGGTCTTAGCTGTTCCTTTAAGTCATTAATGTTGATATGAATTCCTCCCGCAAAGAGAAGAAAATTAAGCATTGCCCCCATCAAAACCTCCGTAAAGTCGATACTGCTCATTAAATTATGCAGATGCCCGAATGTTCTGGGAAGTATTGTTTCTCCAAAAAATACCAGAAAAATAGATACCACAATGGCAATAACCATAATTCCGATGGTGCTGGGAAGTTTTAAAAACCTGTAATTAAGATAGGCAAATATTGATGCTAATACGATTAATGCTGAAAATGAATAATATAATTCCACTAAGTGTTTGTTATAGTTAATTGGTTAGTTCTAAATAAAGTATTTTGATATAGATCTGCCGACCGTCTTTTTCCCATATATCAAACATTCCATCTTTGGAAGATTTTGAGCCTCGTGCATAATCTTTTCCTATATTCAACATATTCAGCAGGATATATTCGTCTCCTACCGAGTTGACCAGATAAGCCGTTTTTTCAGATTTTCCATCCCCGGAACCTTTTATTCCGTCTGCAAGCGCACGAAACTGGTTCAGATGATGTATAAAATTATTACCGTCTTTTAAAGAATCATACGCTCTCAAAAGGATCAGAAGAACATCCAGATTGGTAGGGTCCTTATCATACAATGCCTTCCCGAGTTTTACACACTCTGTAAAATTATTTTCTTTAAAGGCATCAGTAAGATCTTTAAAACGGTCTTCTGAAACGGTGATTTTATCATTTCTAAAATTTCTTCCGTAATAGAGGTACTGTGATTCTATACTATCTAAAGATTTGGGATACCCTTTATATTTGAAGATAAGTTTATCATAATTGTAGGGTGAATCCGGATTTTTAAGGCTTTTTTCAATAGCTTTCAGATCAATTTTCGATTTCTGGCTGAAACCAAAAACCGAAAACAGAGTGAAAAGAAGGAAAAAGTAATATTTCATTAATTGTTGCTTTCTTCTTCGTCGTTGTCGAAATATTCGAAAAGGAAATCATTATAAGGAAATCTTGAAATATGAATTTTCATAACTTCGTCGTAAATCATCTTTTTCATTTCCGGGAAGTTTTCCTTTGTTAAAGCAGAAATAAATACCGTAGGATATTTGGACTTTGCCATCCAGGTCTTTTTCCATTCTTCAAGGGAAACATTTTTACGGGTTGTCGGCGTAAGATCGTCTTCGTCTTTTTTCTCATAGCTAAAATCATCAATCTTATTAAAAACCATAATCATTGGCTTTTGATGAGCATCGATTTCCATCAGAATATGATTCACCGATTCTATATGATCTTCAAAACTTTCGTGAGAAATATCCACCACGTGGATCAACAAATCCGCTTCCCTCACTTCGTCAAGGGTTGATTTAAAGGATTCTACAAGCTGTGTCGGAAGTTTTCTGATAAATCCTACTGTATCCGTAAGCAAAAATGGTAAATTCCCGATAACCACCTTTCTTACCGTAGTATCAAGCGTTGCAAACAATTTATTCTCTGCAAAAACTTCAGACTTCGAGATGGAATTCATCAGGGTAGATTTCCCGACGTTGGTATATCCTACCAGGGCAGCACGAACGACTTTCCCCCTGTTATTACGCTGAGTTGCCATTTGTTTGTCAATAGTCTTCAGCTTTTCTTTCAGCAATGTGATCCGGTCACGGATGATACGACGGTCGGTCTCAATTTCCGTTTCCCCCGGACCTCTCATCCCGATCCCCCCTTTCTGACGCTCAAGGTGAGTCCACATTCTGGTCAGTCGAGGTAAAAGGTATTGATATTGGGCGAGCTCTACCTGTGTTCTTGCATAAGATGTCTGAGCTCTTTGGGCAAAAATATCGAGAATAAGATTGGTACGGTCCAAAATTTTAACTTCCATTTCTCTTTCCAGGTTTTTAAGCTGTGAAGGAGAGAGTTCATCATCGAAAATTACGGTTCCGATCTCATTTTCTTTTACATATTCTTTTATCTCGATAGCCTTACCACTTCCTATAAAGGTCTTGGAATCCGGCTGAGTTAGTTTTTGGGTGAAACGTTTTTGCACGGTTGCTCCGGCTGTGAAAGCTAAAAACTCCAGTTCATCTAAATACTCCGTCAGTTTTTCTTCATCCTGATTTTGAGTAATTACTCCCACCAGGACCGCTTTCTCATAGTTATGTTCTTTCTTTTCTAACATTAAGTTCTGTCTATGTTTATGATTTTTACAAGTTAATATTTTTCAGAAAAAAAACAAAATCAATTTTTATTTAATAACATTTTTTAAGATAATTTTAAGTTCGCCTGAGTATATCTTATAAAAAAACAATAACTTTATGTAATAATTTTCTGTCTTTTAAGCAATTAAATTTAAAAACATCCAGAAAATCATGATTACCCATCTTAGATGTATGATTATTGATGATGATGAACTGGACAGGCTGGTTCTTCAGCATTATATCAGGCCGTACAAAAACATCGAAATTGTCGCTTGTTTTGATTCGGCTGAAAAAGCAATTCCTTATCTTGACCTTCCTGTAGATCTTTTAATCACAGAAACAAATTTAAAAGGGACGAGTGGTTTGGAGTTCCGAAAGCTGGCCCATAAAATCCCCGCCTGCATCTTTGTAAGCTCATATCCGGAATTAGCGGCCTCAGTCTTTGAAATCAATACCCTTGATTTCATGACAAAACCCTTGACGGCACCACGTTTTCATTATTCAATGCAAAGACTTTTCGACTTTTTTGAAATGAAAGAAAAATGCGACTGTTATGATGCTATACTGGGAGAAAACTCTCTTACCATCAAAGAAGGAGGAAATGTTTCCCAGATCAGAATGAAGGATATCCTTTATCTTGAAGCATTAAAAGACTATACCCGGATTATCACTCTTGAAAAGAATCATTGTATTCTCGACTCACTGGGAAACCTTCTGCAGAAAAACTTTTTTGATTCCTTTATCAGGATACATCGGAGCTACGCAGTACCCAGACATCTCATTCGTGCCAAAAATTGTCATGAGATAGAACTCACTCATCATATCAGGCTTCCGATAGGCCGAACTTACAAGAATAACCTCTCCTTCTTTGAACCCTAAAGAATCAGAATTTCAACAATAATTCACAAATTGACATTGGTCGATTATTTCTGTCGTTCATCTATTTTTCCAACATCAGATTCCGATAGGTGGTAATTTAGTCTTCCCAAATTTCCCTCTAATTAAAAACTGTTACCAATGGAAAAAAAATTTATGTATTATCTGCCCTGGTTTATCTTTTCTTGTACGATATTCCAGGCTCAGTCAGCAGTTCTTGCTGCAGGAACCGATGTCTCTGGTCCCAATGGATCGGTTTCTTATAGTATAGGTCAGACCGCTTATTTGTCCAAAGGATCAGGTTCTCAAGTGGTTGAAGGAGTGCAACAGCCTTACGAAATTACAGCTCTTTCCACCCATGAAAACTCTTCAGACAAGGAAGGTCTGCTGCTTTACCCTAATCCTTTTAAAGATTATTTGTATTTGGATTTCACTACGAATAATTATAAAGGTTCAGAATATCAATTATTTGATGCACAAGGCAAACTGATCAGAAAAGATGTGATTACACAATCTAAATCCGAGCTTAATTTCTCTTCCCTTCCTTCTGCAATGTACATTATCAGAATTAATCAAAATGGAGAGAACATCAAAACATTTAAAATCATTAAAAACTAAAAACCATGAAAAAAATATTATTATTGTTCTGGATCCTTTCCGGGCTCATAATGGGATGGGCTCAGGTTCCGGAAAAAATGAGCTATCAGGCTATCATCAGAAACGGATCCGGGCAACTGCTGCCCAATCAGGGAATCGCAATAAAAGCCAGTATATTACAAGGCTCTCCTGCGGGTGCAGAAGTATATTCTGAAAGACTCACCGGAAATACCAATACCAACGGGCTGATCAGTATG
This sequence comes from Chryseobacterium sp. UNC8MFCol, assembly GCF_000482305.1. Taxonomy (NCBI): domain Bacteria; kingdom Pseudomonadati; phylum Bacteroidota; class Flavobacteriia; order Flavobacteriales; family Weeksellaceae; genus Chryseobacterium; species Chryseobacterium sp. UNC8MFCol. The sequence goes on from NZ_AXUZ01000003.1 coordinate 465,635, forward strand.
GAAATAGGAACAGGGACTGTTCTTTCAGGTACGTTCAATACCATTAACTGGCCTTCAGGAAACTATTATTTAAAAACAGAAACAGACCCTGCGGGAGGAAATAATTATACAATAGTCGGGACCAGTCAACTGCTAAGTGTTCCGTTTGCTATGTATGCCAAGTCAGCGGGAAACAGCGGGGCAACCTTTACGATTCCTTATACCAATACCGTAAACAATGCTTCTACTCTATTTTCTTTAACAAATGACGGAGACGGAACCTCCCTTGAGGGCAATAATACGGGCACTACATCCAATATTGCCGCTATGAGGGGGATTGTCAGCAATGCTTCGCCAGGTGGTTTTTCATCAGGGGTACGTGGTATCAACAACGGAACCGGAGGATTGGGTGTAGGAGTATACGGAAGCCAAAACGGAAGTGGCTGGGGTGTATATGGGGTAACTCCCAATGGATTAGGGGTATACGGAAACGCTAGTGCAAACGGGACAGGTGTCTATGCAAACAGCAATACGGGAACAGGTCTTACTGCCACCAGCAATAATGGAATTCCTGCCTCTATTTCAATTTACAACAATGCCAATAACAATGTTGCTCTGAGTGCTTCCAGTGTAGGAAACGGAACGGTTGTAAATGTAAGCACAACCGGAAACGGCGCTGGTGTCAGAAGCTCTTCGGGAGCTGGATTTGCTCTTCACGGAATAACAAGCGCACAAAGTTCCGCCGGTATCGTGGGCGATAACAATGGCGCAGGTGAAGCTATAGTGGGAAGAACAACAAGTGACATTGCAGGAGCCGTAGTAGGTAGGAATGACGGAGGCGGATATGGCGTAAGAGGCTTCGTCGCGACAAGCACAGCCGGAACCGGTATCGGAGTATACGGACAGGTGGGGCTCAACAACAGTACAGGCCGTGCAGGAAGATTTGAAAATTTTAATCAGACCAACACCGTTACCAATACATTAGAGGTAGAAACTAATGGCAATGGAAACATTCCGGACAATACCCAGGGAAATGCTTCTTCTTTTTTAGTTAATAATAACAATAGTGTGGGAGCCGCTGTACGGGGTGAAGTAAAAACAATATTCGGAAATTTCGGAGCTGCAGGTATTTTTGGTATTTCTTCAGGAACAGGTGGTTTTGCAGGGTTATTTCATGCTTCCAATACATCAGGAAACGGACCGGCACTGGTAGCGATCACTGATGGAAACGGCAATGCCATTACTGCTAATGCCAGTAAAGACGGTAATGCTGTAGAAGCCAATATTGACGGTGCAGGAAATGCTCTTTATGCCTGGGTTCCCAGTTTTGCTACAGGACGAGCAGGACGGTTTAATAATTTTAATGAATCCAACATAAGCGATGTGATCACCGCAACCACCATCGGAAACGGAATTGCAGGAAATTTTAAAGTAGATAAAACTCAGGGAACTTCTCCCGCAGTAAAAGGTGAAGTAAACTCAATCTTTGCCAACTTCGGAACGGCAGGTATTTATGGCTTATCATCAGGAACGGGCGGATACGCAGGATTATTTTATGCTTCCAATCCTTCCGGAAACGGACCGGCACTGCTCGCTTTATCCGAAGGATCCGGAAACGGAATTACAGCCAATGCCGGAGGAAATGGTGATGGTATTGAAGCTTCATGCGACGGAAGTGGAAGTGCCATTTCAGGATTTATACCCAATTTTGGTGCCGGTAAAGCCGGTAGATTTGCTAATTTCAACAATGCCAATGCCCAACCCGTCGTACATGTTACCACTACCGGTACAGGTACTACTCTGCTTGCCAACCATCAGGGAGCGTCAGGTGACCTTGCCATATTCCAGAGTGCGTCAGTAGATGTAGCCAGAATTAACAAAGCCGGCAGAGGTTTCTTTAACGGAGGCACCCAGAACAGTGGTGCTGACGTGGCGGAAGCATTCAGTGCAGAAGGAAATATTTCAGAATATGAAACCGGCGACATCCTGGTGATTTCAACCCGTTCGGACAGGACGGTGGAAAGGTCGTCAAAACCCTATTCTCCTCTTGTAGCGGGTGTATATGCGACCAAACCGGGAGTACTCCTTACTGAAGAGCATATTGATGCTGATCTTTCTGATAAAATTCCTATGGGAGTGATTGGCGTTATTCCGACCAAAGTCTGTCTTGAAAATGGAAAAATTAAAAGAGGAGATCTTTTAGTGACTTCATCAAAAGAAGGGGTTGCCATGAAAGCTAATCTTAAAAAAGTAAAAATAGGACAGGTCATCGGAAAAGCACTTCAGGATTATGATCAGGATAAAATTGGAAAAATTCAGGTATTAGTCAATATAAAATAAAACGTTATGAAAATAGTATATATAATCCCGCTGTTATTTTTAGGCTCCTTTTTGAATGCCCAGGAAAATAAACAGACTGTTCCCATAGAAGATCAGGCACTTGTTGTAAAACAAATAAAAGAACGGGAAGCAAAATTATTGAAAGAAAACCAGGAATTGGCAGAAAAGAAAACATCTCAAACGGGACTGGTTTCCGATCATGGTTCTGAAGTTAAAAAACAGGATAAAAAAATTCAGGCACAATCGGATCATTCGGGAAACTTACTTCCCAATACAGCAAGTATTGAAGAGATAAAAAAAACGATTCCCAACAGACAGGCAAGCCGTAACACAATCAATTCTAAAAACATAAATACAAATGTAACGGGGTTGCCCAATACAGCAACTCTCCAGGAAATAAAAAAGACTATTCCTAAAAACTGATAATCCCAACAAAAACTGATAACCTCAACAAAAAGCTGATAACCGAACTAGATTTTTCAAACAAAAGAAGTCCGCTGCAATGCGGACTTTTGTTATGACAAGCTCATCGTTTTTATTTAATCCCAATCAGCAGCTACAAATTTCATCGAATTTCCTTTGTCATCAGACAAGGTAAGGAAATGTCCTTCTACAGAGTATTTCGTCATCACATCAAATTTTTTCTGAAAGGCTGTTTCCAATGTCATATCCTCACATGCCTTCATGGTACTTACTCCTTTTGATATTCTTACCTTTCCTCCTTTTTTAAATTCAGAAGTAAAAGACATACGGTTACATCCCATGTATGCACTTCCCTGGATTTTTCCTCCTTCCATTCCGGCTGTCAGGTTGATTTCAGCCTTTTGGGCTATCAATTGATCTTTAGAAAAATGATCGAAAGCAACCAACATCCATTGTCGCTGGAGGTAAAGATTTTTATCCGGAATTGAGGAGCAATTTAAAATAACTCCTAAAGATAAAAGGGTAAAAACTGATAATAGCATTTTCTTCATGCGCATTATCATCCCATTTTCATACCATTCCGGAACAGAATCTCGTAAAAATTAGTAAATTAGCGTCACAAAAATTTTTATATAAAATGAAAAGACTATTTCTACTATTCACTTTCTTATTGGGCTTTGCCCAGATGAGGGCGGATGAGGGGATGTGGCTGCTAATGCTCATCAAAAGACTTAACGGTGTTGATATGCAAAAGGAGGGTCTACATCTTACGCCTGAAGAGATTTATTCAGTAAACAACTCAAGCTTAAAAGATGCTATTGTAAGCTTTGGTGGTTTCTGTACCGGTGAGATTGTTTCCGACAAAGGGCTTATTTTCACCAATCACCACTGTGGTTATGGCGCTGTTGCAGCTGCTTCTACTCCGGAAAAAGACTATTTAAAGAATGGATTCTGGGCAATGAAACAGAAAGACGAATTCAATGCTAAAGATCTGTATGTAAGATTTTTAGTAAGAATGGATGATGCTACCCAGAGAATCAATTCTAAATTGAACAACAGTATGACCGGTACTGAGAGAAAGGCTGTTATTGATGCTGAAACAAAAGCAATCCAGACAGAAAATTCTGAAAACGGAAAATATACTGTAGTAGTAAGAGACTTCTTCAACGGAAACGAATTTTACTATTTCGTGTACCAGGATTATAAAGATATCAGATTGGTAGGTGCTCCGCCTTCTTCATTAGGGAAATTTGGTGGTGATACCGATAACTGGGAATGGCCAAGACACACTGCTGATTTCACGGTATTCAGAGTATATGCTGATGCTGCCGGAAACCCAGCAGAATATTCTCCAAGCAATACTCCTTTGAAGCCTAAGCACTTCCTTCCGGTTTCTCTTAAAGGAATTAAGCCTGGTGACTTCTCTATGATTTTAGGATATCCGGGAAGAACAAACCGTTACCTGACTTCTTACGGAATTCAGCAAATGGTTAACAAAGATTATCCGGCATGGGTTGAAGCTTCTAAAGTAGCAATGGATGTCATGAAAAAATACATGAACAAAGACAAAGCAACACAGCTTAACTATGCTTCTCAATATGCATCAGTAGCTAATTACTGGAAAAACAGACAAGGAACTATAGATGCTGTAGATAAAAACGGAACTATTTCTGATAAACAAAAAATCGAAGATACATTCAGAAAATGGTCTGTAATGCCAGGCAATGATGCTTATGATGGTGTTTTAGAAGATATCGGAGCATATTACACTCAGGTTTCGGACAGAAATGTTGAAAGAAACTATGCTGCTCAGTTCTCAAGAAATGCAAAATATATTACCCTTGCTTTACAGGTAGGTTCAGCGCTTAAGGCGTATGCTGCTCAGGATATGCAGGGAAGATTAGCAATGAAAGCTAAAACAGAAGCCGCTATTAAAGCAGCGTATGAAAACTTTAATCCTGCATTAGAGGGAGAAATGCTTGCTGCTATGACCGGTCTTTACCAGATGAGAGTAAAAAATAAAGATATTGCTTCAGCTACAATTTTAGGATTGGATGCTAAAACAGTTTCTAACATGGCTTATTCATCAATTTTTGCCAACAAAACTTCAGCAACGAATTTCTTATTGAATCCGGACGCATTGAAACTTGACGCAGATCCACTATGGAAAACAGCCAACGGAATTGTAGCTGATCAAAAGATGAGTGTTGAAAAATTTGTGAAAGTAGATGATAATTTTGCTAAAAACAATCGTCTTTTCTTAGCTGGTCTAATGAAAGCTATGCCTGAGAAAAAATTCTACCCGGATGCTAACTCTACAATGAGATTAACGTATGGTACTGTAGATAAACTACCTATCAGAAACGACAGAAACTACTTCGGCATTACAGATAACTATTATACAGATATGACCGGTCTTGTTGGAAAATACAAGAAAGGAGATGAAGAGTTTGATCTTCCTCAAAGAGTGATTGACCTTTATAACTTAAAAGATTTCGGACAATATGCTGATGCTGCAGGTTATATGCCTGTCAACTTCCTATCTAACAATGATATTACCGGAGGTAACTCAGGTTCTCCTGTAATTGACGGAGACGGAAACCTTATTGGTATTGCATTCGATGGAAACAGCGAGGCACTAAGCGGTGATATCGTATTCGAGCAGGAATGGCAGAAAACAATTAATGTTGACGTTCGTTTTGTACTTTGGACTATTGACAAATATGCAGGTGCAAGAAGATTAATTGACGAGTTGAAACTTGTAAGAGGGGAAAACACTCCTGCAGATACAAAAACTAAAAACTCAGGTACTACATCAATGCCTAAGAAAGCAAAGAAAAAATAATCTTTTCCGATATATTTTTGAAACCGTGAATCCATATTCACGGTTTTTTTATTTTTGAAATGTAAAAAACAATATATAATGAATCCTCAGCCCATAGAATTTACAGCCCTCATCAAACAGCACGAGGGGATGAATGCAGCCTTTGTGGAATTTCCCTTTTCTGCAGAAGAATTGTTCCACAAAAAAGGTCAGGTGAAAGTTAAGGTGACTTTTGATAATAAGGTTGAGTACAGGGGTAGTCTGGTCAAAATGAATGCTGACTGCCATATTTTAGGATTAACACAGGATGTACGGAAAAAACTGGGGAAAAATTTTGGGAACCAGGTTTTCATCTCTTTATGTGAGGATAAGGAAGAAAGAACAGTAAAAATCGCGGAAGATATCGCTTCGGTTTTTAATGAAAATCCTGAAGTAAAAACCTTGTTTGATAAAATGAGCTATACCCATAGAAAAGAATACATCCGCTGGATTGAGGAAGCAAAGAAACCTGAAACAAGAGAAAATAGAAAGACTAAGATGATTCAGATGATTTTGGAAGGGAAAAAAGGGATATAACATAGAGCCCGGGAAGTACCGGACTCTATGGTTTATTTTAAATTAATTAAACATTATCATGCAAAAGGAGGTTTCATACTATTGACAATATTAGCAGGCAACCCTGAAACACTTGCGTATTTTATATTGTTAGCAAAAGACACCTGATCGGCAGAAGAAAACACGTAGTTTCCGGTGAAAACACAGCTTTGAAAAAGAGTATGGCTTAGATTTTCTATAGTTCCTCCTTTCCATTCTACATTTTTAAACTGGATATTGGAGGTACTGAAGTCTGAAGTTGAATGAGCAATATTAAAAGTATGGATATCACCTCCATTCATAATAAAAGTTTCGAGATTAGATCCACTAAAAACAACTCTTCCATATCCAAAACAATCCGTTAAATATATATTGGCACGACGGATTTTATCAGCCGTATCTATAGAATATAAATATACCGCTGTAGTCGTAGTAAGCACATTTGTTGTCAGCCTTCCACTGATTTCTATATTCGTACTATAATCCAGTTGTTTAGTACTATCTTTTATAATTTGCACTGCGGTATAAGTCGTTGTAGACTTTGCATTGAGAATCGTATCTGTAATTTTCAGATTTTTAATGTTAACATATTTTCTATTCAAAACACCCAAATAGAATCCACTGACTTCATCAGCATCCGTATTAATAATCGGGTTGATTATATTAAGACTTTCCGGAAGCTTAGGGGCCAGGCATTGTGTATATTTCTCCAACAAAAGAGGAGCTCCAATGTTTCCATTTGGGCTAGTATATGAGAACAAATAAATATCTTTTTTCCCCACTGGACCTGCCACTTCATTAGCTGTGAATATAGGGTTATTAATATTAACAATCCCACCTAAACTTGGGGTATCCATCCTTATTCCAAAAAGTATTCTTGCACTTCCACTTACTTTAGGAAAATTTAACGTAATATCATTGCCCGCAAATTGAAATGCAGCTAAACTCTGCCCTGTTTTCACAATAGTATTGTTTGCTGTAAATCTGTCTGTCCAATGATCATCTATTCCTTCTTCCCAAACTCCTCTGTTGATGGTGACGTCTACACTGTTTCTACCGGTGTACGCATGTCGGCAGTCCACTACATGTCCGTCATTAATAACAACACCTATAGAGCTATAATTTGCAATACCATAACCATTTTCATCTTTCCTAAAGCCTTTTATAAAAGGATTATTTATTATGATATCCGCACAAGTATTTATTTCCAGACCAACAGCTCCCTGGCTATTAATTTTATTCAGAATTCGTGGATTATTAAGGGTGACATTATCTCTGCTAATTAATAGATATGCAATATCATTTAGGATACCTTTAGTTTCAATATTTAGGTTATCTAGGGAAATATGTTCTTCAAAGATATATTTCTTAACGGTCAATACACCCGGATTACAAGTACTATCTTGCATATAAGAACAAACTAATGGTGTAGTTAATTTACCTTCACTACTTCTGATAAACTCATTCTTTTTATAATTTTTTTCAGAAGTAGTACCATCACGATCAATTAAAATTTCTGTAGAATTAAAATGTAGATTAGCAATACCTTTGTTACTAAAACCTACATCTAAACTTCCCCTCTTCATGTTAGCAGGTTCCCATGCAGAGATATCCACTACTTCACCATTAAATCTTCGGGCTACAGTTATAGCTACTTCACTATTCTCTTTGATAAGGATAAATTTACCGTCGCATCTTCCACTGGTTTTCATTTCAAAAGATTGCTTTACCACAACTTTACATTTTCCGGGAATCACCCAGTATAGGTTGTTGGCATTTACATACTTAAAATAGGATAAAATAAACGGTGTATCATTATAGGTTCCATCGCCTTTTACCCCAAAATAACTGACATCCAGGTCATGGGCAAAATTATGTTCCAGCTTAATTCCTCCTGTTTCAATAATACTTCCTGCATCATCTGTACCAGCTGTTGATGACAAATAATATATGACAGGAGCCGGAGTATCTCCCTTTTCGTAATAGCCTCGTAGGCAGACTCCCTTATAAACACCGTTCTGAAGATCAGTAATTTCTGCTGCCGACAAATTTTTCATTTCGGCCATTGTGTTTTTTACAATACATTGAAAACTCATAGAAATATTTTTTATTGGTTAATTGTAAAACGAAGAACAAATAAGTATTGTTTATTCTTCGTTCTGTGGCAAATATCGCCCGGCATCACGTCAAAACTTGACGTATTATTAGCTATGATTAAAAATAAAATACAATTATTCTTTCTTTTTTTGTCAGGATTCAATAAGGGCTCCGACTATGGTTGTAATTAACAGTTATAACTATAAAATTGCTTTTATGAAAAAAATTATTTTAAAAATCATGGCCTCTGCTGTAGGTCTGTTTACGGCATTTAGCCTTTCATCATGTGACAATTCTGACAACAATATGACGGATATGTCTTTCCAAAGAAGTATTACCTTTGAAAATGTTGTCACTCCTAAAGAATTTGTACAAAGTGGAAGCTTTCAGGGTACGGGAGCTCCGCCAATCATTTTACCCGGACAGTCGGTTTCTGTTAAATTCAGTGCAGGGAAAGCACAGTCTTTAATGTTTGCAACCATGTATGGAGCTTCTAATGACTGGTTTTTTGCTTCTCAACAGCCGGGAATCAAGTTATTTGATAATAACGGGAATGCTATCACAGGAGATGTCTCTTCAAGTGTACTGTTGTGGGATAACGGAACCAAAGATAATATTACAGGCCAGCCCGAGAGTAAACCTGTAATGCTGGTTCCTAATGTAAATGCATCACAACTGATGAAGCTTAATCTCGGATATAATGATGTTACTTCCGAATTCACATTAACCATTACCAATAATTCAGGCGGCACGGCCCATGAAACTCCTTTTTCTCCCGGTGTTTGGGCTGTTTCCAACTATAATGGCTCGCAGTTATTGAATAATGTTCCATTCTTTACACCTAACGCTTTATCCAATCCGGAGATCACCGATATTGCCCAGATGGGAAATATCAGTAAAATGATGACAAAACTTACAGCCAACACAGGCATTATGACCGGGCTATCTCCAGCTTTGGTAGTGATCTATCGCGGTGATAAAAATCCGGTTTATGAAGTAGGAAAAACGGATACCGGAATGGGTCTTAAAGAAATTTCACAGTTCGGAAATGTAACCAAACTTCAAAACAGCTTAAAGGCCTTACCTAATGTAAAAGGTGTTTTTGTGGCAGGAAGTGCACCTGTAGCTCCGGGAAATAAAATTTCCACAAATTTTACTGCAGATCCGGGGGATAAAATTGCCTATGTTACTATGTTTGGGTTCTCTAATGACTGGTTTTATGCCAATGAACAGAGTATCGAAGCCGGCACTAAAGGTGATCTTACATCTAAAACAGGCTTATTTGACTCAGGCACCGGAATTGATCAGTATCCGGGCGCCGGAAACCATCAGGCTTTATTTGGAGGAACGCCACAAAGTGAAAGCAAGGCTATTTCAAAAGTAGGAATTGTATATCCTGTTCCAGCTGTACAGAATGTCATTAAAGTTACAGTCAATTAATTTCTGTTTTTAAAAGAAAAAGACCGGACAGCATGGCTGTCTGGTCTTTTCATATGAAAAGCAATCCTTTCTTTTGCTGCTAAATCTACGATAACCTCCATCCTCCATTTGCTCCTTACATACCCTATATTTTTACTTACAGACGTAAGGTTTTGAGTAATATCATCAGATTACAACATTTTTTTACCGGTAATTATATGTTCACAGCTGTAGAAGGATATGGTAGTATACCTCACCTTACTCAATAAACACATCTCAAAAATTATCCGTTCCAGAATTCCCTGTCCAGGCTTCTGTACTGTATGGCTTCAGAAATATGGTAAGACAGGATTTCTTCGCTTCCTTCCAGATCAGCAATGGTTCTGGCAACTTTTAAAATCCTGTCATAGGCTCTTGCGGAGAGATTGAGCTTTTCCATAGCCAGTTTTATAAGGCTGAAAGAAGTTTCGTCCAATGCACAAAAAGTTTCAATTTCTTTAGGCCCTATTTGAGCATTGCTGCTTATGTTCAGGTTCTTATATCGATCATTCTGAATATCCCGCGCTTTAAGGACCCGTTTCCTGATATCCTCGCTCTTTTCCCCTTTTCTTTTTTCGGATAATTGTTCAAATTCGACCTTTTGTACTTCAATATGAATATCAATTCTATCCAGGAGCGGCCCCGAAAGCTTATTCATATACCTTTGCATTTCATAAGCAGATGAGGTATTGTTAGGATCATCTGGAAAAAAGCCGCTGGGGCTGGGATTCATGGAGGCAACCAACATAAAACTTGCAGGATAATTCACGGTAAATCTTGCTCTGGAAATAGTGACCTCACGATCTTCCAAGGGTTGTCTCATAACTTCGAGCACTGTACGTTTAAATTCCGGCATTTCATCCAAAAACAGTACCCCGTTATGAGCCAGTGAGATTTCTCCCGGCTGCGGATAGCTACCTCCACCAACCAGTGCGACATCAGAAATCGTATGATGAGGTGATCTAAAGGGACGGACGGTCATCAAAGAAGATTCTGTTCCTATTTTTCCTGCCACAGAATGGATCTTTGTGGTCTCCAGCGCTTCTTTCAAAGTCAGTGGAGGCAAAATACCGGGAACTCTTTTGGCGAGCATTGTTTTTCCACTTCCGGGAGGGCCGATCAAAATGATATTGTGACCGCCTGCTGCGGCTACCTCCATTGCCCTTTTGGCTGCTTCCTGCCCCTTCACTTCTGAAAAATCAAACGGAAAATCATTAATTCTTTCATGAAATTCCTTTTGAGTATCCAATATAATTTTATCAATAGCCTTTCCTTCATTAAAAAATTCAATAACCTGTTTAATATTTTCAACTCCGTATACGTCCAGATCACTGACAATAGCAGCTTCTCTGGCATTTTGAATGGGAAGTATTATTCCTCTGAACCCTTCTTCCTTTGCCTGTATTGCAATGGGCAGAACTCCTTTGATAGGCTGCAGGCTTCCGTCCAGCGAAAGCTCTCCCATAATGATATAATTCTGAATTTCATCCGCTAAGATCTGATCTGAAGCTGCTAAAATTCCAATAGCAATACTCAAATCATAGGCAGACCCTTCTTTTCTGAGATCTGCAGGAGCCATATTAATGGTAATTTTCTTTCCGGGAATTTTGTAGCCGACATTTTTCAGTGCGGCAGAAATCCTGTAGCTGCTTTCCTTGATGGCATTATCTGGTAATCCTACCAGATGATACCCTACTCCTCCGGTATCTACATTAACCTCAATTGTTATCGTTTGTGCAGCCACTCCGTGAATGGCACTTCCGTAAATTTTGATCAGCATGGGTGTGTTTTTGAAAGTAAATGTAATTAATATAATATTTTGCAAACATTTGATTTACATTAACTTTATTCTAAAAAATAAGTCATATTTTAAAATTATATCAGCAAAATTAGTATACGATTCAATCAGAGATCATTTAGATAAAAGTGATTCTCCTTCGTTTTTGATCTAAATCAAAGTTTCGCTTTTTTTCACTCCATAATTTTGCCGCATTAAAAAATAGCATGGCAGAACTTGAAAAAATAATATGGATTTCCATTATACTGATTGTTATCATTTCAGTAAAAGAGAAGCTCAGGCTCGCATTACCAATTTTGCTTTTGGTAACCGGACTTATCTTAAGTCTTACAAGGCTGGTTCCTTCAATTGATATGAGCCCGGAAATGATTTTTTATGTGGTTTTACCACCCATTTTATTTGATGCTGCCTGGAATACATCTATCCCTGAATTCAAAAAAGAGCTTTCAAAGATATCCCTTCTAGCAGTGGGGCTGGTATTTTTGACTACAACCATTATTGCATGTATTGCACACCGCATGATCCCAGGATTTTCATGGCCTTTGGCATTTATATTAGGGGCCATTATCTCACCTCCGGATGCTGTAGCGGCAACCAGTATTACCAAAGGACTTCCGCTTCCTAAAAAACTGGTTACCATTCTGGAAGGAGAAAGTCTTTTAAATGATGCATCTGCCCTTATAGCTTACAAATGTGCACTGATTGCAATCGTTAGCGACGTTTTCTCCTTTTCAAAAGCAGGATTTCAATTCATCACCATCAGTACAGGCGGAATTATCATTGGGCTGATTGTCGGCTATACTTTTCTTAAATTACATAAATTCCTGTACGGAAACAGTAATGTAGAAACTTTCGTTATGGTCCTATTACCATTTGCAACCTATAGTATGGCAGAACATCTTGAATGCTCCGGTGTCCTGGCAGTTGTTATATTGGGGATGTTTCTTTCATGGAATTCGTTTTCTCTCTTCAGCTCCAACAGCAGAATACAAATGAGTCATTTCTGGGACGTTATTGTGTTTGTCCTGAACGGGTTGGTATTTCTGATTCTCGGAATGCAACTTCCTCAGATAATTACAGATATTCCCTACGAGGATCTGCCTGTTCTAATTCTTTATGGTCTACTTATTTTCGGCGTTTTAATTGTTATCAGACTCTTTGTCATTTTTACTTTTCCACTGTTCTCTTCTCAGCAATCAGAAAAAGGTACAGGATTCTTTTCACAGGCAAAAAAAGAATATATCATCTTATCCTGGTCCGGAATGAGAGGAGTGGTATCGCTGGCCGCAGCCCTGGCAATGCCATTGTATGATAATAATGGGGTTCCGGTACCTCAACGAAGTACAATTCTCTTCATCACTTTTGTGGTCATTATTTTTACTTTACTGATTCAGGGTTTGACATTACCTAAACTGATCCAGTTAATCAGGCCTGCCGAACAGGCTGAAAAAACAGAAAAAGAACTGAATGTATTACTGATCAACCAATCTCTCTCATTCCTGGAGAATATGAATTATAAGAATTCAATGACGGAGAATATTGTGGCAGGAATGATTAAAAAACTTACAAAAGAAGAACTTCAGCTTTCCCACAAAACAATAGCGCCCGCGAGAGACAGGATCGAATGGAGAAAAACGTATTTCAAAATTGAACTTGAACTCATCGATTTCCAGCGTACCGAGCTTATCAAAAACTATTATAAAGGAGAATATTCTCTTGAAATCATCCGTAAAAAGGAATGGGAACTCGATTTTTGGGCTACTACCGTCTATCATGAAATTGAAACATTGGAATAAAAAATTAAGATTTACATTGCTTTTTTGACCTAGGTCAAAGTTTTACATAGCTAACATGCCCAACTTTGCTTCATCAAAAATCAATAATCTTTTCTATCAGAAATGACCATGCCTGTAAAGAAATTGTTGTCTGCAGAAAACCTGATTTCCAGTAGAGCAATTGAATTTGAACTTTTATCTTAAAATGCAATTAAAAATGAACTCAACCGAAACGAAAAAAATCCGTTCTGTCTTTAGCGTTAAACGCAAGGAATATATTACGCCACATTTCATCCGTATTATATTTGATATCAAGGATTACCAGGCAGAATTATTATCCCATGTAAAATCAGGGTCCAACAATAAAATATTCATCCCCACATCAGATCCTGATTCACAAGACATTGTGAGAACTTACACCAACAGAAAAATAGATCTGGAAAACAAAGAACTGAGCATTGATTTCGTTGCACACGGAGACAGTGGTCCGGCATCAGCGTGGGCGTTAAGAGCACAGGAAGGTGATTTTTTAGGAATAGGCATGAAAGAAAGTACCAAACCTTTAGTTCCTGAAGCAGAATCGTATCTTCTTGTAGGTGACGCTACTGCCCTACCGGTAATTAATGCTATTGCAGAACAACTTCCTGCAGGGGTGAATGTGAAAATGCTTCTGGAAACTTTCGGAAAAGAAGATGAAATTATTTCCTGCTCTGCAGCCAATGTAGATCTTGAATGGCTGTATAATCAGACGCCTGAAAAAGGAAGCCTGCTTGCAGAAAAAGCCAGAGAATTCAAATTTTCCGAAAAGGAACAAAAAAAATTTATCTACGTGGCAGCAGAATATGCCACTGTAAAAAGCATCAGAGATTATTTCAAAGCCGATCCCTCTTTTGATCCCCGTTCTCTGTATGCTGTTTCCTATTGGAAAGCAGGAATGTCTGAAGACCAGGCCGGACCTCATCAAAAATAGCTTTTTAAAAGGGGTCATCCTGCTGCGAAAAAACGCAGGAGTATATTCCGGGCTTTATAGTTAAAGGTGTTTCTCATTCAGATGCTACTGGAATGGCATTACATGCTATTGACGGGATGATTAATAAGCAATCCATGCTGATGGCCGGATCCGGCTTTCTTTGATAAAAAAAACCGGTACAAATGAATTTGTACCGATCTAACCATTATTGAAACTAACGAAAAGATTATTTAATCTTTATTTTTTTATGAATTTATTTTTGTACACATTTTTTCCGTCTGCGCTCTTAGAAACAATAATATAGCTTCCCGGCAACAGATGGCTTACATCAATAGCCTGATTGTATCGATGATCTTTTCTTTGTAAAATAAGCTTTCCTGTCATATCAATAATTGAAACTTCTTTATATGCTTTATCGGATTCTTTTCCGATGTACAGGAATTGTGCAGTTGGATTAGGATATATTTTCAGCTGATTGTCCTGAGATTTTGTTTCGCCGGTTCCCATATTTTTACAAAAAGAAAACTCACCAAAGTTTAATTTTACAAACGAATTGGTTCCCAGGAATTTGCATTGGTCCGGACAATATTCTGTGCAGGCATAAAACCCATATTGTCCGGATTCTGTAGCTGAGAAAGAATCTCCTGTCGCTCCGCTGATTATACATGGATCTCCCGGTACTGGTGGAATGTTGCTCGGAAAACATTTATACCAGGTATGCACACCATATACAGCGGCAAAGACGTCATCGAATTTCACCGAGGCTCCGTCACATACATTGATTTCCCCCGCTCCAAGATCTTCATAGGTTCCCGGAGTAAGAGTGGTCATCATTGCAGGAAGTCCATATACAAAGCCGTCAGCCATGATCGCAGGACTTTCTGCAGTACAGTCACCTTGTGAGACTACCACTTTAAAGTAGTACAGCTGATCGTTTCCGCTGATCGTTAATTGTTGGGAAGTCGCTCCCGGAATCGCAACCCAGGGATTGTTATTGGGTGTTTGCCAGGTCCATTCCTGCTTATACCACTGGTAGGTACCGAATGTTTGGGTAGAAAGTACTTCATCTTCCGATTCACAGAATAAAATTTTCCCCGGAGATTTTACCCCGAGCCTTGGGCTGGTAATGGTTGGGTTACATTGTGCCTTCATATTCAGGATGCTGAATAGCAGAAACACAAAAAAAATTAATTTTGTTTTCATAGTAATATTAATGTTGATGTTAAGTTTTATATTCAATCAAGCAACAGCCTGAGTCCGAATTTCATATTGAACTGCAGGGGTTTTTCCTTGTAAATGGTATTAGGGGCGGTTTCATCTTTGAAATGATATCCTATTCCCGGCTCTGCGTAGACTCCCAGCTTATCAATGATCTTCAGCTGAAGTCCTACAGCAGTATTGACGGAAAACTGAAAGGGTTTATGGCTTAAGTTTTCCTTTGATGTTTCTTTAACCTCATCATCTACCACATAAGTTGTGGTGATATTTCCTGCAATTGGTTTTTCTACCAGTGCTCCTCCTGTAACATATCCTGTAAATCTTCCCTTACGGATCACATTATAATTGACCTGAACCGGAATTCCCAGATAATGAACCGACTGATCTCCTTTTATATAATTGTTATCAGTTCCAGAGTGAAGTTCAGAAGATAGTTTTGTATAATTCAATCCTGTGCCTATCCCCCATTTTTTTCCCAGGTTATAGTAGAGAGACAACCCGAAGGTCACCGGTACTTTATGCCTGATTCTCGCTTCTACCGGCTGGCTCTGATTGGCCAGTAATATGGCCGTTAAAGGGTTATCATCATACACTGATGCACTCCAGACCTGCTCAATATTCATAGGTTTTCCGCTGATGGAAGCATAGCCCGGAAACTGTTGTTCTGCAGCACCGGTTGAGGCATTGCCTGTGAGCATACTCAGCATCCACGACTTATCTTTATGAGATTTTACCGTTTTATTTTTGGAGAGGTCAGCATATTTTTCAATCGGTCTATCCTCTTTAAATGCAACTTCATCTGTTTTCTGTTCCCGGGTGGGTTCAACAATGTTCTCATTCAATTTAGGGACGTTCACAGCAATCTGACCTTCTTTTTGCTCTGTTTCCTGAGTATTGGCAGTTTTCGCCATTTCAGGAAGATGAGGTATCAAATCGGCCTTTTCTGCTCCGGAATTGACGAAATTTCTGCTTTTTATCATTTTCTCAGGAACGATGGCATTTAACACATTCTGAGCTAATGAAATTCCCGTTTCCTGTTGGGTGTATCCTTCTGAAATGGTGTTGTTTTCTATTTTTCCTGAGGTAAGATCTTGTCCTGACTGTTTTTTTAAATCTGACTTTTTCTGCGAAAACTTCTCCTTAGTCTCATGATCTGACCCACCGATTTTTAACATCAAAAAAAGCAACGCAATCGCTGCAGCAACACCTCCGATGCGATAGAATAAAGATCTTCCCGCACCATTCGTCCTAACGTCTCCTTTTGGCTCAACAGCATTAGCCTCAGGAGCGAATCCGGCGATTTCATCCTTCTCTTCTTTTCCGGAGAATAATTCATCGCTGATTTCATCCCACAACCCGTCAGGAACATCCTCTTCATGGTCGTTCATTCTGCTTCGCAGGTTATTTAACCATTCATTACTCATATTGTGCTTTTTTTGACGTTTTAAAATCTTTTATTTTCTGAATAAGCAGGCCTTTTGCACGGTGAAACTGCGATGCGGAAGAATTTTCGGCAATTCCTAAAAGCACAGCAATTTCTTTATGGCTCTTTTTCTCAAATACAAACAGGTTAAAAACAGTCCGGTATCCTTCCGGAAGTTTCCTGATCATTTCCATGATATTTTCGCGTGGAATCTCCTCAAAATCAGCCTCTTCTTCATTGGGAATATCAGGAAGGTCATTGATCTCTATATGGGAACTGAAGCTTCCTTTCTGCTTGATGTGTTTCAAAGCTTCATTGACCGTAATCCGTGTCATCCACGCTTTTAAAGATCCGGCTCCCCTGTACTCAAATGATTCAATGGAGCGGAACATTTTAATAAAACTATTCTGAAGGATATCATGGGCATCCTCTTTCTCAGCTACGTAACGGGAACAAACATAGGCCAGATTTCCGGAATAGGCTCCGAAAAGCTCTTTCCAGGCAGCTTCCTTCTTTTGCAAAAGATGTTGCACTAAAATCTGTTCCTTCGTTTCTTCCATATATCGTGAAGCCCTGTCTGGTTGAATATCTTTAAATTTTAGCAAAAATAGATTGCATCTTATAAAAGCGCAATCCATTTTTGGAAATATCTATAATTAGTTTTTTATGCAGAACGGAAAATTATAATTAATAGCCTCATAAGGTGTAAGGTCTGTTCCATCTACAGTAATTTTTTCTGCAACTATAGCGTATCTCAGGGATTGATCCATTCCTACAAAAAAGCCTTTCTGCTTAGCAACCAATGTCACCTTTGTATTTTTATTTGCTCCATCTACTGGAATCTTAAGCTCAAGTACTTTAGGAGTAAATACCAATTCCAATACATTGCTGGCCGTATTTATTGTAGCTTTATAATTAAGGTCATACTTTACTTTTCCCATTGTCTTCAAAGCTGTTTCTGCCTTTGCCGGATCTTTTATAACGTTTTTTACAATTTCACCGATCGGAAATTCTGCAAACGTAATCGTATCTTTTTTTGCTGTGAAAGCCTGTATTTTTTCTGTTTTCACACTTCCCTGTACGGTAATAAGCTTTCCTTTATAATTTCCTTTAATATCTTCCATTTTTACCGGCGGAATATCCGGACCGTTATCGTTGTTACATGCTGATAAGATAAAACCTGTCAATACGATTAAAAACACCATTAAAAATTGAGGTACTGTAAATTTCTTCATTACATTATTTTTTTCATTAAACATTAAAATATTTTCGAGTACTCAATTATATAAACCCCCATTTTTGAAAATCTTGCATGAAAATTTTTAAAAAAATTGTTTTTTTTTCACAACGGATTGATTGTAAGCAAAAAAGAAACTATATTCATCATTCAATTTGTAGGAAAATGCGTCATCAAAAATCACAATATGAAAAATACTATTCAAATTATTCATCATGATAAGGGCGAAACACTAGGTATTGCCGGAGGTAATTACCGCATCATTGTTTCCGGAGATCAGAATAATGATGCATACGAAGTTATTGAGATGCTTGTTCCTCCGGGCGGGGGCCCGCTTCCACATTCCCATCCTGATATTCAGGAAATGTTCTTTTTGGTGGAAGGAGAACTGGAATTTACAACCGAGACCGGAAAATCAATTGTTAAAAAGGGAGAATTTGTTAATATTCCCTTCAATGGAGGAATCCACTGTTTTAAAAATATTTCAGATCAATTTGCCCGTATGCTTTGTACTGTTGTTCCCGCAGGTTTGGAACAGGTATTCAGAGAAGTGGGCACGCCTGTAAAGCCTGGTGAGTTTTTACCAGCTACGCCGCCCACTCCTGAAAGAATTGCTTTTCTAAAAACCATTGATAACAAATATGGTTTGGCGACCTACCCACCGGATTATTTGGATTAGATCGCAGTTTAAAACTATTTGAATGAAAAAGGAAGCTATTTCCAGCTTCCTTCTCTTTGTTACCATTTACATTTTTATTGTACACCGCCGCCTAGTGCTCTGTACAAGTCAACCTCTGCATTTAATCTTTCAAGGGTAACGTTGATTGATTCAAGATCGTTCTGCAGTTTATTATTCTGAGCCGTAATTACCTCTAAATAAGTGGCCATCCCGCTTTTATAAAGTTTTAACGCATCATTGATGCCTTTATCCAAAATGGCTGTTCTCTGGTCTAAAAGCTGCAGTCTTTCGGAAGAACCTTTAGATTTTGCCATGGCATCAGACACTTCTGCTACCGCCGTCATCACTGCCTGTTTAAAATTTATTGCCGCTTTTTCCTGCTCTATTAATGCCGTTTCATACGCTGTTTTCAATTGTTTTTTCTGAAAAATCGGAGCGGCAAGATTGGCGGCAATTGCCTTGGTAATTGAACCCGGGATATCAAACCAACTGTTAAACTTATTAGAGTTAACTCCAATCTGCGGACTCAGGCTGATGCTTGGGTACATGGCAGCTTTTGCCAGTCCCGTTTTTGCATTCAGGCTGATCACATTGAATTCTGCTACCTTAAGATCCGGTCTTCGGCTCAACAGCTGTGCGGGCAGACCTTCTGATAAAGTGTTTCCGGGAATCATATTTTTCAGATGCCCTTCTCTTTCAATTTTAGAAGGATATTCTCCACACAGAATGCTCAATGCATTTTCCTGGATAGAAATATTCTGCTTTGCCAAAGGAATCAATAGCTCTGCTGTTTTTTTCTGAGCCTCCGATTGCTGAACTGCCAGTGAGTTGATCTGTCCTGCAGTAAACTGAAGGTTCATCATTTTAAGTGTATTATCACTCAGCTCAATATTTTGTTCAGCTATTTTCATCTGTTCATCAAGGCTGATCAGGTTGTAGTAAGCCTGGGCTACCTGAACGACAATACGGCTTTTGATTGCATTTAAATTTTCTTTCTGGGCGAAATATTCTGCAGCAGCTGATTCTTTCTGCATTTTGGCTTTTCCCCAAATATCAACTTCCCATGACAGTCTCAGAGTTGCATTAAAATCGTCTATATATTTCGTTCCTAAAAACTGTTCGTTAAGGGATCCGTTAAGACTGTTCTTAGAGGCCCAGCTTCTGTTGGCTCCTGCGCTGAAATCTAAAGTGGGCATCAGGGATAGCTTGGCTTGTTTATAGATCAGATCCAGCTGTTCTATATTCTTCAGGGCCACATTCACTTCGTTATTTCTGGTTAACGCTTTATCAATTAATCCTACCAGTTTAGGATCTTTGAAGAAGGTTTTCCATGGAAGGACTACGGTATCTCCTGTTACCTGCACAGATTCTTTATATGTTTCCGGAACCTGAAGATCTGTTCTTGTATATTTTTTTCCTACTGCACAAGACACCAGTAATGATGCCATTGCGCCTGAAATAAGGAAATTCTTTATATTAAATATTCTCATTTGTCAATTGATTTTGGGTTACAGGATACTTCTTTTTGGATGAAAATTTCTCATCCAGATATTGGAAGAACATGTATAATACAGGGATTACAAATACTCCCAGAATTACTCCACTCAACATCCCGATCGCAGCACTTACACTGATGGATTTGTTTCCTGAGGCCATCCCTCCTGTTGAGATCATCAAAGGAATCATTCCTACAATGAATGCCAGTGAGGTCATGATAATAGGACGTAACCTTGCTTTTGCCCCTTCCAGTGCAGAATCAAGAATCGAAAGACCTGCTTTTCTACGCTGTACGGCAAATTCTACAATAAGAATGGCATTTTTCGCCAGCAATCCGATCAACATAATCAATCCTACCTGTACATAAATGTTGTTATCAAACCCAATCGCCTTGATTCCTAAGAATGCTCCTAACACTCCGGTAGGAATGGAAAGCATTACTGCTAAAGGAAGAATATAACTTTCATATTGTGCTGACAGAAGCAGGTATACGAAAAGCAAACATAACCCAAGGATGACAACGGTTTGATTTCCTGCTGATTTTTCTTCCAAACTTAAACCTGTCCATTCATAGCTGTAATCGGAAGGCAGTTTACTAAGCGTCTGCTCCATTTTATCCATCAGGGCTCCGTTACTTACTCCCGGTTTCGGCACCACATTGATATTTAAAGAGTTATACAAATTATATCGCTGAACAGATTC
This sequence comes from Chryseobacterium sp. UNC8MFCol, assembly GCF_000482305.1. Taxonomy (NCBI): domain Bacteria; kingdom Pseudomonadati; phylum Bacteroidota; class Flavobacteriia; order Flavobacteriales; family Weeksellaceae; genus Chryseobacterium; species Chryseobacterium sp. UNC8MFCol. Next base: position 486,649 of record NZ_AXUZ01000003.1, read on the forward strand.
AGGACCGTAAACTTTTTTCAATGTGACCAGTGTGTTCACCGGAACCATTTCCCCTTTATCATTCTTCACAAAAATATCGTTGAAGGCCTGCTCATCCATTCTGAAAACTCCGTCTGCCTTGATATTTACTCTGTAGAATTTTCCGAATCTGGAGAAATTCTGAGACTGGTCTCCGGAGAAATACGTCTGCACTGTTCCTAAAAGTTGAGAAATACTTACTCCCAGCTGCTTCGCCTTATCTTCATTTACTTCAAGTTCAAGCTGAGGATAATCTGCCCTGAACATGGTATATGCATACGCCACTTCAGGAACCTGCATCAGTTGTCCGATCAGGTCATCGGCTTTTGCTTTAAGGGACTGCGGATCTCTACTCATACGGTCCTGTAACACGATCTCTGAGCCACTGGTAACCCCATATCCTTCTACCGGAGGCATTCTGAAGCTTATCACACTTCCTTCTTTAATTTCAGCCAGTTTTCCATTCACAATATTCATGATCTCATCGATATCCTGAACGGCTCCTCTTTCTTTTTTAGGTTTCAGCTTCACAAATCCCATTGCATATGCTGGTCCGGCACTGTTACTTAACAGGTTAAATCCTGTAATGGATGTATTTTCCTGAACGGCATCTACTCCTTTTAAAATTGTATTGATTTTATTCGAAACCTCTGTGGTTTTTGTCAATCCTGTTCCCGGCGGCATGCTTAATGAGTAAATAAAGAATCCGTCATCTTCCATAGGGACAAAACTCTTTGGGGTACTTGTCATTAACCAGGCGGATAATCCGATGATTCCGGCTATTAATCCGGCTGCAATCCACTTACGACCGATCAGGAACTTCACTCCTTTTGCATAACGGTTTGTCATATTATTAAACCCTGCGTTAAATGCTACTGCGAATCTCTGTCCGAAACCTTTTGGCTTGCCTCCTTCTTCTGCATGGTGGTTTTTCAAAAATACCGCACATAAAGCCGGCGTCAGTGTTAATGCATTAACTGCTGAAATGATAATTGCAATGGCTAATGTATAGGCAAACTGCTTATAGAATAACCCTGCAGATCCAGACATAAACCCGATAGGAATAAATACCGCAGACATTACAAGGGTAATAGAGATAACAGCCCCTGTAATTTCTCCCATCGCTTTATGGGTGGCGTCTCTTCCCGAAAGATCTGTACCTTCCATATTACTGTGAACTGCTTCCACTACTACAATGGCATCATCGACGACAATACCGATCGCCAGTACAAGGGCGAAAAGCGTCAGCACGTTGATGGTAAATCCTAATACCAGAAGGAAGAAGAAGGTACCGATAATTGCTACGGGAACTGCAATGGCAGGAATAATCGTCGACCTGAAATCCTGTAAGAATATGAATACCACAATAAATACCAGGATAAATGCCTCAATCAGCGTTGATTTTACCTGACCTGTCGCTTCGTCCAGTCTTTCTTTGGTACTCATTACTTTGGTATATTTGATACCCGGAGGGAATGATTTTGACAACTGATCGATGGCTTTGTTTACTCCTATTTCAATTTCATTCGCATTTGATCCTGTAGTCTGCATAATTGCTACAGTAACGGCGTTCTTCCCATTGGAAAGGTTGTCACCGGTATTGTTGATAGATCCGAATTCTACACGGGCTACATCTTTAAGCCTGATCACTTTGGTCCCGTCATTTTTGACGATCATATTTTCATACTGTTCCGGAGTATTCTTTTTTCCTTTGTATCGGATTACATATTCCAGCGCCGCATTGGATTCTTCTCCCAATTTTCCCGGGGCAGATTCCAAGCTGTGATCTGCAATTGCATTGGAAACATCAGCTGGAACCAATCCGTATGAAGACATTTTCTGGGGATTCAGCCAGATTCTCATGGAATAATCTTTGATCCCGAAAATCTGGGCCTGCCCTACCCCTTTTACCCTTTTAACTTGAGGAATAAGGTTGATATTGGCATAGTTCTGAAGGAATGTTTCGTCATATTGCTTATTATCTTCCGTATAGATATTGAAGATCAATACCATACTGTTTTGCTGTTTGGAGGTTGTCAGTCCCATTCTTATTACTTCCTGGGGAAGTATGGGAGTCGCCTGCTGTACTCTGTTCTGTACGTTTACTGCAGCCTGATCGGCATTTACCCCCTGTTTGAATATAACAGAAATGGTAAATGTTCCGTCGTTACTCGCTGTGGACTTCATGTAGCTCATGTCCTCCACTCCGTTAATCTGTTCTTCCAGCGGAGTTACTACCGAACGGATCACCGTTTCACTATTTCCTCCCGGATAAGATCCTGAGACGGTAATTGTAGGTGGTGAAATATCCGGGAACCTCGTCACAGCAAGCTGGTTGAGTCCTATGATCCCTAAAATAACAATGATAAGGGATATCACCGTCGCCAGTACAGGACGGTCAATTATCTTTTTTAACATTTTCGAATGATCTAAGAATGATTATAAAAATTATTTTGAAGGCATCACTTTTGCCACTACCTGAGCTCCGTCAGTAAGAGCATCGATCCTGTTGATGGCAATTTTATCTCCTGCATTCACTCCTTCTCTGATAAAGTAATCCTGGGAAGTACTTCCGGACACCTTGATCTGGGTCATCTTCACCTTATCTTTGCCTTCCAGTTTATAGACAAAGAATTTATCCTGAATATCTTTCACAGAAGTTTTAGGAAGTTTAACCACTCCGTCCAATGCATTGTGTATCATCACCCTTCCTGTTCCTCCAGACCTTAACAATTTATCAGGGTTCTGGAAAACAGCTTTCATCTGGATACTTCCGGTGGTTCTGTCGAAGTTTCCGCTGGCACTTTCCAGTTTTCCGGGTAATCCGTATTTGGAGCCGTCTGCCAGAATTAATTCGACATTTTCTGTCTTATTTCCTGCGGTTGCAGCTCTGCTGTGTGCTATAAAATCAGCTTCATTCATTGAGAAATATACATTGACTGTGTTGATGTTTGAAAGCGTCGTGAGCGGTGTTGCATCAGAAGGACTGATCAGGTTACCTACTCTGTTCGGAATTCTTCCGATATATCCGCTCACAGGAGCTTTGATATAGGTAAAGTTGGCATTGATCTTTGAAGAGCCTAATGAAGATTGAGCCTGTGCTACTTGCGCTGCTGCTGCTTTAAAATTAGCCTGAGCCGTTTTTAGCTGCATATCGGAAACTACTTTTCCTTCTACCAGCGGTTTTAATTTTTCGACTTCCAGTCTTGCCGTTTCCTGAGCAGCCAATGCTGCTTTTAAAGCCGCCTGATTCGTATTAACCTGTTCGTTATAAACCGACGGGTTAATTCTAAACAACGTCTGTCCCTTGGTAACATATTGTCCTTCTTTGATATACACGGCTTCCAGATATCCTGTGATCTGAGCTTTTATCTCTACATTATCCTGCCCTTCTATGCTTCCCGGATATCCGGTAGAAACGTCTTCATCACCTGACTTTACCTGAATAAAATCGGTAGGTAAGGCAGGCATTTGTTGGGAATTTTCCTGGGCATTTCCTGAACCGCAGGAATACAATATTGCTGCTGCTATCAGAGGAAGTGCCAGATATCCTTTTCTGTAATTCATAACATTTGATTTTAAATTTTACAGGAGCAAAATAAGGTCATATAATAAGGTTATCCACTCAGAAATCGGGTGAAGCGTAGTTAATGGCAGATGAACCGTATGATACGAAAAATGAAAAGAAAAGTGCCTGTTTATGCAGTTTGAAGCCATAAAAACGGTTCTTTTTCATTTAACCAATTCAAAAATACGGTTGGCGTTTTAATTTCTACGGCTCACTTGTAAAACTTTCAGTCAAGGATATTCTGCGCTCTAATTTCGCATTGTTAATCAACCCAAAAACAAATCAATAATTTAAATTTTATCAAATGAAAAAGTTTTTAGCAATCACAGCAGTAGTATTAGGATTGGAATTACAGGCTCAGCAAACCAAGGACACAAAAAAAGATTCAGGTATTGAACTGATTCCTAAAGCGGGAATTACTATCGCTACACAATCGATTAAAAATATGGATGGCGAAAAGTCTAAAACATCATTTCAGGCTGGTCTGGGCGTGAATATCCAGACGGGATTACAAAATTTTTCTGTACAGCCGGAAGTCAATTTTATAAGTAAAGGAACCAGGATCAAAAACCATTTCGGAAACCAGACCTACAACTTCAATTATATCGAGATTCCGGTGCTGGCAAAATACAGTTTCGGCCCGGTATATGTAAATGCGGGACCTTCAATTGGTTTTCTTGTAGGAAAAAGTGACAAAATAAAAGCAGCATACGGAAAAACAAAAACTTTAGATTTTGGATTGCAGATGGGGGCAGGAGTCGCTATTCCTGCAGGTCCGGGAAAACTTATTGTAGACGGAAGATATAACCTGGGATTGAGCAATATTTCAGACGAAAAAGGAGTGAATGTAAAAAACAGAGGGTTTGCTGTTTCATTAGGGTATGCGATTCCTTTGTAAATGTTTTTTATTGAACCACAAAAGTCACAAAAGCTTTTTAAATTTTAAAGTGACAAATTTTGAAAAAATAAGTACACAAAAGTTTTTAAAAATCTACGATTTTCTTAAGTGAACTAAAGTGCCCCCAATAAATCATAACTGTTTCTTTATATCCTGATCCCTTCACGAACTATTCATGAAGGGATTTTTGAATGATATGACACATGAGAACAGGAAAAATAAAAGTTGCCACTTTCAGGCAACTTCAAATTTTAGAAAGGTAATTGGAGGCTGAAGTGTATTAGACATTAGATAAACCATTGTCATTTACTTTTCAGGCTTCCGGAGCTTTCTTCTTCCAGTCTCCGACTTCCTTTCTTAATAATCCATCCATGATTTGAAAATAGAAGCTTTTTCCCGGCTTACAATCACTTCCATATCCGGTTGTTTTCTAAGTTCCAGCTTGAGTTTTCCATTAAAGTGATTAAACACCTGCTTTACAGAATCGATATGAATGATAAACTGTCTGTTAGCCCGGAAAAATATTTTTGGATCGAGTTGTTTTTCAAGTTCTTCCAGAGTTTGAGGAATATTTTCAATAATTCCGCTGTTCAGCATGGCTTTACTGATTCCCAATTCAGTGTAAAAATAGAGAATATCTTCGGCTAAAACCGTTTTATATCCGTCTCTGTGCGGGATAAGGAAACGTTTTCTGTAATCTTTAGGCTGAAGATAATTGAGCAGGCCTTCGATGGCTGACCCTACAACGGGCACGGATTCCATAAAGGTTTCATAGCGTTTCAGGGCGGCATCAAGCTCATCCTCTTCAATAGGTTTTAAAAGGTAGTCGACACTGTTATATTTAAAAGCCTGTACAGCATACTCATCATAAGCGGTGGTAAAAATAACAGCGCTTTTTATTTCATGTTTATTGAATATTTCGAAGCTCAGTCCATCGGCAAGACGGATATCCATCATAATAATATCCGGAACAACATTGTTCTGCAGCCAATCTACTGTTGAGGTAATGGAGTCTTCTACAGATAATATTTCGAGGTGGGGCCTTAACTTTAGCAAAAGTCTCTTGAGCCTGTCTGCATTAGGTTTTTCATCCTCGACTATTAAAATTTTATTTATCTTCATATCAACGGAAGTTTTACAATAAATTTATTTTCAGTTTTTTCTATAATGGGTTTTGTGTATCCCAGGATCTCATATCTGGCAACGATATTGGTTAACCCAACTCCTGAAGAATCCGGCTTATTGATCAAGGGTAAAAAAGTATTGGAAACTACGAGTTCTTTATCTGAAGTGGTGTAAACCTCTATTTCCAAAGGATTTGATTTTGAGGTTTGGTTGTGTTTAATAGCATTTTCAACAAGCAACTGCAGAGATAGCGGAAGGGTATACATATTTCTGTACTCTTCTCTGATATCAATTTTAAACACTACACCTTCGCCTATTCTTTTTTCAATCAGGAAAATATAGGATTCTAAAAATTTGAGTTCTTCTTCTACAGCAATAATATCTTTCTTTGAATTCACCAGCAGATACCGGTAAACCCGTGCAAATTTCTCTGAATATTCATATCCGAGCTGCTGGTCTTCGAGGATCAATTCAGAAAGGACACTTAGGTTATTAAAAATAAAATGAGGATCAATCTGGAGTTTAAGTGCTTGCAGTTCTGCTGCCATGGCGGCCTGTTTATGTTTGGAGGCTCTCAGTTTATGCTGTGCTGCTTCAACGGCTGTTTTTTTCCAGTTTTCCAGCAGGTAATCTACAGTATTGAAAGCACTGATTGTAAGTGATACTACAATATTTGTGGCGATCCATTGTCCCAGCAAAGTATATTCCTTGCGGGTATCCATTTCCGGTATATTATCTGAAGTACAATCCACAATGAAATTAATAATCATCACCATCACCACACTTCCGATAATCTGAAGAACACCCTGAACAAGCAGTCTTTGTACCGTTCTGTCTTTCCAGGGAAGCAGCTTATTGAGACTTTTATCAATAAGGATACTTACTTCTGAGATAATCGCCGAAAAGAAGAATACCCACAAAGCATCTTCAATGATCATTTTAAGAGGAGTCTCCAGGTAATTTTTCCAAACAGGATCAAAGGGATCAATAAGATAAGAAAAAAGACAGAACGTCACGATGGCGACGGCCCAGATAGCCAGTCTTCTTTTCATTGCTGAAAGAAATTTTTTATATCGTACTATATTTTTCCTGATGGTAGAAATCCTGTTCATGTACGGAATTTTGTGAATGTAAATATAGAAATAGATTTAGTAAAACACCTGTGCATTCTGGACGAGACCGCTAAAACCGTAAATGAAACGTTAAATAATACCGTTCAAATGGAAACAAACGCTTCATCACCGGAAAAAGACATTTCATCATCATTTTATGCAATGTCACATTATTTTTAATAAGTTCTGACCTTCTCCGATCCTACTTTTGCTTCATCAATTTCATTACAATGAAAACAATAATTGTATGTACAGATTTTTCCCCGGAAGCAGAAAATGCAACCCATTACGCTGCTTCTATGGCAAAAGAAAATCAATATAAAATAGTGCTTTTTAATTTGCAGAGCGTCTCCATTCATGCCTTAAATGCCCAGGCCTCTGCAGATTTTTTTTATGTGCAAACGCTTAAGAATCAAAAAAAACTTGAGGATAAAGCTTCTGAGCTCAGTGAGTTATATTCTATAGATGCCAGCCATTATCTGGCATCCGGAAATTTTATTGAAGAGCTTCATCGTTGTATCCAAAACACAAACGGTGATTTTATAGTGATGGGAATGGCAGAAAAAACTCTTGAACAGCGGCTTTTGGGAAATACCGTAACGATGTCCATTCATAAGGTCAAAAAGCCTGTTCTCATTATTCCTGCCCATATTGAATACACCGGTATCCGAAAAATTCTTTTCGCTTACGATCATCACAGAGGGATGACGTGGTCTGCGATGAATGACATTTATAATTTCGTCCATGAATTCAGTTCCGAAATTGAGGTATTCAATGTGAGTGAAAGTCTGGAAGATTTCAACGAAGTCATTCATGATATTGATCTGAATTCCGGATATGATCTTGATGATATCAAATACAGTTTCAAAATGATTCAATCCGCTGAAATCATCAAGGCTATTGAAGAAGAAGTAAAGCTTACCAATCCGGATCTACTCACTATGATTCCTCACAGATACAATCTTCTGGAATCCCTGTTTCATCGAAGCAAGACCGCCAGTATGGCTTATAAAAATAAAGTTCCTTTATTATCAATCCCCTTAAACATAGATTAAGAATCAATAAAAATCTGTCAGCATTTGAATTATCCTTTTTGCCTTTTAAAGGCTAAATTTTACACTTAATCTTGTTTGTCAGGTTCTGAATAATTCAGAACCTGTTTTTATTAATCGATTGGTAACAGATAATCCGATTTAAAATTTTTACCGTTTTTTAAGACTATCAGACTTTTCCTTAATTCTCAATATTTTAATACATTTGTTATAAAACATAAGCCCAATGAATTTCGAGCAGGTTAATCTACACCTTGAGGCATATAAAGAACACAACCAGATCCTGGATGCGGCCAGGTACCTGATTCATTCTTTTAATCTGGAACATGAAAACTTTGCGGGGTTTGGATTCAGGCAGGAGTTATCTCCTACTTCAATGCTTCTTACTGCAGAAGGTGAACTTGGAGGGCCACAAAAAGTAATGATTCCTCAAAATTTATTTGATTTTGATCTGAACCTTGTATTGAACATGGTCGCCCATGAAATGCTTCATGTAAGACAAAAAGCTCCGGGTCAAGTGATAGAAGATAAAAATGAAAGAGAGTTTCAGGCCTATTACGAAATGCTTTTCCATAAAGTGTTTCCACAAATTCCGGAAGTTTCAGATTTTCATAAAAAATTCTTCGGTGGAAAAGCGTTGGAATATTATAAAAGAATGGGCGAAGGCTCCATTCTACAACAAAAATATGCAGAACAGAAAACAGAAGTTGAACAATTAATTAATACATTACCATGACAACAAAACCAGACATCACCTGGGCAGATTTTGAAAAAATAGATATCCGATGCGGAACCATTATCTCCGTGAGTGATTTTGAAAAAGCAAGAAACCCTTCCTATCAGCTGGAAATAGATTTTGGAGAGCTGGGCATCAAAAAATCATCCGCGCAGATTACTTCCTTATACGAAAAGGAGGAGTTAGTAGGCCAACAGATTTTAGCCGTAGTTAATTTTCCTAAAAAACAGATTGCCAATTTTTTCAGTGAATGCCTTGTGCTTGGTTTATATGGAGAAGATAAAAAAGACGTTACACTTTTAAGTCCTTCATTACCCACCAAAAACGGTATGCAGGTAGGATAAGCAAAAAAAACACTCATGATACAGAACATTCCACTAGAAAGAGTATTATTTCTTGATATTGAGACCGTTCCACAGGCCGGATCCTGGAACGAATTATCCGAAACCGATCAGTATCTCTGGGACAAAAAAACAAAATTCCAGAGAAAAGAGGAGGTCTCGGCAGAAGATTTTTATGAAAGAGCCGGCATTATGGCTGAGTTCGGAAAGATTATCTGCATCACCATCGGAATGGTTGAGAAGAATGATACTCTGAAAATTAAAAGCTTTTCGGGGCATGATGAAAAGAAAATGCTTCAGGAGTTTGGAGAGATTTTCAACAGCCCGAGACTTTACAATGTGATCCTCTGTGCTCACAATGGGAAAGAATTTGATTTTCCGTGGATTGCCAGACGTTATCTTATCAATGGAATGCAGCCTCCGGCCCCGTTCCAGATGTTTGGAAAAAAACCATGGGAAATTCCGCATATCGATACTATGGAACTTTGGAAATTCGGGGATTATAAAAGTTTCGTATCCCTGGAATTGCTTGCTCATGTCTTTGGTATTCCCACTCCGAAGGATGATATTGACGGCTCAATGGTTTCATCAATTTACTACATAGAGAAAGACTTGCAGCGAATTGTTGACTATTGTGAAAAAGATGTCTTAACTTTGGCAAATATTTTCCGGCGTATGCGTCAGGAAGATTTGTTGAAAAGGAATATCAATCTAGATTAAAAAATGAAATTTACAGACGATCAAATTGCTGACATTGGTGAGGAAATCATCAGCGTACTAAAAACCGTATACGACCCCGAAATTCCGGTAGACATCTACGAACTGGGGCTGATTTATGACGTACAGATCTCCGATGATGCCGATGTAAAAATTATAATGACCCTTACTACCCCAAACTGTCCTGTTGCTGAAACCCTTCCACAAGAGGTAAAAGATAAGGTAGCGGAAGTAGAGCATGTAAAAAGTGTTGATTTGGAGCTTACTTTCGAACCGAGCTGGAATAAGGATATGATGAGTGAAGAAGCCAAGTTTGAATTGGGAATGCTTTAATAAAGCAAGAAGCCGGAAGAGAGAGGCTGGAAGCGACAGCATATTCATATAATTTGTTACAACCTGTTGCAGAAATTATATGAGCAAAAAGATTCAGTTCTCCTGAGTCTTTAATAACTTCCCTCTTCCGGCATCCTGCTTCCATATTTACTTATAATCTTTTGCAATTTCTTTTCCTTCCCTTCTGCTCCACTCACTCCATGAACCTACATACAGATCAGGAATTTCAAATCCGGCATGAGCTAAAGCTAAAATCGTGTGGCAAGCAGTCACTCCCGAGCCGCAATGGATAATCAAATGTTCCGGTTTTCCCTGTAATAAATTTTCATATTTAGCCTTTAAAACTTCAGGGCTCAGGAATCTCCCGTTCTCATCAAGATTCTCAGAAAACGGAATGTTAATAGCTCCGGGAATATGTCCGGCCACCAAATCAATAGGTTCGGATTCTCCTCTGTATCGGTAGGCATCTCTCACATCAATCACTGTAGAATAATCGCTTTTTAGCTCATTTTCAACAATTTCCAGGCTTGAAACAGGCAGAGACCAATCTTCTTTGTTAATTAATGGAGCTTTTTCAACCATTTCTTCTCCGGATGAAAACTCTACCTCACTTTTCTCTGCAGCCTGCATCCCGCCATCGAGAACCTGTACATTTTCGAATCCAAAAGATCTTAGCATCCACCAGGCTCTGGCAGCCGCATTCGATCCGTTCTTATCATCATAAACAATAATGTGGGCATCTTCAACAATCCCCAGTTCAGAAAGCGTTTCCGCAAATTTCTCTATTGCCGGAAGCGGGTGTCTTCCTCCAAATGCGGCGTCTTTCCCTACCTCAGCCAAATCTTTATCCAGATCAATAAATCTGGCGCCTTTGATATGTTTTTCAAGGTAATTTTGCCTTACCTCTTTTCCTGTTCGTGCATCGAGGATGATAAGATTTTCTGTTGACAATGCTTTTAATTCGGAAGGAGAAATGATTGGAGACATTATATTTTTGTTTTGGGTTGAATGTAATTAGGTTTTGGCTAAAGCCAATTGATTCCTGGTATAGTAAAGCGGGCTAAAGCCCGTTCCTATTTATGTTTTACTTTCACGCAGGATTTACAGATTTCGATTTTATTATCTGTAATCTTTTTAAATCTGCGGGCGTTTTTAAACCATTTTAAAAATGGAAAATATCCTTCGCTTTATTATAAGAGCTTTCAAAGTTTAACAGGTTCAGCTTATGGTCTGCTTTTTCAAGACTCATAAAGTTGATGACCTGTTCTGTAGGCATATTTCCTACCAGATCATCCTTGGCCATAGGGCATCCTCCGATTCCTTTGATGGCACTGTCGAATCTTCTGCAGCCCTGATCATAAGCTGCCTTCAGTTTAGAATAAGAATCTTCGTAACGGTTATGAAAATGTCCGCCAAAGTTGATTTCGGGATATTTTGAAGGAATTTTTTCAAATAAAAGACTGATTGTTTCAGGAGTTGCTACGCCTGTTGTATCAGAAAGCAGAATATCTTTGATCCCTACTTCTGAGAATCTCTGTGCCCAATGGTCTACATCTTCCCATTTCCACATTTCGCCATACGGATTCCCGAATGCCATTGAAAAATAAAGATTCAGCTGTTTTCCTTCGCTTTTTACCAGTTCCAGCATTTTGATAATTTCATCAAAAGCTTCTTCCTGGCTCTTGTTGGTATTTCTGTGCTGAAAAGTCTCAGAAATCGAGAACGGAAACCCAAGAATATCCACTGACTGGTGTTTCAAAGCTTTTTCTGCACCTCTGTAGTTTCCGATAATGGCAGAAACCTTAGTCTTAGAACGCGATTTATCAATATGTTCAGCCACCTCATCAGAATCAGCCATCTGCGGAATTGCTCTTGGAGAAACAAAACTCAGGCAATCCAACACGTCAAAGCCAACATCCATTAAGGAGTTGATATAATCTATTTTTTTATCAGTAGGGATAAACTCTCCCCAGCCCTGCATGGCATCTCTAGGACATTCTGTAAGAAACATTTTTACTTTTTGATTTTCTCAAATATAATAAAACTAAACTACTTGGTATACTGTACATACAAAACTAACATTATTTTGATTTTCAAAGTTTTATATCCAATTTATAATTTCAATAATTGATATTCAGTCGCAAATAATGTTTTCTGAGCATCAAATTTGCTAACTTTGTTAAAATTTATGATAAATCTGATGAGTACAATAGAATTCAACCCAATGTGGAAAGATAAGTTGCTGAACCGTTTTCTCAGCTATGTAAAAATATATTCAACAAGTGATGCAGAAAGTGAAGCTACACCTTCTACACCGCGCCAGTGGGATATCGCAAACTATATCACTGAAGAGCTGAAAACAATCGGTTTGGAAAATGTTTCAATAGACGAGAACGGATACATTATGGGATATGTTCCTTCGAATCTTGAAAATGATGACAGACCGACGATCGGATTTATTTCTCATTATGATACTTCACCTGATTTCAGCGGCGAAAACGTAAATCCTCAGGTTTGGGAAAATTATGACGGGAATGATCTTCTTTTGAACTCAACGACAGGATTCACTTTGTCACCTTCAAGATTTGAAAGCTTAAAAAAATATGTAGGTCAGACGTTGATTACTACGGACGGGAATACCCTTCTTGGTGCTGATGATAAAGCAGGATGTGCCGAAATCGTAACGGCAGCTGAATACCTGATTGCCCACCCTGAGATTAAGCACGGGAGAATTGCCGTAGGATTTACTCCTGATGAAGAAATCGGAAGAGGTGCTCATAAATTTGATGTGGCGAAATTTGGTGCTGAATGGGCTTATACCATGGACGGTGGTGAAGTAGGTGAACTTGAATATGAAAACTTCAATGCTGCAGGAGCCGTTGTAAAAATCCACGGATTAAGTGTACACCCTGGTTATGCGTATGGTAAAATGATCAACGCGGCTTTGCTGGCTGCTGAGTTTGCCCAAATGCTTCCTGCCAATGAAACGCCTTCCACTACTAAAGGTTTTGATGGGTTCTATCATTTAATGGATATTACAGCTGATATTTCTGAAGCTAAACTTCAATATATAATCCGAGATCACGATGCTGATAAATTTGAGGCAAGAAAGAAATTCATGGAAGAAAAGGTAGCTGAATTCAACCAAAAACATGGGGAAGGAACAGCTGAAGTGGTAATCAAGGAACAGTACAGAAACATGAAGCAGCAGTTTGAAGGTAAGATGCATATCGTAGATCTTGCAGCAAAAGCAATGACTGAAGCAGGTATTGAGCCTAAAATCAAAGCGATCAGAGGAGGAACAGACGGAGCTCAGTTATCGTATATGGGGCTTCCTTGTCCTAATATCTTTGCAGGAGGAATCAACTTCCACGGACCGTACGAATATGTAGCCCTTGAAAGCATGGAGAAAGCTACGGAAGTAATTATTAATATTGTAAAAGCGTAACGAGTCATGAAAAAGTTCTTAGCATTTGCATGTATTTTCACTTTTATTTTTAGCAGCGCCCAGATTTCCGAATTTCAACGGGCAGATTCACGTTATGAAAGAAAAAAGACGGCTTTGTATAACAAATATCCGAAGCCTAATGATTTAAGAACTAAGAAGGAATGGCTTCTTACCGAAGATAAGATAAACTCCTATAAAGCTGCTCTGGATAAGCTTTCATTGGAAGACAAGAAAATGATTGCCGCAGATCCGCCTACAAAGTCTAAAGTTACTAAAGAAGCCGACTATGAGCAAGGTAAAGCTTCTTTTCAAAAGCTTTTAACCGAATCGATTGATCTGGCTTTCTTAAACTTTTCTTCTGAATCTTATAAAGCAACCCTTAGTTTTGTAGTAGACTCTAAAGGGAATGCTCTGGATGCTCAGGTAAAGGGAAATAATGAAGATGTAAACGCATTCATAGAAGCCGCTTTTTATCGCATTAAGGATAAAGGCAAATGGAAACCAGCCGTGGCCAACGGAAAGCCCGTATCGTCTGCAGTTTCGATACCAATGTCTTTCAGTTTTAAAAAATAATATAAATAACCCGCAACAACAGCGGGTTATTTTTTTCACCATTTTCATGACATTCCTTTATTTCCAGAATGAAAATACAAATCATTCTGAAAATCATTATGTTGCCAACAATAATTTAATTTGATTCTTTTGTAGACATTAAATAATTCACCTAATTTAGATTGAAACTTAAAATCACTGTTTATGAAAATGAATTCTAATCTCTTTACAATCAGCAGAAAATTTTATTTCTCTATTCTTTTTGCTATTTTCTGCATGTTTCTTTTAACGTCATGTTCTCAGGATGATCCGGCAGATGCTCCTGTAGAAAAAAAGGCAGAATCTGCACCTATGAAAACCTTAGGAAACCTGACTTTACAGAAAAATGTTATCATTCTGAATGACGAATCTATCCATGCAATATCAGCTCATAATGAAGGAGCGATTACCTTTAACCGTACCACTCCGCAGACGGATAGTATTGCGGCCGGAACTGTTATTGTAGGTACCAAGATAGAAGGTGATCAGGTAAGTACTATCCTATCGAAAGTAACTTCTGTTTCCAAAATCAATAATGGATTTACGGTACAGACTTCCAGCGCCAAGCTAGAAGAATTTATTTACAGCGGGACACTAAGTGGAGTGTACGATCCTTCAGATAAAGCGCCGGTGAGCATCAATGGAAAAATGGTTAATTATATTCCTGTAGAAGGTATGGTTTCCAGAGAAATCACCAGTAAAATACATTCTATTGAGGCAAAGAATCTTCAAAATCAAAAAATCATTGCTTTTAACCGTTTCAATTTTGATAAAACTTTCTCATTTCCCATCTCGTCAGCAGGAGCATCCAGTGTGAAGGTAAAAGGTGGGTTTACGCCAAAAATAGATTACCATATCTCCTTCTCATGGGGACATTTATCTGATTATTATGTGAACCTTATCATGGATGATATCCAGCTTCAGAGTACGGCAACTATTGTGGGAAGTCTTGGCTACACACTGAGCACTACGGATTATCTGAATATTCCTATCGTTCCGATTGTATTGGGGCCTACAGGACTTATATTAAGCCCTACACTTTCTGCGGGACCTTTTGTCGGGGTACAGGCTACAGGAAAAGTCCAGGGGCAGCTTTTGGATCTTGAAGGAAATGCCAACTTCCTGGTCAGCACAAATCCGGCGCTTAATATCAACCTGAGAAAAAAATCAGATCCTGAAATTACCGGTGTTGAAGGAAATCTTTCTGCAGAAGCAGGATTAGAAGCAAAAGGAGCTGTAGGACTGATGTTTGTTTCTATTCCTATTGCCAACTCAGGATTGCGGGGAAGACTCTCTGCTCCTGCATCTTTGGGATTAACATTTATCCCTGAAAGAAAGGGAGTATTTAAGGTAAATGGAAAAATTCAGGCCGATATGTTTTATGGTTTTGGCATTGCTCCTTTTAGATATGAGGGTACTATTCCACTGTTCAAAAAAGAGTATACACTGTATCAAAAGGACTTCACCTTCTAAGGCTGAAATCCCGATATTTCATAAGGAAGTCACTTTTGCAGTGGCTTCTTTTCGCTTAAAAACAACCTACATCCGACTCATTTACAATACATTAAGACTATTTCATTATATTTACACAGAAGGTACAATTCTAAACGATACCTTTTAATACCAAATTAAACTATGAAAACAATGAAAAAACTTTTGAGAAAGGATCTTTCAACGATTCTTGGGAACGGAATCGATACCTGCCACATGGGCGGAGATCATTATAATTGCCAAAGCGACTGCCAATGTGCCTGGGGAAAAGCTTGTGAAATGTATGATGATGGAAGCCCGGGACAGTGTATTGCCGTAGGAGGCGGAGGAAATCCCGGCGGAGGAACCGGCGGATGCACCCCTCCAACGATTTGTGTTGAAGAACCCTATTAGTAAAAATGATCAATCGGAAGTAGCATTACTTCCGATTTTTCTTTTCATCCGTAAAAAGACCTTGGTCAAAGCATCCCTGCCATTCATCAAATAAAATTTCATCTGCGCTTTCCGATCCGTTGTTTTGCATCAAATTTTTAATACTTATCAATTTATGAAACAACATTTTTTGGCATTAACTGCTTTGTTATTATGCATTACGTGCTCCGTAGATCTTCAGGCTCAGCAGACTCCTGCTTTTCACATCGGGGTAAAGGGAGGAACCAGTTTTACCAAAACCTCAACGGAGTCTTCTTTATTGGAAGGGAAATACGGTTTCGGATATCAGGCCGGAGTCATGACCAGAATGGATATTGGAAAACTGTATGTACAAGGAGAAGCCTTATTCAACAAAAGAAAGACATCTTACGATATCAAGGACGGAAGTAATGCAAAACTTACATGGAATGCCATTGATATTCCTGTGGTAGTAGGATACAAAATTGTAAACACAGATGATTTTAATTTCAGGGTATTTGCCGGAGGTGTTTACAGCTATGCTTTTAATAATAAAATTTCAACCTCTCATGCTATTCAGGAAGGCTTTATCAAATTTGACAAATCCAATATCGGAATTACAGGAGGTGTAGGAGTAGATTATAAGAACTTCACGGTTGACCTTAAATATGAAACCGGTTTATCAAGCATCAGTAAAGATTTTAAATCAAAACCCCACAGCTTTAGCTTAGGAATAGGCTATTTCCTGTTCTAAAAAACTTAAATTATCTTTACCATTAGAAACTGTGACCGTGCAGTTTCTATTTTTTTATGAATTTACTACTGTTTCAACCATGACAAAACCCTTTGTTTTAAAAGAACATATTTTTACTTTTCTGTTCTGGCTTGTTTTTACCTTTGTATTGTGGTGCAACTTTCAGACTTCTACAGAAAAATACCTGGCGATGCTCCAGGCTATTATTATTGGTATCGGTTCTTTTACTTTCACTCACTTTTTAACCAACAAACTGCTCCCAAAAGCACTGAGGGCTAAAAAGATGAAGCGATTCCTCATTCAGACCATTATGGTTATTTTCTTACTGAGTCTGATATTTTCTTTCATTTTCACTTATCTTGAGGAGTTTCCTAAAAATCACCTTCCTGAAAGATTTGTAGATCATTTACCTATTTTATGGCAAGGATTTTATATGTCTCTGCCGGCCTCATTTCTGATCAACGGCTCCGCTTGCGGAATTAAGTTTTACAAAGAACACGGAAGAATAGAGCGTGATCATATCCTTCTTCAGCAGGCTCATCTGGAGAATCAACTAAAATTATTGCAGGATCAGATAAATCCTCATCTGGTTTTCAATATTATGAATCACATCCACATTCTAATGAAAACAGATACCCAGCTTGCTGATTTTCTTCTGATGAAATTTTCGGATATTCTAAGGTATCAGCTCTATCATTGCAACCAGCCATTGGTTCCGCTAGATAAAGAAATTGAATATCTTCAGAATCTGGTAGAAGTGGAAAAATTGCGGTGGGGAAATGAACTTGATGTAAAAGCAACATGGAACATCAACAATAAAAAGGCTGAGATTGCTCCTCTTTTGCTGGTTCCTTTTATTGAAAACGCCTTCAAATATGTTTGCCGTCTTCCGGGGCACAAGGGATATGTAAAAATTTCCTGTACTGAAGAAAATGAGAAGCTCTTTTTTTATGTTGAAAATTCATACACGGATATGACGCTCTATAAAAAGAAAGACGGCGCCGGAGGAATTGGTCTCCAAAATGTAAAAAAACGCTTAAAACTACAATATCCTGATTCATATAATCTTAAAATTGAGTCTGATGATCAGGTTTATACCGTCACTTTAACCTTAGAATTATCCAAAGAAAATGAGCAGCAATACGATTCCTAAAATGAAATGCCTGATTATAGATGATGAGCCGCTGGCAAGATTCCATCTTAAAGAATTGGCAGATCAGATTGATTTCCTTTCTGTGGAAGGAACCTGCGCCACAGCCCTGGAAGCAGATGCAAAAGTAAAGGAAACTGAAATAGACCTTCTTTTCCTGGATATCAATATGCCTTACCTGACCGGTCTTGAGTTTCTTGAGCAGCTGGAAAATCCGCCTTTATGTATTTTAACTACTGCCTATTCCGAATATGCACTGGAAGGATTTCGCCTGCAGGTGGCAGATTATCTTTTAAAACCGATTGCTTTTAACCGTTTTTATCAGGCTTTCAATAAAGCACAGCAACAGTTTATTATCAATGAAAAACTGAAAAAAAATACGCCTTTAGATGATCCTTTCCTCTATGTAAGACAATCCGATACGTTTATTAAAGTTTCGTGGGTGGATATTTTATACATTGAAAGTATGCAGAACTATACAAAGCTTCATTTTATAGACAAATCTCTCGTGATCCATCAGACAATGAAAGCTATAGAAGAATCTTTACCCTCGGAACATTTTTTCCGAATCCATAAATCGTTCCTAATCAATATCACCCATATCGATATGATCTCCGGGGGCCGTTTATTCATCAATAAGACAGAGCTTCCCATTTCGCGTACCCGAAAAGAAGAACTGCTGAATCAGGTGGTTTATAAAAAACTGATCAGCAAATAAAAAACAGAGGTCGGAACATGAGAAGTTCTACATTTCCGACCTGTTTTTCATTTATTAAGGTAAATTCCAGCGTAAGGCTACCGCGACATAAAATGTACTGGCAAAGCGTGGATCTGCTACTTTCTTGTCTTTAAAAATACTGGAAATCTTCCGGTCGCTCTCACTGAAGCTTCGGATTAAAGTCGTTCCTCCGGTAAGGCGGAGAGCCAGCTTATCATTCAGCTGTATTTCAGGTCTTAATCCTGCGGTGATTTGCTGGTAGCCCAGAAGGGTTGATTTGCCGTCTTTGTTTCTTTCTACAGACATTCCACTGAGATTGACAACGGCTTTTAAAGCAAATTTATCGGTGAACTGGTAGCCGGCTTCCATTCCTTCCGGGAAGTTAATATTAAACTTGATTTTTCCGTTGGTTTTCCAATCAAAATAAATCCATGGCAAAACCATAGGAGCACCAAATGCCGTTGTAAGAACAGGACCTCCTCCTAATGCCAGATTGGGGTTGAAATGTCTGATAAACAAAATACCTCCCTGTCCCAGTACGTCATTAAAGTCAATTTTTTCAAGATCGGTATACACTCCTACCGTAGCCGTCATCATCATGCTCCACTTCTTTCCCAAAGGTCGCATATGCTGTATTCCCACCTGCGCATTCAGCATTTGAGCAGGAAACAACTGGTTTTCATAGTTTTTGTGTGACATTTTTGCGTACGACCCGCCAAGCAGCATAGACCACGCCCGGATTTTCCCGTTGGTGTCTTTTTTTACCGATAAAGGAATGCTCAGGTTCAGATCAACTCTTTTAAAGTCGCTTTTAGAATTTGTTTTTACACTGTCCTCCGGACGGATATAATTTGAAAAAGGAATATATTCCGTTTTAAGCTCCGCAGATATTCCTGTCTGGGCGCTGATCCAGTATCCCACAGGAAGAAGACAGCAAAAAGCTGTCAAAAGACTTCTCTTCATAATTTAAATTTTATGCAAAGAGAGCCTATTGGCTGTTTTTTACAAAAATTACTTGATTAAGTGTGTGAATGGTATGACCAAGAGAGGAAATGAAAGGATAAAACCAATTTCATATTGATTTTTACTGAAAAAAGAGTTGAAAGCCGGAAGATGAGCTGATCATTTATCAGTGGACCTCTTCCGGCCTCAACTTCTCAACAAGATTAAAAATATAGTGTCTTAAACGTTCAGAGCGCCTTAAGCCATTTTCTCCTGAACGACTGTTTTTTTACTTTGAACAATACGGTATGCAAACCATACTGCAACCAGTGCAATTCCTGCGCGGGCGGCTACCATTGGAATAATAGAGTCTGCTTCCAGCAATCCAAGTAATCCGGATGTAATGAAGGTAACCATCAACTGCATAAAGCCTAAAAGTGCAGCAGCAGTACCTCTTCCTTCTTTAAATGGAGACAAAGCATGAGCTGATGTTATAGGAAACAAAATTCCTATGGCTAGCAATGACAGGTACAACATCGCAATTTCCAGCACCACAGATAGATTTCCGGCCGCAATCACAATATGCAGTACACAAACAATCAATAACATCGCTGTTGCACCAAATAACAGGTTCGAATTGCTGATTCTTTTAATCAGCCTTGGGGTAATATAAGCCGCCGTAATCAGGGCTAATGAGTTGAATGCAAATATAAAACTGAAGACCCCGCTGGAAAACCCGTGAATTTCCATAAAAAGGAAGGGAGCATTTGAAATATAAATAATTAAAGAGGCAAAAGCGATACTTCCGATCATCGTACTGTTGATGAAATCTTTATTGGAAATAATCATTTTCAGCTGATCCTTTAATCCTTTTTCATCGATAATATCATCGGGATTATTAATTCTGGTATTGGTTTCGGGAACATATTTGTATACCATAAAGAAAGTGATCAGTCCCATAATGCATAAAAAAGCAAATGAACTGTTCCAGCCCCAATATCTGAGAAATACACTTCCCATCAATGGAGCAACAATCGGCGCGATACCACTGATCTGAGATTGCTGGGCAAAAATGGTAACCGATTTTTGTTTATCATAAAGATCAATGATAATCGCCCTTCCGATGACAATTCCCGCACTTCCTCCAAAGGCCTGCAGAAAACGCATGGCCCATAAAACATAAATATCTGAGGTAAAATAAATAGCGGTTGCTCCAATAATAAATAACAAAAGTCCGCAATATAACATAGGTTTACGACCTTTCTTATCTGATAATGGTCCCCACAAAAGCTGTCCGAATGCAAATCCTGCAAAGAAGACAGAAATGGAAATCTGGATATGCCCGATATCGGTATTAAAAATTTCGGCCATGCTTGGGAAAGCAGGAAGATAAAGATCGATACTTAATGACTCCAACGTGTTGAGTAGCGCTAATATAAACACTACAATATTTAACTTCTTCATAAATAACTATAAGCCTTCAGAGGCTGTTTTTCAGTCTGCAAAATTCACTAAAAAACCAAAAGCTTACAATAAAACAAATGAAGGAAGACTAGCACAAATTGAGGATTCATCCATGTATTCATAGTAAATTAAAGCATTGCAAACCTCATCCAGCGGAACATTCTGAAGATTAAGTATTTCCGAATTTAAAACCGTCAGGATTTTGTCCTGTATGTTTTTTAAAGAAACGGGAGAAGTAAGAAGCATCCCTGAATCCCAGCTTAAAGGCAATTTCCTTCACAGTTAATGCACCAAAACTCAATTCTCTTTTGGCTTCCAGAATAAGGCGCTGGCTGATCATTTTTTTTACGGTTGTTCCTCTCAGTAGGCGTACAATGTCATTCAGGTGATGGGTGCTTATTTTTAATTTTTCAGCGTAAAAACCTGTTTCCCTATGCCGAATATAATGCTTTTCAATAAGTGTTATCAGTTCCTGGATACGCTGCCGGTCATTTAATAAGGGTTCTTGCGGATTTATTTGCTCTCCTATGATAATGCAAAATGCTTTAAGATAAGACTTCAAAAGCTCGGTTCTGGCAGCTCCCTTATATTCCTGCTGAATCAACAGCATGATGGTGTGACAGGTTTGTTCATTTTCCGGATCCAGAGGGAAAGGAAGCGAACCTCCTGTCAGGACAGATTCTATATTGCAGGCTTCGTTGAAAATTTCGCGGCTGATTGCCATGGCATATCCCTCCTCTCCTTTTATTTTCATATTGAATACCTGTCCCGGAGCAATAATGCAAATCTGGTTGTTCTCAACTTTATAGCTTTCAAAATCCAATTCCAGGCGGCTATTTTCATAGACTTCTCTAAACCATATAATTTCAAAAAAATTGTGCCGGTGAACATCATGGAAATTTTCCGGGCCGGCAGCACTCAGCGTACTCATCTGAAACTGTTCGGAAGTAAGATGGTGAACCGGAATTTCTTTTTCGGGTATATTCATCATTGTATTATGAAAGGGTTAGGTTATAAACAAAAACCACAGCAAAAAAATGCTGCGGTTTTCTACAATATGTAAAATTAAATATAATTTTATCCATTCTGGTTCCCTAAAAAGGCATCCCATCCCTGAGCAGTAAGAGCCACCAACTGGTTGGATCCTCTTGCTACCATGAAGTTTCCTTCTTCATTTTCCACGGCATGTCCTATAATGGTAAAATCAGGATGGTTTTTAATTTTATCAAAATCATTCGGCGAAATGGTGAATAACAATTCGTAATCTTCACCGCCGCTTAACGCAGTCATGACGGGGTTTAAGTTCATTTCATCCGCTGTAGAAATCGTAAGGCTGTCCAACGGAATTTTCTCTTCATACAACCTGAATCCTACTTTCGACTGATCGGAAAGGTGAAGGATCTCAGAAGCCAGACCGTCAGAAATATCGATCATAGAAGTTGGCCGGATATCGAGCTCCTGTAAAATCGTTTTAACATCTGTTCTTGCTTCCGGTTTCAGCTGTCTTTCGAGGATGTAGTCGTACCCTTCCATTTCCGGCTGCATATTCGGGTCCGCAAGGTAAACTGCATGTTCTCTTTCCAGTACCTGCAATCCCATGTACGCTCCTCCCAGATCTCCGGTTACTACAAGAAGATCATTAGGTTTTGCACCGCTTCTCTTCACTATATTTTCGTCAGTATCAATTCCTACTGCAGTAATACTCATGACCAATCCCGAATTGGAACTTGTCGTATCCCCTCCGATCAGGTCAACTTTGTATCTTGAACAGGCCGCCTGAATTCCGGAATAAATTTCTTCCAGTGCTTCCACCGGGAAACGGTTTGATACTGCCAAAGAAACAAGAATCTGAGTAGGAACGGCATTCATTGCCGCAATATCACTAAGGTTCACAACCACAGCTTTATATCCTAAGTGTTTTAACGGAACATAGCCAAGATTAAAATGTACCCCTTCTGCGAGAACATCTGTCGTAAGAACTACTTTTTTATTTTCAGGATTAATAACCGCCGCATCATCTCCTACCCCAAGTTCCGAAGATTCATTGGATAAAGGGAAATGTTCTGTCAAGTGCTTGATCAGACCAAATTCTCCAAGTTTTGAAATGGGCGTCAGCTCCTGTGATTTATCTTCAAACATAATTTTTATTTAGATGATAATTTCTGCCGGATCAATATTGTGTGGGTGGAAAGGAAGTTTTTTAAAGTCTTCTTTTGACAGCACCACGGTTTCCGGGCTTTTATATTTATTCATTGCCTCCACTACATCATCCGGCGGAGTGGTCATTTTTCTCAGCATCATATCGATCCATACTCCCGTTGCTTCTGCTGTTGCACAGTGCTGACCGTCAGGAGTATAAAATTTATGAACAAAACGGTAGATAGAAGAATCTTCTGCACACCCGTCTATCTCTACGCTTACAATCACAATCTGATCTGCATAGATTTCCTTGAAAAAAGAGTATCTCTCATGCAGGATTACCGGGCCAATCCCCCATCTGCTTAACTGAGTAACCCCCATCTTTTCTTTGGTCATAAAAGCCATTCTGGCTTGCGCACAATACTGTACATAGGATGAATTAGCCAAATGCTTGTTTGCATCAAGATCGCTCCATCTCACTTCAAATTTATGGTAGAAAATCATATGAAAATCGTTTTTGGTATAATTAAAATTATAATCTTCAAAAATACTCAAATAAGATGGTTTATAAAAATTGTACTTTTGAAAAAATAATCTTCAGCATAGGATTACATATACATGAAACAGATCATCATTATCGGAGGCGGTGCCGCGGGCTTTTTCTGCGCGGCGAACCTTGACGAAAAGAAATACAGTATTACGATTTTAGAACAGAACTCTGATGTCCTTCAGAAAGTTAAGATTTCCGGAGGCGGACGGTGTAATGTTACCCATGCCTGCTTTGATCCGCGAGAGCTTGTACAATTCTACCCTCGTGGAAACAAAGAATTACTCAGTGTTTTCACCAAATTTCAGCCGGGAGATACGATGGAATGGTTTGATAACCGTAATGTTCCGTTAAAAATTGAAAATGACAACAGAACGTTCCCGGAAAGTAATTCTTCACAGACCATCATCAATACATTCCTGAGTGAAACCCAGAAGAAAAATGTGGTTGTAAAAACAAAATGTACCGTTAAAGAAATTGAAAAACAGGATGAAAAATATCTTGTAAAAACCAATTCAGGAGATTTTGAAGCAGATTTTGTGGTATATACAACCGGAAGTTCTCCCAAATCCCTGAAAATTGTACAAAATCTGGGACATAAAATCGTAGATCTTGTGCCTTCTCTTTTTACTTTTAATATTAAAGATGAACTTTTAAAAGATCTTCCGGGAACGAGCTTTGAGAATGCCGGGATTTCGATTCCTAAATTAAAAACGGAAGAAAGCGGACCATTATTAATTACCCATTGGGGACTTTCCGGGCCGGCAGTTCTGAAAATTTCTGCCTGGGAAGCCATTAGTCTGGCTCAGTTAAAATATAATTTCGAAATCGAGGTTAATTTCATTTCGGTACCAACGGATGAAGCAGAAGAGATCTTCCAGGACTTCAAACAAAACAACCCTAAAAAGAGCATCGGGCAATCCAAAATATTTGATATCACAAACAGGTTCTGGCAGAAAATACTGGAAATTTCCAAAGTGGACCTGAACAAGCAGGTTGCCAATATTTCGGGAAAAGAGATGCAGAAAATTATTGAAACCCTTTGTAAGAAAAAGTTTCAGGTGACCGGAAAATCGACTTTTAAAGATGAGTTTGTAACGGCCGGAGGTGTTGATTTAAAGGAAATTAACTTTAAAAACATGTCTTCAAAGCTGCTTCCAAATTTTTATATTGCCGGAGAAGTTTTAAATATAGATGCGGTAACCGGAGGTTTCAACTTCCAGGCATGCTGGAGTGAAGGATGGCTGATTGCACAGCATTTAAATTCCCTATAAAAATCACTAAAATAAGTATAACGACACATGAAAAAATTAATATTTCTACTAATTATGCTTGGGTTCACATTATGTTTTTCTCAGGCAAAACAGGACCGGACAGAATCCCCTGTAAAAGATTACACTAATGAAGCAGATATAAAGCCTGAATTCCCAGGAGGAATTGCCGTTTTCAAAACACTCATTATGAGCAAATTAGACCCAAGCATTATTACAGAATCAGCAAACACAGAGGTAAAGTTTCTAATTGATTCCAAAGGGGAACTGAGCTCTGTAACGGCAAACGGAGAACAGGAAAGCTTTAATAAAGAAATGATAAGGATCATCAATACTATAAACAAAAAATGGGAGCCCGCGGTTTATAAAAATAAACCTGTCGACTATTGGTACACCCTTCCAATGTCAATAAGTTTTGATTAAAACATGGATCTGTTTTCAGCCAGAAGATATATCACATTTTTCAAAATCCTTCTCATCCTAGGATTTGTATATTTCTTTTGGCTGATGCTGAAAATAACGCTGGAGTATATTCCTTTGGATCCGAATGTAAGCTTTCTGATGATTAAGCAAACTGAAGTGGAACAGAGACCGGAATACCTCTATTTTTTCTACACGCATGTTTACACCAGTATTTTTGTATTACTGTCAGGGTTTTTCTCCATCATCAGGAAAGATTTCGGATGGAAAAATTTCCACAGGAATATGGGAAAAGTCTATATTTTTCTCATTTTACTTTTGGCTGCTCCTTCAGGGATTTATATGGGATTCTTTGCCAATGGAGGATTTCTTTCAAAGGTTTCATTCGTAATATTAGGCTTTTTGTGGTGGTTTTCGACATTTAAAGCTTATCAGCTGGCCAGACAAAAAAAATTTAAACCACATAAGCTGTGGATGTGGCGGAGTTTTGCATTTACATTATCTGCCATTACATTACGGATGTGGAAAGTTATTATCGTATATTTATTCCACCCCAATCCCATGGATGTGTATCAGATCATTGCCTGGCTGGGCTGGATTCCCAATATCCTTCTCATTGAATACTTAATAACAAAAAAACTTATATGAAAACTTTGCATTACACCCTTATTTCTGCACTGGCGCTCTCTTTACTGAGCTGCAAAAAAGACGGTAAGACCAATGAATCAGGAAAGGATTCTTTAACCGCAAAAAAAGATTCTGTGGTTATTCCCGAAGTACATAAAGAGTATTACGGGATCTATACCGGTGACTTTGCCGGAATGGAAAAGATGATAGACGACTCTGATGGAACTGAATTTGAAGCCAGTACGTACAAGAAAATCTCTTTAAAGATCAACCGGATTACAAAAGACAGCGTCTATGGTCAAAGTATCGTAAACGGGAACCAGCGTCCTTTCAGAGGAGTATTTAACGAGGCTTCTAAATCATTTGTCCTGGATGAACCGGGAAATGATAAAACAGACGGAAGATTTGAAGTAAAACTTAGCGGAGACAGTCTGACAGGTAAATGGAATGCGTTTAACAAAACTTCTGTAAAATCTCCTGTAAAAACGCTTAAGCTCACTAAAAAAGAATTTGTTTACAATCCGAATTTCATGCTGGATAAAGATTCAAATCTGGTAGACTGGTCTAATCCTAAAGACTTTGTAGAAAAATATACGGACGACGAAACAGGGAAAACAGAAAGCTATACAACATCCAAAAACCGCGTTGCCTCTGAGGCCATTTTTAAGTTAAATGCCTCCAAGCAGAAACTGACGGAGAAAGATCTTAAAAATTTAAGGAAGCTTGACCTGGAGATTATTAAAAATTCTGTGTTTGCAAGACATGGCTACTCCTTCAAAAAAGAAACCTACAGAAATTTCTTCGAGCAAACAGACTGGTATATTCCTGTTTCAAACAATGTAGATAATGAGCTTTCTCCTTTGGAAAAAGAAAACGTGGCCTTACTCAACCGTTTTACCCAATATGCAGAAGATAAGTACGACAGCTTCGGAAGATAATTGACAATGAAAAAATATGTAACGATAAGTACAATACTATTGGGTTTATTTTCTTTGAAAGCCCAACAGCAGGCAACAACTAATCAGCAAACGCAGACAACCCGCACTTCAGAACCCCAAAAGAAGTTTAAAAACCCTGAATTTCCGGGTGGATTAAAAGCTTTCCGTGATGAATTCGTCAGTAAATTCCGTTCGCAGGCATTGCAGGCGGCAGGGGTAAAGGAAGCTAAGGCAACGGCTGTTTTTTTGGTTGAAAAAGACGGCAGTATGTCGAATTTCAAAATAGAATCTACCGACAATGAAGCCATTAAGGATGAGTTTCTACGAGCTCTCAGAAAAATAAATACCAAGTGGATTCCCGCAGAAGACAATGGAATACCTGTAAGAACTATGCTGAGACAACCTTTACTATTTAAAACAGTAAAATAAGCTCCGCAATACATTTTTAGAAAGCCTTCAATTCTTTTGAAGGCTTTACTTTTACTCCGATATACAGTAAAAGACAACCTACAGCATAACACAGAATATCAATCCATGAAAAAGAATTTCCGATGATCACATACATCACGCTTCCCGGCTGAAAGTCTAATTTTTCTGCTATATTAAAATACTGGGCAAATTCTACCAGGCAGGAAAAAATAAAAATTCCCGGGATGAGTTTCTGATCATTGAGTTTGACAAAACTTTTAACGAAAGTATACAGCAATACGACTACGATAACATCACCAAGATATGCTCTGACAAAAAATATATTTTTCAGTTTCGTAGCGATTAATACTTCCAGCAGGAAAATCAATAAAGTCAGTAGGAAATAGGTAAGATTAAATTTAAATTTCATTTTTGTTGAGTCAATTCAAGGTTATAAAAAATCGGCATTCCAAAGAATACCGATTGTATGATCAACAAATATATTTATTTCTTTACCTTTATAGTACATCCGATGGTAACTGTTTTGGTCATCTTTACCGGTTCTCCTTTGATTAATGCATTGACGGCATCCTGAGCATAATATTCCGAGACGTCCTTAGGATTGTCATAATTGTTGTCAATAGCTCCAATATACTTTACTATATTTTTACCGTTCTCTTTTTGGAGTACAAACACATGAGGTGTTTTTGTAGCACCGTACTGAGGATAAATCTTTTGTCCTTCATCTACTAAATACGGAAAAGTAAAACCTTTCTGTTTTGCACGCTCGATCATTTGCTGGTAGCCGTCTTCCGGCTGTACATTGGGATCATTAGGATTAATGGCAATCACCGGATATCCCTGAGATTTATATTTTTTATCAAGTTCAATAATCCTGTCTTCGTACTTTTTGGCATATGGGCAATGATTGCAGGTAAATATGACAATGAATCCTTTAGCACTTTTAAAATCACTTAAAGACACCAGTTTCCCATCGATATTTTTAAGCTTAAAGTCCGCGGCCTCATCTCCTACGTCATAGCCTTTTACCGAATGCGTTTCCTTCTGAGGATTATTTTTATCATGATCGGCGGAAGTAAAGCTTAACAATCCAAAACCGATACAGAATACGGTCAATACTACTTTCAGGTTTTTCATAATAAATAGCTTATTGTACATTTTCATTAATTGTTTTTCTAAGTTCTTCTTTACTCATTTCTCCTTCATTGAACTTTACTTTTTCTCCGTTTTTATAAAACACAGTGACCGGAATATTTCCATCCCAGTTTTTTTCAAATCTTGGAATCCAGGTATTCATTCTTTTGATGTCATCCAATAGCACAACTTCGGCGGTGAGATTTTTATTTTTGATAAATTTCACTACTCTGTCCCTGTCTGCAAGCCTGTCTAATGACACCAGTATCATTTTAAACTTTGAATTCCCGGCATATTCATTATTTATTTCCATAAAATGAGGCAATTCTTTTACACATGGTGCGCAGGTGGTTGCCCAGAAGTTCACGACAAGAAGCTTTTCATGTTCCTGGCGGATCCGGTTTTCGAGCGCCTCATATTGCAGTACAGAGACTTCTGCCTGTTGGGCTTTGCAAATGATACAAAACAAAAGCACGGGCAATGTCTTCAACAGTATTTTCATATCCAAAAATAAGAAAAGGGTATTTTCTCTGTGATAATCAACATGTTAAAGTTTGTTAATAATTTCAATAATTGTATTAATTTCTTTCACCAACCATTGAGTTATTCGAAATAAAATGTAAATTAGCTTACAATCAAATTAAAAATACCATGAAAAAATTAAACATTCAAAAAAGAAAGTTGACAAAAGCAGAATTAAAGGGAATCAACGGTGGTACATCCCCGGCATGCTTCAGAGGATTCTGTAAGGTTCCGGGATCGGATGACCTATTCAGAGGTTTTGTAGGAGAAGACGGGTATTGCTGTTAATTCAAAAAAAACAAATTAAAACTATCATGAAAAAATTAAACATTCAAAAAAAAGTACTTAGTAAAAGTGACTTAAGAAAAATCAATGGAAGTGCACGTCCGTTCTGCCTGCAAGGTTTCTGCCAGCATCCCTCAACAGGTGAGCTGATCCCCGGTCTGGTGGGAAGAGACGGATTCTGCTGTTAATTAAAAAACCTATAAACAAATTATCATGAAAAAATCAAACATTCAAAAAAGACCCCTTAGTAAAACTGAATTAAAAGAAATTAACGGTAGCGCACGCCCTCCGTTATGTCTGAGAGGATTTTGTGAACATCCTGTGACAGGTGAACTTGTTCCGGGACTTATCGGAAGAGATGGATTCTGCTGCTAATACATTATAATACAACATATTCTAAACTTTAAATACTATGAAAAAATCAAACATTCAAACAAAAAAACTTACCAAAAAACAATTAAAGGAAATCAGTGGCGCCAGACCTTTTTGCCCGTTGGTATTGAGCTGTTTTGACCCCAATACCGGTGAGGAAGTATATGGTGTTTACGGGATTCAGGATGGACCTTGTTGCTAAGGATAGCCCCTGGAATTAATGTATCATCTCAATCTCTATGCATTATGAAAACAACAAGCATTCAGAAAAGAAAACTGAACAAAAAAGACTTGAAAGAAATTAAAGGAGCAGGCCCGCATTGTCCTGTCGTATTCAGCTGCTTTGACCGCAATACCGGTGAAGAGCAGACAGGAGTACCCGGGATTCAGGACGGACTTTGCTGCTGAATATGATTGATACCCCAAAAATGGCCGGATAAATTCCGGTCATTTTTAATCATATCGTTTATAAAAATAACATTCACAAAATCAAATTATCATGAAAACAACAAACATTCACACAAGAAAATTGACCAAAAAACAATTAAAGGAAATTAAAGGAGCAGGCCCTGTCTGCCCTATCGTGATTACTTGTACAGACCGAAGAACAGGTAGAGAACGTTCAGGTGTACCCGGAGTTCAGGATGAGTTTTGCTGTTAATCAGTTTTTTAATACCAAATCAAAATTACTATGAAAAAATCAGTTATCGAAAAAAGAAAGCTCTCAAAAAGAGAATTAAAAGAGATCGGCGGAGGTGCCGGAACCTGTGCGGAAGGCCTTTGTAAGCTAAGAGGAGTACCTTCTCATTTCATGATCATTGGCCCTGTGGGTAAGGATGGATACTGCTGTTAAGCAAAATTTAAATCTGAAAAAAATGATTGGACTAGCCTCCAATCATTTTTTTTATTGCATTCAGCTTCATTAAAGCTTCAATCGGTGTCAACGTATTAATATCGATTTTGGTCAGCTCCTCCCGGATGTTCTCTAAAACAGGATCATCCAGCTGGAAGAAAGAAAGCTGCATATTTTCTTCCGTTACGCGTTTAATATTTTCTGAAGTCCCGCCTCCCTGCGTTCTGCTCGCTTCAAGGGTTTTTAGGATTTCATTAGCTCTGTTTACGACCTTCGCCGGCATTCCTGCCAATTTGGCGACATGGATCCCAAAGCTGTGCTCACTGCCACCCGGAACCAGTTTTCGAAGGAAAATAATATTCCCTTTGTTTTCCTGAATAGACACGTGAAAGTTTTTCACTCTTTCAAAATTCACTGTCATTTCATTTAGTTCGTGATAGTGTGTAGCAAATAAGGTTTTTGCCTGTGTGGGATGCTGATGAAGATATTCCGCAATGGCCCACGCAATGGAAACACCGTCGTACGTTGAAGTTCCACGTCCGATTTCATCCAATAAAATCAGGCTTCGCTCCGAAATATTATTCAGGATATTGGCTGCTTCGTTCATCTCTACCATAAAAGTAGATTCTCCTGCAGAAATATTATCGGTAGCCCCCACTCTGGTAAATATTTTATCCAGCAAACCTATTTCTGCATGTTTTGCAGGTACAAAGCTTCCAATCTGAGCCAAAAGACATACAATGGCTGTCTGGCGTAGAATAGCAGACTTACCGGCCATGTTTGGCCCGGTGACCATAATGATCTGTTGTGAATCTTTATCGAGGAAGATGTCATTAGGAATATATTTTTCTCCTAATGGAAGTGCATTTTCAATTATCGGATGTCTTGCTTCCTGTAAATTGATCGCATACCCGTCATTCAGAACAGGCCTTGTATAGCTCTCAGAAACAGCAAGTTCAGACAATCCTCCGGCAACATCCAACTGGGCAATAATATTGGAGTTACCCTGGATCTGGTCTATGTAAACCATTGCCTCTGAACAAACATCTCTGTACAATGCACTCTCCAGGACGCTTATTTTCTCTTCCGCTCCAAGAATCTGGCTTTCATATTCTTTTAATTCTTCAGTAATGTATCTTTCAGCATTGACAAGGGTCTGCTTTCTTACCCAATCATTCGGAACTTTATCTTTGTGGGTATTTCGTACTTCAATATAATATCCGAAAACGTTATTAAAATCAATTTTAAGGCTGGAAATCCCTGTTCTTTCTATCTCTCTCTGGCACATTTCGTCAAGGAAGCCACGTCCTTTACTCTGAAGATTTCTCAGCCTGTCAAGTTCTTCAGAAACCCCTTCCTTCACGATATTTCCTTTAGCCAGGCTCACCGGAAGCTCTTCATTCAGATGGTTCTGCAAAAATCTGATTAACTCATCCAGGTCAAACAAAGGATCAAGCCACGCCAGTACGTCAGCGTGAGGATGTAGCAAGGCTTTGATTTTATGAATATTAATTAAACTTTGACGGAGATATCCCAGTTCTTTCGGAGAAATTTTTTCAGCGGCCAGTTTTCCCATTAACCTGTCCAGGTCAGAGATTGATTTCAGCAGCTGACAGATTTCATATTTCAGGCTGTCGTTTTCATTTAAAAAGTCGATCAGGGATAATCTCCTGGCAATTTCATCTACTGATTTTAAAGGAAGAATGATTCTCCTTCTCAACAATCTGCCTCCCATTGGAGTAGAAGTCTTATCAATAATATCCAATAAAGATTTTCCTTGCGGATTACTTGGGTAAACAATTTCCAGATTTCTCAATGTAAAGTTATCCATCATCAGATAATCTTCCTGGGGAATGATCTGCAATTTTGTAATATGGGCAAGCAGATTATGGTGAGTATCTTCCACCAGATAGGCAAAAATAGCTCCGGCTGCCGTAATAGCGAGTGGCTGATTTTCAACACCGAATCCTTTTAAAGAATTGGTTTTAAAATGATTGGTTAATTTTTCGTAGGCAAAATTATACTGAAAAGCCCAGTCTTCAAGTTTAAAGGCATTTTTATTTTTAATCTGCTCCGGAAGCTGAGTACTTCGCTGGAAGATAATTTCACTGGGATCAAAGGTATTGACAATATGTAATAATTTTTCCAGGTTTCCTTCACTTACCAGAAATTCTCCGGTAGAAATATCGACCAGGGCAATTCCATAGCGTTCTTTTTCTTTATGTAAAGACAACAAAAAGTTGTTCTTTTTTGAATTAAGAACCTGATCGTTGAACGTTACTCCCGGCGTTACCAGTTCCGTTACTCCTCTTTTTACAATTCCTTTAACCATTTTCGGATCTTCCAACTGATCACAGATCGCTACCCGCATTCCTGCTCTTACCAGTTTAGGAAGATAAGAATCAATGGAATGATGTGGAAATCCGGCAAGTTCTACACTCCCTTCCCCATTATTTCTCTTAGTAAGAACAATTCCCAGAATCTGAGATGTCCTCACGGCATCCTGCCCAAAAGTTTCGTAAAAATCCCCTACTCTGAAAAGTAAAAGTGCATCAGGGTATTTTGCCTTGATGGTATTATACTGCGTCATTAACGGAGTTTCCTTCTTCGATTTTGCCATAGTAAAAAATGAGCCCCAAATTTAGAAAAATAAATTCAGGGTTGTGGAATTGTTTCACAGTTTACTTTGATTCTGCTTTTTCCTGTCAGTAATTAATTGTAATTTCACCTTAAAAATAAACCCCATGCAATTTCCTGTTTTAGAGACTGAAAGACTTATTTTACGACAGCTGACCCCTGATGATTCCGAAGATGTATTTGAGTATTTTTCACAGGAGCGTGTGATGGAATATTATGACCTTGAAGCTTTTACATCTTTGAAGGATGCTCATCATATCATCGAGCATTTCAACAGCGAATTTGAAAAAGGAAAAGGATTCCGCTGGGCGCTGGAACTAAAGTCTGAAAATAAAGTGATTGGCACCTGTGGATATCACAACTGGTTCCGTGAACATTTCAGGGCAGAAATAGGCTACGAGCTTAACCCATTGTTTTGGAGGCAGTCTTTGATGAAAGAAGCAATCCTTCCTATTCTGACTTTTGGTTTTGAAAGCATGCAGTTGCATCGTGTGGATGCATTCATTGACCCTGCCAATATTTCCTCGGAGAAACTGTTAACCTCTTTGAATTTCCATGAAGAAGGAACTATGAAAGATTACTTCTTTGAAAAAGGAAAGTTTGTGGATGCGAAACTTTTTGGATTGATTAATGAGTAAGATGCCTTTTTAAGGCCGGAAGTCGTTGAAAATCATTTATAAAAAGTTATTAAAAGACAGGAATTTTGTTGTATCGGCTCCGATAACTTCCACCTTCCTACTTCCATCACCTTACGCTTTTCCCAAATGTCTATGCAATGCTTCTGTACTCTTTTTGTAAGCCCACTTCTGCTTGTAATCCACCCATTTAGCTTTAAAAAGTTTACGCATGATTTTATCTGTATATCTCATAATAAAAACATGATAAAGCATATTGGCAAAAACATTTGGTTTATTGGGCAGTGCTCTTAATGATAATGAAAACCCGGGTTCGAGGTATCTGTTGAAATGCCAGAATGCACCGGGAATAAAGAGAGCATCACCATGTTCCATAAAAATCTCATATCCTTTTGCGTATTGTAATGCAGGAAATTTTTCATAATCAGGATTCTCATAATCTACCTCATAAACGGTATGCACCGATAATGGAACTTTGTACAAGAATGCAGACTGTTTCTGATCAAATAATAAAATTCTCTTCTTCCCTTCAAAATGAATATGCATAAAGTCACCAAGGTCAACATCATAATGCATTAAAACATGTGCCTCGCTTCCGCCGAAAAATAAGGTTGGTAACCTTTTAAAAAACCTGATCCCTAAATCCGGATAGGTAAAATTCTTCAGCAATTCCGGGAGCCTGTCGGTAATAATATAGAAGAAAATACGAAGGTCTGAAGGATGAGACTTAATAGTGTCGATATAATCCTTCATTTTCATATGCGTTACCGGAGCATCCGAGCTCTTTGCCGAATCCGCAGGTTTATTATCATATAAAGGGACTTCCTGATCGCCGGCTTTTTCTTTAATATAAGCCAGATTCCATTTATCAAAAGCTTCCCAACGACTGGCAAAATTCTTAATTAAAAGAGGTTTCTGCTTTTTAAAATAATTTTTCTGAAAATCTTCTTTACTGATGTCGTTGACAACATCTACGTTTTCGAGGATCATGTATTTCGTATTTAATGCGAAATAAAAATAGGACTTTTTTGAAAATTGAGAAAATTTTAAATAATGGAACAAAGGTATAAAGCAGTAAGCTTATTTTAGCAGGTATATAAGTATTGAAATGATTCCTCCCATGAAAATCACAGCACAACCCTGAGAATTTTTGGGTTGTATTTTCCTTCTGCCAAATGTACTTACATAATGCCCGCTTACCCAGGTTCCGTTTTTTTTGAAATGTCCTTTTCTATAATAACCCATTTTATTTTTTTCAGCAAATTAAAGGATCTCTTCATTATAAATCTTACGGGTTACCGTAATCCGGCACTAACTGAAAAAAAATTATATTTGTAAAACCAAGTGAATTTATGAGAGTCTACAATACCAAACATTTCATTAAAATCCTTTTCAGCTTACACAAAAGTGATACTTTAAAAATCTTATTTCCCAGTATGATTTTGGTAGGCCTTTACTCGTGGGGCATTCAGTATCTGGAAGTAGAATATCTGCATCTTACCACCAAATCCGGGGTAAGTAATGTAGGGATGATACATTCTTTATTAGGCTTTGTATTGTCATTACTATTGGTTTTCAGGACCAATACTGCTTACGACAGATGGTGGGAAGGAAGAAAGCTATGGGGCAAACTGGTGAATGATACAAGAAATTTTGCGATTAAAATCAACACTATTTTGGGAGATAACCGTCAGGATGCAGAGCAGATTTCAAGATATTTAAAGTTTTTTCCTCACTTTTTAGCAAAGCATCTGTCAAAAGAATCAACAAGGCTGGCTTTGGATGAAGATTATTCTGAGATTGAAAAAACACTGCAAAACCATGGTCCAAGTGAAATCATTATTCTTTTATCTCACAAGCTGAACCAATTAAAGAAAGAAGGTAAAATTTCTGAAGTGGAAATGCTGTATTTAGATACTCAGCTTTCAGGATTCCTTGATGTTTGCGGGGGCTGTGAGAGAATAAAAAACACACCTATTCCGTATTCTTATTCTTCATTTATAAAGAAATTTATTATTCTCTATGTGTTTGCGCTTCCCATTGCCTACGTGATTACGATCGGACTGTTTATGATACCGCTGACCGTCTTTGTATATTATGTATTAATGAGCCTTGAACTGATTGCTGAAGAGATAGAAGATCCATTTAATAATGACGAGAATGACATTCCGATGGAAACATTGGCCCAGAATATCGAAAAAAATGTACATCAGATTATGAACAAAAAATAAGAAATCAAGCTTTAAAGCTTGATTTCTTTTAATTCGCCATCCTGTTTTATTTCTACAAATTTACTTTCCCTGTTGGCAGCAGAGTATCCGTAGAAAAATGTATTGTAAATAGGGGTAGAGTATAGATAACCTCCCATCCCATTATAAGTATCCGTTGTTCCTGTTTGTTTCTGATAGCTGGCAGTTGCTGTAAAGTTGATGATTGTTTCCAGATAATATTTTCCCGGTTTCAGTTTTTCAAACTTAAATCTGCCCCGGTCATCCGTTAATGCTTCTACCCTGTATTTAAAAGCTTCTTCAGACATATATACTGTTGTCTTTTTGTTCTCGTACTTTCTTCTCATGTCATAAAACTCCTGGAAATAAGGAGTTACCGGGAAGAGCATTACCACAGTTCCCTGTCTTGCATAATGTTTCTCTCCCAATAAAGGCTTGATGCCCAATGCTGTTTTTTGCTTTGTAGAGGCCACTCCCTCAATAGAAGAATTTCCGAATCCCAGCATGTCGCGGGCTAATTTTTTATCAAAAAACACTTGTGGGTAATAAGTGTTCTGAGCATATGAGCTGGTGAAACTCAAGGTCAATATGAATAAGATAATGAATTTTTTCATAGTATATTTTTGAGCCAAATATAAGTATTTTAGTATTTTTGAAATAAAAATAGCTATGAAATACGTTTTTCTATTATTTTTCTCCGCTTCGGCAATGATATATGCACAAAAACCATGCGGATTCAAGGACGGGCTGCAGGAAGGATCCTGCAAAGAGTTTTTTGACAACGGGCAGGTAAAAAATATCGTTGAATGGAAAAAAGGAAAAATAGATGGTGACGCCGTTTATTACCATGACAATGGGAAAGTAAAAGCTAAAGGGGAAAATAAAAAAGGATATAAATATAAAAACTGGGAGTATTACGATCAGGCAGGCGTTCTTCTCTCCAAAGAATACTACAGAAACGGTGAAAAAAACATCTATGATGATAGCTCTACCGCCACATTTTACTCCCCCAACGGGAAAATAAATGAAGTTTCCAATTATAAATTCGGGAAACTTGACGGTGAAAGCACTGCTTATCATGAAGATGGCAAAACCATAAAACAACAGGGTATTTACAGCAACGGGCTGGCTGAAGGAAAATGGAAATCGTATTATCCATCCGGAAAACTGGAACGTGAAACAGAGTTAGTCAATGACAAACGCAACGGTAAAAGAATTTTTTATCGTGAAGACGGAAGCATTGAAAAAACAGAAGTCTACAAAGACGGAAAATTAATCTCAACAAAATAAAACAATTGGTACACAAATTAAAACTGGAAGAACTGAACAGAATCGATGTAGAAACGTTCAAGAAGATTGATAAGATTCCATTGGTTATCATTTTAGATAACATTAGAAGTATGCACAACGTAGGAGCCACTTTCAGAACAGCAGATGCCTTTTTGATCGAAAAAATAATCCTTTGCGGAATTACTCCTCAGCCGCCACACCGTGAAATTCATAAAGCAGCATTGGGAGCAACGGAAAGTGTAGACTGGTATCATGAAGCAGACACCAACACAGCCATTGCGGACCTGAAAAGTAAAGATTATGAAATTGTGGGCATCGAGCAGACGACCAACAGTACACTGATCACAGATTTCACAATTGATACATCAAAAAAATACGCCCTGGTTTTAGGGAATGAAGTAGAAGGAATCAGTGATGAAGTTTTACCCAATATCGATGTATTCCTGGAAATTCCGCAACTTGGCACCAAGCATTCCCTGAATGTAAGTGTATGCGGTGGAATTGTAATGTGGGAATTTGCAAAAGCCTTAAAATAAAAAAACTGCATATGTCATTAGTAGACAGTGCAGTTTGAAATAAATCTAATAAAAAGTAAAAATGAAAGGCGACAAAGGTACTTTTTTTTTCTTTACAAACAAATTTTGAAATCACTTTTTTCGTTTTAACACAAAAAAAATAAGGTTTTCAGAAAAAGATTCATTTATTTTTTTATAAATTAGCACAATGTTTATTAAGGACTATATCTCAAAAGACTTCCCGTGTTTTAGCCTGTCTGATTCAATAGAGTCGGCCCGAAATATGTTAGAAGATTTTGGATATTCCCATGTTTTCATCAAAAAATCCAACCACTTTTACGGAGCCCTGGCCAAGGACTTTCTCTATGAGGAAGACGGCGGAACTTTAAAAGATCTGGAACATCAGATCGAACGTTTTGCGATCCAGGAAGACAGTAATATTATGGACAGTATCCGTCTGTTTTATACATTCAGCTCAAACGTAATTCCGGTGATTAATAAAAATGAAAAGTATCTGGGGTATATTTCCTGTGATGATATTTTTCAGGACCTGTCCCGTTACCCCTTATTTTCCGAATCAGGCGCTATCCTTACGATAGAAACTCCTGCCCGAAAGTATTCGATGACAGAGATCGCCAATATTGTGGAGAGCAATAATTCCAAATTTTATGGCGGATTTATAAGCTTTATGTCAGACGAGGTGATCCATGTCACCATAAAGATCAGCAATGAAAACCTGGCGTCAATAGACTCTACTTTTGACCGGTACGACTACAGAATTGTTGAAAAATACTATTCTGATGAGAAAACCGACCTGTTTAAGGACCGATTCGGTTTTTTCCAAAAATTTATAGAAATATAACAATGAAGGCAGCTATTTATTCTCAGAAAAAAGATCTTGATACTTTTTTATATCTAAGCAAGTTTATCTCTGAGCTTGAAAGCAGAGGCGTAAAATCCGTTTTGTATGATGAAATGGCAGAAGCCCTTCAATTCTCAAAAATTTTCGAAACATTTAATAACAAACAGGATCTTCTGGATAAAGAAGTGGACCTGTTCTTCACTTTCGGAGGTGACGGTACCATTGTAAATTCACTGACCTTTATTGAAGATCTGGAAATACCGGTAGTCGGTGTAAACACCGGAAGATTAGGGTTTCTGGCATTTTTCACCAAAGAAGAAGCTTTCAAAGAGCTTGACTCTATCCTAAAGGGTAACGTAAAAACCAGTCGTCGTTCGGTCATAGAAGTTGTTTCTCCAAAACTGGAAGGAGCTTTTCCTTATGCCTTGAACGATGTAACCGTTTCCAGAAAAGAAACAACATCGATGATTACGGTAGACTCATACATCAACGATGAGTTTTTAAATGTTTTCTGGGGAGACGGAGTGATTATTTCAACACCAACCGGTTCTACCGCCTACTCATTGAGCTGCGGAGGACCAATTATCTCTCCCAACAACGAAAATTTCGTCATTACCCCGATTGCTCCTCACAATCTGAATGTGAGACCTTTAGTGGTAAATGACAAAGTGGAAATAAAATTCAGGGTGGAAAGCAGGGTTCCTCAGTACTCTCTTTCTTTAGACTCAAGATTAATACACATTGAAACAGACAAGGAAATCATCATCAGAAAGGCTTCTTTTCAGCTTCTTCTGGTACAGCCAAACAACCTTAGTTTCTACGAAACCATTCGTCAGAAGCTGCTTTGGGGAAGAGACAAAAGAAATTAGCAATTCCCTAAAAATGATTACCTTTACACGAAATTAAAACACCTAATAAATTTATAATAAAAAGTAAAACATGAGTAGAATTTTTCCGGCAGGAGTTGCCACAGGTCAGTTAGTTACTGATATTTTTCAGCATGCTAAAGAAAATAAATATGCACTACCTGCAGTAAACGTAATTGGATCAAGCAACGTAAATGCGACAATGGAAACTGCAGCGAAATTAAACTCTCCTGTAATTATCCAGTTTTCAAATGGTGGAGCGGCTTTCAACGCAGGGAAAGGATTAAGCAATGACGGA
Organism: Chryseobacterium sp. UNC8MFCol; assembly: GCF_000482305.1. Classification (NCBI taxonomy): domain Bacteria; kingdom Pseudomonadati; phylum Bacteroidota; class Flavobacteriia; order Flavobacteriales; family Weeksellaceae; genus Chryseobacterium; species Chryseobacterium sp. UNC8MFCol. The sequence continues at coordinate 526,365 of NZ_AXUZ01000003.1, forward strand.
CAAAAAGCGGCTATCTTAGGAGCTATCGCCGGTGCAAAGCACATCCACACTCTTGCTGAAGCTTACGGAGCTACCGTTATTCTACACACAGACCACTGTGCAAAGAAATTACTTCCATGGATTGACGGATTAATGGATGCTAACGAAGAATTCTTCAAGCAGACAGGAAAGTCACTTTATTCTTCTCACATGTTAGACCTTTCTGAAGAGCCTTTAGAAGAAAACCTTGAGATTTCGGCCCGTTATTTCGAAAGAATGGCTAAACTTCAGATGACTCTTGAAGTAGAAATCGGAGTTACCGGAGGTGAAGAAGATGGTGTTGACAACTCAGACGTTGATAATTCTAAATTATATACTCAACCTGAGGATGTAGCTTATACTTATGAAAAGTTAAAGGCTATTTCTGATAACTTTACGATCGCTGCTGCATTTGGCAACGTTCATGGAGTGTACAAGCCAGGAAACGTAGTTCTTACTCCGAAAATCCTTGATAATTCTCAGAAATATGTTCAGGAAAAATTCGGAACTGCTGCTAAGCCGATCAACTTCGTATTCCACGGAGGATCAGGATCTACTTTAGAAGAGATCAGAGAAGCAATCGACTACGGAGTAATTAAAATGAATATCGATACTGACCTTCAGTTTGCATATACAGAAGGCGTTAGAGATTATATGGTGAACAATATCGACTATTTGAGATCTCAAATCGGAAACCCTGAAGGAGAGGAAAAACCTAACAAAAAATTCTATGACCCAAGAGTTTGGGTAAGAAAAGGTGAAGAAACTTTCTCTACAAGATTGGTACAGGCATTTGAAGATTTAAATAACGTAAATACTTTAAAATAAGAACTGTACATTTGTATCAATGTAAAAAGTATTCATAAGAGTGCATTTACATTGGTACATTTTACATTTATACATTAATACAATTTAAAAATGGCATTCGACTGGTTTAAAAGAAAAGCAAAAAACATTACCACCTCTACTGATGAAAAAAAGGACGTTCCCAAAGGCCTATGGCATCAGACTCCATCAGGAAAAGTTGTGGAACATGATGAACTAAAGAGAAATAACTACGTTTCTCCTGAAGACGGATTTCATGTAAGAATAGGAAGTGCGGAATTTTTTGACATCCTTTTTGACGGCGGTAAATTCACCGAACTGGATGCCAATGTTGAAAGTATTGATATCTTAAACTTTAAAGATACAAAACCTTATAAAGACCGTTTAAAGGAGGTAAAAGCAAAGACAAAACTTACGGATTCCATTAGAAACGCAGTAGGCACTGTAAAAGGAACTGAAATGGTGGTTTCATGTATGGATTTTGCCTTTATCGGAGGATCTTTAGGTTCTGTAATGGGTGAGAAGATCAGAAGAGCAGTAGACTACTGTATCCAGCACAAACTTCCGTATATGATCATCTGTCAGTCCGGAGGAGCAAGAATGCAGGAAGCTACATATTCTTTGATGCAATTAGCTAAGGTACAGGCTAAATTAGCTCAGCTTTCCGAAGCAGGGCTTCTGTACATCGCTTACCTTTGTGACCCTACTTTTGGAGGAATCACCGCTTCATTCGCAATGACCGCTGATATTATCATGGCTGAGCCGGGAGCATTGATCGGTTTCGCGGGACCAAGGGTAATCCGTGAAACAATCGGTAGAGATCTACCGGAAGGATTCCAGACATCAGAATTCTTACAGGAAAAAGGATTTGTTGATTTCATTGTAAAAAGAACTGAAATTCAGGACACTGTTGCTAAAACCGTTAATTTATTAGCTGTAAAAGCATAATCCCTGTAACAAAAACAATACAGTCTCTCTCTAATTAGGGAGAGATTTTTATTTATGAGGACTTTTAAAATATTTTTTGATACCATCCGGAGTATGAGTTTTAAAAAGATTATGCGTCTTTTATCTCTTGTTCTCCCCCATCCTCTTTTCTCATTATTAAGCTTTTACGCAACCGTCAAGGCATTCACCATAGCACAAAAGAAATTTCCCGACACGGCTTCCAACAATGGGATAGGAAATGCTTTCAGACATGCTCTGTGGTGCTGCTTCATCATGATGTACTGCTGCAAAATCTCATCCCCAAAAAAGGCTCTGGAATTCTGCAAAAGAATGACAGATATGCACGAGGAACTGTTTCCCAATAAACCTCTGGAAACCAAAATGGACCTTCATAACAACAAGTTCGGAATGGACTATTTCATGGAAATGCTTCCCGGGATCCACCGCCAGTTTTTTGAAAAAAGTTTCTTCGTAGACGGACTGGTCAAAAAAATGGATGACGCTAAGGTTTTGAGAAATGTGGATGATGACTTTGAGGGACACCTTGTTTACCTGGAAGAGTAATTTTTTTTATTGTAAACACTAAAGATTGCAATGGAAATATAAAGCTTTATGCATATTTTCATTCGAAAGCGTATTTCATTCAGCGATATTCCATAATTGAAGTCCCCATTACTTAGTGCTGACGCCTGTGCGAACGAGAAAAATCATTTCCCATTATTTAGAAACTTTGCGAACACTGCGTCAAAAGAGTATAAAGCTGCAAACCATCATTAGCACTCTTTCATACCGGAATTACAAAAGACTTTAGTTATTTTTGTGGTTTAAAGTATTTTTGATAAGTTTAAACAATTAAATCAATCAGATGGTTCTCAGCAGAATTTGGTCGGCTTTTATTATCATTGCCATTGCCATTGCCAGTATAAAATACATTTCATCAAGCAACTACAAAACCATTTTTAATGATATGGTGGTTGGGAAAGGCGGTGATACCGTGCAGATTGCAGCCCAGCCAATATCAGCAGTTTCCCCTGTCGTAAAAGACAGTTTGATGAAAAAAACAGATTTTGCTGACGGCAGAATCCATTATAAAACAACCGACTCCCTCAAACAAAATGTAAAGGTTTATCGAGTTCAGGAAGCAGATGGCGTGATCGGAACCTCAGAAACCGCTGTAAAAATATGTCTCGGCCTGATTGGAATCATGACGCTTTTTATGGGGTTCATGAGTATCGCTGAAAAGGCAGGAGGCATCAATCTTTTAAGCCGGTTTATCCAACCGTTCTTTTCAAAACTATTCCCGGATATTCCTAAAAACCATCCGGCTTTCGGGCATATGCTGATGAATTTCAGCGCCAATCTTCTGGGCTTGGACAATGCCGCGACTCCATTTGGATTAAAAGCTATGGAAAGTCTCCAGACTTTAAATCCGAATAAAGATACTGCCAGCAATTCACAGATCATGTTTCTCTGTCTTCATGCGGGAGGAATGACCCTGATTCCGGTATCCATTATCGCCATAAGAGCATCAATGGGCTCCAAAACTCCGACAGATATCTTTCTCCCATGTATGATTGCCACCTTTGCCGCAACATTGGCTGCGATGATTATTGTTTCTTTATACCAAAAGATCAATCTTCTCCGTCCGGTAGTTATTGCTTATGTAGGTGGTATTTCAGCCATTATCGCTTTACTCGTAGTCTATCTGGTACAATTGAGTAAAGATGAGCTGGATGATTTCAGTAAAGTTTTAAGTAACGGGCTTATTCTCTTTATTTTCCTCGCTATTGTACTGGGGGCAGTTTATAAGAAGATCAACGTTTTTGATGCCTTTATTGAGGGAGCAAAAGAAGGGTTTACAACCTGTGTAAAGATTATTCCTTATCTGGTAGGAATGCTGATCGCTATTTCTTTATTAAGAACTTCGGGTGTATTTGATGTGATTATTGACGGAATGAAGTGGGTGGCCAATGCAGCGAGCCTTGACCCTAGATTTGTGGATGGTCTGCCAACGGCCTTAATTAAACCCCTGTCCGGTTCCGGAGCACGCGGAATGATGGTTGACACGATGGCTACCTTTGGAGCAGACAGCTTCCAGGGTAAATTAGCTGCCGTTCTTCAGGGAAGCTCAGATACCACATTCTACGTGATTGCAGTATATTTTGGTGCCGTAGCGGTAAAGAACACAAGATACACGGTAATTGCTATGCTTCTGGCTGATCTGGTGGGCGTTATTACAGCAATTGCGTTGGCATATCTCTTTTTTGCCTAGATAAGGTTTCTAATTGGAAGTTCCTGGTCTTTTCCTCGTTAAAAAATATGCAATGAGCTACGAAAAACTTAATTTTATAAAATAGGTCCAATTAAAATGACATAGATAACCCAACTACCGGCAACAACATTAACAATTATGATAACAGATAAAGAATTCACCCTAAGACTCATACGTCAACTAACTCAAGCGTTGGAAAAACTGATTCTGGACAAACCTGAAGAAAGCTTAATGCAGAAAGAACTGGATTTTGATACGCTGATGCGAGATATTTTCAAGATGAACTTCACGGAAGTATCGTCAATGACTAAGGAGGAAATGATTGCTTTAGTCAATGAAAGACAGGAAAGGGATCATAAAGATTATTATGAAATGCTCGGAAACCTCTTCTATTTTAAAAGCAGACAAGAGCCCAACAAAGACTTTCAGGACAAAGCAAAAACTTTTTATGAGCTGTATTTGCAGACAAGCGGGATCTTTGCCCTACCGATCATCAACAGAATAAACGAATTAAAAAAAGCACTTGAATAAAGTGTTTTTTTATATAGTAAGAACAAAAATCTACGATGTAGTAATACTTGAAGCTGGGAGATGGAAGTCATGAAGGTTACAGAGAATAACTATATGTCTGTTGTAAATCTTCGCGCAGAAGTATATTTTTATGACGAAAAGTTGCTTCCTGCCTACTTCTTTTCAACTTCCGGCAAATCTTGATTCTGCTAGAAGGTAATTTTATACGATCCGGTGGAAGATGTATTGGCTTTTTCTGCTTTTACATATTTCTTCACCCATGTTACTGAAGTGGACGATACACAAGGATCTGAAATACCTCCTGATCTTCTCGCTGAAACTACATTTCCGGCTTTATCTACCGTATACGCAATGGTAATTGATCCGCTGGCTGTACAACTGTGAGAAGGCTGTGCCCCTCCTCTTCCCATTGTTCCCGGGATGTATCCTACCAGCTTTCTGTCGATTCCGACTTTACTGTCACCATTTCCGTCACCTCCCAAAGGATCGCCGGCATTTCCAATACCGTCACCGGTTCCCTGGCTTCCGGCTTTTGTACCTCTTCCTCGGATCAGGTTTCCGATAGCGGCATTTCCTTTTCCGTCGCCGTTTCCGGTTTTAGAATTGGCCGTAGTTGCTCCGGATTTTTTAGTGTTTTTTGAAGCATTGGTACTGGTTGCTTCTTTTTTCTCGGCTTTTTTTGACTCCTCTTTTTTAGGAACTGTATTTTTTGAACTGTTCCCTGTAATGATTTTTTCCTTCGCCTCTACTTTCTTTGGTTCAGGAGCAGGTTCAGGTTTTACCACTGTTTTTGTTTCGGGTACAGGAGTTTCTGCGGGTTCCGGCGTTACTTCCTCCGTGGCAGCAGCTAAGCTTCCCGGTTGTTCTGCGGGTTCTTCAACACCATTTCCGTTTCTGTTGTCTCCGAAGTTCACCAGCATGGTTGTTACCACTTCAGGATCTTTGTCCAGTTCAGGTTTTAATTTATATAAAAAAACAAAAAGCAAAATGGCAGCCCAGATAAGAACAGAAAGCAGGGCGCTCTTGATCCTATCCTTATTTTCTTCATTTCTATTTGCTGTATAGCTTCTCATCTTTGATACTGATTCTTTCCTTATTTATCTTTAACCGTCGCAATGGCGATGTTAAATTTATTTTTTTCGGCAATTTCCATCACAAAAACCACATCTTTGTGCAAAGTATTTTCATCTGCTCTGATGGTAAATGACTTATTAGGCTGGCTGGCCAGTTTATTTACGATAATCTGTTCAAGCTCTCCCCTGTTTACAGGATTGTCATCCACAAAAAATGAGCCATCCGGTTTAATACTTACGGTCACTGGATTAGGGATATTGTCGTCTGTAGCTCCTGCCTTAGGAAGGTTCACATCTATAGCACTTTGATTGGCTGCTGAAGATGTTATCATAAAGAAAATCAGCATCAACAGGATGACGTCAGTCATCGCTGCTAAACTGAATTCCGGATTCGCTTTATTTCTTCTCTGAATTTTCATCTGTTTATTCTACTATTATTAAAGGTCAGATGGAATCGCTTACATCATTATTCCAGACAGCGATTTCATAAGAAAGATTTATAAAGGTTTGTTGATTAAGTCTAAAAACTCTCCAGACATATTCTGAGCCTTCAAAACAAACTTATCGATTCTGGTTAAAAGAATATTATAACAGAAGTTTGCCGGAATAGCAACTGCAAGACCAACAGCCGTTTGTCCCAGAGCAGTATAAATACCTTCAGAAAGTGTTTTTGGTGAGAATGATCCTGTAGCATGAGATAAATTAAAGAACGCAATGATCATCCCGATAACCGTTCCCAAAAGTCCCAACATAGGAGCAATACTCGGAACCACAGCCAAAAGATTCAGATTTTTCTCCATATTGGCTACTTCTACCTGTGCCTGTGCCTCCATAGCACTTACAATATCCGAAACAGGTCTTCCCAATCTGGAAATTCCTTTTTCAAGGATTCTTCCTTCCGGTGAATTCTGCGTCTTACAGTAGTCAGTGGCAGCTTCGATCTTACCCGCTTTGATAAAATCTTCAATATTGTTCATGAAATTGGAATCTGTCTTTGAAGCAAGTCTTTTGATAAAGAAAAATCTTTCAAAAAACAGATACAAAGAAAATACGCCCAACAGCAATACGGTTACCATCACTATTTTAGCGAAGGCTCCTCCATGGAACATGATTTTCCAAAATGAAAATTCTAAATTATCTGTGGCAACTGCGGGTGTAGCGATTTGTGCAAATAAAATCTGTGAAAGTTCCGTTAACAGCATTAATGTGAATTTTATTAAAGTTTCAACGACAAATGTAGTGGAATATTATGAATTGAAGTCTTAAAAATTGCTTAAAAACAACTTAAATTTTGTTATGAAATGATAAATAAGAAATTTCTTTCCAAAAAAAATTTGAAAAGAAATTTATTATCTGAAAGGACAAAGAGATCGGTTAATCTTCGTCTACCTCGATATCATCCTGCTTAAATTCACATTTTAACCTAAAAGGAATTGGTGTGTCAGATCCCGTGTAGAAATCATCAATGGTTCCTTTCCAGATGACTTCAAGCTCTCCCTCTTCGTTTCTTTCGAAAAGGAGCTCATTGTCATAAATATAGGCATCTTCATCATCGAAGAGATCTACTTCTGTGTAGGTTTCCTCATCAGAATCATTGATTTTGATAGTTTTTCCTTCTATTTCCGTTGATTCGATAGGAAAATCGAAAACCTCAAGCGAAAGCTGTGGAAAGTTGTACTGTAATGAATCATCATCCACATGATCCAAACTGTCATCCGTTATGATTTCAACCTCTAAAAAGTGTTGCTGGTTGCTGTAAACTGCTTTACAATAAGTATTTCTGATATTGTATTTTAGCGTTTCCTCCGGATGGTAAATTTTTAAAATCCCTTTCATTTTTCCTTAAAAAAGAACTGTAATAATATGATTGTTAAACGTTTTAGACAAAGATAAAAAATTGATTTAAAGTGAAAAGGATTTTGAAAAATAATTTTTTAAAATCAAGCCACATGTTTACTCTCGATACCCTAATAATACTTACTTTTGTTACCATAAAGATTCTGAAATGAAAAAAATTTTGTCAAAAAGTATTTTAGGACTGGGCCTGATGATCGCTCTTGCTTCATGCAAGAAGTCTGATTCTCCTCTTACCAAAGTAACTCCTTCTAATCTGGATTCTATTGCGTCCAATTATTATGAGCAGTATCTTAAATTATATCCTCTTGATGCTACTTCGCAGGGAGATACAAGATACAATGATCAGCTTCCTATCAATATTGATAAAGATTTCATTTCAGGTGAAGTAGCTTTCTATCATTCGGTACAGAAACAGCTGGATCATGTAGATTATAAAACTCTTTCAGATGAAGATAAAGTAATATATGATGTATTGGATTATACTTTGAAAGATAAAATTGAAGCCTATGCCTATCATCCTGAATATATTCCTTTCACCCAATTCGGAGGTCTTCCTTTAACATTTCCTCTGTATGGAAGCGGACAGGGAAGCCAGCCCTTCAAAACCGAAAAAGATTACAGCGACTGGCTTAAAAGAATGGAGAAATTCCCTGAATGGATGGATGCCGCCGCAGAAAACTTCCGTGAAGGGATCAATAATAAAGTAGTTCTTCCCAAGAAACTGATTGTCAAAATGATTCCACAGATGAAAGCCGAGGAAATCATTACACCTGACATGGATAAAAATATCTTCTACGGACCTGTTAAGAATTTTCCAAAGAACTTTTCTCAGGCTCAGAAAGACAAATTCTCAGGGTTGTATAAGGAAGCTATTACCAAAAAAATCATTCCTGCTTATACGAAAATGGCGACATTTCTGGAAAAGGAATATTGGCCAAAAGGCAGAGATACGGACGGATATAGCAGCCTTCCCAACGGAAATGAAATCTACAGCTATTATGTAAAAAGCTGGACAACGACTAAGAAATCTCCTGAGGAAATAAATAAAATCGGACTACAGCAGGTAGCCATGCTTCGTGCTGAAATGGAAAAGGTAAAACAACAGGTAGGTTTCAGCGGATCTCTTGAAGAGTTTATCACTTTTGTAAAAACGGATCCGAAAGCAATGCCTTACAAGACTTCTAAAAATGTTTTAAACGGCTTCAACAGCATTCTGGCGAAGATTACTCCTAAGCTGAAAACGATGTTTAACGTAACACCGAAAACTAAGTTTGAAATCCGGCAGACAGAAAAATTCAGAGAGGCAAGCGCCAGCGCAGAATATATTCCGGGCACTCCCGATGGGAAAAGACCGGGAATCTTCTATGTTCCGCTTCCGGATCCTACAAAGTTCAATGTAACTTCAGGAATGGAATCTCTTTTCCTTCATGAGGCTATTCCCGGGCACCACTATCAGGTTTCTTTGCAACAGGAAAATGAAAAGCTCCCCAAGTTTATGAGATTCGGATGGTTTGGAGCGTATGGTGAGGGATGGGCTCATTATTGTGAGACTTTAGGCCCGGAATTTGGGCTGTATACAGATCCTTATCAAAAAATGGGGTATTTAAGCGATCAGATGCTGAGAGCGGTAAGACTTGTTGTAGATACAGGTCTTCATACCGGAAAAATGTCAAGGGAGGAAGCGATCAAATATTTCTTAAGCAACATTTCTTACGATGAAGGAGCTGCAGTGGCAGAAGTGGAAAGATATATGGCAATGCCGGGACAGGCATTAGGATATAAAATCGGATCATTAAGAATCCGTGAACTCAGAGAAAAGTATCAGAAAGAACTGGGAACAAAATTCAGTCTGGCAAGCTTCCACGATGAAGTATTAAGCCAGGGATGCCTTCCTCTGGATGTTCTGAACAGGAAAATGGAGCTTTGGGCTAAAAAACAAAAATAGATAATAGAGAAGGCATTGGATAAAGATCGATGCCTTTTTTATTATTCATGATAAAGTCATTAAAACAAAAACCGATATGATCACAGAAAGCCTACGATCTCTGTACAACAGGGACTTAAACAAATTGAAAATTGAAATAGAAGCGTATCAAAAGGAAGAAAACCTTTGGAAAACGGATAAAAACATTAGTAATTCAGCCGGTAATCTTTGTCTTCACCTGGTTGGAAATCTTAATCATTTCATAGGAACACACCTTGGAAATACAGAGTATGTAAGACAGCGTGATCTTGAATTTTCATTAAAAGACGTTCCGAAAGCTGAACTGATTACAAAAGTTGAAGCTACTGCAGCCATGATTGATTCTGTTCTTTCTCAATTATCCGAACAAGATCTGAAAAACGAATATCCTCTCGTGGTTTTTGAAAGCAAAATGACCACCGATTATTTCCTGATCCACCTGATTGCGCATCTGGATTATCATTTGGGGCAGATTAATTATCACAGAAGGTTATTGGATTATTAAATACATTTCTTTTTTCTTACATGATGTTTTTTAAACCATGTCAAGGTTCAGAACCTTGACATGATTTATTTATGAACGCAACGACCACAAAGTAATTGTAGCGTTTTCTATTAGTTCGCAAAGACGTTTCACTCAGCCAGGGAAATATTACCTTTGCTAAACGAAGTGCCTTCGCGAGCTATTTCAGCATAGTTTTTTATAAAATCTTAGCGAACCTGACGCTATAATAATTGAATTATTTGTCAAACATCATTTTCGTAATAAAATCTTTCTCACCTTTTCCTCTAGCAGGAGAATATTCTCTTCCGTAGAAAATAATCTGAAGATGAAGTTTATTCCATACCTCTTCCGGGAATAGCTTTTTGGCATCACGTTCCGTTTCTACTACATTTTTACCTGATGTTAACTTCCATTGGGTCATCAGGCGGTGGATATGAGTATCGACCGGAAAAGCAGGGTAACCAAATCCCTGGCTCATGACTACAGATGCTGTTTTATGACCTACTCCGGGTAGCGCCTCCAGCTCCTCGTAAGTCTGAGGAACCACTCCACCGTGCCTTTCCAGAAGAAGCTCTGCCATTCTTTTTAAGTTTTTGGCTTTGGTATTAGACAGTCCTATTTCTTTAATCAATTCCTTGATCTGGAACTCTTCGAGCTTAGCCATTCTTTGAGGCGTTCCTGCCACAGCAAAAAGCTCGGGAGTCACCTGATTAACCTTTTTATCTGTTGTCTGAGCAGAAAGTGCTACAGCAACCATTAAAGTATAAGGATCTGTATGATCCAACGGAATTGGAGTGGTAGGATATAATTTATCCAGTTCTATCTGAACGAGCTCAGCTCTTTGTTTTTTTGTCATGTATCCCTTAAATTTGAACAAAATTAAATTATTATGCTTAAAGTTGGAGATAAATTACCTGAATTTGAAGGACTCAATCAAGATGGGGAAGCTATAAATTCATCAAAATTAATCGGGAAAAAACTTGTCGTGTTCTTTTACCCGCAAGCCAGCACCCCTACCTGCACTGTGGAAGCATGTAACCTGAGCGACAATTATTCTAAGCTTAAAAAAGCCGGATTCCAATTATTGGGAGTGAGTGGTGATTCCATAAAAAAGCAAAAAAACTTCCATAGTAAATTTGCTTTTCCTTATGATCTTATTGCTGATGAAAATAGAGATATCATCGAGAAATTTGGTGTCTGGAAGGAAAAGAAAACTTTTGGGAAAACCTATATGGGGATCGTAAGAACCACATTTATTTTTGACGAAAATGGTATCTGTTCAAGAGTAATAGAAAAGGTAACGTCCAAAACGGCAGCCGACCAGATTCTGGAAGGATAACTGCTGATATTCAGACAGTAAAAAAGCTTTCACAAATGTTTGTGAAAGCTTTTTAAATTATCTTATTCTGTTTCATAGTAATTCAACTCTTCTGTTTCTCCGGGAAGAACTACATGTTTTTTAAATTTTAAGCCTAATTTTTCGATCAGTTTCTGGGAAGAAATATTATCTTTTGAAATGATCGCCGATATTTTTGATAGCCCAAACTCATCCATTCCTATGGATTTAACCTTTTGAGCGGCTTCATATGCATATCCTTTTCCTTCGAATTCCTCCAGTAAAGAATATCCGATATCTACAATATCCAGTCCTTCCCTTTCAAAGATTCCTACCGCTCCTACTTTTTCGTTCCCTTCTTTCGTTATTAAAAGATAGTTCCCGAATCCCATTTTTTCAATCTGAGGAACAAATCTGGTCAGGATATAGTTTTCGGCATCTTCAATACTGTTAACATTACGGTTGCCGATATGCTGAATAAATTTCGGCCTGTTATAAAGCTCAAAGACAAAATCTCTGTCTTCACGGGACATTGGACGAAGAATTAATCGTTCGGTCTCATAGGTGTTATTTGCTCTTGGGTGTTTTTCTCGGCTCATCTTTCTTGGGTTCTTCTTTTTTTTCGATCTTTAAAAGTCTCGGGTTATTAGCACATTTTTTATTGTAAAGCTCGATGTATGTCCCGTTGTCTTTGACATTCGTTACAGCTCCGGTCGCTTTGTTTACGGTAAGAGTATAATGTGTTTTCTGATAAGGGCATTCCCTGGATGTCAACTTCCCTAAATCGAGGTAATAATTTGAACCGTCTTCATGATAATTGCCTGCCAGATCTTTAAATTCTTCATCAACAATATAGCCGTCTGATGCCAATATGATGGACGCTTCCTGGGCATTATCTATTTTACCCACAAACTTTTTCAGCGCCTCTGCATCGGTGACATAATTGATCTTTCCTCCCTGAGAATAAGCGATATAATAAAAACTATCTTCACTTGGAAATAAATTAAAACCCGAAAACTGAGGAGTATAATTGACTGTTCCTCCGGAAGTTTTAATCTCCTGCCCTTTACCGTAGCTGTTGTACACCAACACCCATGAATCTATTTTATCATCAGGTTCAATCTGTTTTAAAATATTCGGTATACTTGAAAATTTCTTCTTTTCCTGAGCAAATCCTAAAATTCCTGCAAACAGGAATATAAGCATCGTGAATTGGGTTGTTAATTTAATCATAGCCTGGTAATCAGCAGAAAATATACCAAAATTTTACATAAACTTCTCTCCTTTTTTGAAATTTTTCAGATCAAGAACATAATCTTTAATCAACTGATCATTGTCGCGGGGACAAATAAGAAGAGCTTTATCGGTATCTACGATGATATAATCTTCAAGGCCATCGATGATAACGGCTTTGTTATTATTTTTTAGTCGAATGATATTTCCTTTTGAATTATATGATAGCAAATGCTTTAATTTTACAGCGTTGCCATCATTATCTTTCTCTGTATTTTCATAAACGGACGTCCAGGTTCCTAAGTCACTCCATCCCAGATCTGACGGAATTACATATACATTTTTTGCTTTTTCAAGAATTCCGTTGTCGATAGAAATTTTCTGAACCTTAGGATAAATGGTTTCTATACAGCTGTCTTCCTTTTCGGAATTGTATTCGCAAGCCATGAAATGCTGCATCATTTCAGGAAGATACAGCTCAAAAGCATGATGAATGCTTTTCACATTCCAGACAAATATACCCGCATTCCAAAGAAAATCCCCGCTTTCTAAAAAGCTTTGGGCAATCTCCAAAATTGGTTTTTCGGTAAATGTTTTAACTTTAAAATATTCCGATCCTTTTTTCTCTACAAACTGAATGTATCCATATCCGGTATCAGGTCTTGTTGGGGTAATTCCCAGAGTCACCAGATAATCATGTTTTGACGCTACGTCGAAAGCTAGCTCCACTTTCTCTAAAAAAACATCTTCTTTTAGGATCAGATGGTCTGCCGGCAATACAATCATGGTAGCATTCGGATCAATTTCAGCAATTTTATTTGCCATGTACAGGTTACAGGCAGCTGTATTTTTCATTAAAGGCTCCCCAACGATATTCTCTTCGGGAATTTCCGGGAGCTGCTGATGAGACAGGGCTACATACTCTTTATTTGTAATGACAAATATTTGTTCTTTAGGAATTACCTTACTGATTCTGTCATAGGTTTGCTGAATCATAGTGCGGCCTGTTCCTAAAATATCCTGAAACTGTTTTGGAAATTTTTGCGTACTCATTGGCCAGAACCGGCTTCCGATTCCTCCCGCCATTATCACGCAGTATCTGTCTGATTTTAACATTCTTAGCTACATTTTTCTACCCTCGCTAATGGCTTGAAAGAATACTTCCTTCCAGTAGCCAGGTTCTTACAAAGATAGTTCTTTTTGATCAGACCTTCCAATAAATACTTTTCGTTGCGGTATATAAAAAATTCTCCCTTCTCAAGTTCTTCGATGAAACGGAGGTTATCATCTTGTTTTTCAGTATGAAAATACCTTACAAGATCGGGGCTGGCCATGAAGTTTGCTTTGGGTGATTTTGAAAACCTCAGAATAATAGGTTTCAGGTCTTCATCATACACTTCAAGACTTTCTATGAGCATATTTCTAAAGGTTTCTTTCCATTCATTTCCATGGGGAGAGATCCTTCGACCATATTTTTCAAAAGCAATCAGGTGAGCAAGCTCATGGGTAAGCACGAAGAAAAAAAGCTGAGGAGTCAATGTAGAATTGACTGTAATTTCATGCGAATTGTCCGGAAGTTTCCGATAATCTCCCAGTTTAGAATTCCTGTTTCTCGTAACCTTAATATGAATATAGTACTCTGAAAACCAAATTCTTAAATATTTTAATGTATTTTGAGGTAAATATTTCTCTAACGATTGGATAGGCATTTTACAAACTTAATGGAATTCCTGCATAGAAATTCAATAGTTTAAGACTGAAAAGATAATTATATTTCGCCTGCGCTACTGATCCCTGTGCATTTGCATAATTATTTCTGGCTACATTGACATCATAAATGGTTGTTCTTCCCGCAGCATAACTTTTGTCAGCAAAATCAAGAGCCAGCTTCGTACTCTTTTCTGTTTCTATCGCTGAAAGGTAAGTTTCATAATTCGCATCGGCATCAAACTGTGCCTTCTGAACATTTTGTCTTACCGATTGCTTTTGTTGCTCCAGTGTTACTTTAGCAAGACTTTCATTGATCTTGGATTGTTCTACCTGTAGCTTCGTAATTCCTTTATTAAAAATAGGAACATTTAAAGAGAGTCCTACATTTTGTCCGAAGTTATCTTTGTACTGCTGGAAAAAACCTATCTGACTGGAACTCACACCGCCATTGGTGTTTAATATGTTGTTGTAGAAAGTAGAAAGCCCCGCACTTGCTGTCAGAGTTGGCCAGAATGCCGTCTTACTCACTTCCGTCTGAGCCTCGGCAGATTTTATTCTGCTTTCCGCTGCTTTTATCTGAGGTTGAATATCATATGCCGTTGTCAGCACCTCATCAACAGATTTCAATTGTGTTTCCAGGGTGTCCGGAACCAGTACGTCTTCAATCTCAAATCCTTTATAATCAGGAAGCTGTAAAAGCTGTACGATGGCAAACAATGCCCTTCCCACATTCACTTCCGCCGTTTTAAGATTTTGTTTTTCCCTGGCCAGCGCCGCTTCTGCTTCCGCTAAAACCGTCTGGGCAGTAGTTCCGACCTGAGTCGTTATTTTTGCCCTGTCGAATTGCTTTTGTGCATTTTCCACGGCACTTTGAGAGATCTTGACAATTTCTTTATTTAAAAGGGCTGTAAGATATTGTTGGGCGATTTGAAGTGAGATATCGTTTTTAATGGTTTCAATATCATATTGGCTCGCTTCTACATCAAACTGAGCTTTTCTCACATTTTTTTCCAGTCTCCCATTATTGTACACCAACATATCAGCTCCCAGACTCGCACTGTTACTGAATCTGTCGTTTCTGATACTCCCGGTTCCCAGTGAAAGCTGCCCGAAACTTACCCCATTGTTCATGCCTGCGGAAACTGAAGGCAAATATCCTTTTCTGGCAATTTTCAGATTCGCATCCTGGGACTGTTTATTATATTGATTTTGGATAACCTGCAGGTTATGCTCTACAGCATAACTTACGCATTCTTTTAAGGACCATTTCTTTTGGGCGTTCAATCCCAAACAACCTAATCCAAAAACGATGATCCAAACTTTTTTCATATGTATATGTTTATTTGTTTTTAATGGCCCATACGGAATCGTGTCATCTTCACCGGTATTTATACTTGCAAATTACAGCGATTTCATATTAAGATTTTTCCATATTAGACGTCTTAAATATAAAAAAGTTACAGTTAAAAAAAATTATTGTTTCATTTTTATAAAACTTTTGAGAATTTTGTATCATGATGACACACGAACAATATCAGGAAGCTATAGACTGGCTTTTTGTACAGATGCCCAACTACCAGATAGACGGTCAGAAAGCTTATAAGCCAGGACTTGACAATATAACGAGGCTTTGTGCATTCTTTGGAAATCCTCAGGAAAAAATAAAATGCATCCACATTGGCGGAACCAACGGAAAAGGATCTTCAAGCAATATGCTGGCTTCTGTACTTCAGGAAGCCGGTTACAAGGTAGGCTTATACAACTCCCCTCACCTTATTGATTTTACTGAACGTATTAAGGTCAATGGAAAAAACTGCAGTAAAGAATTTGTTTTCGACTTTATTCAAAAGCTAAAAAAAATTCCTGAAGATATTCGGCCGTCATTTTTTGAGTTTACTACCATTATGGCTTTTGAATACTTCTATCAGCAAGAGGTAGATTTTGCCATTATTGAAGTTGGCCTGGGAGGAAGACTGGATTCTACCAATATAATCACACCTTTGGTTTCGGCCATTACGAATGTTCAGCTTGATCATCAGAATATTTTAGGAGATACCATTGAGGAGATTGCTGCTGAAAAGGCCGGAATTATTAAAAGAAATACTCCGATAGTCTCAGGTGACGAAAACGAAGGGGTAAAAAATATTATCAAAGAGAAGGCTCACCTTGAGAACGCTCCTTTAATAGATGCCACTGCGATACAAACACACCTTACTTCCGACCTGAAAGGGAATTACCAGCAAAAGAATATTCGTGTCGTTCTGGGAATCATTGAAGAGCTGAAAAAGCAGCATGTCAACATCTCTCAGGAAAATGTAGAACAAGGCCTCCTGAATGTACACCAAAACACGGGATTCATTGGCCGTTGGTTTGAATTTTCAAAACATCCGCTCACGATCTGTGATACCGGACACAATCAGGCCGGTTTGGAGTACGTTTTTTCACAACTAAATTCTATAAACAGACACAAGCATGTCATTTTGGGATTTGTCAACGATAAAAAAATAGATGAAGTCATGGAATTACTTCCTGAAAATTCTGAGTTTTATTTTGCGAAACCATCCATCAACAGGGGAAGACACCCCGAAGATTATGAAAATCTGCTTCGGGAGGCAAAAATTTTTTATAAAATTTTCGATTCTGTACAGGAAGCATATCTCTCTGCAAAAGAGCACTGTACAAACGAAGAAATGATTTTTATCGGCGGAAGCAACTTTGTTGTGGGAGAATTTTTAGAAAAAAATTTGGAGATTAAAGAATAAGTCGTATATTTGCACCACTCTAAACAAGAGAACAAGTCTAGAGGGTTCTTAGCTCAGTTGGTTCAGAGCATCTGGTTTACACCCAGAGGGTCGGGGGTTCGAATCCCTCAGGACCCACAGAAAAGGAAACGAAACCTTTCAAAAAAATTCGGGTTCTTAGCTCAGTTGGTTCAGAGCATCTGGTTTACACCCAGAGGGTCGGGGGTTCGAATCCCTCAGGACCCACAAAAAATCTCTCAGATTTCTGGGAGATTTTTTTATTTATATCCTTTATATTTTTTTAAAATCACGACTTCATTTTTCGAAACAGCAAACCCAGCTTATAAAAATCCAGATAACGAAGGTTTATATTACCATTTAAAAGCTTTTTCTTAGCGCGATCCTCTCCTGCTTTAAACAAAAGCAAAAAAACAGAATTAAGGAAGCTTCTGTTAATTTTATGGTACATTTTAACCAGCTTTACTTCCGACAATTTTGAATCAAGACCTTCATGCTTGAGCATGGCCGAAAGACTTTCTACGGACTCTTCTACTTTACCAAGGTACACAAGATTATTTTCCAGGTCGTTATTAAGAATGGGATTGTAAATATGGTCGATCCGTATGTTTTCAGACTTCAAATCCATGGCAAAAAGAAGGTCTTCATATCCATACTTCTTATAATCCGGATTAAAGTTTACCTTTACCAGTACTTCCTTCCGGATGATAAAATTATTTGTCTGAAAGCTTAAGTAAGGCTTTTTTTTACGAAATTCTACAGGCAGGTTTTCTCTTTCAACCGCAAACTTCCATCTCAGGTAATGATCAGGATCCGGACGCTCTTCAGGAACTTCCCTTCCTCCGTAAATAACTGTAGTGGCAGGATTTTGCTCTATAAACTGAATATATTTTTGCACAAAATCATCCTGTATAATCTTTCCGTCACAATCCAGGAACAACAGATATTCTCCTGTGGAAAAATCTAAAAAGAGATTTCGAATGCGGGACCGGCCCAGGTTTTCGCTCAGAAATACAAAACGGGAAACCTTATCTTTAATTTCCCGATTAAGAGTATTGAAACTTTCTTTTGAAGCATCATCAATCAAAATAATTTCGGCATTCATACGATGATTTTCAATTTCTCTTTTTAAATCGAAAACCAATCCGCGGACATCAAAATTATAGACAGGAATACAGATTGAAAGTTTCATTGTATCAGATTTTCTCAATGATCTTTTGAATATTAAACTCTTCAAGACACGCCCAGTCTCCTCTATAACATTCTTTATCACCGAAAACGGAGCATGGTCTGCACGTCAGGTCCTTCACCTGCACAACATCCTGCTCACTCTGTCCGAATCCGAGAAACCCTGCATAAGGATGCGTTGCCGCCCATACAGAAACGCATCTTGTTCCCACAAGGCTTGCAAGGTGCATATTGGCAGAATCCATTGAAATCATGACTTCCAGCTCTGAAATTTTAATAAGTTCTTCTGTAAGTTTCAGCTTTCCGGAAAGGCTTTTAGTATTGGGAATTTTATTTTCCCACTCTTCCAGTGTTTCAGTTTCTTTTTTGCCACCTCCAAAAAAATAGACAGTATGTTTTTTTGCCAGAATCCGGGCCAGTTCGAACGACTTTTCTAACGGAAGCATTTTTCCTTTATGCTGGGCAAAAGGAGCAAAACCTATTCCTGATTTATTTTCCGAGACAGGCCTAAGCTGATGAGAGAGCTCTACCTTAAATCCCATTTCCCTGAAGACATCTGCGTAGCGTTCAACAGTTCTTTTCAGTGGGACTTTGTTCAGATTCCAGACATCGGTCAGATGATCTTTTTCTTCTTTACCTTTATTGATTTTAAAGACATTCAGCCCTTTTCTTCTATAAAACTTATCAATAATCTTTGTTCGGATAACATCGTGAAGATTGGCGATAAAATCAGGATTAAACTCTTTAATTAATTCATTACTTAACCTTCTTAATCCAAAAATGCCCTTATAATTATCAACATCGATCCCCCTAAAAATAAGATTCGGAACCCCTTCAAATAAGGCTTCAAAATTTTTTCTGGAAACCATAATAATTTCCACACCAGGATTCTGTTCCAGAAATTCTCTGAAAACAGGCACTGTCATCGCAACATCTCCGAATGCAGAAAAACGATATGCTAAAATTCTGGTCACGGCTTATGATTTCAATTGATAAGCAACTGCGTAAAATTTAATTTGCTTGGTCATAGCCATCAGTCCATTGGCTCTGGATGGTGAAAGAAACTCCTGTAATCCGATTTCAGCGATAAAATCAAAATCAGAATCTAAAATTTCCTGGGTGGAATGTCCGCTGTAGATACTTACAAGGAGTGAAACAATTCCTTTTGGTAAGATCCCGTCAGAATCTGCGTTAAAAAAAAGTTTTCCTTCTTTAAATTCAGCATCAATCCAAACCTTGCTTTGACAACCTTTAATGAGATTTTCTTCAGTTTTCTTGTCTTCCGGCAGTCCTTTCAGCTCTTTTCCAAGATCAATAATGTATTCATATTTCTGCTCCCAATCGTCCAGAAATGCAAATTCGTCAATTATTTCCTGTTGTTTTTCTTTAATGGTCATCTTTAATCAAATTTCTTTATGCAAAGATAACCAATTTTGTAAAGACTATTTACGGGAAGCTTTTTCAAAAAGTCGGAGGATCTTCAATTCTTCATTCTCCCAGCAGAATACATCTGCGGCCTTATCCAGCTCTGCCTTATAATGTAAACGCCCTTTTTCAAGCATTTTACGGATCGCTTTGCCGATTGTTTCAGGTTGATGATCTGTAATCATTTCACCTACATCAAATTGTTTTTTGATGCGCTGCATTTCAGGAAAATTTATCATCACCAAAGGTACTCTGGACTGAATATAATCACAGACCTTATTAGGAAGGGAATAATAATAACTGACGCCATTATTTTCTTCGAGACTGAATCCGAGATCTGCTGTTTTCGTTACTTCCCTGAGGTTTTCCGGCTTCAGCTTACCTAAGAAAATAACTTTATCCTGCAGGTTTTCTTTAGCAACAAGCTCTTCATAGGCTCTTTTCTTTGGTCCGTCACCTGCAATTTTCAATATTGCTCCTTCAATATCATGCATGGTCCTAATGACCTTTTCTATGCCCCGAGATTGATTAATAACCCCCTGATATAAAATAATTTTAGGATTGTTAAGTGGAATATCATTCACAGAAGGCAGTTTTCTCGGAATATTCCTTACGACAACCGGGTTTACCTTATATTTTTCATGAAACCACTCTGCATAGCTTTCACTTTCGGTCATCATGAATTCAATTTTCGGAACAAGGTTCCCTTCTATCATCCGCCAGAACTTCTGTGAAAGCCGGTTTTGGATAGCAGGCATTTCCGTGAAAATTTCATGACTGTCGAAAACCAGTGGAATATTCAGTTTTTGGGCAATGAGATAATTTGGCAGAAGAGCATCAATATCATTGGCATGAAGTATAGTGTTTTTGTCAGCTTTTTTCTTCAGCTCATGATAGAGCTTCCAGTTGAATTCAAAATAAGCTGTCTTTAAGCTCGCAGACTTCAGGTGTATTCTGGAAAAGGAATAAGGACGCTCCATTTTTTCACATCCTCCCCAGTCATTTCCTATCAATTCTACGGAATACCCATTGTCATGAAGGGTTTTGCATACCTTTTCTATCCGCTGGTCGGTATACAGATTACTAAATGCTGAAGTAATTATTTTTTTCCTCATGAACCTCTCTTCCCTACTATTAAATGGTAGATCTGGATGAAACAGATCATCCCGTTTGGAATAATAACCGGCCAGAGCGGTCCGCTAAAGAAACCATAAATGACAAAACAAATACAGCCAATCATGTTGACAATTCTGATTTTTCTTACATCTTTCAGTATGAAACTCAATACGATAAAAACTGAGGCAGAATATCCGATGTAAGTAGTAATTTCAGGGCTCATGAAGAATTTTTAATGGTAACAAACTTAATCATTTTCAAGAAGATAATAAAATTTTTTACTGCCATAAAGTCATTAATTGATTTTTGGTAAAATATTTGTAATTTAGATAATGAATAATTGGCAACGTTGCCATTATTCTAATGAGATATATTATGGATTATAAGTTTTCACAAGGTTTGAGCCAGGTGTTCAAACAAAGCAAAAGCGAAGCTAAAAGGCTGAAAAGTGAATTTCTTAATACAGAACATCTACTTTTAGGTATTATAAAAACGGAAAACTCTGCAAAAGAAATCCTTCAAAACCTTAATGCGGATTTAACACAAATCAGAAGAAAAATTGAAACTCTAAATACAGCAAGTCTAAATCCTATTTCTGAGGAGGTTACCAATATTTCTTTCACCAAAATGGCTGATCATGCCATTAAACGTGCGGAGTTAGAATGCCGACAATATAAAAGCAATGAAATTAATACCGTTCACCTGCTTTTAGGTATTCTTTATAAATATGAGGACCCTACTTCAAATATTCTGGGAGCTTACGACATCGACTACGAAGGAGTTTCAAGAGAGTACCAGACAATGCTTAAAAATTCCGGGCAGTCACCACAGATGAGTGCTTATGATGATGATGATGAAAGAGAGGAATTTGAGCAAATGAGAAAGCCTACAGGAAACTTAGGCTCAGCAAAAAGCAAGACCCCGACGTTGGACAACTTTGGTAGAGATTTAACGTCTCTGGCAAGGGACGGAAAACTGGATCCTGTCATCGGGCGTGAAAAGGAAATTGAGAGAGTATCTCAGATCTTATCACGTAGAAAGAAAAACAACCCTCTTCTTATCGGAGAACCGGGAGTTGGTAAATCTGCGATTGCAGAAGGGCTGGCTTTAAGAATTCAGCAGAAAAAAGTATCAAGAGTCCTTTACGGAAAGCGTGTGATCACTTTGGATCTTGCCAGTTTAGTAGCAGGAACAAAATATCGTGGTCAGTTTGAAGAAAGAATGAAGGCCATCATGACCGAGCTGGAGAAAAACAGAGATGTCATTCTATTCATCGATGAGCTTCACACCATTGTCGGTGCAGGAAGTTCTACAGGAAGTCTGGATGCATCCAATATGTTTAAACCAGCTTTGGCAAGAGGTGAAATTCAATGCATCGGAGCCACTACCCTGGATGAATACCGTCAGTATATCGAAAAAGACGGAGCTTTAGAAAGAAGATTCCAGAAAGTAATGGTGGAACCGACTTCTATTGACGAAACCATTCAGATCCTGAACCAGATTAAAGATAAGTATGAAGAGCATCACAATGTTATTTATACGCCGGAAGCTATTGCAGCCTGTGTCAATTTGACATCAAGATATATTACAGACCGTTTCTTACCGGACAAGGCCATTGATGCCATGGATGAGGCGGGCTCACGTGTTTACATTAAAAACATGAAAGTTCCTACGGAAATCATTGATTTCGAAAAG
The DNA here is from genome assembly GCF_000482305.1 of Chryseobacterium sp. UNC8MFCol. NCBI lineage: Bacteria > Pseudomonadati > Bacteroidota > Flavobacteriia > Flavobacteriales > Weeksellaceae > Chryseobacterium > Chryseobacterium sp. UNC8MFCol. The sequence continues at coordinate 548,819 of NZ_AXUZ01000003.1, forward strand.
AAAATTGAAGATATCAAAGAACTGAAACAAAAGGCTGTAAAAGCTCAGGACTATCTTGAGGCAAGAAAGCTTAAAGACGAAGAAGAACGTCTTCAAATGGAACTGAATGCCGCCCAGGAAAAGTGGGATAAAGATGTAAAAGAGAAAAAGGAAACCGTAACAGAAGAAAATGTAGCGGAAGTCGTTTCTATGATGAGTGGAGTTCCTGTAACGAAGGTTGGTAAGAACGAGCTTGATAAGCTGGCCCAGATGGACGAAAAACTGAACGGAAAAGTAATCGGTCAGGAAGACGCTGTGAAAAAGGTGGTGAAAGCTATCCAGAGAAACAGAGCCGGGCTGAAAGACCCTAACCGTCCTATCGGTACTTTTATCTTCCTTGGTACAACCGGAGTTGGTAAAACGGAGCTTGCTAAAGTAATGGCAAGAGAGCTTTTTGAATCTGATGAGTCTCTTATCAGAATTGATATGAGTGAATACATGGAAAAATTCGCTGTTTCAAGATTAGTGGGTGCGCCTCCGGGATACGTTGGGTATGAAGAAGGTGGTCAGCTGACTGAAGCGGTAAGAAGAAAACCTTATGCTGTGGTACTTTTGGATGAGATTGAAAAAGCTCACCCGGATGTATTCAATATTCTGTTACAGATCCTTGATGAAGGACACGTTACAGATAGTTTGGGTAGAAAAATCGACTTTAGGAATACGATTATTATCCTTACTTCAAACATCGGAACAAGAGATCTTAAAGATTTCGGAGACGGTGTCGGTTTTGGAACTTCAGCGAAAAAGACCACTTCAGATTCAAGAGCGAGAAGTACAATCGAAAATGCTCTTAAAAAAGCATTTGCTCCGGAATTCCTTAACAGAATTGATGATATTGTGATCTTCAACTCTCTTGTACAGGATGATATCAAGAAAATCATCGATATTGAACTGAACAAACTCTATGGCAGACTTGAAAAATTAGGCTATAAAGTGGAACTGACCGACGAGGCGAAAGATTTTATTTCTGAAAAAGGATGGGATAAAGATTTTGGAGCAAGACCGTTGAAACGAGCTATCCAGAAATATATTGAAGATCTATTGGCAGAAATGCTGGTAAACAAACAATTAAATGAAGGAGAAACCGTAATTCTTGATCTTAATGAAGCTAAAGACGGATTGGTAGGAAAAGCACAGAAAGCGAAAAAAACCGCTGCTGAAAAATCCTCTCAATCATAATTAAATAATTTACAAAAAAAGCACCGGAAATTCCGGTGCTTTTTTTGTTTGTAGACACATTGTTTTTTCTTTTTAAAGCCCAACTACAAAACCAATATTTGGAATCAGGCCACTTGAAAATACGCTGGTTCTTTCTTTGTAAAGTACATTGTACATTAAACCGATCTGCATAAAGGAGTTATTCCCTATCCTTTGCATATATCCGCCACCAAGATACAGGGCATTTTCTTCTCTATCATACTTATAATCATAATATTTATCTCTGTAATTGATAAAATAGTGCTGAAAATTGGCTCCCAGATAAAAAGACCTTCCAATATAGTAGTTGGCAAAAGGTCCTAATCCAAACATCGTGGACCTAAAGTAGTCTGAAGTTTGCCATGAAACACTTCCCACAACACCAGCCTCCAGGTCATTGGTAAGCCTGTAGCCCACTCTTGGGGATGCCTGAAGGTAAAAAGAACTGTTGCTTCCAAATCCTAAACCGATTCCTCCTCCGAAAGTCCATCTGTTGTTTTCCTGGGTGGGTGCTCCCACTGAAATCTGTGAAAATAAGGATCCTGAAATCATCAACATCAAGGGAATAATAAACTTTTTCATAGGTATATTTTATTTTTTTAAAGGTTAAATCCTTTCGCCTTAGCCTATATTTGGTGCAAATAGGGGCGATTCATATTAATATCGTTTTTATCAATGTTTAAAATTATGGTTTTTTTACGAATTTATTTAGTTGTATTTTTGCCGCATCAAACTAAGAACTCCCGTTAAGAGTTTCGTAAAATTGAATACAATGAAAATAGTAGTAGGCCTCTCCGGAGGTGTAGATTCTAGTGTTACAGCTTATTTGTTGCAACAACAAGGTCATGAGGTAGTGGCTTTATTTATGAGAAACTGGAACGATGCTTCCGTAACATTGGAAGATGAGTGCCCATGGATTGAGGACAGCAATGACGCCCTTATGGTCGCTCAAAAACTTGGAATTCCTTTCCAGGTAATCGATATGAGCGAACTGTATAAAGAGCGTATCGTAGATTATATGTTTGCTGAATATGAAAAAGGAAGAACTCCCAATCCAGATGTTTTATGCAACAGAGAAGTAAAATTTGATGTCTTTATGAAAACGGCCATGTCTCTTGGTGCTGATAAGGTAGCTACCGGACATTATGCCAGAGTACATTCAACCTTTGATGAAAACGGAAAGGAAATTTTCCATCTTCTTGCGGGAAAAGATAACAATAAGGACCAGTCTTATTTCCTTTGTCAGCTAAGCCAGGATCAGTTGTCAAAAGCATTATTTCCTATCGGAGAACTTACAAAACCACAGGTAAGAGAAATCGCCAAAGAAATCGGGCTTGTCACGGCTGATAAAAAGGATTCTCAGGGATTGTGTTTTATCGGGAAAGTAAGTCTTCCCCAATTTTTGCAGCAACAGCTTAAACCTAATGAGGGAGAAATTGTAGAAATTTTTAAAGATTCACCGCTATTTTCGACAGAAATACCTGCATTTTCATCAAAAGAAGAAGAGCTCAGGTTTTTGTCAAGAAAAATTGATTATAAAAAAACAGACGGAAAAGTAATCGGCAAACATCAGGGAGCCCAATATTTCACGATCGGACAAAGTAAAGGATTAGGAATAGGCGGACACAAAGAAAGCTGCTTTATTGTCTCCAGGGATATGAAAAACAATATTATTTTCGTAGGAGAAGGAAGTCATTTCCCCGGACTTTATAAGAAAGCTTTAAAAATTGATAACAGCGAGTTGCACTGGGTACGTGAAGATATGAAACTGGAAAATGGCGGCTCCATGGAAGTAATGGCAAGATTCAGATACAGACAGCCATTACAGAAGGCAACGCTTTACCAGTTTGAAGACGCTTTTTATGTAGAGTTTGAAGAACCTCAGTCTGCGATTGCTGAAGGCCAGTTTGCTTCATGGTATATTGATGAAGAACTTATAGGAAGCGGAGTGATTTCATAAACATATTGCAAAAAGTAAAGTCATCGGTGATTGCACCTTTGCCATCATACATATAAATAGCCCGGAACAATTTTGTTTCGGGTTTATTTTATAGGAGATCTTACTTAATTTTATCCTTTACATCATGTGACATAATTACCGAAGCTATAATGGCTTCTACAAATAAAATCATCAATAAGAAACCGACTGGCTTTTCTGAAATTATTCCTCTGATCAGCTTTACAGCCCCCAAAGCAAAAATCAGGATCAAAAAGGAAAGGCTTATTTTTGAAACGGTTTCTTTGTCTGATTTTAAAATGAAAACTGATACATAATATGTCAGGAGCAGGATTATATAAAATTTTAAAAATACCGGTCCTTTGATGTCAATCGGATTTAAGGTAGCATAGTTGGCATAAAGCCATGCCCAGCTTACCGCTACCGGAATTGAATGAATGATTATCTTTTTCATAGCTTTTAAATTTTATATTCCACTATCCTCCGCAACCTCCACAGCCTCCGCAACCACCTCCACAGCCGCCTCCGCCGCAGCTGCTTCCGCCTCCACTGCATCCTCCTCCCGAACTTTCATCATCATTATGCTCACTGTTACCCGCCTGAAATAAAGAGATCACGATTGCAATTAAAAAGATTCCCACTATCGAAACCAGAATCCCGAATAAGGTCGTTAACACCTCACCCAGACAGGAAGACAATGTCATAAGTGCAGAAAATAAAGGAATAATCCCCAGCTTTCTCCACCATTTGTTTGTAGTTCCGGATTTTTCCGGTTGCAACCAGATTTCCTGTGGAGCTTCAGATTGAAAAACAGTCTGATAGTTCTTCAATGTATCTGAGAACCAACTGCTATGTTTTGTTTTTTCTGATTTTCCGCCTTTTGAAGGGTGATGATGAAGAGGTCTTTTTAAAATATTAGGACAAAAATCTTCCCAATAATTTTGGGTATAGATCAAATGCATATGCCACACCTTGTCGACAATTTTACTCGGTGAAGCGCCATGAGGAAGAATACAGCAGAGATAAACAAATTTTTTATATTCTTCAATTGCTGTTTTTGTAAATTCAGCAGTCCAGTTTTCTTCTTTTGCAAGCTTTTTCGAAAACGGAAAGTCTGCATCCCCGGAGCGTCTAAGGAAAATCCCAATATCCTGTTCCAAAGAAACTCATCTTTTACTACCAATTTTGTTTCCATTGTTTTACTTTTTAATTTTCTACTCAAATGTCATTTGATTTTAAAATATAAAAGTCTTGTTTGAATATTTTTCGGTTTGATAAAAGTCTTAAATTAGTCGTATAAAATAAAAAAATGAAAAAGGACGATATTCTGCATCTTGAGAAGTTAATGAATTTCCTGGGGCGTCAATTTTTAAAGAAAAATCATTGGGAAGATGTCACAAAAACGGAATGGTCCTACATCGGCGCAGAAATCAATGACCTGATAACCAACGATCATAACGAAAAAGGAATCAAAAAAGAACCTGACCTTCTGGGAACAAACTATCTGTACGAGCACCTGATTATCAACAAATTAAAAAAACACAAACATAATGAAAATGCTGTTTTAAGCAGGCCAAACCTTGCCAAGCTGAGCCTGATTGTCAAAGCATTAGGATATACGAATTACATAGATTTTATTAATTCCAATACGGAGTCTTTTAATTTCAACGACCTGAAAATCGAGATGAATAACGTGAATCCAAATACAGTACTTCTGGACCGTTTGCTAGGTTGCTGGTATTCGTATAACAGAAATCTTCCGGAAAACCCTTCTCTGGCAAAAGAAGATCGCATCTGGCGCTCTGCCATGGAAATCTATAAGTCTGAAACCACCGGGGAATATTTCATAGAAAGAAGTGGCGGCGATCATCATAAATACTTTGGTAAGGTTACGGCTTATTCCGACTATGTTTTTATCATTATGAACAGCAATACCTTCATCCGGCAAAGGCATTTTATTTCAAGAATAAAAGACAGTAAAGAAAAGCTGAAAAATCCTGACTACAAACTTCACGAAATTCATTTTATAAGTACCTGCATCAGTTTTAATCAGGAACCTATCGCCTTGTTCGAAATTTTTCAAAAAGCAGACCGGAAGAGCTTTATTTCAGACTCAATCAGTTTCCCGGTTGACAGTGATGAGATCCCTGCTTCTATCTTAAAACAACTTGAAGATACCGACTCTAACAGGATTGATTACAGATAATTATTATTTAAAATGGATAATTCAAAATTGAAAATTGAAAATGGAAAGTGGAAAATGGAAAATTGCTCTTTGTCAAAGTGAGGGTAATGTGCTTCACTGGTAAATTATAACCGATGTTTCATTTTTCTTCTATGCCTTGAATACATTTAGTGATTTAAAATCAATGCATTGCAACAATAATTACCTAATTTAAATGTTCTAATTATAAACCACCAATACTTTTACGATGGAATATTATGAGTTGTATGATCTACTGAAAAGTCATTTTGATTCCGGAAAAGAGGGCGTGGAGATCAAAGACTTAAATCTGACCATTCAAGCCGTCCCGTTTGTTTCTGTGGCTTCAGATCTTCTGCATGGATCGGCAAGCCAGGATTGCAGGGAGCATCAGTTGCCACTGGAAATTAACGAGGATGCCTATTTACACTATCATCAACCTTCTGTAGACCTCAAAGATTTTGAAATAGAATCTAATAAAAAATTCGAGTATTATATTCTTAAAAGGGCTGATGTAGATATCGCTGACGGATGTATTATTTTCTTCCACGGATTGAATGAAAAAAAATGGGATAAATATCTGCCGTGGGCTTACGAGCTTGCTCAAAAAACACGTAAAGCAGTCATTCTCTTCCCCATCGCTTTCCATATGAATAGAGCAGAATTGATATGGAGTGACCGGCATCTCATGACTCAGGTTGTAAATTTCAGGAAAAAAAGATACCCTGAAAATACCAGCTGCTCGTATGTAAATGCAGCCATAAGTTCAAGACTGGGGGCTCATCCCCAAAGAGTTTTCTGGTCGGGACTGCAGACCTATTCCGATATCATTGAAGTGGTAAAAGACATTAAAAAGGGCAAAATAAAGGGTATTTCTTCTGATGCCAGTCTGGATTTATTCGGCTATTCTATCGGCTCTTTTCTCTCTCTGATTATCAAAATGGCTGACCCTGAAAATTTTTTCACCCGATCCAAAGTATTTTGTTTTTGCGGGGGAATGACCATCGATCGCATGTTTCCTATTTCAAAATACATTATGGATGCGCAGGCAACCGTTACAATGCTCGCCGTATTTACTGAATTATTAAGCTCAGATTTTAAATTTGACTGTAGACTGAAACATTATCAGAATGAAGAGCTGCATCCACAGGAAAGCTGGTTCAAAAAGATGCTGCGTTACAATTATTTTCAAAAAGAGAGGGAGGAACGAATAGGTGAAATTCAGTCTCAAATTAAAGCATATGTATTGGAAAAAGATAATGTAGCCCCTCCAATCGAAGCTTTAAATACCTTACGGGGTGGTTACCGGAATATTGATGTGGAGGTTGAGATCAAAGATTTTCCGTACGAATATTCACATATGGTTCCTTTTCCACTGACGTACAAACACCAGAAAGAAATTACTGAAGCTTTTCATCATTTTACTGATTCTGCCGCCAAGTTCTACCATCAATAATCTCCTTTATCAGGTGAATAGGGAAAGGAATAGTTTAAAGAATAAAAGTATGAGATCCATGGCAATATGATTTGGGTTACAATGATTGGGTATATGATCTAGCTTACCAGCCAGTCTTTAAAGTCTTTCACACGGTCACGGCTAACGGTAATTTCTTCCTGTGGCTGAAATTCCAGGTCTACTTTGTAGTAGGGCGAAGTGTGAATATTTTTTATATAGTCTGAATTGATGATAAACTGCCTGTTGACCCGGAAAAACTTTTTTACATCCAACACATCTTCCAGCTCATCAAGGGTAAAATCAGACGGATAAGTGCGCTCTTCTGTCTGGAGATAGACGATTTTATTTTCACTGAAAAAACAGCTTATTTCTTCTGTCTGTACAATTTTAAGATTATATCCTATCTTAACCAACACTCTGGAAAGGGTAGATTTCTCCTTTTTGATCAGTTGCTTCACGTCCTGAGAGCCTCCTGTATTTTCTGAAGGAATAAATGATTTAAATTTCTCTACGGCACCTGAAAGGTCTTCGTCCATAATGGGTTTCAGGAGATAATCTATGCTGTTCAATTTAAATGCTTTCAGGGTATACTGATCAAAAGCTGTGGTATAGATGATAAAACCTTTGGTGGGAACTTTCTCAAATATGTCAAAAGAAAGCCCGTCTCCCAAAACGATGTCTGAAAAAATCAATTGAGGGTGCTCATTTTCGGTGAACCATTCAACGCCTTCTTCTACGGATTCTATTTTGGCAACGAGTTCAATTTCAGGGAAGTTATTCAACATTCTCTCTAATTTCCTTGAAGCTGGTTTTTCGTCTTCTATAATGACAGTTTTGATCATTGAGTTCCTGATTTTAGTTTTAAAATTCTGAAATAAAAGTAGTCAAAAAAACTGTTTGTTAAAACTTTTGGGATTGTTTAGATTTTCTCATTTCTTTTTCTATAATTTCTTTTTCCCAGTCAGCATCAAAAAGGAATAATTTTACAGCTCTTACGGTAAGAAAAATCCCCCAGATGACGAGGATCACGGAACCGTCCCATAAAGAAAAATTAAAGATTCCCTTTTCGAAAATATCATCAAAGAAAATGATAAATGCGAGAATTCCGAACCATAAAACATGTTTGTAGAATTTCTTTAAATCATGTACCCGTTGTTGTGCCTGATTGTAGTCCATTGTAGTAAGTTTTTAAAGTTATTATGGGTTTTTAAAGTGTTTTTGTGCCTTTTCTGTCTTCATTCATCAGTTGTCTGATCTTTTTTTCTTCCCATTCCTTTCCGATTCCGAAAGTTGTGATTCCGTGGGCAGCAAGTCCCATTCCCCATCCCATCATGGGCCATAAGAACCATAAGTACTGCGGTGCTGTCAAAAGATTCAAAACAGCTAAAAAAGGAATGACTAAACAGTATGAGGTAAGATTTCCGTAGAATCCTTTTAATTCTTTTACTCTTCTTGAAGCTTTTCTGTAGGCTAATTCGTCTTTGTTGATGATCGTTTCCATTTTTTTAATTTTTAATGATAAGTTGTTTGTTTTTGTTGAGACAAATGTAGGCCGGGAAAGGGCCTCAAATCAATTTTATATTACCGAGTGGTAGAATATGTATACTGAACTGTAAAAATTCCAAACTAACGGCTATTTCAACGATCCTATATGCTTCCGTACAGGCATTAACCTTACAAAGATTTTTGTTTCAGTAGATAAACGGGACCAATTTCTTTGTCTTTCTTCTGTATTCCAGATACTCTTCTCCAAACTGCTCTATCAAAGCAGCTTCTTCTACTTTAATTCTGTAAGTAAAGGCAAGAAACGGCGGCATAAAGGCCAGAACCAATGAAAGCCAGTTATTTAAGTACAAACCTAATCCGAGTGATGTCAGCAGAGAAAATGCATATGAAGGATGTCTTACGTATCTGTAAAAACCTTCTTTCTTAATTTGATGATCCTGTCTTATCGTCACATCAACCGTAAAATATTTGCCCAAAGATCTGATGATTATAAATCTGAAAATAATTCCAACCAGAATCAATGCTTCCCCGGCATAAGATATCCAGGATCCTGAAACGACAGGTAATTTGGTATGATCCGCAGTGATCACCGCCGCCATTATGGAAAACGGAATAGCAAGCCACAAGATGTTGAGGGTAGACTTATCTTTATTTTTTTTGTCTTCCTCAGCAGATTTGAGCATGTTTTTATACAAAAATTCGGTAACAAACCATGCTCCCATTGAAATGGCAAAGACTGTTTCAAGAGTATTCATTTCTGTATGATTTTGTGATTAAAAAATGATTAGTTATCAACCAATTGATTTAAAAAGCGCTTACATACTATTCCTTTTTATCCATCATTTTTTTGATTTCCTGATCTTCCCATTTCTTTACAAAATTTGCTTTTGGCAAAAAAACGGTTACAGCATGGGCTACCAATCCTATTCCCCACAATGTTGCCGTAAAAAAGTTTTTAAACTGAAAATAGCTTTCTCCCGGGGCAAGCTGTGAATAGTTATAAAAGACGATCAGAATATTGACCACTGCATAGGCAAACAGATGCATATAAAACGCTCTCAACCGTTCTACCTGTTTTTTGGCCTGCTGATACAGGTTTTCATTTTCGTCATTTGTTTTCATTATTTCTGTTGTTTTTGCTGTTCCATTATTTCTTTGATCTTTTTTTCCTGCCATGAATCCCCAAGTCCGAAGATTCTCAATGCACGGAATGCCAGTCCGATTCCCCATCCTATAGCCGGGTACCAAAACCAGTGATTATCATTTTCTGTCATCAGATTAATAAAAACCAGGAAAGGAATGACAATGCAATACGAAATAAGATTGGAATAGAACCTTTTCATTTCTTTCACTCTTTTTTGTGCTTTTTGATAGGCTTCTGTTTCATTATCCACTTCTGTACTGACTGCATTGGGTTTAGCAGGAAGCATCGGAAGTTTTACTTTAAAATATTCATCGGATTTTTCAATGAAAACATTCCTTTTTGTCAGTAAAGAATATCGTTGAACAATATTGGCCAATCCTATACCTGAGCTTTCCTTGATCTGCTCTCTTACCTGCAGGTTATTCTCAATACAAAGGGTATCACCATCTGAAAAGATCCTTATCACCAAAGGTCTTGATGAAGTGGCAAAATTATGCTTGATGCAGTTTTCCAATAACAACTGCAATGAAAGAGGCACCACATATTCGGGATAATCTTCTTTGTTGACTTCAAAGCTAAAATCTACACTATCCTCAAATCTTGTCTTGAGAAGATCGCAATAGATTTTTGCAAATTCTATCTCATCTTCTACCGTTACGAGCTCCTTATCCTTTTGTTCAAGTACATATCGGTAAATCTTTGACATTGAAGCGGTAAACTTCTGGGCCTGCTGCGGGTTTTCATCAATCAACGAACTTAAAACATTCAGAGAGTTAAAAAGAAAGTGCGGGTCAAGCTGGTTTTTTAAACTCTCAAATTGCGCATTTGCTGACTTGGCAATAAGTTTCTGTTCCACCACTTCTTTTCTGGAAGTCTTCTTGAGTTCTTCCATAAATCCTTTGGCATGAAGAAAGGTGGTAATCAACAGGGCAATATTGATCATAAACCAATTGGTAAGCCCATATTTTCTTGAAAAAAAATCTTCAACCGTTGCCGTTTTCTGAATCACCACATAATTCATAAAATTGCAGAAATACACGAGGATAAAGTTGCCGATAATAATAGAAATAATACTCAGGACAGCTCTTGTTCTGGTGGCTTCAGACCATGGAAATTTTTTGTTGAGATACTCATTAATAAACCCGTTTCCAAAACCCAGCACAAAAGAATACATTGTGGAAAGCAGCAAAGTGATCATAAAGGTATACAGGTCTTTTCGTTCGTTAAAGAACAAAAAGAAGAACAGTGTTGTTCCTAATGAGGTCCAGAGAAGTATTATTGTGTATTTACGCTTCATGATTCGTTTTCTTAGCTCAAAATTAGCTTTTATTAAAGGTATCAAAAATTATTTCTTACCGAACGGTGGTTTTTTATTCCTGAATGGCCATAAAAAAACCTTCACTGAATGAAGGTTCGTGATTGATTTCCGGAAAGTTCGACTGTCTTCTCCGGTGTTGTTTTATTTTGTTGTTTCTGCAGGTAGACTGATGAAATACTCAGCTTCTGCTTTTCCCCAGTTCGGATCAAGAGCGGTTTTAGGCTTATAGGCATTAAATTTTACCAATGCTGCTTTAAACTGCTCTATCCCTTTGGTTTTACTTCCTCCGTACTGTTCAGGGGTAAAATAAGTATCTTCTGCTTTAATCAGGGCTACTCTGGGATTACCCGGCTCCAGCTTTTCTGCAATATTGATCTCTTCCCCTGCTCTGGCACCGTCAGTCATGTAGCGTTGTTGCGGATTCACCATCATTCGCAGAGAATATGCCATTTTTCTCAGTAGATGCACCTCAGCATTGTCTGCTCCGGCAAGGTTTTGTGCCATTCCCAGATATTTTTCAGCCTGTGATGCTATTGCGTCAAGCTCCATCATGTTTCCTGTTCTCATCATAACTCTCCCTTTCTGAATCAAGGCGAATGCTGCATAGTATTGCGGAAGCCACTGTGAGCTTTCTTTACTTCCGATTCTTTGAAAATCATTGGCAAGTGTCTGGAAATCTTCCGGAGTTTTGCAGGTTTCAATTTTTGCTATTTTATCGGTCATTATCTTTTCGTAATCTGCCTGAGCAAAAGCTGTTAAACTTATACAAGATAAAGCAAAGCTTAAAATAAATTTTTTCATTATATTAATTTTAAAAGTTAGTAATAAGGTTGTCCGAAGTTAGGTTTTTTATAGATTATTATTGATTGCATCCTGTGTTTTATCTGCACCAAAGCTGATAAAGGCTCCTACAAATACAAAGGTGTTTACCGGGGGAACGATGGCAGAGCTTCGTGCTCCGTCCATTGAGAAATTATACCCATATACATTTTTTGATCCCAACACATTGGTAATGCTCAGTACAAATACAGTAAATGCCTTTGCATCTTTTTTTCCAAGATTCGGAAGATAGTTGATACTGAAATTAAGGGCATTGTAATCTTTTAATCTTCCTTCATTTCTTGTGTAATTAACAGATTTCCCATTATCAAATTCAGACACGATATCATAATAAGGGCGACCTTTGGCATAGGTATAAGACAGATTAGCACCAAGTTTCCATTCGGGGATAAATCTTTTTACCACTGCGGAAAAAGTGTGTTCTGCCGCAAAACTTGGTTTTAAACTCACCGGATAATTAAGAAAATCTCTTTTTGAATCCAGAAAGGAATAGGTAATCCAGTAATCTATGTTTTTAAATGTTTTTTTGTTGTCTCTCCAGAAAAACTCGAGTCCTTTGGCATATCCGTATCCATTGTTATCTATCGCTGTCAGAACCTGTTGATTCTGTTCTTTGTCCGGGGTGACATTAAATGTTTTGATCAGCCGGTCATATTTTTTGTAAAATGCTTCAAGACGTAAAGTTCTTCCTTCTGAGGCCCTTTGAATCTGGAAGATATAATGTTGTGATTTCTGAAAATCAAGATTGGCAGGCCCGTTAACATATTTGCTTTCCGGATTCTGGTAAAAAAGGCCGTATGCAAAAGAAGAGGTCCAGTCTTTTGCAAAGCGGTAAGCCAATGCGAAGCGGGGAGCAATATTATTTTTATTCAGATAAGATGAATGTTCCGCTCTTATTCCGATTTTGGCTGATAACGCATTGCTGAAACCTAAATCTGTTTCCAGAAAAGCAGCTGAAAGTAAGTCTTTATAATGTTTATCTACTTGTTCAAAGTTCAGTTTTTCATCGGTATTATTCATTTCAAAGCCACCTCTTATTGCACTGATCCTGTTTATTTTTCTTTCCAAAACACCTTTGAAGTTCAGATAATTTCCACCAGTCAGTAATCTGGTATTTCCTGATTCCACATCATTGGTTTCTTGGGAAAAATTAAGGTCAGACCGGTTATAGGAGTAAGAACCTCCCACATTGAGCAGATATTTCCCGAATTTTTGCCTGAATGACAGATTATGATAGGTATTTTTTCCATTCAGTCTTACCAGTGCAAAATCATATCCAGGTTCCAGGCTTTCTGTTTTCACCCCCATTTTGTTGGAGTTATACATTCCGTAATATTTTAGAAATCCCCCTGATTTTGTTTTAATCCTAAAGTTAAAATCACTGTTCAGTCCTTTCGGTGCATCAATAAAATTAGTATTGAAATTAAAGACTTTTTGCATAAGGTTCAACATTGAATAGCCTAATGTTGCTCCATAAGAATGATTTTTATTGTTACCGAGCCTCTGAAAACCTGCGCTTAAAAAGATAGGAGAAACTCCGAAATCATAAGAACTCTGGTCCGGTAGATCAACACTTTCCAACAATAATGCACCGGAAAGAGCCTGACCGTATAATGCAGAATATCCGCCACTTGAGAATATATTTCCTTTAAAAAGAGAAGTATTAAACTGATCCCTCCCTGCAATTCCAGGAATTGAATTTGAAAAATAGTTGTTGATAAGGCTGCCATCCATAAAGATTTTGGTCTCCGTACCGGTACCTCCCCTAATAAACAGTCCTTCTGTGCCACCCACTTTCTGTACACCGGGAAGATATGTTAAGGCTGAAGTGATTTGCCCGTCAGCACCGGCGGTTGTATAAATATCAATCGGCGAAAGTAATGCTGTAGCCCTTTTCTTATCACTGGCTTCAATAGATCCTGCAGAAACTACCACTGCATCGATTTCACTGATTTGTTCCTTCAGCAGAACGCTTACAATAACCTCCTGATCATCAACCATAATGCTTTTTTCCACTGTTTCATATTTAGGATGGGTAAAAGTCAGGATATGGTTTCCCTTTTCATTTGTTTCAAAGGAAAAATTTCCTTCAGCATCAGTTGTTGCTCCGTCATAGGTGTTTTTCAGAGTGACGTTCACTTCGCCTACCCCTTTATTCCTGTAGGTTACTTTTCCTGAAACTTTTACCTGAGAATATCCCAGTATAAATGCAAAAAAGGAAATCAGAATTACTATTTTTTGTCCCTGAGTTTTCATAGTTTTTAATATCTGGATCAAAAGTAAGATGGAAAATGCCCTTCTGTAAAAAAATAATTACTGAAAGGCATTCTTTTGTTACCGAATGGTAAAAAGCACGAAATTTACTTTGATTACTCATAAAAACCCAATTTAGTTTCAATGAATCCCATGTATTTCGTTATCCTTATTGTTGGCTTCGTACTTTTTAGCCGGAATTTAATCAGTGAATCGGAATACAGAAATCCACGATCATTTTTCCTTCCGGATGCTCTTTAAAGTTGGAATGATAGATTTCAAACGGAAAGGCTTTTCTCATCGAATGGTTGTGCTCGTTCATCCACAAAAATAAGGATACCCAACACTGTTCAAAATCGCTGAGGGTCACTTCCCCACTTCCGACAATAAACCGTCCGGGATCAACAGTTTCCTGAAAAACTTCTCCATCTGTCCCTTCAAGTTTTTCATCCAGAAGCATACACGCATGGATTCTGACTTTATCCGCGGGAGTAACTTTAAAGCTGTCGTGATACACAGAGAGCATTTTGATATTTTCTCCTGGGAACAGTTTTTTCTTTTTCGCCCAGTCTACCAATACATTGAAAGAGGGCTCTACATTCGTAATTCCCAGGCTCATCACTGCAGCCAGATTCATTTCCGGCATTTCTTTTACTTCGATCTTTAAATTCATTTTAGTCCAGTTTAACAGGTTTTCTATATGGCAAATGTATTGGCTGAAAACCGTATCAACTTGTCCGTTCTTGCTTTGTATTTGTAAAATCTTGTAAAATGTTTCGGGAGCTGCTTTTCTGAACTCTGAAGGAGGTATTCCGTAATATTTTTTAAATGTTTTACTGAATACGGAATAATTTGAAAAGCCAAGATCAAAATAGATATCCTTGATCTGCAAGTCTTTACGTAAGGCCAGATAAAAAGCACTTTTTTCAGTCTTTTTCCTGATGATATAATTCTGCAGGGTTTCTCCTGTCACCAGCTTAAAAATCCTGTGAAAATGAAAAGGTGAGTAGACACTTATCTCCGCTACTTTTTCAAGAGAGAGATCAGTATCCAGGTGGGCATCAATATATTGGATTGCCTTTACTATTCTTTTTTTATATTCTTCCAATTGCCGAGGTTGTTGACCGACAAAGGTATCAATCCCTTTCCTATTCCTTTTGTCATTTATTGCTGTTTTATGATTTACAGGTGATATACCAATACAACCAGGGACCGATAACGAACAGAAATGCGTATCTGCTTACATTTTCAGATGAACCAGCAAAGGAGATGTCGTGTTGATCTTTTCATCATCAGAAGCTACGCAGGCTTGATAATTTTCATCCACCGGAATCTCTTTTGTAAAGAATTTTTTCCCTTCAAGCGTACATGTATCTTGTAAAACCTCAAAAGAATCCAGAGGAATCATCATTCCATCCCCATGTGCTTTGATAACGGCTTCCTTTCTTGTCCAATATCTGAAAAAACTCTTCGTTTTATCTTCGGAATGATGAATTTCTTCAAATTCGCCTGTTGTCATCTGAAACTGAAAATCAAAATAATTGATTGTATGGTCCAAAAATTCAACGTCTATTCCTAATGGAAATCCGGCAATAGCACAAACAACCATATTCCGGGAATGCGATATATTAAAATGAACCGGATTTCCCTTTAAGTAGGGCTTTTTATTGGATAGAATGTAAATTTCCGGAACGGTGGTGATATCATAATAGGTTTTAAGTCCATGCAGCAACAGGATTCTTCCCAGCAATGAAAGCTGGGCATCCTCCCACCTTCTGTATTTCAGGATCTTGGATTTAAAATCTTCAGAAAACAGATTCAAATGCTGATCTAAAATTTCCTGATGCCTCTCTTCATCAATAAATGTATACAGAATAGTCATGTTTTATGACGTTTTTTGGATTAAAAATAGAAATATCAGGATTTATCATGAAGTCTAAAATTACAGTTTTTTTGCATTCTATCGAACTACTTATATGGATTTAAAAGAAACAATCGGAATCCTATGATTTCCAGTTCTTCTCTCTTATTGATTGGTAAAAAAGACTGAAATCATAAAGCTCTTTGAAAAATCTTTTTTAAATTTATCATAAAATCACTTTAAATCATTTAAAAGATGAAAGTACAAACAATAGCATTACTGGCGGGATGTGCATTTTTAGCCGCTTCGTGTGGAACAACAAAAACGTACGCTGTCAACGCCAAGAGCGGAACACAAACCGGAGGAACGGCCAAATTTACCCAGCAGGGAAATGATGTAATAATGAAGCTTGATGTAACAAACCTTACTCCCGGAATCCATGCAGTACATATTCATGAAAAAGGAGACTGTTCTGCAGCAGACGGAACCTCTACAGGCGGCCACTGGAATCCTGGTAAAGATGATCACGGAAAATGGGGTGCAGAGCATTTCCATATGGGAGATATCGGAAATTTAGTTGCTGACCAGAGTGGCAACGCAACCCTTACCTTCAAGACAGAAAAATGGTGTCTTGGCTGTACAGATGAATCTAAAAACATCATCGGAAAAGGTCTTATCGTACATGCTGCGGCAGACGATTTCCATACTCAGCCTACAGGAAATGCTGGCGGAAGAGTAGGATGTGTAGAAATTAAGTAATTTTCTTTTCACAATAGAAAAAATCCGCTAATTTTCATTAGCGGATTTTTTTATGTTATGATTTGCTTCCCATCTCTGAAACAATATTCATTGCTTCCTGCAGATACAGATCTTTTTTCAGATTCTTGATCCACATTTCAGATTTTTTCTTGAAAGCTTCATCTTTTTTCTCTCTTTCAACCTCAGCCGGATACATGATAAACTGAAGTCCGTTCTCAAATTTTGTCAATACTTTGAATTTTTCAATCTGCGCTTTTCTGTGCTTCATCAGCTCATTGAATTTATTGATGTTCAGCGTGATGTTTTCTTCTTTATCCAGTTTTTCTCTCCATTGGGCAGACTCCAATAACAGCTGATAATTGCTATTTTTTGCCATTCTTTCTGCACTTGCTTTTTCAAGAGCCTGAATATTGAAATAGTTCAGTTTCTGGAATTTTGTTGGCGGAATTTTATCCCAGGCCAATGCAAAATCATCGTAACGCTCTCCTACTTCCGCGTAGGTAAAGAAATCTTTCATCTGAATATCAGAAACAATCCCTTTTCTCTGGGTAGATTCACCGGTGATTCTGTAGAACTTCTGAATGGTCAGTTTTAAAGAACCGAAATCATCTTCAGTATTTAAAAACCTGTTCAGGTCTACGAATGTCTGAACCGTACCTTTCCCGAAAGACTGCGGCGACCCGATAATCATTGCTCTTCCGTTATCCTGCATTACTCCCGCCAGAATCTCTGAAGCTGAAGCAGAAAGCTCGTTTTGCATGATGACTAACGGACCTGTCCATATTGGTGTCTCATTTTTATTCTTTAAAGTCTGGATTTTTCCGTTTCCGTCTTTCACCTGAACATAAGGTCCAGCTTCCATGAAAAGTCCCATAATATCCCCTACTTCCGTCAGTGAGCCTCCACCATTATTCCTAAGGTCAAGAACTATCCCTTCGATGTTCTGAGATTTAAGTTTTATAATTTCATTTTTTATATCATCGGAAGCATTTCTTCCTTTTGCATTTTCAAAATCTGCATTAAAACTTGGCAGGTTGATGAAACCATATTTCTTTCCGTTCGGAGCATTTACCGTGATACTTCTTGCAAATGTATCTTCAATAGCGACTTCCTCACGAATCATCGTTACGTCTTTAATCGATCCGTCTTTTTTCTGAACCGTTAAGGTTACCGGAGTCCCTTTCTCACCTCTGATCAGCCTTACTGCCTCATCAGAAAGCATTCCTACTACATTCACGGCGTCATCCTTCGGCTTAGACTTTACTTTCAATATTTTGTCTCCCTCCGAAAGCTGTTTGGATTTCCACGCCGGAGCACCAATCGTAAGGGCTCCTAAATAAAGGTTTCCTTTTTTCTCCTGGATAATAGCTCCGATACCGATTACTTTTCCGGTAAACTGGGTATCAAAATCTTCTTTATCTTTTGGCGAATAATAGTTGGTATGAGGATCAAATACTTCGGTATATGCATTCATATATACCGTAAACCAATCCATTTTCTTTCTCTTTTTGAATCTTGTGAAGGTATCTTTTACAAGATCTTTTACCTCATCCGTAGCTTTTTTGATCTTCTCATCCTGAGTAAGAGGTTTAAACTTGATGGTATCTTTTAATTTATATTTCTGAACAGAATCTTTTTTCTCTTTCTGGGCTTCTTCTTTGCTGTTCATCGATTCAATTTCCTGAAGGATATTGTACTTGATGAATTTTTTCCACTCATTATATTGTTCCTGCTTGTTGGCAGGTACTTTTTTAAGCTTAGGTTCCAAAGTTAGGGTTTCATCTTCCTGCAGGTTGATAGGCTTGCTGAAAATGTCCTGAGTGATTTTATCGATCTCATCTACTCTCTGGTAAAGCCTGTCGATGGTAAGCTTATAAAAAGATAGATCTCCAAGGTTGATATAATCATCTAGCTTTGTTTCATGTTTGCTGAATTCATCCATATCAGATTGCAGGAAATATCTTTTGGCCGGATCTACCAATTCAAAATAATGCTTATAAACGTCTTTTGAGTAAGCATCATTGATAGGTTTCGGGCTATAATGAAGATAAGAAAGAGTGTTTTTTACGCTCACCATTATTGTTTGCATCTTTTCATCGTCATTCTTTGGCGAGTTGAAACAAAACATTAGACTGGTTAATGGAATTAGAAGTAAAAATTTATTCAGTTTGAAATTTTTCCACATAAACTGCCTTTATTTATTAATTTTTTAAAAAAGTAGTATTGTAATAAGTAGCAAGAACTACCAGACTGTTACAAACGATCAAATTTAATACCTTATTTACAAATATCGAACAGTTTTGAAGATTTTTATTGAAAGAGATTCATAAATGCCGGTATGGAATTCTGATATTTCCCCATAACAACAGCTTTCATTGAAAGATCAGATCCATTATTGTTTTTTAAACTGCAGATTTTTAAATGTGTAATTTCCTTTAAAAGTAAAAAAACACATACCACAAAAAGAAAGTTTAATTTAAAAAGGCATAAAATATGCTGATATTTAAGCCAATCACATTAAAATATATAATTATGAGAAGTTTATTATGGTTAGTCGCAGTCATCTGTATCGTGGTATGGCTTTTAGGTATGTTAGGAATCATTCCGGGGATCAGTACAGGGTACCTGGTTCATGTTCTTTTAGTTATCGCTATTATTGTTGTCCTGTATAATATCATTACAGGTAGAAAGCCTCTGGACTAGGTTAATCAGCAATAATCGGCAAGGCAATCTGAGATAGAGTATTTTGTCACCTGATATAGCACGGTGAATAAGTAGTATGTGCTTATTTGGGAAGAAGAATAAAGATTGCATTATCAATTATTCACATTTCGTTTCATAAATATGTAAAACCGGAATATATGAATTTTATGGTTCTGGTGTGCATTTTGAAGTAAATTACAGTTGTTTTCACATCGTGGAGTTATCAATCAATTGTTTTATAACATCTTATTTTTAACTACATTTGATGTGTTGAAAATTCTTTTTGTTCTGTTTTGGCAAATGAACAAATTGTACTGTACTTTATAAAAAATTAAATCGATTTATGGAAAGACCACTTATTCTGGTGACGAATGATGACGGAATTACGGCTCCTGGTATCAGAAACCTTATCAATTTTATGAATGAAATCGGAGAAGTAGTTGTTGTAGCACCCGACTCTCCGCAAAGCGGAAAAGGCCACGCTATTACCATTAATTCTACCCTAAGCTATGAAGAGGTAAGCCTGGAAGGTCCTCAAACCGACTTTTCCTGTAGCGGAACTCCTGTAGACTGCGTGAAAATTGCTCTCGATAAAATTCTGAAAAGAAGACCTGATATTGTTGTATCCGGAATCAATCACGGAGCGAATTCTTC
The DNA here is from genome assembly GCF_000482305.1 of Chryseobacterium sp. UNC8MFCol. Taxonomy (NCBI): domain Bacteria; kingdom Pseudomonadati; phylum Bacteroidota; class Flavobacteriia; order Flavobacteriales; family Weeksellaceae; genus Chryseobacterium; species Chryseobacterium sp. UNC8MFCol. The sequence goes on from NZ_AXUZ01000003.1 coordinate 568,709, forward strand.
TATCAACGTTATCTATTCGGGAACAATGTCTGCTGCTGTAGAAGCCGGTGTGGAAGGAATTCCTGCCATTGGATTCTCTTTACTGGATTTCAGCTGGGAAGCAGATTTTACCCAGGCTAAAAAATATATTCAAAATATTGTCAGAAGAACACTTGAAAATCCGATGCCGAGAGGAATCGTTCTGAATGTAAATATTCCGAAACTTCCTGCTGAGGAAATTAAAGGGGTAAAAGTTTGTAAACAGGCTCATGCAAAATGGGAGGAAAGCTTTGACGAACGTGTAAATCCGCATGGTAAAAAATACTACTGGCTGACAGGATATTTCAACAATATGGATGACTCTGATGATGCTGATGAAACAGCTTTGGCTAACGGATATATCTCTATAGTCCCTGTTAAGTTTGATCTTACCGCATACGAATACATGAAAACATTGGAAGAAACAATGGTTTTTGACAACGTTACAGAGGTAAAATAAACCCCGTGTATTATAAATAGCAAAAGCGTGAAGTTTGATTTCACGCTTTTTATTTTTTATTTCCCGAAGATCACATCGATTTTGACAGATGATTCTGCTTGTGAATACTATTGCTGTTTTAAAATAGTACTTTATCTTCTTTTCTCAGTTCTTCAAGATAAGCTTTTTTGTCGTCTCTGTAGAAAAGATTCATAGTTTCAAAAGGGATTAGCTTACGATCTTTATTAACAATGTGAACACAGGATTTTTTGACAGCCCTTACATCAAAATCATGTGCATCCATAAAGTTCATGATGATAATTCTAAACAGGTTATCATAGTCAAGATCCGGAGCAGAAACTTCCGGCAGACAACATAGCAACTGATTGACCTTGGGCTGCACTTTATCGACAGAAATTCCGGTGCTGAATATATCCAGCAACTGCATATGGAGCCCTTTATCCTGCTCATAAACAATGGTATTTCTTGATTCATTATTCAAAAGATCTGCAGGGTTGATATACCTGGTTAAAGGAATGGTTTCTCCCTGAAGTTTTAAGATATATCCCATTGCTAAAGCGTCCGGATTACATGGAACGGGAATAATATCATCAGAATTCAATAAGGGAAACTGCCTGATAATTTCCTGCCTGACCTCTGTTAACGTGATCTTTTCATGAGCAGAATCTTCCCTGTTTCTTCCTGCAATCTCAACAGGCTGGAAGGTTATTCCCCTTACACACTTCTGCTTCAAAGCAAATTCTATAATTTTCCCGATTTCATCGATATTCTTATCTTTTTGAAGGACAATAACGAGTGTGGTGGAAAGATTTAGCTCGTTAAGTTTTTCCAGCGCTTTCATCCGTACTGCTGTCAGGTCCTTTCCCCTGAAATCTTCCAATACTTCCGGTTTAAATGAATCAAATTGAAGGTAGACTTCAAATTCAGGAACATAAGTGGCCAGTTTTTCTGCAAATCCCGGGTCATTGGCAATTCTGATGCCGTTCGTATTCAGCATCAGATGTTTTATCGGTTTCGACTTGGCGATATCCATAATTTTGAAAAACTCCGGATGAATGGTAGGCTCTCCTCCACTGATCTGGACTACATCGGGCTCACCTTCATTTTTCACAATAACATCAAACATGGCTTCAATTTCTTCTAGGCTTCTATGGCTTCCATAATGTGGGGAAGACATTGCATAACAGGTGGGACAGGTCAGATTGCAACGATCTGTCACTTCCACAATAGAAAGGCAGCTGTGTTGTTCATGATCAACGCAAAGTCCACAGTCATAAGGACAGCCATATTCTACATCGGTTCCGAAATGAAGGGGCATTTCTGAGACTTTATTGTAGTTTCTTATGTTTTTATAATAATGTACATCAGAAGCTATTTTTGTTTTAAAGAACCCATGATCAGGACATCTTTTGGTCATAAAAACCGCTTCATCCTCGATAATAATCTTAGCGCCGACTCTTTTAAGGCATTCCGGGCAAAGGCTTATTGTATAATCGTAATAGGTATAATTTCTCACTGGCATAGGCAAAATTTTAAAATCCTCCACCGCAAATATAACCGCTGATCAGTCCACAGATCAAAAGACATATAAGCATGGTCTGGATAAATTGTTTTTTAGTGAATTTTCTGTCTCCCTTCCATTCATAGATGATTTTTGCCACAACAGTGACGACAAGGGAAAAAAACAGGGCGCCCAAAATAATAATCCCAATGATCATTACCACTACACCGCCCAGATTGCCAGCTTCTAAAATGGTTATTGTTTTCATCTTGAATATTTTAAATATAAAGTCCTGGTGTTTTTAATAGTATAAATGTAATAAATAATTACAGAGATACACACGATTTGAATTATACCAAGATTTCCAACGATTTCTACCCTTGGTTTGATAAAGTCCAAAAAGAACCTGAACGTAAAATAGCCCAGCATAAAAAGCTGAAAAATAAACCCTGACGGATATTTTTTAAGACTCTGAATGTATTTTAATCCTATCCAGAGAACAATGAGAAAAACTATTTCGTACAAAGCTACAGGATGCCTGAGGTACCGATCCCCTAAATGCATTCCAAAGAAAGAATTAGTGGGAATGCCATAGGTTTCTTCATAAATGCCGGTAAGGAAACATCCGATCCGCCCAATAATCATGGCAAACATTAAAGGAAAAACAATGAGGTCACCGGTACTTTCTTTGTGATGTACGATCTTTTTGGCCAACTCCACGCCCAGTAAACCCAACGCCAGCCCTCCGACAATGGTATTATTTGACCAGAACCTGGTAAAACTAAAATTCTCACAGAATGTGTAAGGGTTTTCAAGATTTCCGATCAGCTTCGAGCCGATCAGAGCACCGGCTGTAGCACCGATCAAAACTGCTGCAGAAGTATTAAATGATAGTTTTTCTTTGGATTTCCTTTTCAGATAAAAGTAATACCTCATTCCCAAAAACATTCCAACAGCCTCAAAAAGAGGATGGGCAAGAATCGTTTTACCGAAAATGTGAAAAGTTACAGGAAAATCCATTGTTTCAAAAATACTCTATTTCATATAATTTACTACCTTTATTCTGACAAATAATTACAAAATGCGCATAGAAAATGACATAAAACTGGGCTTTAAGGATGTAATGTTCCGCCCGAAACGTTCCACTTTAAAATCCCGTTCGGAAGTAGATCTTGACAGAGAGTTTACCTTTAAGCATACTAAAAAGAAATGGAAGGGTGTACCTGTGATCGCAGCCAATATGGATACGGTCGGCACCTTTGAGATGGCTGTGGAACTGGCCAAAGATAAAATCATCACTGCGGTACATAAGCACTACACTGTCGAGGAATGGAGTGCATTTCTGGAAAGCCAGCCTGAAAGCATCTATCAGTATATTGCTTTAAGTACCGGAACAGGAAAAGCTGATGAAGAAAAGATCAGGCAGATCATCGAAAAACACCCAAAAATCGAGTTTCTTTGTATTGACGTAGCCAATGGGTATTCTGAACATTTTGTTGGATTTGTGAAGAAAGCAAGGGCTCATTTTCCTGATAAAATTATTATTGCAGGAAATGTTGTAACCGGAGAAATGGTAGAAGAGCTTCTTTTGGTAGGAGCAGACATCATCAAAGTAGGTATCGGACCTGGTTCGGTATGTACAACCAGGGTAAAAACCGGAGTGGGCTACCCGCAGTTATCAGCAATTATCGAATGTTCTGATGCCGCTCACGGACTGGGAGGGCATATTATTGCAGATGGAGGTTGTAAGGTTCCGGGAGATGTTGCCAAAGCCTTCGGTGGCGGAGCAGATTTCGTGATGCTGGGAGGAATGTTTGCAGGCCATGACGAAAGTGGCGGGGAAATGATTGAAGAAAATGGTAAAAAATACCGCCTGTTTTACGGCATGAGTTCTAAAACAGCCATGGATAAGCATTCGGGGGGTGTTGCGGAATACCGTGCTTCAGAAGGAAAAACTGTAAAAGTATCATATAAAGGTCCTGTTTCAGAGACCGTGAAAGATATTTTAGGAGGTGTACGGTCTACATGTACGTATGTAGGAGCCTCCAAGCTTAAAGAGCTTTCTAAAAGGACTACTTTTATCAGGGTTCAGGAACAGGAAAACCAGATTTTTAAGGATTAAAAATAAAAAGCCTGCAGGTGTGCATCTGCAGGCTTTTTTTATGCTTTATTCTTTGGTTCTTATATATTTCTTATTAAAATACTTTTGAAGCTGATCGTTGACGTAGGTTTCTTCCTCTTTCACAGAAGCCATTTCATCAAAATACAAAACTCTTGGTACATGTTTTATTTTGTCTACAACAACAGAGTTTCCGGGAGTATTCTTGAGAATTTTTACTCGTGTATTTATTTCTTTTTCATATCCTTTAAGGTCTGTCGTGAAAACCTCTGCTGTAATATTGGCAAGATTATAATCAATATCAAAATTTGAATATTTTTCAGGGAAAATTTTCAATTCAGGAGTAAAAATTACGATAAGGGAAACCCACCAAAGGCTTTTAATTCTTTCAAATCTAAATGCCACAATCAAGGATAGAGTGACTAATGAATAAAAGGCAATGCTTTCAAACTGTCTTGCAATTGTATTGACGATATATCCTGTAAAAAGCAATGGAAATAATGAAACGGCCCCAATTAATAGAGCTTTTCTGAAAGGTATTTTATTTCTGATTACTGTAAGCTCTTTTTCGAAAACTTTAATAAATAACGGAACCATTAAAAAGACTTTAAAAGCTATATAGATGGTATTGGCACCAAAAGCGCCGATTCTCTTGATCCATTTTAGTATTCCTTCCTGTGCGTCTCCCATTCTGCTGAAATTTCCGGGTGCAAGAAAACTTAACAATAAAAAGAGAGTACCAACTATCAGAAAAGCCAGATTCTGCTTAGTCCGTTTCTGAAAATAAAACAGCAGCAGAAGGCCTTCGAGAAGTAATGCCATGATCTCGTTAGATCCCATCAGAACTATAATCAGCAATAAGGAAAGATATGCCCATATTCTCTGTCCTGTTTCTTCATTTTTCCTGGCAAAATAAAGCAGAAGACCAGCTAAAATAGTGGGAACAAAATAGATATTTGAGCCGGTAATCCAAAAATAATGCTCGGGAATGCTGATCAATAGAACTGTATAAAAGAAAAAGAACATTATTGCTTTTTGTAAAGACTCCCCAAAAGAGTATTTGAAATATTCTTTACAGTTGAGTGCAATAACTCCGATAAAGGAAAGCATTAAAAAAACAGGATAAATCTTCGGAAGGAGACCGTTATTATCATAAAAAACCGGGTTAAACATATTAATGGAGTATCCGAAATATCTTCCGCCCCAATGCATGTACGTCTGCTTAAAATTCCCGGTAAGTCCCAGTTTCCTTGTATGGTAAGCCCATATATAGTCATCGGTCTGATATACATTAAACAAATTAATATAAATCAGACCGATGCATACTATAATCGACAAGAATAATACTATATTCTGTACTGTTTTCATTTTTTAAGTAAGCATTCCCCCATCTACATTTAGGGTCTGCCCTGTAATGTAAGATGACATTTCGCTACCCAGGAACAGACATGCGTTGGCGATATCTTCGGGCTGTCCTCCTCTTTTCATCGGAACACCTTCTCTCCATCCCTGAACTGTCTTTTCGTCCAAAACGGCTGTCATTTCTGTTTCAATGAATCCCGGAGCAATCGCATTACATCTTATATTTCTTGATCCTAACTCCAAGGCAACAGATTTTGTAAACCCGATCACCCCCGCTTTAGATGCAGCATAGTTGGCCTGTCCTGCATTGCCTTTTACTCCAACTACTGAAGTCATATTGATGATAGATCCTGATCTTGCCTTCATCATTGGCTTAATTACCGCTTTAGTAAGGTTGAAAACAGAATCTAAGTTTACTTTGATCACTTTATCCCAATCTTCTTTGGACATTCTCAATAACAGGTTATCTTTTGTAATCCCTGCATTGTTTACCAAAATATCAATCTTTCCGAATTCCGTCATTACTTCATCCACAAGCTGCTGAGCAGCATCATAATCTGATGCGTCAGACTGATATCCTTTAATTTGGGTTACAGAACTTAAAGCTGCTTCTAATTCTTTTGCTTTGTCTACAGAGCCTGCGTAGGTAAATGCCACCTTTGCTCCCTGCTGAGCAAACATTTCTGCGATACCTTTCCCAATTCCTCTTGTAGCGCCGGTAATTAGTGCTACTTTTCCTTCTAATAATTTCATATGTCTTAACAATTATTTTCTTATAACTCATTCAGCTTGTGACAGCTGACTTATCTGGTATTTATAACTCTTCACCAGAATTAAACGGTGTGCAAAGATATTATAAATTGTTATTCAATACATTTAAATGATCAAAATACCTGCATTTTTTAAGACTTTTTTATGATTTCTTTTTATTTTACCGTATTTTATTTCTAAATTTTGTGAAATAAATAAGGTCAGATCTCCTGTCTTTTTCTAATATAAGGACTTCTTTCTGCCAAAAATAAGTATCATAAATGGTTTCCCTCAACAGTTCATTCTGAAAGTTAATCACTCCGTATTTTCCTTCCTTTTTTACAATAACTTCGTTTTCAGTATTTTCGAATGCGATGATATCCTCGTATTGGAAGGGGACAATTTCTGATCCCTTTCCGTCCAGAATTCCGTAGAGATTGGCCGTATTTTTACATACAATGGGTTTGGAAAACTGATTAAGAGGGTTAAAGTAATCGGTACTCTGTCCTTTGATCAGATCAATGCCCTTCAGCTCTGTGATTGAATGGTCGGCTACTGAGAATGTATAATAATGTTCTCCTTTTCTGATAATCAAATTCTGAGGATAGAATCCCAAAACCTGAACACCCTCACTCAGTATATTCTTAAGATCTTTATCCAATACTTTTTCCTCACTCCCTTTTTTAAGGTAAATAATATCCTTTCCGGAGACTATAAAGCTTTTAATAAAATCATATTCCTGCGGCACCAGGATATTTCCATTCAAATCAATAATACCTGCTTTTTCAGTTTTATCGCTGTAAACGCTGAAAAGATTTCCAAATAAAGGATTAAGATATTTAAAATTAACCGGATAAAGTTTCTGATCTTTTTTAGTAAAAACAGTCGTTTTATTACCTTTTCTGAGGTAAATGAATTCTTTCTTTCCAAAATATTCCGGATTAATCTCCGTGAAAACTTCATCAGCAATGGTATTTCCTTCTGCATCTATCAAACCATACTTTCCTGAAGCTTTATTTCTGGTAACTACGTAAGGATAGGCACTGATATCTGAAATCTGTCGTGAAAAGGTATGCAATGTTTTTCCGTTCCTATCAATAATCTCGCTCTGGTTATCCTCATTGACAATGAGGGCTCTCCCGTTTTCAAAGTTGTAATCGCTTTTAAAGCCTCTGTCACTGACCGGACTTCCGTTAAGATCATACAAATACCATTTTTTATCTTTTAAAACAAAAAATCCGGTCTTTCCTGAAAAGCGAATCCGGTCTGAATATGGGACGATCTCCTTTCCACTGAAATCATACACCGCATCTTTTCCCTGTCTTGAAGAAATAATGCGATCTTTGTGCCACCAGGGAGTGTTAAAATCCTGATCGCTGAGAGGAATAATTTCATTCCCTTTTTCATCTATAACAGCAGATTTTCTTTTTGCCCCTGAATCCTCAGAATACAGAATAAATCTGTTTTTGAAAACATGTAAAATATTTCCTTTATGCGGGGATTCAAAAGTAACAACACCGGATGAATCTACAATACCCTGCTTTTTAGTAGCAGCATCATATAGGGTTCCGTATCCCTCTGCATAGGAGGTAATCTCTTTTCCGGTTTTTTTGGATAAGATCACCTTCATATACTGATTCGTTTGTGCTGTACAAACTGCAGAGCACAAAACCAGAATTATTTTTTTCAATGAAAATCAAATAGAATTGTTGACAATAAGAACGATCTCTCCTTTTAAAGTTTTGCTTTTGGAAAATTCAATCAATTCATTGATTGTTCCTCGTTTAGTCTCCTCAAATTTTTTGGAAATTTCACGGCTTAAACTCGCTTTGGTCTCTTCACCGAAAAATTCTTTAATCTGCTCTAAGGTCGTATTGATTTTATGAGGGCTTTCGTAAAGGACGATTGTTTTCTTTTCCTCGGCAAGCTGCTTCAGTTTGGTTTGTCTGCCTTTTTTCTGGGGCAAAAATCCTGCGAATAAAAATTCATTATTCGGTAATCCTGAAACAACTAGTGCAGGGATCAAAGCAGTTGCTCCCGGAAGGCATATCATTTCAATATGGTTATCCGCACCTGCTTTGGCCAACAGATAACCAGGATCTGAGATCCCAGGTGTACCTGCATCCGTAATAATGGCGATATTCTGCCCGTTTTTAAGGTCAGTAATCACTCTTTCAGTGGCCTGATGCTCATTGTGTAAATGATAGGATTTTAAAGGCTTGGAAATCTCGAAATGCTTTAACAGTATTCCCGAAGTTCTCGTGTCTTCACATAAAATATAATCAACTTCCTTAAGGACATTTACCGCCCTGAAGGTCATATCTTCAAGGTTCCCGACAGGTGTGGGAACAAAATATAGGATTCCGCTCAAAATTATAAGAATTTATTTTCCACCAATATCCAAAGTCTCTGAGCATATTCATCCACTTTACTCCATTTTCTTTCATAATAAAGATCGCTTAAGTATTCTTTAGCTTCTTCCAGGGTTTTAAAATGGTTCAACTGAGCCACTGTATCATTCAGATCAGTCTGGCTTCCCTCAAACAGCATTTTGGAGAAAGCAATTCTGTCATTCAGATCCAGTTTAAACTCCGGTTTCTGCTTGTCAGCTTCCATCAGATGGGTTGGAATATTAGATTTCAGGATGCTTCCGGTTTCTTCTTTCGCCACCGGTTCCTGAGTTTCTTTTGGTATTTCTCTTTCTAAAGGATCATCATCGAAAAGTGACTGAACAGCTTTCAATCCTTTGATATTGGATAATTTTATTTTCTTTTCCTGCTGATATGCTTCCAGATTTTCGAAGCTTTCATCAGAAGGATGTTTTTCTGTTTCTTCAGGAACAGGTTTGTCTATTTCAACAATTTTTCTTCTGTCGTAGACTTCTGCCAGGATGCTTTCTTCCTTCTGATCTTCTGTAGAATGATCATTTTTGATCTCATTCAAAACATTTTCTACATTGGATGTTTCAGTGCCCAATTCCCCCTGCTCCATGGATGAATTTGAGACCATAAACTGATCTTCGTCTTCTTCTATCAATATTTCATCTTCCAGCATTTCGGTATCAAAAATACTTGGAATCCTTTCTGTAACTCCATTTTCTTTACCATTGTGCACTATTGGATCATTTCCGTCCTGCTTTATTTCGTGATCAGAAATTTCATCATCATCTATTTCATTCAGCTGATTATTGAATATCACTTCTTCTTCGGTTACTTCATCATTAAACATATCTTCGTTGATGTCTTCATCCGAATCGGGTTGAGCCTCAGCAAGAATTTTCTCTTCTTCCACAAAACTAAAGACCACCTCATTGGTTTCCACAGGCTCGTTTTCAATTTCATTGAGCTGGCTATTAAAAACAGCTTCTTCTTCCGTTATTTCATTCGGAGATGACTGTTTCTGTACATTTTCTGTGGAGTTTTCTTCCACAAAACTTACAATATTTTCATGGAATTCATTTTCAACAATCTCATTCAGCTGGTTATTAAATACCGCCTCTTCTTCATCCGTTTCATTGACAAAATGATCATTTTCATGTTCATCAATTTCATTAAGCTCATTATTAAATATAGCTTCCTCCTCTGTCACTTCGTGATGATGGTCATGGTGATGCTCCGGATCCCCGGAAACAGATGAGACAGGATTATTTTCATGGGTATGCAGATGATCATCTGTTATGAAATACTCAATATTTTTTTCCAGGAGTTTCAAAAAAGAAATCCTGTTAGCAAGCTCATCCACAAGATCTTGCTTGGAAAGTAATTCGTCTACGTTATTTATTTTGTCCAGATTATCAATGATATTCATGGATTCAAAAAAAATCTTTTCCTTTAAATCTTGGATATTTTGCATAATAAGATTCTTATTAAAATTGCTTACTTTTGATGTTAAAAATATACGGCTAATTTAACAAATGTTTTTAGAAAATACAATTAATCATTCCAAACAGAGCGGTTGGATGGAAGTGATCTGTGGCTCTATGTTTTCGGGTAAAACCGAAGAGTTGATCAGAAGGTTGCGGAGGGCAGAAATGGCGGGACAGAATGTAGAGATTTTTAAACCGAAACTGGATATCCGGTATTCTGAAGAGGATGTGGTATCTCATAACCAGAACAAAATACGCAGTACGGCAGTGGAAAATCCTAACGAAATTCTTCTGTTGGCTTCCAATTGTGATGTAGTTGCTATTGATGAGGCACAGTTTTTTGACGAAAGCATCGTTGATGTTGCCAACCAACTTGCCAATAGCGGGATAAGAGTGGTAATAGCCGGATTGGATATGGATTTTCTAGGCCGTCCTTTCGGGCCAATGCCCAATTTAATGGCCACTGCAGAGTATGTTACAAAAGTGCATGCTATTTGTAAGAGAACAGGGAATCTTGCCAATTATTCTATGAGAACTTCGCAGGGAGATAACCTCGTAGAACTTGGGGAAACCGAAAGTTATGAGGCAGTAAGCCGCCGTGTTTTTATTGATGAAGTACTTTCAAAAAGAAGACAATAAACAATATTAATTACAATTATTAAATAATGAAAAACGAAAAAGCAAGATTATAAAATTTCAAAAAGGAAAATAGAACCATAAACTGTTACACCCTATTTGCAATTTTATCTTTTTGCAATTTCGTATAAAAACTAAAGCAGAAAGGCACCAATGAACTATACAGTACAACAAATTGCAGAGATTACCCATAGCAGAATTATCGGGGATAAAGATGGAGTAGTCAAAAATATTGCTTACGACAGCAGGATTATTTATTCAATAAAAAATACCGCTTTTATTGCCATCAATACGCATAAAAATTCCGGAGAAAAATTTATTGAGTCTGCAATTGACAGGGGAATAGAGGTCATCATTTCAGAACACCAGTATCCCCAGTTTGAAAATGTAACCTGGATCATTGTTGAAAATTCGATAGACTTCCTTCAGAAATTAGCAAAGTATCATTTCGAAAATTCTCATTTACCATCTATCGGTATTACGGGAAGCAACGGAAAGACTATTTTAAAAGAATGGTTGTATCAATGTTTATGGAACGAATTTCCCACGGTAAAAAGCCCAAAAAGCTTTAATTCCCAGATTGGCTTGCCTCTCTCCCTTCTTCAGATTAACACTTCCCACCAACTCGGAATTTTTGAAGTAGGAATTTCTCATCCGCATGAAATGGAAAAAATTGAAAATCTTTTCCATCCTGAAATCGGATTGTTGACCCATATAGGAAACGCCCATGCTGCCAACTTTTCTTCCGAAGAAGAATTGATTGATGAAAAAATAAAACTTTTCAAAGATTCAAAAGTCATCATCTATAACGGAGACCATCCGGTAGTAGATCAAAAAATAAAAAATATATACGCAGACAGAAAATTAATTTCTTACGGGTTACAAAAAGACAACAACGTCTTTATCAAAAACAATATTTCTAAAGATGAAAACATCATCGTTGAATATTTTGGTGAAGAAATCAGTTTTCCGGCTCACCAAAGAGACGAAGCGACATTAACCAATGCTATGGCGCTTATCACGGTCCTTAAGGTATTGAATATCGAAAATAAAAAGATCGTTGAAAAAATCAACCTTTTAAAGGCCGTTGAAATGAGGCTTGAATCCATCGAAGGAATTAAAGGCAATATTATCATCAACGATTCTTTTAATCTCGATCTTGACTCTTTGAAGACTGCCCTGCAGTTTTTAAATGAATACAAAAAACCTAAAAGATCATTGGTGCTGACAGATATCTTAGGAGTGAATGCCAATTCTAAGGAATTGTATGAAGAAGTTTCCGAACTGGTCAATGAGCAGCGTTTTGATTCTGTATTCCTGATCGGTGACGAAATATCAAAATTCAGTGAATTATTTAAAGCTGAAACCTATACTTTTATTGACACTAAAGAACTCATAGAAAGTAAACGTTTAACCGAACTGGAAAACCAGATTATCCTGCTAAAAGGAGCCCGTAAATTTGAAATTGAAAAGCTCAAAGATATTCTTGAGCTCAGAAAACACGATACGGTACTGGAAGTAAATCTCAATGCAATCCTTCATAATATAAATTATCACAAATCATTATTAAAACCGGGAACCAAAATGATGGCAATGGTGAAAGCCAATGCTTACGGTCTGGGAAGTTATGAAGTTTCAGAATTTCTTCAACACCATCATATCGATTACCTTGGTGTGGCGTATGCTGACGAAGGTGTAGAGCTTCGTAAAAAAGGGATCACAACTCCTATTATTGTCATGAATCCTGAGCAACATAGCTATCAAACGATTATTGAATACAATCTGGAACCGGAGATTTACAGTTTCAGAGTCCTGGAATTGTTCTACGAAGCAGTACAGAGATCAGGATATGATAAGAAATATCCGATCCACATTAAACTTGAAACGGGAATGCACCGCCTTGGTTTCAAAGATTTTGAACTGGATCAGCTCAGCGAAACTTTAAGTGATAAAAAACTGAAAGTACAGAGTCTGTTTAGCCATTTATCTTCTTCCGACATGCCTGAAGAAAGAGATTTTACGTTACAGCAGTTTGAAGTATTTGAAAAAAATTCAAGCCATCTTATTGAGAAACTTGGTTACGCTCCTATCCGGCATATTTTGAATTCTTCAGGAATTACAAGCTATACCGATCACCAGTATGACATGGTAAGAATAGGTATAGGAATGCTTGGAGAATCTCCGAATTCTGAAATTCAGAAACAATTACAGTCTGTGGTAAGTTTTAAAACCGTAATTTCACAGATATCAATGGTTGAGAGCGGAGAATCTGTAGGATACAGCAGAAAATATAAAGCAGATCATCGTACGAAAATCGCTACCGTCCCTGTAGGTTATGCAGATGGTATTCCAAGATTAATAGGAAACCAGGTGGGAAGCTTCGGAGTCAATAAAACATTGGCTCCCATTGTTGGCAATATCTGCATGGATATGATGATGCTTAATGTAGAGAATATTCCTAATGTAAAAGAAGGTGATACGGTGACGGTTTTCAATGCCCGGCCAAGTTTAAAAGAATTCGCAGACTACTGCAAAACGATAACCTATGAAGTGCTAACCTCCATTTCACCCCGGGTGAAACGGATTTATATAAAAGATTAACTATGAGAAAACTCCTGATTCTACTTTTCGTATTCCAGCTGCTTTTGATCCAATCCCAGGTAAAAAAGAATTTAGTGATTCCGAAAAACCCCAAAATAGGACTATCGCTTGCCGGTGGTGGTGCTAAAGGTTTTTCGCATGTAGGAGTACTCAAAGTCTTAGATTCATTAGGAGTAAAAGTGGATTACATCGCCGGAACAAGTATGGGAGCTATCGTCGGCGGGCTTTATGCCTCAGGATATTCGGGAAAAGAAATTGAAAAAATCGTCATGGATACCGATTTCTATTCATTGATTATGGATCCGAAATCCAGACAGGAAGCCAGCTTTTTCAATAAATCCGTAGACAAATATCTTCTATCCATTCCATTAAAGAATGGAAAAATATCACTTCCCTCTTCTATCAGTACCGGACAGAGAAACGTCTATCTCTTAAAAGAACTTTTCAAAAATGTAGCCAGTATTGACGATTTTTCAAAAATGCCTATCCCCTTTCTATGCGTTGCTACCAACCTTGAAAGTGGAAATATGCAGATCTTTGAAAAAGGTGATCTTGTACAGTCTATCATGGCGAGTTCTGCATTTCCATCGTTGATGGATCCCGTTAAAATTGGTGACAGCATTTATATCGACGGAGCAATGACGGTAAATTATCCTTCAAAGCCATTAAAGGATAAAGGAATTGATATCGTTATCGGTGTTGATCTTAATCAGGATCTTTCAAAAAGAGAAGATTTAAACAATATTATATCAATCCTTAATCAGGTCATTGATTTCGGAATAAAAAGAGACACCAGAAAGCAGTACAGATACACGGATATCAATATCAAACCGAATTTAAAAGGAATGTCTGCGACAAGCTATGATGATAAGAAAAAGATCCTCGACAGCGGGTATGCAGAAGGTTTAAAATATTCCAAAATACTGGATGAGCTGCCGAAACGTCCTTTCGACCGCCTGAGACAACGTGTAAACCCGATTTATTCCAATGTTTATAAAATAGACAGTATTTTCATAGAAGGAAGCAAAATATACGGTAAAAACTATGTTTTAGGGAAAATGGGGCTACGTCTTCCCTCTCTTCAGACCTACGGCAATGTCAATAAAATGGTAGATAAGCTGGTTGCTACCAACAACTATAAGTTCATTAACTATGATATCGTTCAGGAGAATGATGCCAATTACTTAAAGCTTTATGTCACCGAAGATGATGCACGCCATTTTTTAAAATTCGGATTACATTACGATGAAGTTTTCAAAACAGGCCTCCTTTTGAATTATTCAGCAAAAAGACTTTTATTCAAAAACTCTAATCTTTCCGCAGATATAATCGTAGGAGATAAACTCAGATATTATCTCAACTATTTTATTGATAACGGATATATTCCCGGATTTGGTATTTATTCATCCGGAATGAGCTTTGATCTAAAAAATGTAGACAATAATGTTACCGATAAGTGGACCTGGATAAGAAATGAGGCTTATATACAGTCGATTTGGAAGGATAAGTATGCCATAGGAGGTGGAATAAGCCATGATTACTTTAAAGCCGAAAATAACGGCGATAACAGGCGTTATGGGCGTTTTCTGAATCCTTACATATTCTTGAAGAGCGACACGCAGGATGATAAAGAATTCCCTACAAAAGGAGTCTATTTTTCCGCTGAAGGAAAAGTTATAGATCTTTTGAAATCGGAAGTAGATAAAAGGATCGTTCAGATAAAAGCAGACCTTAGAATAAACATTCCATTGTGGAAGCAATTTACTTACCGGCTTAATTTATTTGGCGGAATAACAATCGGAGAAAACCTTCCCCAATTTTACCAGTACAGGCTTGGAGGAATATTTGAACAGAATATTATTAATTTCAGAAGTTTTGGTGGTTTTTATTTTGCCCAGCTTCATACTAATAATGTGATAATTGCCTCAAATGATCTCCAATTCAGGTTTAATAAAAACTATTTTATCAGCGGAAACTTTAGCTTTGCCAATCTTTCCAACGACATAAAATTCGAAGATGCAGTTAAAGTAAATTTTAGCTCACTAGGAATTACAGCAGGTTACAAATCCCCTTTCGGGCAGATTAAAGTTAACTTTAGCCACTCACTTAAAAACAACCAAAAAGGTATATTCAGTGTTATATTAGGACACTGGTTTTAAAAAATGATACAGTTCTTTTACGAAAATTTACCGGAGTCGGTAAATACAGATTACAAAAAATGGCTGGAAGATCTTATTCTTTCAGAAGGAAAAAAACTAGGAGAAATCAATTATATTTTCTGTGATGATGAATATCTCCTTAAGATCAATCAGGATTATTTACAGCATGATTATTATACCGATATTATCACTTTTGATTATGTAAAAGGTAAAACAATAAGCGCTGAGATTTTCGTATCTTTGCAGCGCATTTCTGATAACGCTTCTACCCTTTCGCGAGATTATGAAGAAGAAGTAAGAAGGGTCTTAGCCCATGGTATTTTACACCTTGCAGGCTATAAAGATAAGACGGAAGAAGAAGAAAAAGAGATGCGAAGAATGGAGAATCTGTACTTAGCCAAATACCGGGATTCAGCGATTTAAAATTGAATAATCACTTAAGGTCCGGATTGTAAAGTACTCTGATATAGCACCAATACGAGTTTACTTAGAGTGCATTCTCCAAAAATGTTTCACGTGAAACATTGGTTAAAAAAGATAAAGTTTAAAGCTTAACAAGCGAGATAAAAATGATTTCAGAAATATACGACGTCATTGTAGTAGGTGCCGGACATGCCGGTTGTGAAGCAGCTGCAGCTGCGGCCAATCTTGGTTCCAAAACACTGCTCATTACAATGAATATGCAGACCATCGGACAGATGAGTTGCAACCCCGCAATGGGTGGAATCGCAAAAGGACAAATCGTAAGAGAGATTGATGCCATGGGAGGATATTCCGGAATTGTAGCAGACAAATCTGCGATACAATTCAAGATGCTTAATCTTTCAAAAGGTCCTGCAATGTGGTCCCCGAGAACCCAAAATGACAGAATGCTTTTTGCCGAAGAATGGCGATTGGCATTAGAGAATACTCCCAATCTTGATTTCTTTCAGGATATGGTAAAACAACTGATTGTTGAAAATAATAAAGTAACCGGAGTTGTTACTTCTTTAGGAATTGAGATCAAAGCAAAATCTGTAGTATTAACTAACGGAACTTTCCTTAACGGATTAATTCATGTTGGCGATAAACAACTCGGCGGAGGAAGAATGGGTGAACCAAGAGCTTTTGGAATTACAGAACAATTGGTCTCTTTAGGATTCGAAGCCGGAAGAATGAAAACCGGTACTCCACCAAGAGTTGACGGAAGAAGCTTAGATTATTCTAAAATGGAAGAACAGAAAGGTGATGAAAATCCTCAGAAGTTCAGCTATCTTGATACTCCTAAATTAACAAAACAATTAAGCTGTCATATCGTGTATACTAATGAAACCGTACATGATATTTTAAGAGAAGGTTTTGACCGAAGCCCAATGTTCAATGGAACCATTCAAAGTTTAGGTCCAAGATATTGCCCTAGCATCGAAGATAAGATTAACCGTTTTGCAGAAAGAAACAGACATCAGCTTTTCGTGGAACCGGAAGGATGGAAAACTGTAGAAATTTATGTGAACGGGTTCAGTTCTTCTCTTCCTGAAGATGTACAGATCAAAGCAATGAAACATATTCCAGGATTCAAAAATGTAAAAGTTTTCAGACCAGGTTATGCAATCGAGTACGACTACTTCCCTCCTACCCAGTTGAAACATACCCTGGAAACAAAATTAATTGATAATTTATATTTTGCAGGTCAGATCAACGGAACAACCGGATATGAAGAAGCAGCGGGCCAGGGATTAATCGCTGGAATCAATGCACATAATAAAGTACATGAAAAAGACGAATTTATCCTCAACAGAGATGAAGCGTATATCGGAGTACTTATTGATGATTTGATTACAAAAGGAACTGAAGAGCCTTACAGAATGTTTACTTCGCGTGCCGAATACAGACTTCTTTTAAGACAAGACAATGCCGATATCCGACTAACCGAAAAAGCATTCCAATTAGGACTTGCAAAAGAAGAACGATTAAGAAAAGTAGAATCAAAACTATCTGAAAGTCAGTCACTTGAAGAATTTCTTCGAGAAACCTCTTTAAAACCGGGAATCATCAATCCTATCCTTGAATCTATTGAAAGCAGTCCTGTAGACCAGGCTTACAGAGCAGCTCAGATTCTTACAAGACCGAATATGACGTTAGGAAAGCTGGATGAGATAGACTTTATAAAAGAAAATTCTTCTAAATATAGTGACGAAGTACGGGAACAGGCCGAAATCAATATCAAATACAGAGGTTATATTGAAAAGGAAAAAGAAAATGTAGCCAAATTAAACCGTTTAGAGAATATTAAAATTCCCGAGGACTTTGATTATACAAAGCTTTCAAGCCTTTCTGCAGAAGCAAAACAGAAGATGTCGAACGTACGTCCAAAGACTATAGCACAAGCAGGGAGAATAAGCGGAGTTTCGCCGGCTGATATTAACGTTTTACTGGTGTTTTTAGGACGTTAAAAAGAAAATGTTTCACGTGAAACATTACAAAAAATAAAACGAAAATTAAGGTATTTACGAGTTTAATACAAACCTGTAAATATCTTAATTTTTAAATATAATAGATTTCGACATCAATGAAAATAAAAGATCATTTTCTTTCACAGGAAATATTTGAAATTAAAGAAACAGAAACAAAAGGTGTCTACAAAACCACCCCTATCCCATCTGATATTTCCAAATATTACGAAAGCGAAGATTACATTTCTCACCATCAGGATTCAGGAAGCTTTAAAGAAACACTATATAAGTTTCTACAATCTTTCAATCTGCAATACAAGAAAAATATATTGGTCGACAGGATCAAAAACGGATCCAGAGTATTGGATTATGGATGTGGTGCCGGAGAGTTTGTAAAATATATAGAAAATGATTTTGAAACTTTCGGCTTTGAACCTGATGCCGATGCTAGAAAAGCAGCAGAAGGCAAAATCAGAAAAGCAAAAATTCTGAATGATATTCAAAAAATAGAAAATGAAAGTTTAGATGCAATCACTTTATGGCACGTATTTGAACATATAGAGAACCAGGATGAAATGTTAATGAAATTTCATGAGAAATTAAAAGAAAAAGGACTTCTCGTGATAGCAGTTCCCAACCCTACTTCTTATGATGCCAAACATTATAAAGAATATTGGGCTGCCTATGATGTTCCAAGACATGTCTATCATTTTTCAAAAAAGGGAATGGAAAATTTAATTTCAAAGAATCCGGATTGGAAAATGAGAAAAATTAAACCATTGGTACTTGATTCGTATTACATCTCTATGCTGAGCGAAAAATACAAAAAATCACCGCTGTTTTGGCTTAAAGCAACCATCTATGGAACGATTTCGAACATAAAAGCTGTTTTTTCGTCGGAATTTTCGAGTTTGATATATATTATCGAAAAAAGATAGAAAATCGATTTTTGAGGCATTTATGAAGGTCGGATTTCAGCATTTTTAAAGAAAAATTGTAAAAACTCAGGAAAATCTCCTGAGTTTTTTTATTTCATATGAATAGAATATTTAAAAATATTTTTAATCCTGGACAAAAAATTTTAAAATGATAGAATAATTTAAAAAGAACTCCCCTACCCTACTTTTTTTGAAAAATACTATTGACAAAATTGATACACTCGTTCAGAAAATAAATTTGTAAAAAAACAAATTGTTCAAAACTACATCCAGACAACCTTCAAGAGATCAAACAGATTTCAAACTAAAAATAACTTGTTTAAAAAACAACCATTTTTTCCAGTCGTTTTCCGGGGCAAGAAAATTGAACTCTAAAATTATCGTTCACTCGCTTTTTACCAACGCTAAAAAATATAAGACTAAGAAATTTTTACAACAGACAAACGAAGGCTACTCTATTAAACAAACTTTCGAAAAGTTCAAAAATAATTTATCCGTTAAGATCATAGTCTTAAAGTTCCGCTTGAAAAAATTGAATTATAAAAAAAGAGAAAGGAAAATTTTTTGCCACTCCTACCCTCACCGCAAAAATTATATTGTTCTAAAATAGAATTTTCAGATAAGTAACCCTTGCTAAATAATATATAAAAAACCGAAGATCGTGAGGCTCGCCTGCCAGGAGAAGTTTAAAAAATAATAAGAAAAAGCATACCGACTATAACCGGAATCCACGTGAAAAAGCCAGAATTTATCAGGTGTAATCTAAGTTTTTAAAAAAATTTTATAAAGCATTGACTAACAAACGTTATAACTTTTGATTATAACAAGATGAAAACGATGTAAATTTCATGGTAAGTAAAACCCAAATATTACAGAAAATGTATGAAGCTCGTATGATAATACGATGCAAAAATTCATCTATTGAAAACATGCATATTACGTTATTCGTGACAAATATAGTAAAATACTAAATAATCGGTTTTGTAAACAAACTATCGCCAATTTAGTAAATCATAAATTATAGCCCAAAATAGTAAAAAATCAGTAATTTTTCTAAACGTGAAATTTAAACAATTGTACCGAAAATCCATATAAGATTTCTGCGTATGAGAAGGATGATTAGATAAAAAAAAACAGAAATCAGCTGTTTCAAATCTTGGAAAAAAGGTTAGAAAATTAAAAAAACCTGCTAATTTTATTAGCAGGTTTTTTTATAGAAATAACTGTATTAATTATTAATGGCTGCTACTCCGGGAAGTTCAAGTCCTTCAAGACTTTCAAGCATTGCTCCACCACCGGTAGAAACATAACTTACCTGATCTGCATACCCGAATTGTTTAACAAAAGCAACACTGTCTCCTCCTCCTACTAAAGAGAAAGCGCCTAATCTGGTTGCTTCAGCAATACTTTCACCTAATGCCACAGTACCACCTGCAAAATTTGACATTTCAAAAACACCGATCGGACCATTCCAAAGTATTGTTCTTGAGTTTAATAGCACGTCATTGAACTGATCTCTTGATTTGTGGCCAGCATCCAATCCCATCCATCCTTCAGGGATAGCATAAATATCAGCTTCTTTTCTTTCACCATCATTACTAAAACTTTCAGCGATGATCGCATCTGAAGGAAGATATACCTTTACTTTATGTTCTTTTGCCTTTCCTAAAATTTCCAAAGCCAACGGAAGCTTATCCTCTTCTACTAAAGAGTTCCCGATTTTTCCACCTAACGCCTTAATAAAGGTAAAAGCCATGCCTCCTCCGATAATCAGATTGTCAACAGCAGGAAGTATATTTTCTATAATGGTAATTTTAGTTGATACTTTAGACCCACCCAGAATAGCTGTAACCGGCCTTTCTCCGCTTTTTAACACTTTATCGATTGCTTTCAACTCTTTTTCCATTAGTAAACCGAAAAATTTAGTTGAAGGAAAGAACTTAGCAATTACAGCAGTTGAAGCATGTGCCCTGTGAGCAGTTCCGAAAGCATCATTTACATAAGCATCTCCCAATTTTGACAATTGCTCAGCAAAGCCTTCATCACCTTTTTCTTCTTCATTGTGGAAACGTACATTTTCCAACAACAGGATTTCACCCGGTTTCAAATCAGAAGCAGCTTGTTCAGCCTTCTCACCTACACATTCATCAACAAATTTAACTTCCTGGCCAAGAACAGCAGAAACTTCACCTGCAATATGCTTAAGAGAAAACTCATCCTTCACCTCACCTTTCGGTCTTCCAAGATGCGTCATCAAGATA
Source organism: Chryseobacterium sp. UNC8MFCol (assembly GCF_000482305.1). Classification (NCBI taxonomy): domain Bacteria; kingdom Pseudomonadati; phylum Bacteroidota; class Flavobacteriia; order Flavobacteriales; family Weeksellaceae; genus Chryseobacterium; species Chryseobacterium sp. UNC8MFCol. The sequence goes on from NZ_AXUZ01000003.1 coordinate 589,811, forward strand.
ACGGAACCACCATCTTTAAGAATTTTCTCAACCGTAGGTTTCACGGCTACGATTCTTGTATTATCGGTTACTTTGAATTGATCATCCTGCGGAACATTAAAGTCCACTCTTACCAGAGCTTTCTTGTCTCTAAAATTAAAATCATTGATTGTTTTCATATGTAGATTTATTTTTTTCAAAATCATATGGCACCGCGGCCCCAAACATTTTATTCCTTTTCAGGATTTTTCAGCATCAGCGATTTCCATACATTTCTTTGAATTTTCGTTTCACAAATGTAAGGTTTTAAACTTTTTCAACAGATTGATTAAAATAAAAGTTTTCAAAAACTTTCCCCGAACCCAATCACTCAATAATCAACAAAATTGATCTCTTTAAAAAAAAGAATAATGCTGTTGTTGTTATGTATTGTTAGTTTCGGGGATAAGTTTTGCTCTTAAAGTTTATAATACTCAACTCCTACTCAATTCATAATTAACTCACATTATAAATCATTGTAAACCTGCTTATTCACGTACTTATTAACAATTGTTGATAAGTTTGCCGGATTAGCATTATTAGTTATTTTATTATGGAAAAGCCTGGGGATAGCTGAAGAAAAGATCTTGAAAGTTGTGGTTAAAAATTCCGGAAAGGTTTTCTATTACAAAATAATTTGAAGTTTAAAAATAGAAAGTTGAGAAAAGTTTTCCACACTTACTAACACTGCTTTTCACAATTAATCCCCGGTTTACTAACACCAATTGTTATTATTCTTACCTTTGTAAGGAAATAAAATCTAAAAAGGCTTAATACAAGTATTATGAAAAGAAAAATTGCTATCGCGGCAGACCATGCAGGCTATGAATATAAGGAGATTGTTAAAAACTACCTTTCAGAACGTTTTGAAGTTCAGGATTTTGGAACGTTTTCCACAAACTCTGTGGATTATCCGGACTTTGTACACCCTGCTGCAACATCTGTGGAAAACGGAGAAAATGAACTCGGCATTTTGATCTGTGGAAGCGGAAACGGCGTTCAGATCACAGCGAACAAACATCAGAAAATAAGATGTGCTCTTTGCTGGATGCCTGAGATTGCAACATTGGCAAGACAGCATAATGATGCCAATATGATATCAATGCCGGCCAGGTTTATATCAAAAGAACTGGCCATCGAAATTGTAGACAAATTTCTTTCAACCGATTTCGAGGGTGGCAGACATCAGAACAGGGTTGATAAAATTGCAGTTTGCTAAATATTGAATATACTAAGGCTTGTAAATCGTATTACAAGCCTTATTTATTTTTTATTCGTACATTTGCATTGTCCAAATAGAAAGTACAGTCTATTATTCTCTTAAGTCCTTCTTTAAATGTAAAGATATTTTAATAGAAGGTTTTTCTCTTTTCTTCTCCGGATTTGTAGTAAATTTATACAAAACTAAAGCTCCCGTTATAAGTAGATAGCAAGAATATTGCTGATGATTTACGATAACAATTTAAATAAAAAAATTAAATTACCTTTATATTATTATATAGGGAAAAAATGTAAAGTGGGGTTATTTTGATTACCCCGAAACAATGTAAAAAATTAAAAATGCCAAAAAAAAGAAAATATATAAGTCATAAAAATGATTTGAAACTAATGGAAATCGGAAGATTGATTCTCCGATTTATGAATGCAAATTCATCTAAAATTTATAACTATAAACAGATCGCTGACGGGATTGATTACAAGAACCCAAGACAAAGGGAACTTGTGATCCAGGCACTGCATAAACTTCAGGGTTCGGAAAAAATCAAAGAAGTAGAAAAAGGTAAATATATTGTGAATTTGAAAATTGCCGGAACATTAACCGGAATTATCGATTTCAATCAAAGTGGTAATGCTTATGTCAGCGTGGAAGGCGTGGAGGATGACATCTTCATTCATGCTAAAAATGTAAAAGATGCTCTTCAGGGTGACAAGGTTCTTATTATAACTTATCATTATAAAGGAAAGAAACTGGAGGGCTCTGTTTTGGAAGTATTGGAAAGAACAAGAACGGAGTTTGTAGGAACTTTCCAGAAGGTTGCTCATAAAGATTTCGGCTTTGTTGTTTGTGATAAAAAATCGATCAATACAGATATTTTTATTCCAAAAACAAAATTTAATAATGCTGAAGATGGCGATAAGGTTATTGTAAAAATGACCGAATGGAAACCCGGTGATAAAAATCCTGAAGGTGAAATCACCCAGGTACTGGGTGCTCCGGGAGAACACGAAACGGAAATCCACTCTATTCTTGCTGAATATGGACTTCCGTACGAGTTTCCTCAGGAAGTTGAATTGGATGCAGATAAAATCGACAGAAGTATCACGGATGAAGAAGTCGCAAAACGTTGGGATATGCGTGATATCTGTACATTTACCATCGACCCGAAAGATGCGAAAGACTTTGATGACGCCTTATCAATAAGAAAACTGGAAAACGGAAACTGGGAGATCGGAGTTCACATTGCCGATGTATCACATTATGTGGTTCCGGGAACAATTCTGGATGATGAAGCGTATCAGAGGGCTACTTCCGTGTATTTGGTGGACAGGGTTGTACCTATGTTGCCGGAGGTGCTGAGTAATGATGTTTGCTCTCTTCGTCCCAATGAAGATAAATATACTTTTTCAGCCGTTTTTGAACTGAATGATCAGGCGGAAATCCAGAAACAATGGTTTGGAAGAACGGTAATTCACTCTGACAGAAGGTTTACTTATGAAGAAGCACAGGAACGTATTGAAACAGGCCAGGGAGATTTGGTTGACGAGATCAATAAACTTGACAGGCTGGCCAAAATTATGCGTAATGAACGTATCAGAAAAGGCGCTATTACATTTGACAGAAGTGAAGTAAGATTCAATCTTGATGAAAATAGTGAACCGATTGGAGTGTACTTTAAAATAAGTAAAGATTCTAACCACCTGATTGAGGAGTTCATGCTTCTAGCTAATAAAAAAGTTTCTGAATTTGTCTCGCTCAGCAAAAAAGGTGAGATCACCAATAACACCTTTATCTACAGGGTTCACGATGATCCGGATCCGGCAAAACTTGAGGCATTAAGAGACTTTGTGTCTACTTTCGGATATAAAATGGACCTGGCGAATACCAAAAAGGTTGCAGAATCTTTGAATAAACTACTTCATGATGTAAAAGGTAAAGGCGAAGAGAATATGATTGAAACACTCGCGATGAGAAGTATGAGTAAGGCAGTGTACTCTACAGAACCAATCGGACACTATGGTCTTGGTTTTGAGTATTACAGTCACTTCACCTCTCCTATCCGTCGTTATCCGGATTTGATTGCACACCGTCTTCTTCAGCATTATCTGGATGGAGGAAAATCTCCGGCGAAACAGGAACTTGAAGAAAAAGCAAAACATTGCAGTGCTATGGAAAGGCTGGCTGCGGATGCAGAAAGGGATTCTATCAAGTTTATGCAGGTGAAATTCATGGAAAAACATTTGGGTGAGACTTTTACGGGAGTGATTTCCGGAGTCGCAGAATTCGGTTTCTGGGTAGAGATCCCTGAAAATGGCGCAGAAGGTCTTATTAAATTAAGAGATCTGGTAGACGATTCTTATATGTATGATGCCAAAACCCATGCGGTATATGGAGTAAGACATGGAAATAAATACCAGTTGGGCGATCAGGTTCAGATCAAGGTGGTAAAAGCCAATTTGATTCAAAAGCAGCTTGATTTCAAAATTGTTTAATAAGTCAGAGACTAAAATAAAATAGAAAGAGGTTATTTCGTAATGAAATAATCTCTTTGCTTTTATATCAGCCTGAATTCTTTTTTCCTTATATTATCTTACCCAAAACTCAAGTGAAATAAAGTTGATATATCACATCTTTATTGAATAATTAAATCATAAAGTATAACTTTGTATTAACCGAAATGAAGTTTTCTTCATTTTAAAATATAATAAATGCTTGAACTTGTACTTTCTGCCGTCATATTAGGATTCATGCTGAGTCTGGTTTTTATAGGACCTATTTTTTTCCTTCTGATTGAAACCAGCTTTTCCCGAGGCCCGAAACATGCCTTGTCACTGGATCTGGGAGTTATCACTGCAGACTTACTGTGCATTGTTGCAGCCTATTATGCAAGTGCAGATATTGTCACCTTAATAGATAAACACCCGGGCTTTTACAGGATCACCTCTATCCTTATTTTTGTGTACGGAATTGTAATGCTGGTCACCAAAACGAAAATGCATATGCCCGGTGAAGACAAGATCATAAGCCAGAATTATATTAAAACTTTTTTCAACGGGTTTTTCTTTAATCTTTTAAATGTTGGAGTCATCCTTTTCTGGCTGGTAACGGTAATTTCCGTAAGGAATCAATATCCGGACACCAGCAGTTTTATTTTATATATAGGAATTGTGATCGGAACCTACCTTTGTATTGACCTCGCGAAAATATTTCTTGCCAAACAATTCCATGATAAACTTACCCAGAAACTGGCCAACCAGATCAGAAGAGTTGTTGGTGTCATTCTTATTATTTTCAGTTTCTTTATTTTCTTACAGAGTTTCAAAAAATTCAATCAGTTTGACAGACGACTGGAAGAAGCCGAGAAAAAAGAAGTAAAATACCAAAAAACAAAATGAAAAAAATAATCTTTCCGAAACCCATTAAAAAGGGGGCTAAAATTGCCGTTATTTCGCCTGCAGGAGCTGTTGATCCTTCTCAGCTGGAAAAAGGCATTAATATGATAAAAAGTAGAGGATTTGAGCCTGTCTTAGGAGAGCACCTTTACAGTAAATTTTCAAATGGATATAATTATGCCGGAACAGAACAGGAAAGAATAAAAGATATCAATTGGGCTTTAAATGATAAAGAGATCAGTGCGGTCTGGGCTTCCAGAGGAGGTTATGGTTGTCAGCATCTTGTTCAGCACCTGAAATTGAAAAACTTTACTGAAAATCCGAAATGGTATATCGGATATTCTGATAATACCGTTATCCAAAGCTATCTGTTGAAAAAAGGTTTTGCTTCCATTCACGGGCAAACCATAAAAACCTCAAGCTTCGGGGTTACTGACGATAGCTACAATCTTATCTTTGATATTTTACAAGGTAAAACCCCCGAATACAGCTTACAATCTCACCAATTTAATAAAAAAGGTAGAATTGAGGGCGAAGTCGTTGGAGGGAATTTAGCGCTTATTTATGCGCTGCTGGGTACCTCCTACTCTTTTGAGTGTAAAGATAAAATCTTATTTATTGAAGATATCGGTGAAAACTTTTATGCGTTGGACCGTATGATTATGAGTCTTGAGCTGGCCGGTGTTTTCAAAAAGATAAAAGGACTTATCGTTGGAGGAATGACGAACATGGGCGATGAGAAAGACAACAAGGATTACGAGGCAAGCTTTGATGAATTTGCCTATAAACTGATCTCTGAGAGAATTTCAAAATATAAATTCCCGGCATTGTTTGGTTTTCCAAACGGACATATTAAAGACAACCGACCTCTCATTATTGGTGGAACAGCGAAAATTCAAGTTGGTCCTAAGGTAAAGATCGAGTTCTAGCACTCTCCTACTTTCACAATCTCACACTCAAAAGTATGGCTGATCATAATGACTTTGGAAAAATGGCAGAAGATATGGCTGCCGATTATCTTCAGAAAAACGGTTATACCATCGTGGCCAGAAACTTTCGTTTTCAGAAGGCAGAGATCGATATTATTGCTGAAAAAGATAATCTCATTATCATTACGGAAGTAAAGGCGAGATCCACAGATGCTTTTATTTTACCCCAGGAAGCCGTTACCAAAACGAAAATCAGATCTGTTGTTTTGGCTGCTAACCACTATATGGAAGAATTTAACAGGGATAACGAAGTAAGATTTGATATCATTTCCGTTCTTCCTGATGAAAACAGAAACTTAATCATCAATCATATATCTGATGCTTTTCAGGCATTGGATGCCAATTGACTCTAAAAACAAAATAATTGTTGTATCAGTTTAGCAGAGTATTAGTGTAACAAAAATATCAACATTGATAAATCCTTAAACTGATACATTGTTATAGTAAATAATTGATTTTATGAAAACAATATTAATCACCGGAGCGACTTCCGGAATAGGAAAATCCACCGCAGAATTATTAGCCAGACAAGGAAACAGGATCATCCTTTGTGGAAGAAGAATTGAGGTATTGGAATCCTTGAAAACAGAACTTTCTCATTATACCGAAATATTTAGTTTATCTTTTGATGTTAGAAACCTTGAAGAAGTTGAAGCAGCTGTAAATTCACTACCTGAAAACTGGAAAGATATTGACGTTCTGATAAATAATGCTGGGAATGCTCATGGATTAGATCCGTTGTCAGCTGGCAAGACCGATGATTGGGATTCTATGATCGACGGCAATGTAAAAGGACTTTTGTATGTTTCCAAAATGATTATCCCCGGTATGAAAACTAAAAACTTAGGTCATGTTATAAACATCAGTTCTGTAGCTGCAAGACAAACCTATGCGAATGGAGTAGTATACTGTGCTACCAAAAAGGCAGTTGACGTTATTTCTGAAGGAATGCGTCTGGAACTTACAGAATTTGGAATCAAAGTGACCAATATTCAGCCTGGTGCGGTAGAGACAGATTTCTCTATGGTAAGGTTCAAGGGCGACAGTGAGAAGGCAGCCAATGTGTACGCAGGATACGAACCCTTAAAAGCAGAAGATATTGCAGATGCAATTGCGTATTGTATCAACGCTCCGAAGCATGTCACCATTTCAGATATGACAATCTATCCGAGTGCTCAGGCCGAGCCGAGAACGATTTATAGAAAATAGTCCGAAATAATGGATTAAATTTGCAGGGTATTAATGTGATTTTGCTTTTTGCAATTTAGCTTAAAATAAAAAAATGAAAATTCTATATCTCGAAACCTCTTCAAAAAACTGTTCAGTAGCAGTATCAGATAATGAAACGTTATTGTGCCTTTGTGAAGAAGTTTCTGAAAACTATAAACAGTCAGAAAGTCTTCATACCTATGTGGAATGGGCTCTTGAAGGAGCAGGAATTTCACTTAAGGAAATTGAAGCCGTTTCATTAGGTAAAGGACCGGGTTCCTATACAGGGTTAAGAATTGGTGCAGCGTCTGCCAAAGGATTCTGCTACGGATTGAAAGTTCCATTGGTGGCGGTGAATTCTCTGGAGAGCATGATAGAGCCTTTTTTAGGCAATAACTATGATTTTATTGTTCCATTGATTGATGCCAGAAGAATGGAGGTTTATACGGCCGTTTATGACGGTCAGACAGGAAGTGAGCTTACAGCAACAGAAGCGAAAATTCTTGATGAAAGGTCTTTTGAAGAATTCAAAGATAAAAAAGTAATCTTTGTTGGAGATGGAGCGAAGAAAGCAAGAGAAATTCTGCAGCTTCCTGACGCTGATTTTAAAGAGGATGTTTTTCCTTCTGCACAATATTTAATCAAGAAGACCCTTGAAAAAATCCGGAGTGGGGAAGTGGAGGATATGGCCTATTTTGAACCTTTTTATTTAAAAGATTTTCATGGGGTGAAGAAAAAGCCATAGGATATTGTAACCGATACAAATAAAAAAGCGAAGAGTATATCTTCGCTTTTTGCTTTATTGAGGCTTGGCAGGAGCATTTGAGTTGTTAGGTTTTTTCGGCTTCTGCTTTTGCTGATTGTTATTTTGCGTCTGTTGAGGATCAAGCTCTGCTACCTGCATATTTGTTTGTGGCCCCGGTTGTTGTGGTACGTTGTTGTTCATTTGAGAACCATTATTATTACCCTGCTGATATTGGTTTGGCTGCGCAGGCATTCCAGGCTGCTGCGGGATGGCATTCCCCTTATTATCTGTTGCCTGGAAACTCAGATCACTTTTGAGGTAATTGAGCATTTGCTTGGCCCTTGCTCCTTCAGGAGTTTTAGAATAATTGAGGGCAATTTGTTCCAGTTGTAATATCATCACTTCCTTTCCGCTCGATTTACCAACATTAAATGCATTCAATAAATTTAGCTTAGGCACCAGAGCATCTTTTGGATATTTCTGGAGGGTTTCGTCTATTACCTGCTTACTTTCCCCGAATTTTTCCGACTCATAGAGAGCGTAGGCTCTTTTATATTCATTTTCGACTTCTACAGTAGATTTTACAAAAGATTTATTTTTAGGATTTCTTGCAAATTCAGCATAGGAAGTATACGGATAATCTGCCAGAAGGATTTGCTTCGCGCGATCCGAGGCTTGTGGATTTTTCTCATAATTCATCGCAAAAATTTCATATAAAGCCTGAAGCATTACCTTTTCTTCCGGTCGCACATCTACAAGATCATATAAAGTTTTAGTCGCAAGGGGAGTATTGGTAAAATAATTTTGATACATAATACCCAAGCCAAGAGAAGCGGTGTCTCTGTCCTTTTTTAGCTGGCTTAATTTTCCCTGATCGGTAGGAATCTGCTCAATATAGTAAGCGGGTTCGAAACGTCTCGGATTCGGTGCGGAAGTGACTCCCAAAGCTTCATTTTTCATATCCTCAATGGTAGCCATTTTTTTGGAATAACGCCAGTTATCGGAAAGAGCCCGTTCTCCCCATACCTGTTTAAAGGTAGAGGTTCCCTTACTTACAGTTCCCGTATTGCCGAAATAAAAGCCTTTGGTGGTGATCCCAAAATCTTCAAATGCATTACCGCTTTTTGCAAAAAGTGAATTGGCATTATAATCTCCGGTATCAAAACCTTTACTTCTTTCCGCACGCCTTCTTTCCAGCTCTTCTTTTTCTTCCTTCGCTTTAAGCTTTGTAATGTATTTTGCAAAGAAATCGGTTCTTTGACTGTCGTTCATTTTTGCCAGAGAAAGAATACTGTCATTCTTCTTGATCAGGTAATAATTTTTAGAAATCTTTTTGATGTATTCAGACTGATCTTTTAACAGGATTTTAGAAGGCTCATAGGTCATTACAGCAAGTGCAGAGTCATAGTAGGTGCCGGCACCGATGTAATCATTTTTATCAAGGTAGCTTTTCCCGATTTCATAATAAGCTAATCCGCGAATTTGTGGGTCAGATACTTTTTCAAATAAAGATTTTCTGAAAAAATCCTGCGCCTCGTCCTTTTTCCCGGCTTTATTAGCCATGAGTCCCAGCGCATAGTAAAATTCGTTTTTTCTGGAAGCATACGTTCCTTTTTTACTGATTCCTTCCAGATAGTTTTTTGCGCCGTTGTAGTCTCCTTTCCCGTTGAAGGTTTTGGCAATAGCGATTTGAGACTTTACTTCAAATTCAAAGTCATTGGCGTACTTGTAAGCGGCAGTATAACTTTCTCTCGCCTTATCATTCTGGCCAAGGTTTTCTGCTACCTGTCCTCTTAAATAAGCGATCCTGCTTTTCAGTTTTCTGTCGGAGTTCAATTCAAAGGCAGCATCAAGTTCTTTGGCAGCCTCTTCTTTTTTCCCCGCGTCCAATAGAGATTCGGAATAATAAATACTTAGCAGTTTTGCGTAGCTTTTATTTATATTTTCTCCTTTTAGTTTGGCAAAAGTTTCGTGAGCCCTATGGTAATCTTTAATTTTGTCGTAAGCAACTCCCTGATATATTCTTGCTAACGGAACCCTTTTGTCATCTTTCATGTGTGTAAAGACATAATTGAGGGCATCAAGGGCCTGCAAAGGTTTATTCTGGTAAATTCTTGACTGCGCAAGAATAATGTAGGCATCAAAGATCTGTTTGTTTTTCTCCTCTCCGTTTCTGGTCACCGAGTATTTGTTGATGGCTTTCATAGCTTTCGCTTCTGCAATCTCCAGTGTGGTTGCGCCTTTCGTTGCGCCCTGATCTCCGTCCTGTGTGCCCTGTCCATTATTGTTTAGACCTGGCACTCCCGGAATATTAGGTACTCCGGAATTTCCTCTCCCCGTAGGTTTATTGGCAACTTCAGCCATCTTCATCGAATTCTCCGCAAAAGCAGCAGATTGTCCGAGGTCACTTCCCAAAGGTTGCTCTTCAAAGGTAAGAATAGAGATATATGGAGCATAAAAATTATCTTTATGTTCTTTATCACGGTTCGTAAACTCGTTATTTAATGCATCTTTAGCATTAAAAAGCGTGTTGTAATATGTGGAAAATCCTTTCAGTAACTTGGATCGCTGCTCCGGCTTCTTTGTCTTAGTAGCACAAGAAGCAACAATGCATATGACCAGAAGGAACAAAATATTCTTTTTCATTATTCAATATAACTAGCTAATCTGCTTTTTATTATCAGCAGTTTGATAATTTTGTAAAAATAATAAAATTTTATAATGAATAATATTTATATTTCTTCCGGATACATTTATATTTTTTCTTAATTTTTCAGAAGAAAGCTCAGTGATGATTAAACCTCGGAGATTTCTTTGAGAGTTTTGTAGACCAGATGTGTCGGAAGCCCCATAATGGTATAAAAACTTCCGTTCATTTTTGTGATTTTTGCCATTCCCAACCACTCCTGAATACCATAGCTTCCTGCTTTATCGAAAGGCTTATAATTTTGAATATAAAAGGCGGCTTCATCATCGGTGATTTCATCAAAAGTCACCTCTGCAACATCGGTCTGCGTATATATTTTATCCACAGTCTTGATCGAAATTCCCGTATATACCTGATGGGTTCTTCCTGAAAGGTTTCGGAGCATTGCAAACGCATTATCAGCATCTGTAGGCTTTCCGAGGATCTGATTATCAATAGCCACTACCGTGTCTGCAGTAAGTAAAACTTCACCGTCTGTTAAGGATCTGAAAGTATCTGCTTTTAATTCGGATAAATAGGCTGCCGCCTCCTCTATTTTAATGTGTTGCGGAAGAATTTCTTCACAGTCGATTTTTACCACTTCGAAGTCGAAACCAAGGCTGGAAAGAAGTTCCTTTCTCCTGGGGGATTGTGATGCTAAAAGTAATTTCATGGTAATCATTAAATAGATTGGGTATTATCGTCATGCCAGTTTCCCTGAACCTTCATTACCTGCTCAATGACATCGCGTACCGCTCCGGTTCCGCCTTTTTTAGGAGAAATATAATGAGAAATACCTTTTACTTCCGGTACAGCATTTTCCGGGCATGCAGCAATAGCCGAATTTTCCATGATATGGATATCCGGAAGATCATCACCCATGGTCAGAATCTCTTCATTCGTAAGATTATATTTCTTTTTAAAATCTTCAAAATCAGCCATTTTATTATGAGACTTCGGATAATAATCCTGGATTCCAAGGTAATTGATTCTGTGCTTTACCATTTCGTCATTTCCACCGGTAATTACGCCTATTATATAATTGTTTTTTAAAGCCTTAACAACTGCATAGCCATCCAATACATTCATCACTCTGCACATGTTTCCACCGGGCATAAGGTACACGCTTCCGTCTGTGAAAACTCCGTCAACATCAAATACAAAGGCTTTGATATCTTTTAATTTCTCTTTATAGCTCATACATTTTCTGAATAGAATGATTCATTATCTTATAAATATCAAGACTTTCGCCTTGTAAAAGCTGCTCATGTAATTGTAAGACCCTTACATCATTTCTTACTGCCGGACCCGTTTGCGCCTGTTTTGGCTCAATTTCATGTATTTTCTGAACGGTTTCGTCGATCAGGGGTAAAAAATACGTAAAAGGAATATTCTGTGAATCCGAAATTTCTTTAGCTCTTGAAAACAGGTGATTCACAAAGTTACAGGCAAAAACCGCAGTGAGGTGAATATATTTTCTTTTCTCATGATTACTCTCCATCACATGTTCAGAAATTCTGGAGGCAAGCTCAAATAATAATTGTTTATCTTCCTCATTTTCAGCTTCAATAAAGAATGGAATCTTTTCATACTCCAGTTCTTTTGATTTTGAAAACGTCTGTAGCGGATAAAAACTTGACTTCCTGTACTCTCCTGCCAGTATTTCTTTAGGAAGAGAACCTGAAGTGTGGGCAACCAGACAGTTTTTTTTCTGAATAATTTTGGAAACGTCCTCAACAGAATTATCACTTACACAGATGATATACAGATCTGCATCTTTCAGTGATTCTATAGAATGAGGAATGTTTAATTCTTCAGAAATATTTTTTAATTCTTTTTCGTTCCTGCCAAAAATCTGGGCTAGAGGAATACCTTTACGTGTGAAAGCCTTAGCCATGTGATAGGCTACATTTCCGGAACCGATTATTACAGTTTGCATCTAACAAAGATAAGATTTTAAGTCGACTTTTAAAAAGACACTCAGCAAAGGTCAGGAACTTTTGCGTAGGCACGTTTATTGCGTAAGAGTCTCATATTATTTTGATATTTAAGCTAAAAAGTGATTAAATAATTTAACTTTCAATTACTTTTGTAATCTAAAACAGTGATAGGCACCTATGAAGATTAAGGACACGGAAATAATTTCGTTGATGCAGAATCCACGGACCCAGGATAAAGGTGTCCGTGCCTTGATGGATGCCTATCAAAGCAGATTGTACTGGCATATAAGAAGAATTATCGTAGACGGAGATCTTGCCCAGGATACCTTGCAGGAGACTTTTATAAAAGCTTATCAGAATTTTCATCAGTTTAAAAATGATAGCCAGCTGTATACCTGGCTGTACAGAATCGCAACCAACGAAGCGCTGCAGCAGGTCAACAAAATGAATAAAATGAAAAAAACCGATGAGGATGCAGAGTATCATATGCAGAATCTTGTAGCCGATAATACCGAAGGAGATGCCGAAGAAATACAGGTTTTACTGCAAAGTGCCATCCAGAGCCTGCCGGAAAAGCAGAAGCTTGTATTTATGATGCGGTATTATGATGATTTACCCTATGAAGAGATATCCAAAATTGTAGATATGTCAGTAGGGACTTTAAAGACCAATTATCATTATGCCAAGCAAAAAATTGAAGATTATATTAAGGAAAATTACGAAAGATAATTTTTGACAAAACAAAGATGAAAGAGTTCAACATAGAAAAACTAGAGCGTAAAAACATTTACACAGTCCCTGATAATCTGTTTGAGAATATTCAGGAGAACGTTATGAACGATATAAAGACAAGCAAAAAAGCACCTGTCTTTAAACTGAACTGGATGTATGCTGCCGCTGCGTCACTAGCCTTGATCTTTGGTGCAACTTATGTTTTCAATTCGGATAACAGCAATCCGGTGGAAGAAAGTCTGAATTCTAAGACTGCATACGCCGTTAACAAAGGAGAGCCAAAAACCGAAAGTGAAGTCGCCTATGAAACTTTAAAAGCTGATTTAACTTCTGTTGAAAATAATAATCAAACATTTGAAAATCAGAAAAATAATTCTACATACGTGGTTAAAAGCGAAAATGCAAATGAAAAAATGACAGGATCATCATCGGTGAAAACTGTTACCGGAAAAGAAGAAACCCGAATGAATGATTATCTGGATTCGTTTTCTAATACTGAAATTGCAGAATTAGCAAGCAACTCAACACAAGATGTTTATTTGGATTTATATAATTAATAAAGAAAGATGAAAAAGATAGTATTGACGTTTTTTATTATTTATGGTTTTGGCCTGAATGCCCAAAGATCGGATTACGACTGGAAAAAGATGGATCCTAAGCAAAGGAAAGAGGTCATCAACAATCTTTCGCCGGAAGAAAGAAAAGAACTCCTTAAGAAGTTCCGAAACAACATGATCATGGATAATCTGAATATCGATCCCGGAGACAAAGCAGAATTTACCCAGCTTTATAACGAGTACCTCGAAAGTCAGAAACAAATAAAAAGTCAATTTGATCCGGGCTTTAATCCTGAGACTTTATCAGATGATGAGGCAAAGGCTAAGTTGCAGCAAAGCTTTGAAATAGGGCAGAAGTTATTGGATAACAGGAAAAGATATGCAGATAAAATGCAGGAAGTGATACCGTGTCAGAAAGTTCTTAAATTGTTCCAGTCGGAAGGGATGATGAGGGATAAAATGAATGAAAAAAAGAATCACGTAAATCATAATAGTCAGGGATCTAGACAAAACCCATAATAGTTTATTTTTTTAATGTTGGACGGCTCTCACAGATCTTTTTGTGAGAGCCGTTTAATTTATAAAACAAAAAAATTACTTTTGTGAAAAAGTATATGTATGCAAAAATCACTTTTCTTTTTACTGTTTTCAATCTTATTATTGGGTCAGAAAATAGAAACTATTGATCTTTCAAAATCTATTAAAGATGACAAAAAATCTATCAAAAACTTTACGGTGATAGATCAAAGGACAAATCCTGAAATAGGAAGCGTAATGTATCATAAAGACGAAGTGAAAGTTGTTTTTGAAAATGGAGCAGATAAAGATCTTAAAGATTGGTTTTACAAATACAATCCGGTGAGAGGTCAGAATGATATGGTTCTTTTGCTGGAAAATCTGAACATTTCGGAAGACAAGAAGGAAAAATATTCCATCGGAAAACTGGAACTGAGAGCAAGTACTTTTATGAAAAAAGAAGATGGGTATCATTTTGTGTACAGAAAAGATACGGTTGCTACCGTTTCATCCCGTACGACTCCTTATCTCGGGCAAAATTTAGCAAGAAAAGTAACATTAATTTTTACAGACCTGTTAAAAAATCCTACAATGCCACGCCGTGGGAATATGCTCTTTCAGAAAGCGAACTTCCCGACTATACTTCGGTATTAAAAGAAAAGCTTAGTATTTTAAAAACAGACGAATTAAAAGAAGGAGTTTACCGGGATTATTATAGTTTTTTTACCCATAATCCTGAACCCGGATTTACTTTTCAAACCAATAATAAAGGAATTATTACAAAAGCAGTAAAAGGAGAAGAAAAAACGGCAATAAGACATTTTTACGCTTTTGTATATGATGGCAGAGCCTATAAAAATATTCCGGTGGGTTATACCGAGATTTTCAAAAATGATCAAGGAGTTTTTATTGAGGTGACGAAAGCTGAACTATTTCCTGAAACAGCTGTAACCGGTGTTACAATTGGCGCAGCCGCAGGTGGTCTGGTCGGTGGTATTATTGGTGCCGTTATCGATGCCAGTGTATCAAACAAAAAGAATATTTCTTCAGGAGTTCCGGTTTATATTGATCCTTTTACAGGAAATTATATTGTACCGGAAGACTTTGGTAAAACTAAATAGATATTGAAAAAAGAGGAAAAATTCACTTTCATCAGTATTGTTATCTGTGTTTCAGTTAAAAGTAAAAATTAAGCATGAAAAATTCTCTTGCATTTTCTTATCTTTGCAAATTACAAGATTCTTAAATGAAAAACATACGAAATTTTTGCATAATCGCTCATATCGACCATGGTAAAAGTACTTTGGCAGACCGTCTTTTGGAGTATACAAACACTGTTACCCAAAGAGAATTACAGTCTCAGACGCTGGATGATATGGATTTGGAGAAAGAACGTGGGATTACCATTAAGTCACACGCGATCCAGATGGATTATGAGTATAAAGGTGAAAAATTTATTTTAAACCTTATCGATACCCCGGGACACGTAGACTTTTCTTATGAAGTTTCCCGTTCTATTGCTGCTTGTGAAGGTGCCCTTCTTATTGTGGATGCTGCGCAAAGTATCCAGGCACAGACCATCAGTAATCTTTATTTAGCATTAGAAAATGACCTTACGATCATTCCAATTTTGAATAAAATTGACCTTCCTTCTGCAAACCCTGAAGAAGTAACCGACGAAATTATGAATTTAATCGGTTGCGAATATGAAGATGTATTAAGAGTTTCAGGAAAAACAGGAGAAGGAGTTCACCATCTTTTAGAACAAATTGTTGAAAGGATTCCGGCTCCTGTTGGAAATCCTGACGGACCACTTCAGGCTTTGATCTTTGACTCGGTTTATAACCCGTTTAGAGGAATTGAAGCATATTTCAAAGTAGTAAACGGAAGTATTACAAAAAATGAAAAAATCAAATTTTTTGCCACAGGTAAGGAATATGGTGCTGATGAGGTGGGTACATTGAAGCTGAAACAGGTTCCTAAGAAAACCATTCAGTGTGGAGATGTAGGATATCTGGTTTCCGGAATTAAAGATGCCCGTGAAGTAAAAGTAGGAGATACCATTACCTCTTTTGAAAAACCTGCAGATGGACCAATTGATGGTTTTGAAGAAGTTAAGCCGATGGTATTTGCCGGTATCTACCCAATCGATTCTGAGGATTTTGAAGAATTAAGATTCTCTCTGGAGAAATTAAGATTGAATGATGCTTCCCTGGTTTTTGAACCGGAAAGTTCCGCTGCCCTTGGTTTCGGATTCCGTTGCGGATTTCTGGGAATGCTTCACATGGAAATTGTTCAGGAACGTTTGGATAGAGAATTCAATATGAACGTTATTACAACGGTACCCAACGTTTCTTACTTCGGATATACCAAAAAAGAACCTGAAGTTCCGATTCTGATCAATAACCCGTCAGAAATGATGGACCCTTCAACAATGGACAGGGTAGAAGAACCTTTCATTAAAGCTTCTATCATTACAAAGTCCGATTTCGTGGGAGCAGTAATGACCTTATGTATTGAAAAAAGAGGGGAGATCGTTAACCAAAGTTATTTAACTTCTGAAAGAGTAGAATTGATTTTCAACATGCCGTTGGCAGAAGTTGTATTTGATTTCTATGACAGGTTAAAATCAATCTCTAAAGGATATGCGTCATTCGATTACCATCCGATTGGATTCAGAGCTTCCAAGCTTGTAAAAATGGATATTCTGATTAATGGTGACATGGTAGATGCCCTTTCATCGCTGATCCATGACAGTAATGCTTACTATATCGGTAAGAGAATGTGTGAGAAACTTCGTGAACTAATCCCGAGACAGCAGTTTGATATCGCTGTTCAGGCAGCATTGGGAACGAAAGTTATCGCAAGAGAAACGATCAAGGCTCTAAGAAAAGATGTTACCGCAAAATGTTACGGTGGAGATATTTCCAGAAAACGTAAATTATTGGAGAAACAGAAAGAAGGGAAGAAAAAAATGAAGCAGATCGGAAGAGTAGAAGTACCACAATCTGCATTTATGGCTGTTTTAAAGCTTAATGATTAAAAATCAAGTATTTTATATATGAAAAGACCGGTTCCATACCGGTCTTTTTCTTTAAGATTAAAAGGATGTTGTGGAAGTAAAAACAACTTTTAAAAGATAACTGTCTTTATTATATATTTGCTCAAAATTAATTTCCATGAAAAAACTTTACGTTCTGACAGGTTTTCTCCTATCTGTCACTTTTTACTCTCAGAGTCTGATAGGAAATATCAATTCGGGGGGAATATCTAATAATAACCTGATGCATACGGTAGGGGAAATCTATGTGGTTCCTGATGATCCGGATCAGCAGAATTCGGGAACACTCGGAATGCTTTATCAAACTGTTCTTGATGTTTTAGGAGTTACTGAAGTGGTTGTAAAACAAGATAAAGTAATTGTTTATCCCAATCCTACAGCAGATTATGTTACCCTTCAGATTTCTTTAAAAGAAAAACCATGGGAAGTCTCCGTGTATGATCTGTCCGGAAAGCTGATTATGCAAAAAGAGATTAATAATAACCGTATAGATCTTTCTTCTCTGCTGAAAGGAGTGTATCTGCTTACCTTTAAAAACTCGGATTTAAAACCTGTCAAAATCATTAAAAAATAAACAATCATCATGAAAAAATTATACACTTTTCTACTGGCATTCACAACAGCTGTAGTCTTTGCACAGATTCCCCAGGGATTTACCTATCAGGCAATTGCTTTTAATGCAGCGGGAAGTCCTGTAATTAACGGGAATGTTTCTGTACGAATCAGTATTTTGAATAATGCCGCTTCAGGAACAAATCTTTACACGGAAACACACTCCAAGACAACAAATTCAAAAGGATTGATCAATTTGAATATAGGGCAGGGAACACCGGTTTCAGGAACATTCTCCGGAATTAACTGGGCTGTAAATTCTAAATTTATTAAAGTGGAAATAGACCCGGCAGGGGGAACCAATTATACCAGCGTGGGAACCAATCAGCTCATGAGTGTTCCTTATGCAATGACGGCATCTAAAATTGATGTTTCCTCAGCCAGCTCCTCCATCGGAGATGATATTATTGAAAGTAAAAGCAGTAATTATTTCTATAATGATAAATATGAAGGCAAAATCTACGTGTTAAATTCTAAAACAGGATTGTGGACTTCACAGACTTATAATGCAGGATACACCAATAATAATACTACTCCTGAAGTGACTGCAAAGAATGGAAATATAATGTTTATAGACTCATATGACAGTAAGGTTTATATGTATAGCTCGAGAACGGGGAGCTGGACTTCCCAGACATATAGTGCTACATATACTAATAATAATAGTATTCCTTACTTATTTTATTTATCTAATGGGAGCACATTGTTTGTCGACAGATATGATCACAGAATGTACGTTTTTAATTATATCAGCGGAACCTGGTCGTCACAGGATTTTAATGTAGGCTATACCAATAACAATACAGAACCTACTGCTCTTGCCTCAGGAAGTAACTTTGCATTTGTTGACAAATATGATCGTAAGGTTGTAGTGTATAATACTAAAACAATGGAATGGAAGTCACAGTCGTATCATATCACTTATTATAATAATAATTTAAGTACTCCTGAGATTACCAGATCTAACGGGAACTTTATTTTTACAGACAGATATGATCATAAGATATACGTTTTCAGTTCAAAAACAGGAAACTGGACCTCTCAGGAATACAACATAGGGTATTTTAATAATAACTACAGTGCTCCAACTCTTTTGGGAACGGAAACAAACTAAATAAAAAAACGCTTCATTCGAAGCGTTTTTCTTTTATTTACGGGTAAATTTTACTTCCATTGTTCTGATTACCTTTCCTGTTTTAGGATCCGGACCGTATATTTCTACAATGTGGTTGTTATCATCAAGAAATGTATAGGTTTCTCTTGCTTCCCATTCCTTTCCGGGTTGGGTAGGATCCGGTATTTTACCTTTAAAATTGATTGATTTTGTATTCTCATCCCATTCACCTTCTGTCTGCATAAACCCTGTACCCATATTGTCGATCAGACTGCTGACAAACTTCTTTTTTGCCTTGTCATAGCCCATTGTTTTCACTGCATCAAACGGCATTCCCATAACGCTTCCCTTATAATCTGTAACCAGGTAGCGTCCCCCTAAAATCATGGTGTTGGTACATTCTGCTTTGCTGATAACAGGTTGCCCGTTGTCCACTACCCAGGTGCTGACATTGGCTGTCCAGTTGCCCTTAAATTTTTCCAATACCTTATGCATTTCTCCCGGGCTTCTGAACTCCATCCAGGTCTTGGCTGCTGTAGCTGAATCTACAGCATTCCATACAGGTTCCAGTGCTGCCTTTTCATGGCTGTCTGCTGTCTTATTTGTAGCCTTTTCACATGCTGTGAAAACACAAAGCAAAGAAAAAACAGCGAGTAAATTTTTCATAATTGTGTAGTTTTAATACTGGTTTATTATACGAGCCCGAAAATATAAATTTTTTATTATTTATAAATTATTTTTTATTGTTGCGAGAAATTGTAATTTTGTGTATTCATAACGCAAAATAGTATATGGAGTCTTCCAAAAAATTACAAGACATAAAAGTGGCAGTAGATGCCGTTATCTTCGGATATTTTGATAAAAAAGATCTTCAGATTCTTTTAATCAAGAGGAATATAGAACCTTTTAAAGGAGGTTGGGCACTTCCCGGAGGTCTTGTTTTGGATGATGAAAACCTGGATGATGCAGTTAAAAGAGAATTATATGAAGAGGCCGGTATAAAGCCCGATTTTTTAGAACAACTCTATACATTTGGTAACGTAGGTCGCGACCCTCGAAACAGAGTGGTTTCCGTGGCTTATCTGGGGCTTGTCAACCCTTCTTATCATGAGCTCTTTGCAGACTCTGATGCAGATGATGCCCAATGGTTTGGAATCAACAACCTGCCTTCACTGGCTTTTGATCATAAAAACATCATTGATCTTGCACTTAAAAGGCTACGAACAAAAATTCAGTATCAACCGATCGGCTTTAACCTTCTTAATGAAGAATTTCCATTTTCAGACCTCGAAAATCTATATAAAACTATTGTGGGACAAGAAATCGACCGCAGGAATTTCCGGAAAAAAATTATGAGCTACGGACTTCTTAATGATACGAAAAATGTCAAAAAAGAAGGAAGTGGACGACCGGGGAAATTATTTACTTTCAACCAGGAAAAATATAAAGAACTAGAAGAAGAAGGATTCTATTTTGAAATCAAATAGTTCTTCTGTATAAGCTGTAGGGAATCTTTATCAAAGAACCACACATAATCATTGTGAAAATTAAATATCAATAGAAACAGACTTTAGCCCGTTTTTTTTATACCATTACCTTCCATTGGCTTTAGCCAAAACATAAAGACAATCATTTATAGGTAATCATATGGTAATAAAATATTAATGTATTTTTATAAGTTGAATATCAGTTACTTATGTTTATAGTGTAAAATTAACGCAAATATAATTTGGTTAATAAAGTGATATTCCTTTAATTTTGTGTCAAAATAACGCAATTATGAAATACACCATACAAAATACTACAGAACGTTTTCAGAAGAAAGAAAAACTTAAATTTCTTTTTTTCTGGGGGCATACTGGAAAAAATGAGATCACTAAATCATGTTTCAGCCAATGGTTTCCGATGAGGTTTCAGGAAGAAGGAGTTGTATATCACACAGCTGAACATTATATGATGGTTGGGAAAGCCAGGTTATTTAACGATCAGGAAAGCCTGGAAAAAATACGACAATCAGTCTCACCCAGTCAGGCGAAAAGCCTGGGAAGGAAAGTTAAAAACTTTGATCCGAAAATCTGGGATGAGCATAAGTATGATCTGGTAAAAAAGGGAAATTTTTTAAAGTTTTCTCAGAATACAAAATGTAAAGATTTCCTTTTATCAACAGGAGATAAAATCCTTGTAGAAGCAAGCCCGTACGACAGGATCTGGGGAATCGGAATGCTGGAAACCGATACAAGAGCAGAAAACCCTTTGCTTTGGAACGGAGAAAATCTTTTAGGCTTTGCTTTAATGGAAGTCAGGGATGAATTGAGAAAATAAAACACAAAAAGAACAGGATAAATCATGCTATTTTAAATTAGCGTAATATTAACACAAATAAATTCACAAGAGTATGGAAACTGAACCAAGACCAAGATTCATCGAATCATTGAAAAGAAATAATGACCAGATAAGAGAAGACCGTGCCCGCACGATCGGAGAAGATTCAGAGCTCATCTACAGACGAAGGGTAGAAGATATCGAACTTATGATTAAAAGGCTTGAACGGGAACAGGAAGCGCTGATCGACATAAGCCCTTTGGACAGAAATAGTTTGACTTTCGAAGATTTCAACTCCGAAACATTTGTTCAGAAAGATATCGAACTGTCATTAACGCTTAGAAATCTGAATATACAATTAGAAGTGACCAGAAAAAGATTTGAATATTTATTTGGAAAAAAAATATAGTTATGGGAAGTACAAGATATGATATAGACGCTCGCTATGACCGGGCAAGAAAAGCAGGTTACGGAACAAAATCCGCAGGAGAAATTTTTACCCAGAATGCCAAAAGGCAAGCCCATCCGTCGATGATTCCTCATGGTGTTGCTTTCAGAGAATCCAGAGATTCAGAAGTACATCCACATTCCGTCCCTATTATTCTGGGGTTGGACGTAACGGGAAGTATGGGACATATTCCTTACGAACTGATCAGAGAAGGATTACCAAAACTAATGGGAGGTATCATTCAGGGAGGCGTTCCGGATCCGGCTTTGCTTTTCCTTGGAATCGGGGATCACGAATGTGACAATTATCCACTACAGGTTGGACAATTTGAGTCCGGTGATGAAGAACTGGATATGTGGCTTACCAGAACCTATATTGAATCCGGAGGAGGAGGAAATGGAGGAGAAAGCTATCTTTTAGCCTGGTATTTTGCAGCTTTTCATACCAGAACAGATGCCTTTGAGAAAAGAAACCAAAAAGGAATTCTGTTTACCGTTGGAGACGAACCCTGCTTACAGGTATTACCGGCTTCTGCGATCAGGGAAATTATGGGATCCGGACAGCAAACCTACACC
The DNA here is from genome assembly GCF_000482305.1 of Chryseobacterium sp. UNC8MFCol. NCBI lineage: Bacteria > Pseudomonadati > Bacteroidota > Flavobacteriia > Flavobacteriales > Weeksellaceae > Chryseobacterium > Chryseobacterium sp. UNC8MFCol. The sequence goes on from NZ_AXUZ01000003.1 coordinate 611,946, forward strand.
CATTTCGAATTGCTGCAAGAAGTTAAAAAGAAATATGAAGTTTATCACATCAGTGTTTTACATTCGGACCAGGCAGTAAGAGCAGACAGAGGATGGAAGGAGTTGTTGGGAGAAAACTGTATATCAATAGAAGATCACAGAGAAATCCCAAATGTTATCAAAGGAATTATCTGCGATAAATATAAAAATCAAAATTCCGGAATGACCGGTCCTGATGGATTTGACGCAATTCAAATGCTTTAAGTAATCGGGTAAAAGCATCTGAAGTTTATATTGGATTTAAAATTAAATAACTGTACAATGAAAAACGCACAAATAGTAATAGGATTAGGATTCGGTGACGAAGGAAAAGGAATCACAACTGACTTTCTTGCTCAACAAAATCCTGAAGCAGTAGTAGTCAGATTTTCAGGAGGCCAGCAGGCCGCCCATACGGTGATGATCGATGACAGGAAGCATGTACACTCAAGCTACGCCAGCGGCGCACTGCGCGGTTTGCCTTCCTATTTCACAGAACATTGTACTGTTTATCCTGTGTTTTTGTTCAATGAAACTCAGGAGCTGATCGAAAAAGGAGGGAATACAGAACTGCATATTCACCCGTTGGCAAAGCTCACTACTCCCTTTGATGTCTGGCAAAACAGAACAAACATTAAAAATCTGGAGCACGGAACCTGTGGAAAGGGGATAGGAGCAACCATGAAAAGACAGGAAACTCCCTATAAATTATTTGCCATAGATCTAATAGCGCCAAGACCAATGCTCATAGAGAAGCTGAAAGGAATCGCCTACTATTACGGATTTATGGATGAAAGTGAAATTGAAGACATGCTGCATCCATTTTTAGAAGCGGTTGACGCTTTAGAGTGGAAAATACAAGATTACTCCTATCTGCAATTATTCGATCACTTGATTTTTGAAGGAAGCCAGGGAATTTTACTGGATATGGATCATGGGGTTTTTCCTAACGTGACCTATGCCAATACCACTTCAAAAAATGCTTTTCAAGTTTGTCAATATCTGGAAATTGAGGATATCGAAATGTATTATGTAACCAGAAGTTATGCCACGCGTCATGGAAACGGCTGGATGAGCAATGAAAAAGAGATAATTTTAAAAAACAATCAGGAAGAAACCTGTACCTTTAATGAATATCAGAAAGGTTTGAGGTTCGGTGATATAGATTATAAACTATTGAATTATGCGTTGACGTTAGACGGAGCTTATGTAAAAGGGACAAAGAAGAACCTGGTGGTAACCTGTCTTGATCAGATGGATGAAGAATTCAAATGGGAGAAACTAAAAATAAAATTCGATACCATTTTTGGATCCTGGTCACCTTATTCAAAAGATTTTAAAAGGCTGGTGTAATACTGAAATTTTATAAGGAACAGAATAGTGATGAGGAACATAATGAATTAGAAAATAGATAACGATGAAAACGATACAATATGTAAAAGGAGATGCTACTGTTCCACAGGCAAAAGGAATGAAAATAATTGCCCATATCTGTAATGATCTGGGAGGCTGGGGAAAAGGTTTTGTACTGGCTGTTTCCAAAAGATGGGACAGTCCGGAAAAAGAATACAGAAACTGGCACCGGTTCAGAAGTGAAAATAATTTTGCCTTAGGGGAAATCCAGATGGTACAGGTTGAAAAATACATGTATGTAGCCAATATAATCGGGCAAAAAGGAATAAAAACCGGAAGTAACGCAGTCCCTGTTCGATATGATGCTATTGAAAAAGCTTTGGAAAAACTTTCTCATGAAGCTTTGCAGATCAATGCAAGTATTCATATGCCGAGAATCGGATGTGGATTGGCAGGAGGAAAATGGGAAGAGATAGAACCTATTATTGAAAGAACACTGCTTGCAAAGAATGTGGAATTGTATGTATATGACTTTGAATAAATTAACAAGAAATGAAAGAATTTGAAATAAGAGCAGATTATAAAAATGAGACTCTCATCGCTTACCAGGCTTACAATAAAGCCATTGCACAATCAGCCGTTGAGAATCAGAAATTTTCAGCTCCGTTTTCATTCAACAGGATGACCTGGATAAAGCCTTCTTTTCTTTGGATGATGGAACGCAGTAACTATGGACAGAAATCCAATCAGGAATGTATTCTGGCAATACATATTAAAAGAGAAGCCTGGGAGAAGGCTTTAAGCAAAGCGATTCTTACTTCACCGGAAAAAAGAGTCTATCCCGACCCCCGAAATTGGGAAAAAGATTTTGAAAATGCAGAGATTTATGTGCAGTGGGATCCAGAAAGGAATATTAAAGGAACAAAACTGAATTACCGTTCCATTCAGGTTGGGATTAGCCGATCGCTGATTGAGGAATTTAATGAAGAATGGATTGTAAAAATAGAGGATTATACTCCTTTGGTTAAGAAAATCCTGAATCTTACTAAATCGGGAGAATTTGACAGGGCAAAGAAACTGCTCCCTGTAGAAAAAAACTATCCTCTGTCAAAAGAACTGGCTCTCAGAATTGGAGCCTCAGTGTAATACAAAAAAAGAAAAAACATCATGAAAACAACAACACTATACAGACCGGTAGGAGAAAAAGAAATGATATTGATTATGGAAAGTGGATTTAAAAAATTTCCTCCAAGACTGGAATGGCAGCCCATTTTTTATCCTGTTCTTAACGAAGAATATGCTTCAGAGATTGCTGAAAAATGGAATACAAGAGACGAAGCCGGAAATTATCTTGGTTTTGTTACCCGGTTTGAGGTGTTGGAAGATGTAGCGAATCAATATCCTGTACAGAATGTCGGGGCCAGAAATCACAATGAATTATGGGTTCCTTCCGAAGAGCTGAACAGTTTTAATGAGGCGATTGTAGGCGATATCAAGGTAATCAAAGTATTTATAGGAAATGATTGTAAGAAAGCCGGGAATACTGGATTGGAAAACCTTATATTAAACATAAAAAACTAATAATGACAAATAAAGGAATGGCAAAAGATACTTTAGATATCCTTGCCAAGAAATATTATATCAACGAATATAACGAGAAAATAAATATAGAAAACGAGCTGGAAATCAGTAAAAAAGAAACCACTCTTTTCACTCCGGAACAGCTTTCGGAAATAGCAGAATCCTCATTGCCGGAAACTGCTTTTGAAACACGTTTTGAAACAAGGAACTGCAGTTCTTTAAAAGCAATTTTAGAATTGGCTGAAGAAGAAAACCAGGAAAAACTCATGTGTCTGAACTTCGCTTCGGCAAAAAATCCCGGAGGTGGCTTTATCAATGGTGCGGAAGCACAGGAAGAAAGTCTGGCAAGAACATCCGGATTGTATGAAAGTCTGCTGCAGGCATGGGATTATTACACGATTCATCGCGCAATGGAATCCTGTTTTTATACAGACACGATGATTTACAGCCCGAAAGTTCCGGTGTTCCGTAAAGATAAAGGAGACTTGCTGCCTACACCGGTTCTGTGTAATTTCATTACTTCTCCGGCAGTTAATGCTGGAGTGGTAAAACGCCAGGAACCTGGAAGAGAACATGAAATTCTACCTGCCATGGATGTCAGAATGGATAAAATGCTTTCGCTGGCTTTACATGAAGGAAATGAGGTGCTGATTTTAGGAGCATGGGGCTGTGGAGTGTTTAGAAATGATCCAAAAGAAATTGCAGGATTGTTTAAAAAACATCTTCAGGGGAAATACAAAAATAAATTTAAAAAAGTGGTTTTTGCAGTGCTTACAAAGAACGAAGAAATGTTGAAGCCATTTGAAGAAATTTTATGAAAATTGAATTAATAAAAGGAGACATCACAAAAATCCAAACTGATGTGATTGTCAATGCTGCCAACTCATCCTTACTTGGCGGTGGCGGAGTAGACGGAGCAATTCACAGAGCAGGAGGTCCAGAAATAGTGGAAGAATGCAGAGAGGTTAGAAACAGACAGGGCAAGTGCAATACCGGAGAAGCTGTAGTAACTGGTGCGGGAAACCTTCCTGCAAAATATGTTATTCATACCGTAGGTCCGGTTTGGAATGGTCATGCAGAAAAAGTATCAAAACTGCTGGCAGAATGTTATTATAATTCATTGAAATTAGCAGAAAGCCTTGGTGTGAAAACCATTGCTTTTCCCAATATCAGTACAGGCATATATAGATTTCCAAAAGATCTGGCAGGGAAAATTGCTGTAGATGAGGTCAGAAATTTTAGGTCAGGTATCATTGAGAAAGTTATTTTTGTTTGCTTTGATGATGAAAATGAAATGATTTATAAAAAACTATTAGATTAAACCAATGAAAAAACTAACCATATTAAGCGGTGCCGGAATCAGTGCCGAAAGCGGAATACAAACTTTCCGAGACGGAGACGGTCTGTGGGAAAATCATAATGTAACGGATGTGGCAAGTCCGGAAGGCTGGAGAAAAGACAGAGCTCTGGTCCTTGAATTTTACAACCAGAGAAGACGCCAGCTTCACGAAGTACAGCCCAACGAAGCTCATCACTTACTGGCAGAGCTGGAAAAACATTTCGATGTTCAGATCATTACTCAAAATATTGATGACCTGCACGAAAGAGCAGGATCTACCCATATTCTTCATATTCACGGAGAACTGTTCAAATCATGCTCATGCAACAATAAAAACCTGATCTATGAACAAAAAGAGGATATCAATATAGGTGATAAGGCAGAAGACGGAGCCCAGTTAAGACCTTTTATCGTGTGGTTCGGGGAAGATGTTCCTTTATATCAGACAGCAAGAGAAATCGTGAAAGAAGCCGATATTTTATTGGTAATCGGGACATCATTGCAGGTATATCCCGCTGCCGGATTAATTCATGATATTAAAGATGATTGTCTTTTAATCGTGATCAATCCAAATGAAACGGGTTTTGGATACGGACAAAGGGCTGTAGTGATGAAGGAGACCGCAACTCAGGGTATGAAGCTTCTGTTTGATAAATTAATTGATCTTGCCTGATGAAAAATAAAGTAAAAGGTGGAATCATGGGTGTTTGCATTGGCGATGCTCTCGGAGTTCCGGTAGAATTTAAAAGCAGGGAGTATTTGAAAAAATTTCCTGTTACCACCATGCAGGAATTCGGATCACACCATCAGCCTAAGGGAACCTGGAGTGATGACAGTTCAATGACCCTTTGTCTTGCAGAAGAATTGACTAAAGGCTATGATTTGGAGAAGATCGGCCAAAGCTTTGTACAATGGGTAAAATTCGGACACTGGACAGCCCATGGAAGGCTTTTCGATATTGGCAATACTACAAGGGAAGCAATTGGAAGATTAATCAGAGGAGAAAGTGCAGAATTTTCAGGAAACGTTTTTGAAGAGGATAATGGAAATGGCTCTTTGATGAGAATTCTTCCTTTGGCTTTTTACCTCAAAGATGAAGAAGATCTTGAAAAACTCCATAAAACGGTAAAAGAAGTTTCAACAATTACCCATGGGCATTTCCGCTCTGTTTTTGCGTGTTTTGTATATGTACTATTTGCCATTCAGCTGATGAAAGGAAAAAGCAAAGCAGAAGCCTATAAGTATATGCAGGATATAGCTTTGGAATATGCAGAAAAACAGCATTTTAGCATAAATGAGGTTGAACGTTTTCAGCGGGTTTTAAAATATGATATTTCAACATATTCTGAAGCTGAAATCAAAAGCGGAGGTTATGTCCTGCACAGCTTAGAAGCTTCTTTATGGTGTTTCTTAAATTCAGAGAGCTATTCAGAAGCAGTATTAAAGGCTGTAAATCTGGGCGAAGATACTGATACCACAGGAGCCGTTACAGGAGGGTTAGCAGGTATTTTTTACGGATTTGAAAATATCCCTCAGGAATGGATTAGTGAATTGGCCAGAAAAGATGATATTGAGAAGCTGTCCGGAAAACTTAACCATAAATACGGTGTAATCAAATGAAATCTCTGCTAAAAATGCTTACCGAGATCTTTTCCGGGAAGCATTGTAAAAACAGTACTCAAAATGAATTTTTAAGGAAATTCCCCTGAAATGTATAACACTTAATAAAAAAACAAATCATGAACGAAATAGAAAAGAAAAAGATAAGTAAATTTTTAAGCCTTATTTTAAGGCACCAGCCTGAAAGTATCGGATTAACACTCGATGAAAACGGCTGGGCCCATGTAGACGAACTGAGGGCAAAATCAGCCTTGAAAAGGATGTTTTTTTCCTTTGACGAATTAGAGGAAGTGGTTGAAACCAACAATAAAAAGAGATTCGCTTTTAATGATGACAAAACAAAAATCAGGGCCAGCCAGGGCCATTCAATTGATATAGACCTTGCTTTAAAGGCACAGCAACCTCCCGATTATCTGTATCACGGAACGGCGGAAACTAATATTGTATCTATTTTAGGGAAAGGAATAGAAAAAAGAAACCGTCAGCATGTACACTTAAGTGCTGATAAAGAGACGGCTACAAAGGTCGGGATGAGGCATGGCAAGCCTGTGATCCTTACGGTCCGGACGGGAAAAATGTATGAAGACGGATTGCCTTTCTATCTTTCAGCAAACGGAGTTTGGCTGACTGATTTTGTAGATCCACAATATATTTCAAAATAAAAATGAAAAGAACGTTAGTAGTAGGTGATATCCACGGAGGATTTAAAGCTTTGCAGCAAATTTTTGAACGGGCGGGAGTCACCTCCCAAGACCAATTGATCTTTTTGGGAGATTATGTAGACGGTTGGAGTCAATCTTCAGACATTATCCGGTTTTTAATAGAAGTATCCGAAAATCAGGACTGTATTTTCATTAAAGGAAACCATGATGCGTGGTGTGAAGAATGGCTTTCCATGGAGCAGGCTCCTGATATCTGGCTTTCCAATGGTGGAAGAAGTACTGTGGAAAGTTATACCGGTTATTCACAGGAGGAAAAAAACCTTCATCTTGAATTTTTTCAAAAAATGAAAAATTATCATGTAGATGATCAGAACAGGTTGTTTATTCATGCTGGCTTTGCATCCATGCACGGACCCGGGAAAGAAGTATATTCAAGCAACTATCGGTGGGACAGGACATTGTGGGAAACAGCCGTTGCCATGGATAGGAAACTGGCGAAAAATTCAGCATTATATCCTAAAAGACTGCTTTTATATAACGAAATATTCATCGGGCATACTCCTACACTCGATATAGGAATACCAACCCCGGTTCATAAAGCCAATATATGGAATATGGATACGGGAGCAGCCTATACCGGAGCTTTGTCTGTCATGGATATCAATACCAATGAGTTTTGGCAAAGTGATCCGCTTCCGTTTCTGTACCCCAATGAAAAGGGAAGGAACTGAGAAAATGAAAGAGCAAATCACGATCCGAATATCAGCCTGACAGTTTTCAGAAACATGTTAGGACTTTTCATACAAAGAGATGTTGTATTTTCATTATTTCGCTTTTTTGCATGAATGATATTAACTATTTTTAAATCCGGAAAATAAAATATCAATGAAACTGAAATATCTTCTGCTGTTTGTAAGCTCTTCCCTGGTTTTTGGACAAAAATCTTTTCAGACTCCTTTCGAAAAAGGCAATGGAAATCAAACCGTTACGTACGATCAGATGAATGCCTACTATGAGGAACTGGCGAAAAACTTCAATACCATTCAATATCTTAAAAAAGGAGAGGATGATAACGGAAAATCCATTTATGTAGTGGTTTATAACCCATTTCCCGAAAAAGACCTTCAAAAGCTGAGAAAAAATAAAGCAGTTCTTTTCGTCAATAACGGAATACACCCGGGGGAACCTGACGGAATTGATGCAACAATGATGCTGATGAGAGATCTGGCCACTAAAAAAATTCAGACCCCGCAAAATTTTGTCATCGCCGCCATTTCGGCTTATAATATCAGCGGAATGCTCAACAGGGGTTCTCACTCAAGAGCCAATCAGAATGGTCCTGAACAATATGGCTTCAGGGGGAACGCAAGAAATTATGACCTGAACAGAGACTTTATCAAGGCGGATTCTAAAAATGCCAGAAGCTTCCAGGAAATTTATCAATGGCTGAAACCTGATGTTTTTATTGATAACCATGTAAGCAATGGAGCAGATTATCAATATACATTTACTTATATTTCAACATTTAAAGAGCGCCTTGGGAATACATTAGGAAGCTATTTCTATGACGAATACCAGGCAAAAAATCTTGAAGAAATGAAGAAGCTCGGTTATGAAAGTACTCCTTACGTAAATATTCACGGAGATATTCCTGAAATTGGTTTTGCTGCCTTTGAAGATTCTCCCAGGTACTCTACCGGATATACTTCTCTTTTCAACTCTCTGGGAACCGTTCCTGAAACGCACATGCTGAAACCTTATGACAAAAGAGTAGATGCCACTTACAAATACATGCTCGTCAACCTTAAAAACCTGGATCAGGACTATCATAAAATCAAACAATTGCGCCTTGATAACCTGAAACAGTACCAGGCAGGAAAACAATATGGAATTCGCTGGAAAATTGATTCTACAAGATTCACTACCATGGATTTTAAGGGATATGAAGGGAAATATAAGCCAAGTGAAATTTCAGGAAAACCCCGGCTGTATTACGATAGAAATAAACCGTTTACAAAAAATATAAAACTCTTTACCACTGCAGTTCCGACCGGATATATCAGCATTCCGAAATATTATGTGATCCCACAGTCCCAGTATAGGGTTATTGAAGAATTCAGAAGAAATCAGATTGAGATGAAGCCGCTTAAACAAGACAGTATGATGGCGGTACAATCCTATAAAATAAAGGATTTTAAAACAGCAAAAAATCCTTACGAAGGGCATTATGTTCACTACGAAACAACTGTAGAGTCCACAGGCAGAAGACTGAGTTTCTCTGCAGGTGATTATTTGGTTTCCACGAATCAGCCCGGTGTAAAATATATTATAGAAACACTTGAGCCTGAAGCATTAGACTCATTTTTTAACTGGAATTTTTTCGATGGAATTCTGGCACAGAAAGAATATTATTCAGCCTATATTTTTGAAGATACCGCTGCTGAATTACTTAAAAAGGACAAAGGATTAAAAGAGGCCTTTGAAGCAGCCAAGGCAGCAGATAAAAAATTGTCTGAAAGCGGAGAGGCTCAATTGGATTGGGTCTACAGGCATTCTCCTTATTTTGAAGAAAAAACATTCCGGCAGTATCCGGTGTACAGAGTGCTGTAAAATGTTGAAATATTGACCTTTAAACTGTCAATAAAAAAGACGTTTCAAACCGAAACGTCTTTTATTATTTATCTTGGCAAGCCTCTTTGTAAGGCAATTTCTGCCCTTTTGATAGCCATTTTCTCTTTCCACTCCATGTATTTGCCTTTGAAATTTGATTTCATCACGTCATCAAATTTACGCTGTACAGTAAGATTCCACAAAGAATGTGCTTTTACAGCCCATGATTTGTCCCAGGCTCTTAATGAAATAGAGAAGCTTCCGTCAAGGTATTTCATCCAGTGCCACCACCCTGTCGGCATAAACAGAGTATCCCCGTGTTCAAGGAAACACTCGATACCTTCTACACCATCCAAAGCGGGAAATTTTGTAAAATCAGGATTTTCAATATCGTAATCTTCCAGAGCATAGGTCGCATAAGGAATCTGATACAGCCTTTCTCTCCATTTGTAATCAAAAAGAAGAATATGCTTTCTTCCGTTGAAGTGTGTATGGAAAATATGCGCCATATCGATGTCGAAATGAAGGAATGTTACTGATCCTTTTCCTCCGAAAAACATGTTGGGATATTTATCTAAAAAGCCTCCCATTAATTCTTTTGGAGCAATATAATCTTCCAGAAGTTTCGGAGCATATTTTATAGGGTCAAAAAGGAAAATTCTCAGGTCGGTAGGTTCCCTTTGGATAAGGTCTATATAATCTCCGAATTTCATTTTTGCAGCCGATGCATTGATAGGGGCCGCAGGATCAGCTTTGGAACTATCATATAACGGGACCTCCACATCTCCTACTACCTCTTTCATGTATTCCATCGTCCATTTTTGGTATGCAGGCCAGTTTTTTGCCATGTTCCTGATGACAACGGGCCTTCTTGGCTTTAGATATTTTTCGAAGAATTCCTCTTTAGAAATATCATCTACAACATCTATAGGCTTTAAATTTATTCCCATTTTTGTAAATTTTATGTTACAAAATTATTAAATATATATTTATAAACCAGCGTTTAATTTTCTTTTAATCTATGATTCAAATCAGATTTAACTATTCAAAATGGTTACAAATACTAAAATTTTGTGCATATCTCTAAGCATTATTGTACAAATAAAACACCCTGTAATAAAATTACAGGGCAAAAACACAATTGAGATGAATAAAAATCCATTCTGATACAAAAGTATTGCTTTTAATTAAATCCTATAGTCCTGTAATTGTTGATAAAATCAACACAAACAGAGAGATAAATGATAAAAATTAAATGTATTGGGAGGTAATTTTAATTATAGTTTGGAAAAATGGAAATCGACAAAATTTTATTAATTTTTGGAAATAATGTATTTTTTTTGCATTTATATTAACTTCTTGTAAATGTGGTTTTTATAAATTTATTATTTCATTAATTTGTGATTTTGATGGCTGGGAACGAAGGGCTTTTTAATCAAATTTTAAAAGGAAAGCCCGATTTCCTATTTCCCACTGCTTTACAAAAAATATAACTATTTTTATAGGGATATTGATTTAACTTTTAACGATAAAACAGATCTTTAAAAAAAGTGTAACGAAAAACAATAATGATTAACTAATTGGGCAAATAATAACTATGAAAAAAATTATTTCTTTATTTCTGGTATTTTTCTTCAGTATACTGACTTTGGCACAAAAAACTGTTTCAGGAAAGATCACCGATGATGATGGGGTAGCAATACCAAGTGCAAGTGTTACCATCGAAGAGCCGGGTAAAGATGCAATTTTAGCGTACGGCATTACCAATTCTAAAGGTGAATACAAAGTAACCTTCACATCAGGAGAAGCTAATGTAGACCTGAAAGTGAAAGCTTTCAACCAAAAATCTGTCATCAGACAGATCAGCAACAGTGATCAGACCCTGAACTTTAAAATGCAGTCTGAAGCTACAGAAATAAAGGAAGTCCAGTTAAAAACCAAAATGATTACCGCCAGAGGAGATACTATTTCTTATGACCTTAAAGCCTTCAACAGTAAAAACGACAGAACACTGGCAGATGTTATGCGAAAAATTCCTGGGATTGAAGTGAATAAAGACGGAACGATCCTCTATCAGGGAAATGCAATCAATAAATTTTATGTCAACGGAAAAGACCTTATGGAAGGTGGATACGGTACCATCAACAACTCACTTCCCAAAGATGCCGTACAGAAAGTGGAAGTATTGGAAAACCACCAGCCTGTAAAAATTCTTCAGGACAAAGTTCCTTCGGACCAGGCAGCCATCAATATTAAGCTTAAAAACTCCGTAACGATGACGGGAAGAGGAGAAGTGGGAACCGGTTTTGGAGATCCCTGGCTCTGGAATGTAAAATTAACACCTATGTTTTTTGGGCAGAAAAGCCAATGGGTTGTCAATTACAAAACCAATAATATGGGTGAACAGGTAGAAAGTGAGGGAAATATTCTTGCATTTGGAAGCAGCTGGGAAGGAAAAAGAACCAATATTTCCCAGAATAACTGGTTAAGCGTAGAAAATGCCAGCACACCGGACCTTCCGGTAAAAAGATACCTGATGAACAGTGTTCATTACCTATCTGCCAACTATCTTACCAACATCGATAAAAAGAAAGAATGGGAACTGAAAGCAAATGCCAACTATACCAATAATGCAGTAGAAAGAGAATCGAACAGTATCAACACTGATATCCAGCAGGGAACTCAGTATAACACCAGATTTTTGAATAATTTTTATACAGATAAATTAAAAGGAGAATTGATATTTACTAAAAATGCAAAAAAAGGGTTCTTTAAAAATACAACCACATTTTCTCAGTTTTGGAATGCAGACAGAGCCTTTGCAGAAAGAAATGATAAAACGGGCTACAGGTATGGAAATGAAGCCCTGGAATCACCAACTTCTTCTTTTCAAAACTCTTTAAGCACGATCATTCCGTGGAAGGAGAAAATGGTAAATTTAAAATCATATATCAGTTACCAAAACGATAAACAAGTATTAGAAATATCACCGGCCAATTATCTGCAGTTTCCCTATAAAGAAAAAGATAGTACTAAACTTACAACGATTAAATTTGCACCCGGTAGTAGTGCTTTGCAGACGTTCAGAATCAAAAGCCTGGATACGTCGCATTCTGCAAATATCAGTTTTTCAACGAAAGGCTGGACGTTTACTCCACAAGTCGGAATTGATTTCTCCACAGATAAGCTGACAACCAATTTTGACGGTACAACGATCAATAACAGCCCGGATTTTACCAGCCCAGCATATGAGAATGATCTTAAATTTACAAGAGTCAATCCATCTGCCTCACTGGGAATCAATTATAAATCTGAAGCCTGGATGTTATTTTCTAATTTTCCGGTCAACTTTAATAATATTAAAGCAGAAGATCCACTCAGAAATGTTTCAAAATCTTTGAATAAGGTGACATTTACACCTAATATTTTTGCCCAGTATTCCTTTGCTTCTTTCTTTAAAGCCAGTATGAACGGAAGTATCAGCAACAACTTCGGGGATATTCAAACCGCTTACGCCGGATATATATTAACCAGCCCCGGAGGATTTAATGTAATGGATCCTAAAAACCCTATACCACAAACGAATACCAAAAGCGGAGGGCTGAGGCTCGAGTATAGAAATCCGTTAAATAATCTATTCTTCAATGCGGGTTACAGGTTAAGTGATGTCAAAAATAATTTATTGGCCTCCAGTGCAGTCAATGAACTGGGATTTAGCGTTATCGAATATATTGAACGTGAAAATAAAAGGACAAGTAATGCTTATTATGCAGAAATCGGAAAGTATTTTCCTAAATTTAAAACAAATGCTTCCGTAACCTTTAATACTACAGACTCAAAGTCCCAATCCAGAAGAAATAATGAAGACATCAATACAAAGAACAATGCCAATACGTTAGGGTTTAAGTTCAATAATACCTATTTCTCATGGATGAGTGTAGACTTTAATATGACAAAATCCTGGAATAAGCAATCTAACGGAATTATTCAGAATGATCTTGGAAAAACGGAAGGGTACACCCATAATTTAAATGTATTCTTTTATCCGCTGGAGAACCATACCATCGGCTTTTATTGGGACCAGATCAATTCAAAATTAGGAAATACAAAATTAAACAACGGCTTCTTTGATGTATCCTATCAATTCAGCTGGGCCAAGAAAAAAGTTGATTTTGAGCTTAAATGGATGAATATTGCAGACAGAAAAGTATTTGAAAGAATCACTGTTGGCGATGCAACCGTTACCCAAACAACAATGCAGCTTCGTCCAAGTCAGGTGATGTTTACTGTAAAATTCAATTTTAAATAAAAAAAAACCAATCCGCACGGATTGGTTTTTTTGAGATATATTGATACTAAAAGCTTTGCTGGTCTGCAGACGGGCCATAACTTCCGGGCAAAGGAATGTTATTCAGCCTGTAATACACTCCCAGCTGAGCCCTGTGATGGGTAATCTGATTCAACGCATGGCGAATTGCTCCATATTTACTCCAGCTCGCCAGCTCGTGGCCGTCATTTTTGATCGTCCAGCTTGGATTCAGGTTGTCTTCTGTTGCTTTTTCCAAGGCTGCTTTTCCGGCCTGGTAACTGTCATCCAGTTTTTTGATAAGGTCTTCTTTTGTAGAAAGTTGGGTCGGTTGGTATTCCCCTTTGCCAAAATCAAGTTCTGAAGTATTTAAAATTGTATTAGGCCATTCAAAAACTTCTACCAGATGTGTTGCCAATGGCATGAGCTTCATGCTTTTTTCATGAGGAGCATAGTCGTTTTTCCCTTCAGGAAAAAGGTCAATGAATTTTTTAGTCGTTTGAAATTCTCCTTCCAGTTCGGATTTTAATTGAGATAAGGTATCCATAATATTTTGTTTTTTAGGTACATAAAGTTAGAATTTTTAAATCTGAAAATGTCGTAACGGAATCATAAATTTTTTAATATCAACCTCCCGGAACCATCTCTGAAATAATTTTTTTAATAAACTGTAACAAAATAATACATAGGAGTACTAATTAAGAAAATCTTGATGCAATGAGAAAGCTGTTCTCAATATTTCTTATCACTCTTTTTGCCTTTGCCAATGCACAGGACAACAAAGAAACGGCCAACCGATTCTTTTATGAGCTGACTTTTAAACCCAAGAAAGATTCAGCGAAGCTGGATAAGGTCATTACCATTCTGGATATAACGGATAAAAACAGGTCTGTTTATCAGGATTACACGGTGATAGCACAGGACTCTATAATGAAAATAGAAATGGAGGCCATTAAGAAGTCGGGAATGATGAGAGACTTTTCTAAATCTCTTAAAACGCCTAAGATTTCAGCAAAAATTTATAAAACATATCCCGGCATGAAGGTGCAGTATGTCGATAAAATTGCAAATGGTTTTACTCCAACAACAATCGGATATAGCGAAGATTTAAAATTCAATTGGAATATTCTTGGCGATAAACAAAAAATAGGGGAATACAATACTCAAAAAGCAACGACTGAATTTGGGGGAAGAAAATGGACAGCCTGGTTTACAACAGATATTCCTTTCCAGGACGGACCCTATAAATTTTACGGACTTCCGGGGCTCATTGTAAAAATTGAAGATGAAAACAAAGATTATTCCTGGGTACTACAGGGTAACAAGAAAATAAAAGACTACACAGAGTTTTCCTACATTGAAAATATGATGAAAATCTCCAGAAAAGTGAACGAATTATCAAAAGAGAAATTTGAAAAAACTTTCAGTGATTTCAAAAATGACCCTTTTGCTTCTGTAAGACCAATGATGACACAGGAAATGCTTTCCAAAACAATACCGGGAATGGACGGAACAGTGGGTGACATGATGAAGAAGCAGGAAAAGCAATACAAAGATTTCTACAATGCAAATGATAATCCGATAGAAAAAGATCAGGCCTCTGATAAAAAGAAAAAATAAGCATTCATATCAACTAAATTATATTTCAAGTCACCCCAGATACAGCAATGTATTTGGGGTGATTTCTTTCATAGTCAAAACGTTATTTAGATTAAATTTAAATAACGTATATTTGCAGGACAAAAATTTTGGCTTTGATAGAGAAAGGATTACATAAATTGAGTGGATTTCCTAAAAATAAAATAGGAAAGATATTGGGATATGATAATGACCATCTGAAAATGCCCAATAAAATTATCGAAATGGGGCTTCTTCCGGAGACGATTTTCAGGATTTTATATCAGGCCCCGTTCAATGGGCCCATGTATGTGGAGTTTGGTGCAGAAAAAAGCCGTATTGCCCTTCGTGAAGAAGAGGGAGATTATATCATCGTTGAAGAATTGAATTAATGCAGGCAAATAAGAAAAAACAGATCCTTCTGGTGGGGAATCCCAATGTAGGAAAGTCGACGGTTTTCAATACACTTTGTAACAAAAAGCAAAAAACCGGAAACTATGCCGGGGTTACCGTGGCTAGCCATTCGGGAAACTATGAATATAAAAATGAAGAAGTTGAGGTTATTGACCTTCCGGGTTCCTACAGTGTATATCCAAGCTCTGAGGACGAAGCCATTTTCTCAAAATACCTGATCGACGAACAGGAAAACTATGCAGGAGTTGTTTATATTCTTGAAGCATTAAGCCTGAAAAGAGGCCTTCTTTTGTTCCAGCAGATCCAGGATCTTGGAATTCCAATGATTCTGATCGTCAATCAGATTGACCAGGCAGAAAGAAGAGGAATTACCATAGATATTCAGAAGTTCTCTGAAGCCCTGGGAATCAAAATCATCCAAACCAACGCAAAAGAACATATTGGAATTGATGAAGTAAAAGAAAGTATCTTCAACAATGAATTTGTAAAAACAGATACAATTTCTTTTGAAACTCCAAACGAGCATAGAGATTTTATCCAAAAATTAGCTTCTCATAAGGGTTTTACCAACGAGTATAAAGCCTGGATGAGCCTTTCATTAGGAACAGACCTTGGAAGAATAGAATCCGTAATGGAGCAACTTCAGGGTTCTGAAGCCAAAAGCCTGGTCCCAAAAAGATTACAGGTTCAGGAAACGGTCAGAAGATATCAGAATGTTGATAAAATACTGGAGGATGTCATTTCCAAAGAACCTCAGTTTAAAGAACTTCTCACAGAAAAGCTGGACAAAGTTCTGGTTCACAAATTCTGGGGATATGTTGTCTTTTTAGCCATTCTGCTGGTTATTTTCCAGAGTGTATTTTTCCTTGCCGAATATCCCATGAGCTGGATTGAAGATTTCTTCTCCTGGCTGGCAGCTTTTACAACAGAACATCTTCCGGAAGGCCCCATCAATTCACTGATTTCAAACGGAATTGTTCCCGGAATTGGAGGAATTGTAGTATTTGCCCCTCAGATCGGAATTCTTTTGTATTTCCTCTATTTGTTGGAAGATTCCGGATATATGGCCAGAGTAGTATTCCTGATGGACAGAATGCTTCGTCCTTTTGGTCTCAACGGAAAAAGTATTGTACCTCTTGTTTCCGGAACAGCCTGTGCTATTCCAGCCGTTATTTCCACCAGAAACATTGAAAACGTTAAAGAAAGACTATTGACGATATTGGTAACACCGTTCATGACGTGCTCTGCCAGACTTCCGGTTTACAGTATTATTATAGGATTGATCATTTCTGAAGGATCATTTTTGGGAATAAAATATAAAGCACTGGTGCTGATGGCCATGTACTTACTGGGTTTCCTGGTTGCATTATTTTCAGCAGCAGTCCTTAAGAGATTTATTAAAAATAAAGGTAAAACCTATC
This sequence comes from Chryseobacterium sp. UNC8MFCol, assembly GCF_000482305.1. Classification (NCBI taxonomy): domain Bacteria; kingdom Pseudomonadati; phylum Bacteroidota; class Flavobacteriia; order Flavobacteriales; family Weeksellaceae; genus Chryseobacterium; species Chryseobacterium sp. UNC8MFCol. The sequence goes on from NZ_AXUZ01000003.1 coordinate 628,887, forward strand.
TGGTAATGGACCTTCCTGCTTATAAAAAACCACTTTTCGGATATGATTTTAAAATGGTTTTGGGAAAAGTATGGGACTTTATTACCGGAGCCGGAAAAATTATATTTATTGTCAGTATCATTATCTGGTTCCTGAGTTATTTCGGACCAAAACAGAAACCTACTGAGTTCGTGGCAAGTAATGTTGAGCTCGATCATTCCTATTTAGCAAAAATGGGTAAGGGTATAGAACCGGTGATTGCACCATTAGGGTACGACTGGAAAATGGGAGTAGGTATCCTTACAAGTTTCGTAGCCAGAGAGGTGTTCGTAGGAACAATGTCTACGTTGTACAGCCTTGAAAATGATGCTCCGGAGGTGAAAGTAATCGATAAAATGAGAAGAGATGTGAAACCGAATGGCGAAAAGGTATTCAGCTTTGCCACAGGTATTTCCGTGCTTCTGTTTTATGCATTTGCAATGCAGTGTGCTTCCACACTGGCAGTAGTCTACAGAGAAACGAAAAGCTGGAAATGGACCGGCTTCCAGTTGGCTATGATGACAGGTTTGGCATATTTTGTGTCGATGATAGTATATCAAATTTTAAAGTAATGGATTCTTCACTTGTTTTTCAATATGTTCTGGTATTCTTAATTGTGGCATTTGCTTGTTACTCTTTATTTAAAGTACTTAAAAAGAACTTCGCCCCAAAGAAATTCAGCTCCAAAAGAAGCAGCTGCGATAAAGATTGTGGCTGTTCTTAACATCTGATTCATCGGAAAATTGAAAAAATGTTGTAATTTCATTTTTTTAATTTAAAATATTCATATTGAATCTTTCACAGGCAGGACTCATTGTCTTCTTTCTTCTATGGATCGCTAAGGTACAAGCTCAGATAGATACCGCTTTGGTGAAGTCATACGCCGATCAGGTGATGATCCGTGCCAATCTGGATACCAATATTGAAAGCTATATTTTTTCTGAAGGAGAAAACAGAGATGAAAACAAGCAGATATTTTCCATCAACAATAAAACAAAAATATCCTTGTCCATTGATTACAAAATCATCAGTGCAACCGTTTCATTCGCGCCACGCTTTTTTCCCGATAACAGAGATAATGAACTGAAAGGGAACAGTTCCTATACAGACTTCAGTTTTAGATTTTTTCCGAATCGGTTTATCCAGAACCTTTATTACAAAAATGTCAAGGGATTCTACCTTGAAAATATGCAGGACTTTATTCCCGGATGGACAGAAGGAAGAGATCCTCACATCCAGTTTCCCGATCTGAGAGTGCAAAGTTTCGGAGGATCCACATCGTATATTCTTAATAAAAATTTTTCCGCGAGAAGTATTTATACACAGGGAGAGTGGCAGAAGAAAAGCGCTGGAAGCTGGGTTCCGTTTTTAGACTATGACCTCACTGTTTTTTCCAATATTATAGACGAGCAGAAAAATAAAGAGTTTCAGTATAAAATTGGTGCCAATATAGGCTATTTCTATAATTGGGTTATTGGAAAAAAAGTAAATATTGCCCCTTATCTGGCTCTTGGCTTTGGAGGAAAGTTCTCCAGTTCTCAAAATAACGCGGAAGGAGGTATCAGAGAAAACGCACAGTATTTTACCATGAGAATGGAAGGAGGCCTTCACGTGGGATATAATACAGACCGTTTTTTATTTGGTGGAAAAATGAACTTTGGAGCTTCAGCTTATGAACAAAGGAAAAATCAGGCGGTAGAAAATAATAATGTGTATGGTTTATTATATGTAGGTTACCGGTTTGCCCCGCCAAAAGTGGTGAAAAAAACCTATGATAAAATGCAAAAAGCCATTCCTCTTTTATAACTTAAGACTCTTTTAAGTATCTTTGTTTCGGACAAAGTATTATACTAACAACAAAGAAATATAAAAACATAATGTCGTTAATAAAATCTATTTCAGGAATCCGTGGAACGATTGGCGGAAAAGTCAATGATAACTTAACTCCGCTTGATGTGGTGAAATTTGCTTCCGCTTTCGGAACCTGGCTTCAGAATAATAAAAATAAAAAAGACCTTACACTTGTTATCGGCAGAGATGCAAGAATTTCAGGACAAATGGTATCTTCACTGGTAACAGCAACTTTACAGGGGCTGGGAATTAATGTAGTAGATCTTGGACTTTCCACTACACCTACCGTTGAAGTAATGGTTCCAGAATTGAACGCAGATGGAGGAATTATCCTTACCGCATCTCACAACCCAAAACAATGGAATGCCCTTAAATTATTAAATGAAAAAGGAGAATTCATCAGTGGTGAAAACGGGGCTGATGTTTTAGCTTTAGCAGAAAATGAAGATTTCAACTATGCGGAAGTGGATGATCTTGGAACCTACGAAACAAGAGATGATGCTTTTGACATTCATATTCAACAGATTCTGGACCTTCCGATGGTAGATGTTGAAGCCATCAGGGAAAAAAAATTCAAGGTAGTACTGGATGCTGTAAACTCTACAGGAGGAATTGCTATTCCAATGCTGCTGGATAAGCTCGGTTGTGAAACCATAAAACTATATTGCGAGCCTACAGGACATTTTCCACATAACCCGGAGCCTCTGAAAGAACATTTAGGAGATATTTGTGAGTTGGTTAAAAAAGAAAATGCAGATTTAGGAATCGTGGTAGATCCGGATGTTGACAGATTAGCTTTAATCGATGAAAAAGGGGAAATGTTCGGAGAAGAATACACGTTGGTAGCTGTAGCAGATTATTTATTAAAACATCAAAAAGGAGCTGCCATTTCAAACCTTTCTTCAAGCCGCGCTTTGAGAGATGTGGCACACGCCCACGATTCAGAATATTTTGCAAGTGCCGTAGGAGAAGTGAATGTAGTAACTTTGATGAAAGAAAAGAACGCTGTAATCGGAGGTGAAGGAAATGGCGGAATCATTTATCCTGATTTACACTATGGAAGAGACTCTTTGGTAGGAGTAGCACTATTCCTTACTCATCTGGCAAAGGAAAATAAAACCGTTTCAGAATTGAGAGCGGGATATCCAAGCTATTTCATGGGAAAAAAGAAAATAGAGCTGACCCCTGAAATCGATGTTGATGCTATTTTAAGCAAAATGGAGCAGGAATATCAGAACGAAGATGTTTCTACAGTAGACGGTGTGAAAATCGATTTTGAAAACAACTGGGTGCACCTGAGAAAATCGAACACTGAACCGATTATCAGGATCTATACTGAGGCAAAATCTCAGGAAGAAGCAGATCAGCTGGGTGATGATATCATCGCTAAGATTAAAAGTTTAATTTAAAAATAAAACAGAAGAACGGACTTGCTCCGTTCTTTTTTGTATCATCTGATGTTTGAGCATATTAAAAGCAGGTTTCCTTTTCCCAAAGAAAAATGGCGGAAATTTCTCGCTTCTTTTGAACGCATGGAAGTTCCGGCTAAAACCCTGCTGCTGAAAGAAGGAGAAGTCTCGTGCAATGCCTATTATCTCGAAAAGGGAATAGTAAGAGCCTGGTATAATAATGACGGAAAGGACGTTACCTTCCAGTTTTTTCTTGAAAATACCATGTTTTCTTCTCTGGAAAGCTTTAGAAAAGGATTGCCCAGTATGGTCTCTTTTGAAACCATAGGCCCCTGTGTTGTATATAAAATCAAAAAACCGGATGTAGAAGCTTTCCTTGAAGAGGTTTATGAAAATCCTGAACTTAGAAAGATGTTTATGGATGCCCTTTTTGAAAGGGTTTTCGATTATATGAAACATTTCTTTTCATTTATTAAAGATACGCCACAGCAACGCTATCTGAACCTTACCAAAGAAAAGCCGGAGATCATCAGACGGGTTCCTCAGCATTATATCGCTTCCTATCTGGGAATTACCACCGTTCATTTGAGCAGAATAAAAAGTAAGATATTGAAAGAAAGACTTCCTTAGGCTGGAAGCCAGGTGCTGGAAGCTGAAAGTTTATGGCTGACAATGTAGAACTGAAGGGTATTGATAAAAATTTTATCACAACCTACACAAAGAATCCAGAAAAGAGGTTACAAAATCATTCAATGGCCTTACAATAAGCTCATATAGAAGTGTCAACGCGACAAAGAATAATAGAGCATTACTAATCACCTGACGCCCTATCACTATACTTGTGTAATCTGTTGCTTCCCTCTCCGTGCTTCCTTTCTTTTAATTGATAACAAATGTTATTGCTCTGCAGCATACCCTACAGCTAATTTTGTAGTAAAATAAAAAGACAATGAAAGCAGCAGTAGTATTTGAAAAAGGAAGCATTCCTCAATATGCAGATTTTACGGAGCCAGAAGCGATCCAAGAAGATGAAATGATGGTGTCAGTAAAGGCAGCTTCTATTAAAAACCTGGACAAAGCAAGGGCAAGCGGTAAACATTATTCCACGGAAAACAAAGAACATCAGCCAACGATTATCGGTTCAGACGGAGTAGGATACCTGGAGAACGGAACAAAAGTTTATTTTTTCAGTAAAAAAGGAACCGTCGCAGAAAAAGCTGTAGCAGATCGGGATTTTGTAGTTCCCGTTCCTGAAAATCTGGATTTTTCCGTTGCTGCAGCCCTTCCCAATGCAGTAATGGGCTCCGCAATGGGGTTAAAATTCAAAGCAGGCATCCAACCCGGAGATGTAGTTTTGATCAACGGTGCTACAGGGGTCACAGGTAGAATAGCCATTCAGATTGCCAGATTATACGGGGCAGAAAAAATTATTGTTACAGGCCGGAATGAAGAATCTCTGAAATCCCTGCACAAACTGGGAGCAGATGAGGCTGTTTCTTTACAACTCAGTGATGAAGCTTTTAAACAGAAAATAAAGGATATTCATGCTTCAACTCCTATTGATATTGTACTGGATTATATCTGGGGTCATTCGGTTGAGATGATCTTATCAGCTTTTAAAGGAGACGGAACTTTCTCTCATAAGACAAAACTGGTCTCTGTGGGAGGAATGAGTGGCGATACAATTCCATTATCTTCTCAGATCCTGAGAGGAACAGATATTCAGATTTCAGGATCAGGACTTGGAAGCTGGACAAAGCAGGAATCTGCACTCTTGTTTTCAGAAATCATTCCGGAAATGTTTTTGGCAGCAGCAGATGGAAAAATTACAATAGAAACACAAGAGGTTGACCTGAAAGATATAGAAGCAATCTGGAATGCTGAGGTACCCGCTGGAAAGAGGCTCGTAATCAAAATTTAACCACAATTTCAGTTTTTTATCCACAATTCTTTTATCTGTTTTCTTTTTTTACTATTTTTATAATAGAAATTTATGAAATGGATAATTCAAAAAAAAGTTGCAACTTTGCATAAATATTTGAATATCAGTTTCAGATGTATTATTAATTAAAAGTTTGCCGAGGTTTGTAAGCAATTTCAAACATCAGGCTGACAAAGAGGACACTATTGGAAGAGTATTTTGGAAATGAACTTGTAAAAAAGTTCGAGGAAATGATGGAGAACAATGATGAATTCTACTTCGATACCGAAGAGTTAGAAGATATTATTGTTTATTATTTGGAGCTTGGAGACTTTAACTACGCTGATATGGCGGTAAGTTATGGCCTGAAGCTTCATCCCAATTCTTTAGATATCAAGATTAAAAAACTTGAAATTCTTTTGGAATGGGAAGAATATAATACGGCGAAAGGGCTTATCAATGAGCTAAAGGGTTCCTCTATGGAAAACACCGACTTTATGGTTTGCTACGCCAAGTATTATTCGAGTTTAGGAAATCCTAAAAGATCCATTGAAATTTGTAAACAAGCTTTGACATTAGGGGAAGAAGAAAACTTCCTTCACAACTTTATTGCAGATGAATATGTGAATCTGGGAGATCCTTTTAACGCTCTTAGACATTACAGAAAAGCACTGAAAGAAGATCCTACAGATGAATATGCATTAGAAAACTGTATGGTGTGCTTTAGTGATCTTAATAAGAGTGAGGAGGCTATTGCCTTTCTTAATGAATATCTGGATGAATTTTCTTATTCTGAAACCGCGTGGCTGGAATACGGTCAGTTTTACTTCAACAGAAAAAATTATGATGAAGCCATAAAAGGCTATGACTATTTATTGGCCATCAATTCAAATGCTGTAGGAGTATACGCCAATAAGGCAGCCTGCTATGAAGCTTTAGGACAATATCAGAAAGCTATCGAAACCTACGAAGAGATGCTTGAGCTGGAATACACAAAAGCCTTTACTTTCTATAAAATTGGGCTTTGTAATAAAGCATTAAAGCAGCCTATAGTTGCATTGAATGCGTTCCAGAAATCTTTAAGAGAAGATCCGCAGTTTTACCTTGCCATGATGGAACAGTCATATCTGTACGAAGAAATGGGAGGGATGAGTGAAGCGTTGCATTTTGCAAAAGAAGCCACTCAATTGAATGAAAACAATCTTGATTATCAGAAGAGATTAGCATTTTTATTCATTGATTCCGGGAAATTTGAAGAAAGCCTTTCCTGTCTTAAAAAACTGGTAGATGCAGAACCTTCAAGATTTTACAACTGGTATGCTTACTCCGAAGTATTGATGCTTCTGGGTGAATATGAGGAAGCGGTAACTGTGCTGAACAGCGCTGTTAAAAACCATTACAGAGCAGAATTATTTTATCAGTTGAGCAATTGTTTCTTCAACCTGAAAGATCAGGACAAAGGAATCGAATCCCTTCAGAAAGCATTGGACCTGGATCCGTCTTTAGCTAAAGATATGCAGAAAAAATATCCGTTTATCAAAGATGAGGTTAAAAAGGTGAAGGCCAGAGTGAAAAAGAAAAATTGATTAAAACATTTTAATTAAACATAAAAAATCCTGCATTGCAGGATTTTTTTATTGATAATGATACTCGTCAATGAATTTTCCCAGAAGGGTAGTGGAACTTACATAGGCATTTACAAATAAAATTTATTTTTTCGGATTTGTCCGTAAAAATATCAGTCCGGCAATGATAATTCCGGCACCGATAAATTGCATATACGTAAGCTTTTCACCATCTAATATTCCCCAAATAATGGCAACAATAGGCATAATTAAAGTAACTGTTGAGGCAAAAAGAGGAGATGAGACTTTTAATAAACGGTAGTTCATCGTCATTGCCAATCCTGTACCGAAAACAGATAACAGGCTGACAAACAGTAAGCCCATCAGCAGGTCTTTTGAAAGGGTAAATTCTGAAAAAAATCCTGTGCCGGTTAACGCAATCAGAGAAGGTAAAAACAAGACGAAAGAGAAAATAAAAGAAGATAATACCACTGAAGAAACTTCCATCAGTTTTGATTTTACCGTTGTCGTGCTCATTGCATAGCACAAAGTAGCCAGTAATAACAACAGGATCGGAATCATTTTAAATTCACTGCTGTCACCTCCTCCAAAGGCAAGAATACAGACGCCGGCGAAGCTTATACATGTTCCTATGATCTGTTTTTTGGTTGTTTCGAATTTCCAGACAAGGCCTCCCACAATGATCACAAAAATAGGCATCATGGAGTTAATAATTCCTGCAATGCTACTGCTTACTTCAGTTTCGGCAATAGGGAAGAGGAACATGGGGATAAAATTTCCGGTGAAAGCTGCCAGAATCAGCCATTTGATATGCTTTTTAGGGAAAAGCTTATAATTTGAAATGGCGACAGGTAGTAAAATAATTCCGGCGATCAGAACCCTTAAAGCACCTACCTGAAAAGGATTAAAATGCTCAAGAGATTTTTTGATCAGAATAAAAGAAGATCCCCAGATAATACTCAGGAGAATAAGAAGTACCCATTTTTCTTTATCTGCGTTCATTATTGTCGTGTAAAATTTTTAAAAACTCTTTTTTAGGAATCATTCTTGCCCCCAGACTTTCCAGATGGTCGGTATGTGACTGGCAGTCAATCAAATCTATAGTATCTTTGTAGGTCTCAACAAAATGGATAAATCCGGCTTTCGAAGCATTGCTTACTTTAGCAAACATACTTTCTCCACAGAAAACATTACCGATCTGTAACCCATAAAAGCCGCCTACCAGTTCGTTTCCCTGCCATACTTCAATGCTTCTGGCCAGTCCGTACTCATGAAGCCGGATAAATGATTCCATCAATTCATCGGAAAGCCATGTTCCGGTTTGCCCCTTTCTGCTCGCTTGCTGGCAGTGGGTGATAACCTCTCTGAAGTTTCGGTTCTCAGAAAAAGAAAAAACATTTCTGTTCAGGATCTTTTGCATCGATTTGGAGACCTTTATTTCTTTCGGAAACAAAACGAATCTCGGATCCGGACTCCACCACAAAATTTCCTCTCCCGGGTTAAACCATGGGAAAATACCCAGTTGATAGGCAAACCAAATACGTTCTACAGAGAGATCACCACCGTAGGCAATCAATCCGTCATGGCCGTCATACAGCTCAGGGTCGGGGAATGAAATCTCGTTGTCGTCTAATCGAATCATTTTATCAAAAAAATCCTACTTCAAAAGCAGGATTTATATTAGATCTTTATTCTCTATTTAAAAAGGTAAATCGTCATCGTCATCTCCGGCAAACGGATTCTCGTTTGATACTGGGGATGCAGATTGCTGAGGCATTGCCTGAGTAGGTTCTGAAGCGATGTCTGATACTTTTTCTACTCTCCAGCCGGTAATAGAATTGAAGTATTTAGTCTCACCCTGAGGAGAAACCCATTCTCTACCTCTGATGTTGATTCCTACCTTTACGTTATCTCCTTCTCTAAGATTATCTAATAAACTGATCTTATCAGATAAAAATTCTATGTTTATCGGCTGTGGATACTGTTCCTGGGTCAAAATAACCATTTCTCTCTTTTGAAACCCGCTCGCAAATGTTTGAGCATCAAAAAGTTTCTTTACCGTTCCTTGTAATTCCATATCGTAAATATTAACGGTGTAAAAGTAAGAAAATCAATTGTAATAATAGGTGCCGGTGAAAAAAAAACTAAAAATTTTAATTTTTTTCTTTGAAAAGTTTGGAGGTAAGGGAAATTGTCCTATATTTGCACTCACAAAAACGAAGCAAGCTCTTTAAAACTTACAATATAAAAAACCAGCGGATGTGGTGTAATTGGTAGCCACGCCAGACTTAGGATCTGGTGCCGTGAGGCGTGGGGGTTCGAGTCCCTTCATCCGCACTATGCGAAAATAGCTCAGCTGGTAGAGCACAACCTTGCCAAGGTTGGGGTCGCGGGTTCGAATCCCGTTTTTCGCTCCACACCTGCCCTGGTGGTGGAACTGGTAGACACGCAGGACTTAAAATCCTGTGCCTCTTTTGGCGTGCGGGTTCAAGTCCCGCCCGGGGTACAAAGCCCTCTGTATGTCGTTACGGAGGGTTTTTTGTTTTTATAGAAGGTGTTCTTTCGGTAAAAATTCTTATATTTGTAAGATAAATGATTTTGAATCTGTGAAAACAGATCAATATAACCAGCGGATGTGGTGTAATTGGTAGCCACGCCAGACTTAGGATCTGGTGCCGTGAGGCGTGGGGGTTCGAGTCCCTTCATCCGCACTATACAAAAGACAGGATTTGTTTTCAGATCCTTTTTTTTGTACCATACACCAGCCCTGGTGGTGGAACTGGTAGACACGCAGGACTTAAAATCCTGTGTCCGCAAGGACGTACGGGTTCAAGTCCCGTCTGGGGTACAAAACCCTCTGTAATTTGATTACGGAGGGTTTTTGTTTTTTTAGTTACAAGAGAATCTATTGAGACTTTTTAAAGGACAGGTCTCAGGACCGGGAGGAATATTTATACCTCCATCAAAATTGAATCATCATCATAACCCTTAAGATCAGTCTTAAATCCATAGCATCACGGAAGGAATAGTATATCTGTACCCATAATATAGTTTTATTCTGTATCTGTATCCAAACTTGAATACTCCATAATTTTGTTAAGCTAAAGAATAAATACTATGGAAACAATTGCACAACATCAGGAACAGCTTCAATATGCTGAAGTATATATTTCAGACATGTTGGCGTTGAGAAATATGTTTCTGCAGGTACATAATACCTCAAAAATCAGTTCAGATTTCGGAATTCCCTTTCTTTTGGCTAAAAAAGAAAACCAAATTGTGTTATTTGCAACTCTTATTCTGAATAGAAACGAGAAGATTTCCTTTAAAATATGGGCAAAAAATACCGTTTCAGACCAGGAAAAGAAAAACTTTTATTCAAAAGCCGAAAATGAGTTCAACAGGAAAAAAGATCCGAATTTCCGGGATCCGGAACAGTTAAAAAGCAGTATCGCAAGTATGATCAGCTGGCTTAATTTTTAATAAAGCCTGAATAAAATTGTACATTTACTTAAAACTGTAATTCAATGTTGAAAGATGTCCTGTACCTTAAAATAGCGAATTCTGTCACCGAGCAGATCAAAAGTGAGACCCTGCAATTCGGAGACAGGCTCCCTTCACTGAGGAGTGCCCAAAAACTATATAATGTCAGCCTGAATACCGTAAAACAAGCGTATATGGAGCTGGAAAGCCGTTCTTTGGTTGAATCCCGCCCCAAATACGGATATTATGTAAGTCAGACCTCACAGCGTAAACTGGCGCTTCCTTCTGTAGGCAAAATGAAAGTTTATGAAGGAGACAAATCTCCGGAAGACCTTATCGGTAAAGTATTCGGAGCTATTGGAGGTACGGATATGACTCAATTCGGTCTTGGTATTCCAGGAAAAAGCCTTCTTCCGGTAGCCAAGATGAAGAAATGTATGATTGATGTAATAAAGAAGAAACATGACAGCGGAACAAATTACGAACCGGTACAGGGTAATGAACAACTTCGTCGGGAAATTGCCAAATGGTCCATCGTCATGGAAGGAAAAATTACAGAAGATGATCTGGTGATTACTTCCGGTGCAATGAATGGGGTGTATAATTGCCTGATGGCGGTTACCCAACCCGGCGATAGTGTGGCGGTGGAATCTCCTGTATACTTTGGAATCCTTCAGGCCATTCAGCTATTAGGATTAAAAGCCGTGGAAATTCCTACCCATCCCATTACAGGGGTAGACCTCGATGCATTGAAAAAAGTACTTCCCAAACTTTCTGCATGCTGCTTTGTCGTGAATTATAACAATCCGCTGGGATTCCAGATGCCGGACGAGAATAAAAAAGAACTCGTGAGAATGCTTACCGAGTATAATGTTCCTTTAGTGGAAGATGATGTGTACGGAAATATCTACTTCGGAGCAGGAAGGCCGAAGCCATGTAAATTTTATGATGAAGCCGGTATTGTGATGTGGGTAGGTTCGGTTTCAAAAACACTCGCACCGGGATTTCGTGTCGGGTGGGTAGCTCCGGGAAAATTCAAGGATAAAATTATCCGTCAGAAACTTGTGCAGACCGTTTCCGGCCCTTCTTTGTTTTCAGATGTGATTGCTGATTTCCTGGAACATGGAAGATATGATCACCATTTAAGAATGTTCAGGAAGAAATTATATGCCAATTATCTTCAGATTCAGAAATCGGTCACCCAATATTTTCCCGATAATACTAAAATTTCAGAACCTAAAGGAGGGTTTATGCTATGGCTGGAATTAGATAAAAGAATCTGTACTGAAGATTTGTACGATGCCGCCGTCAGCCAGAAAGTAAATTTTGCTCCCGGAAGAATGTTCTCACAATACAACCAGTTCCAAAATTGTATGCGTCTCAATTACGCTTTAGAATGGACAGATCGTGTGGAAAGTGACCTTGAAAAACTGGGAAAAATGATAAAAAACAGAATATAATAAACCCTATCGTGATGAATGATACATATAATGAAGTACAAATCATTGAGTACGAACCTCAATATAAAGAAGCTTTCAAAGCTTTGAATGAAGAATGGATCAAAACTTTTTTTGTAATGGAACCCGGCGATTACAAATTGCTGGATCATCCGGAAGAACAAATTTTAAATAAAGGCGGATATATCGCTTTTGCTTTACTGAATGGAGAAGCAGTAGGAACTTGCGCTCTGGTAAAAGCTACCGATAAACCGCTTAGTTTTGAACTTTCTAAAATGGCTGTAAGCCCTAAAGCACAAGGAAAGAAAATTGGCTATTTGCTTGGAAATGCTTTGGTGGAAAAAGCAAAAGAATTAAAAGCTGAAAGATTATTTCTGGAAACCAATTCCATTTTGGTTCCTGCCATAAAGCTGTATGAAAAATTAGGATTTAAACACATTCCCATTACCAATGCCGGATATGATAGAGTAGATGTACAGATGGAATTGGATCTCAAGCTTTAGGAAAAAAAATATTAGAACTCGGATAGAAATATCCTTGTTCTAATATCAAAATTTAAATCTAATTGCTTTACTGTTCTATTTCTTAATAAAAGTTTTCGTTGCTGACATCCTGTTTCCGATGATGGTAAGGAAATATATTCCGGCCGGAAGATGTTCAATATGTATGTTTTCGTCATAAAATCCTCCTGAAGACTTCAAAACTTTCGTTGAAATCACCGAACCTTTTGTGTCCGTGATTTTGATCATCACTTCTTTTTCTTCAGATTGGTATCGGAAATTAATGTCTGTTGAAGCCGGATTTGGATATAACGTAAAAGAATCTGTGGATTTCTTTATATCTTTTGTCGCTAAAGATTCATTGGAACAAACCGGTATTCTGTTGATTCCATCAATGCCCCATGCAGATTGTACCGGGATACACAGCCAGTTTAATACTGTTGGCAGGTGATCCGTTTCTCTGGTTGTTGCGGAATAATCAAAAATTTTAAAAGTAGTAACGGTGTTGGCGCTATACGTTGGTGAGCCTGTTACCGTCATATTATTGGCATTTGGACTTGAATCTGCAAGGGTATTTCCCGAAGTTTCATCACATTTCCAGTTCCCCAGAAGCTGAGAATAGTACGGATGTGAAGAGGTAATATCCTGATGGGCCCAGTTGACAATGATATCATTGGGAAGAGCGGTTTTCCAGATTCTTACATCTTTATATGAAGCAGCAAGATTTTGACTGTATACATTTGTCCCATCCTGATTCAGGGTAAATGGAAGCCCGGAATCAATATTTCCAATGGTATTCATTTTGGCAAAAGTAACATGAACGCCGTCTTCGTAAAGTGTTACAAGACCGTCTCTGTCAAAACTGGCTGCAATATGTTTCCATTTATTGGTTTCTACTTTTCCTCCTACAAGATCGATTCTGTTGGCCCCGTCTCCGATATTCATTTTAAAGGTCTGTCCGGAATATCCCGAGATTACAAGTCCTTTATTTTTTCCGTTAGACCAGTTTTTATTTCCGATCATCACCGGGTCACTGGAATAATTTGCGTTGGGTTTTACCCAAAATTCAATAGTAAAATCCTGATTAGCTCCAAAATTGAAAGGAACCTGATTGGCAGGCTTGGCGTACGTTCCCGAAGGAAAGCTGATCTGATTAAACGTTTTATTAGATTCCAGAGTTGTTTTGCTGATCTGTTGAGGCAGGAATCCCGGATTGGAATAAATGGTAAAAATATTTCTTTCCGAAAGATTTCCCCCACCGTGAGAGCTATCTACAGCACCATGGTCAGTCGTAAGCACTACCAGCCAGTCTTCGCTGTTGTAAGTAGACCTGTTTTTCATAGCATTCACAATTTCACCGATGTAAGCATCCGTAGTTTGGATAGAAGAAATGTATTGAGGGACACCTGATGAAAAACCATAAGAATGTCCGGCGTGGTCCACATCATCAAAATCAACAAATAAAATGTCCGGATTATCATTTTGTAAGGCTGCCACAGCCGCATTTTTCACGGCAAGGTCGCTTCCAAGATTGCTTTTGACATCTGCTGTTTTGATAATCTTATCATTGATCGGTGCCCAGTTGACAAGGGACATCGTTCTCAGGTTAGGATTGTAGCTTTCCGCTCTTGTCAGAAAGTCGGGATAACCGACATAATTGGGATTGGTAAAATTATTATCCTGCACATTGTGTTTCGTATGCCATACACCGGTAAGCATTGTACTCCAGCCGTTTCCGCTCCATGTAGTAGCCGCACATAACCCGTCAATAGAGTAGATGGACTGATTGATGAGATTCTGGATGTTGGGGATGCTGGTTGACATCATAACATCGGAGCGGCAGCCGTCAATACCGATAAAAAGAACTTTTTTGGTTTGAGCTCCTAGAAAGCAGCTCATTATAACTGCCATTGAGAATAGTTTTGTTTTCATGAGAAATGAGGATTTTAAGTAGAAAGTTTACAAATAGTAATTTATTTTTAACTATTGTAAAATTAATTTAGTACTGGTAAATAGATGTGAACAAAAGGTTAATTAATTGATAATTAAATAGTTGTATAAGTGTTTGAAATAAACCTGTTATAGATTTTAGAAACACCTGAGCTTTTAGGACTTTGCAAACTCACGATTTGTGAGTCGAAGAATATAGCGTTCACTTTTTTTAAACGAAGATTCAGGTATTTGCTATTCTGTTGTAAGGACATTTCGTTTAAAAATAAATATGGTAATCACGATTATGATCTGGGTTTATGTAAAATTTGTGATTTGAAGGGATCTTAAAAAACAACACAAATATGATCTGCGAAAATATTTGTGTTATTAGTATTGAAAAAGAAATTTCTAAAGAAGGTTTTCGGCTTCAGAAATAGTATTCAGGATATAGTCAGGCTTTGCTTTTTCGAGCTCCGTTCTGTTTTGTGCTCCGGAAAGAACTGCTATAGTAAGACCACAGCCTGCATTCTTACCCTCTTCGATGTCAATCACAGAATCCCCTGCTTTCAGGACTTTTGCAGGTTCTGTGATATTGAATTTTTTCATCGCCAGGTTGATCATTGCCGGGCTGGGCCTGCTTTCCGAAACATCATCTGCGGTGATCAGGGCATCAAAATGAACGTTTTCTTTCCAGTGTAATTTATCTAAAAGTTGTTGTGCGATTTCATGGGTATAACCTGTATTCAACACCACTTTTTTATTTTGTGTTTTCATACTAAGAAGGAATTTTTCCGTTCCGTTGATCGGTTTTACTTCGAGATTTCGGTAGGCAAACTTCAAATTTTCAGAAAAGTTTTCAAAAATGGGCTGAGCATCCGCCTCATTTCCGTGGATGTCCTTTAACAAGCTGGTGATCGCTTCCAGTTTTTCCATTCCTGCACAATGGATAAGTACTTTTTCAAGCGTTACAGAATAGCCGTATTCATTCACGGCATCCGTTAAGGTTTTATAGACTACATTATCTTCGTCAATCGTTGTTCCGGCCATATCCAGAACCAGTAATTCTATATTTTTCATTGAAATTTATGCATAAATTTTTTCTATGTTAAACTTTGAAAAGCCTCCGCTTCCCGTCATTCCCTTTCCTCCGATTCCGGTGACAATATGAATATTCGGAGACGGGCGGTGCTCAAAAATATCTTTTGTCTTGCATTGCGAATAGACCCCGAACCATCTTCTCTGGATTTCATAGGTAGGAAGATCAATGATTTTTCTCGCTTCATGAATCATGAATTCATCAATTTCCATATTCAGATCATAGCCGAGATCATCAGCATTCCTGGCATCGGCATATTCGTGAGAATCTCCTACAATAACAGATCCGTCAAGCGCCTGTTTAAATAAAATATGAATTCCATATTTCTTTTCGAAAGAATTCTGGTCTTCCAATGCTTTGATTTGTTGGAATGAAGGGCACTCACTGAAAGACTCATATCTTCTGATAGAAAGGCCCGTAAGAATATTACCCTGAAGCGAATAAATTCCTTGTGGTTTTGTTTGAAGCATTTGCAGCTTGCTTACTTCCAGGTCACTTTCATTGAATACTTTGGGGTATAATGTTTTAAACTCATGCCCGCCGCAAATCAATATTTTGGAAGCTGTAAACTCACTCCCTTCTGCCGTCACCGCAATGCATTTCTGATCATCCTCATTGGTTTCCACTACCGTGGTATTATAGTAAATCTGAAGCCCCATCTTTTCCTGTAAAAGCCGGTGTAGTTTTACAATCATATCTGCAGAATCTACTGAAAGCTCCTGCGGAAAGAACAATCCGCCTTTACAATAGTCTGAGCGGAGACCGTCATATTTTTTAATACAGTCGCTTTTAGACAGGAGAAAAGATTCGTAATCATTATTTCTGTTGATTTCGTACAGTTCTTCAATAAGCTGAAGCTCTTCGTCGTTTGAAGCGATATATACGGAACCGTTTTGTCTGATGGTAAGATCTGCCTGAGAATGGAGTTCTTGATATATTGAGAGACTTTCTCTCCCGAAATTTTGCCATGTAAGATCCATTCCCGAAGGAACAACCTGTCCGAAGTTTCTTACCGTTGCTCCCTGTGGTAGAGAGTTCTTTTCCAGTAAGGCAACTTTAAGATTTTTCTTCAAAGCATGATACGCATGGAATGTTCCTAAAATTCCACCGCCAACTACGAGTAAATCAAATTTTGTTGTCATTTTAGTATAATTTATAAGATTTTTGAAGCATCAAAATTGATGTATCGATTAGAGTTTGATTTGGGTTTTGACTTTTTTTTGAAAGCCAGAAAAGCAATAATTGAAAGAATTAAGACTGTAATAGTGATAATATAATTAAGACTGATGTAAAAGCTAAGCCATGAAGTCTGCGAAGAACCGAAATTCTTGTACAGCAGAATCAAAACACTTCCCAGATATCCGAAAGAATCGACAATATAAATAAGGAAGCCTACATTTCCTTTAATATCAAAAGCAGCGATCATCCGGTCAAAATAAATTCCGTTGAAAGGAATATAACAGAGGTACATCCCAAAACCTGAAATGGTCATCCATACAAAAGGTGACAGCGATCCCTGCTGAAACAGATAGGTTGAAAATCCCACCACCAGAATTCCGCCAAAAAGGATGTAATGATAATATGCAAAAGCTTTTTTATTGTTTTTAACCTTTACCATGAAACTTAAAATCACAAGAACCATAATGGCAATAGGGATTTCCGTAAGGGTAAAAATGGAGCTGTCAAAATGAAAATGGAGTCCGTCCCAGATCTCACGGTTGAAATTATCCCTGAAATCCCTTAAAACGGTAAGGCTGATGTACAGAAAAATAATATAAACAACCGGCACAAAAAACTGCTGAACCAGGGCTTTTCTTTCCGGTCCGTTCAAGGGTTGTCTTTTACTTTTAAGCAAAATATCTTCTTCAGTCGGTTGGGGAATTCGTTCCAGAAGGATTCCAAATACAAATAACGGAATAATAAAGATCAGTCCCGCTGAAAAAGGCATCCAGAATTCGGAAATTGAAAAAGTGTCCATCAGGAATTTTCCTACAGATTTGGTAAAACCCGACGAAACCACAAAGCTTGAACATAAAAACAGTCCGATAATCTCGGTGGTTTTACGACCTTCAATATAGGAAAAGACAATTCCCCAGATCATGCCCAAAGGAATTCCGTTCAAAAACATAAAAAGTATATTGTACGGGGCAGGTACAGCGGCAAACCCCAATAGAGAAAGCTCTGCAACGGCAATAAACGAGAATAAACAGGATCGTCTTTTTGCCGGTTTTAATTCTGAAATAAACTTGATGCCGATGAATTTTGAGATAAAATATCCTACAGCCTGAGCGATAATAATCAGGATTTTGTAGTCGACGCCGAAGTAGGATAATCCTTCGAATGATGCTACAGTAAAGGGTTTTCTGAAGCCATACATGCAGAAGTAGACCCCGAAAGCAGCAAAAGCGGCTTTCAGTGTTACCATTGTTTTTTTATTGATTGTTCCAGCCATTGTAGTGGTTTAGAAATTCAGTTTTATTCCAAGATTGCAACGCACTCCGTAGTATTCTACCTGTTCGGGGCGGTCTTCATTTTTACCGAAATGATAAATAAGCGGTTTGTTCAGGATGTTGTTGATATCGGCATATACACCGATATGTTTTGTAATTTGGTAAGAACCTCCAAAATCAAGGCTGCTGTACTTTCCGTAATAGGTATCATTGATGTCCTCTTCAGCGTATTCTACGGCATATTTTCCTTTATAATTGTAGGCCAGCCTTGCGTTGAATCCTTTCTTCTCAAAGAAAAGCTGCACATTGTACAGATCACTAGCCTGATACGGAAGCTTTACTTTCCTTCCGCTTGGTTTTTCCATTTCTGAAGTCATGAAAGTCGCATTTACCTGTGCTCCGAAATATTGCAGGAATCCCGGAAGAAAATCAAATCTTTTATTGATGCCAAGTTCAATACCTCCCAGCCAGGCTGCTTTTCCGTTGTTAGGAGCTGAAAACTGAACTCCGTTTATTCCATTATAGCTTCCGATAAAAGAATCCTGGGAGATCGGGTCGGTAATCGATTTGTAGAAAATTCCTCCGCTCAGAATCCCCACGTTGGAAAAATAATATTCTCCCATCAGATCAAAATTCAAGGAATACGTAGGGTTAAGATCTGGATTTCCTCCTTTAAATTCGTTATCAGCTTCAATATAAGTTCCTCCGGGTGTCAGATCTCCGAAATTCGGCCTTGAAAATGTTCTTGTGGCGGCAAAACGCAGGTTGGTTTTATCGTTCAATGCGTATTTTAGATGAAGCATGGGAAGAACAGCCAGGTAATTTTTAGTATGCTCAACAGGAGTAAGAACGTCATCAACAACATGATACCCTTTTACCTTCGTATTGGTATTGGAAAATCTGATTCCTCCTAAAATGGTGAATTTGTCATTCAATTTATAGGTTCCCATTCCATAAGCATCAGCATGTTTTTCAAAAACATCAAAGTTCCTTCCCAGTGCTTTATTGTACTCCAATGCTTCAGAATCTGCAGTGTTGATCTTTAAATTTCCCTGATTATCATACCAGAACTGGTTCATTCCTCCGGTGGAAAGGACCGGTCCGAAAGAATTTCCGATAGACGCATTCATTTCACTTAGATACTTGGTCCCGTTCGGTTGGGCTGTGATGTACTGGGAATAATCTGAAAGTAATGGAGCCGTTCCGTTGCTCCAGTTGTAAAAGATGTCTGAGAATCTTGCGTTACGTTCCTTATCTCTGTATTTTAACCCATATTTTAAGGTCAGTTGATCAGAAATATTGATTTCATGGTTAAAAGTTGCCACAATCTTATCTTTTTCCTCTACAAAAACTTTATAGAATTCCAGATCGGTAAATTTCATCTGAGAAGCATCCATTTTAAAATTCGGATCACTGTAGAACCCAAATAAGGCATCCGGGTTTTTATAATCCAGCTTTCCCCCATCTGCTTTCCAGTAAGCTCTTGGGCCGTTTCCGTGATCCGAAATATAACCAGGGTTGATGCCTACGCCTGACTGAGTGTATTTGATAACATAATAGGAGTTGTTTTGCTTATCAGGAATATTTCCGTATTTAAATTGATTATCATAGTAGGAGAGATCCCAGTCGATTTTTCCCTTATCCAGATTATGAACTCCGCCTAAGGACACTGAGGTAAGTTGCGTGATCAGTAAATTATGAATATTCTGAAGCTCTACTCTCGCTGTATTATTGGCACTGCTGAATTTATCAAACCTCACTCTGTGTTTGTAATGAGTTTCGTCATCCGAAAGTGTTCCGTACATTCCTTTCACGTAAAGTGTATTCTTCGGAGAAAGCACATATTCAAAGGCTGTATTGATTCCGGTAGTTTTTCTTACCCCGTTATAATCCCGAAGTTCCATTCTGAAAACCCCTTCATCACCGCTTCGTCTTGCTTCAAAATTATCGGTAGACCAGTTTCTGATGAAATGGGCAAAATTAAAGAGGTATCCGAATTTTTTATCTTTCGTTCTTCCTCCGTACATCAAACCGATATTATAGACTCCTTTATCTGCTTTCGCATTATACCCGCTTCCCAAAGTCGCTTTAAACTCTGTTTTCATCGGAGGGGTTTTTGTAATGAAATTCACTCCGCCACCAATTCCATCTGCTTCCATATCAGGAGTAAAAGACTTGTTGACATGTACATAAGAAATCAATTCCGTAGGGAAGAAGTCAAATGCAGTTGCTCTGGAGGTCGTTTCTTCTTCAGCGGTGGGAAGCCTGTTTCCGTTAATCGTTGTAGAGGCCCAGAAAGGAGGTAACCCCCGTAGAGAAACGAACCTTCCTTCACCCTGATCTCTTTCAATAGAAACACCCTGAACACGCTGAACCGTTTCTGCCGCATTCCTGTCCGGAAGCTTCCCGATGCCGTCAGAGGCAATGACGTTGCTGATATTGATGGCGTTTTTCTGAATATTTAATGCCCGTGCTTCCGTATTCTTTAAAGTACCGGTGATCAATACTTCATCAATATTTTTTCTCAGTTGGGAAAGTTTGATATTCCCCAGGTCGGTGGTTTGCTCCGATTTCAGATCAATTGTGACATCTTTAGATTCATAACCTATATAACTGATATGTAGTATGTATTGACCTTCTTGAATGTCGTTGATGGCAAATTTACCGTCAACATCCGTAGTGATATTTCTTGATAAGCCTTTTATTTTGATAGTGGCGCCGGGGAGTGGCTGACTGTCATCGAGGACAGTTCCTATAATTAACTGTTTTTGCGCTGAAACTAAAATGATGAAACAGGTAAAAACAAGGATAAGTAATTTCTCTAATTTTGTTTTCATTTTTACATATATTAAATTTTTTATGCAAATCACGCCAATAATTTTAATATATATAAATATTTGGTATTAAGTATTGATTAACAAATTAAGCCTGTATGTTACTTCTATCTTACTTAAAAAAATATAAAAACGGAGCCGTTTTTTGGATATATATTCCTGTAATGTGCTTAATAATAGTGCATTATTCATGTGTTTTCCAAAATGATTGAATTGGGCAATTTTTGCTCAGGTTCCTGTTTATTCGTTAACATAACGTTCATGTCAGCCGCTGATGCTGTTTTCAAAAGTTTACAAATAGTAAAATTTTAATCTTTAAACATGATTAAACCGGTAAAGGCGAGATCATATCATTTAATTTTTTTTCGCTCTCCAACCCTCCAATTCATTCATTCTCCGGCTTTCAAACATATTCAGGAGCTGTTTCCCGCTATCCGCTCATACTCCTCGCGGCCTTGCGCTCCACGTCTAACCTTATATTCTCCAGCGCCTGCTGTGGGGTAACCGCTTCTATCGGGGCTAGGAAATGGTAAAAAGTTGAAAATGGAAAGTTGAAAATTGAAAATGGATGCCTACTCAACATATTTACTTACTCTTCTCTGCAAATCCGTGTGATCTGTGGTAATCTTTATTCAGTAGGAGCGGGCTAAAGCCCTCTCAATAGAGTATCCTTCAAAATCAGGCTTTAGCCCAAACGTAAAACCTTTCCAAGACCATCCTCACGAAACTTATCGCCCCATACAGCCCTTACTCTCGTTTATACTATATAATAAAGTATGGCCATCTGCGCCAATCCGCAAGAGTAACGG